>CAKSWY010000047.1 GCA_934513685.1 uncultured Oscillospiraceae bacterium | reverse complement strand
GCTGCTGTGTGCCGTAAAAAGCCGGGTCGCACAGGGCCGTCTGGTGCTCACTCTGCGGGAACTTCTGGGCACTTGGGCCGAAAACGCCGCCTGCTTTTCACCCGGCGAAACGGTTGTGGGCATCGTGCGCAGCGTGGAGGAGTACGGTGTATTTATCGAGATCGCCCCCAACCTGGCCGGTTTGGCGGAATCCTGCGGCGATCTGGCCCCCGGCCAGGCTGTGAGCGTTTACATCAAAAACATTCTGCCCGACAAAATGAAAATCAAGCTGGTGGTCGTCAACCGGGAACTGAACCGCACCCTGCGGTTTGAGCCGCGCTATTTCATCACCAAAGGCCGGCTGGAACACTGGGTTTATTCCACCCCGCAATGCCGCAAGCACATCGAAACCCGCTTTGGGTGAACCTCTTTTCCTTTTGCCGGGGGTCTTGCCGAATGCGCCCCTTGTAACTTTCACGCAGGTAGGATATAATGTTGTAGTATGGTGAAAAAAGAAGGATTCAGGCCAGCGACCTCATCGGGGAAGGAGCGGACAAAGCATGGCGAACGGAGCATTTACGGGCGGTGTAAAACCCGGCGGACTGACTTCTACCACCGAGGTGCGCAATTTGTTGTGCTATGTCATCCGCCGTGTCTCTCCCCTCTCCCGCGAGGCGTTGGAAAACGCCCTAGTTGGGGAAGAGCTGGTGAACTACTTTGAGCTGGTGGGCTGCCTGGATGACCTGATCGAGCGGGGCCTTGTCACGGAGCAGAACGATATGTACGCCATCACCCCCAGCGGCGAGGCCGTGGCGGATACCCTTTATCGGGACCTGCCCCGCACCGTGCGAGAATCGGCCGTGCGGGCGGTGATCCGTGCCCAGAGCTGGCTGCGCAAATCCGCCCAGCACAAGGCGACGGTGGAACAAAACGGGAACGGCTGGCTGGTGCACTGCTCCATCGAGGACATGGGCAGCACCGTGTTTGAGCTGACCCTGGCCATGCCGGACGAGCACACCGCCAACATGGTACAGGAGCGCTTTGTGCAAAAGGGCGGCGATGTGTTTGCACTTCTGCTGAACGCCCTGACCACCCCGGACCGGGAAATTTATTGACAAAATCAGATTCAGCGCTGCCCCAAATGCGCGGGCAGCGCTGTTTTGCAGGATGCATTTGCCTTTTTGAGGAGATTTTTATGACGCATTCCGAACAGATGGAGTTTACCAACCAGCACAACCCCTTTTTGCAGCATTGCGGCATTACCGCGCAGGAATTGGATGAACAGCACGCACTGCTCACCGCCCCCTTTACCCCCCAATGTACCAACACGGTGGGCACCGTACACGGCGGTATGCTGTACACCATGGCCGACGGTGTCGTCAGTATGCTGGCCCGGGCCGATGGGCACGCCTACGTTACGCTGGATTCCAGTTTTCAATATTTGTGCAACACCACCGAGCCCGGCACCCTGGAAGCCCGCGCCGAATTGATCCGCCGCGGCCATAAGGTAAGCGTCATCCGTGTAGAGATCACCCATCGGGAATCCGGGCGGTTGCTGGCAACCGGCACCTTTACCTGCTGCCGCATTACGCCTTCTGCAGAGGGCACCCGCTGAAGCAGGCCGCCGTGCCGGCTTTCAATACACGTATTGTCCAGAAAATTTTATTTTACTACGTCCATTTCATTGGCCACTGCAAAAAATGCAAATTTTTTCAAAAAATTGGGTTGACATTTCTCAAAAACTCGGGTATAATCATCAA
>CAKSWY010000046.1 GCA_934513685.1 uncultured Oscillospiraceae bacterium | reverse complement strand
CGGACCAGAGCGGCCACGATGAAGGCGACCAGCACCAGCGGCAGGCTGGCGTTTGCCACGGCGTTGCCGATGACATCACCCAGGCCGGAGTTCTGCAGCATGTAGCGCAGCACACCGCCGCAGGCAGTGACCAGCAGGATCATGCCGGTGGGCTCCAGAGATTTGGTCATGATCTTTTCCAGCTGGGCGTTGCTGTAACCGTGGCGGGTGCCCAGCAGATACATGGCAGCGATGGTGGCCAGCAGCAGAGCCATGAACGGCTCGCCGAGGAAAGCCAGGACCGGCTGGATGCCAGCCAGAGCAGGCACGACCTTGGCCACGGAGTTTGCGATGATGAGGACCAGCGGGATCAGGATGATGCCCACGATGGTGCCGAACTTGGGCAGCTTGCTCTCGTCGATGTCATCCTGCTGCGCCACATGTTCGGGGACCTCGATCCTGTATTTCCTGCCGCAGATGGAACCCCAGATGGGGCCAGCGGCGATCATGGCGAAGATGCCGCAGAAGATGCCGATGAGGATGACCCAGCCCAGGTCCACGCCCAGCATGGTCGCCACCAGCACAGGGCCCGGCGTGGGGGGAATGAACGCATGACCGACCGCCAGACCGGCCAGCAGAGGGATGACGTAGTACAGAACGGAGCGCTTGGTGCGCTTTGCCAGCGAGAACGCCAGCGGGATGAGGATGATCAGACCGGCATCGAAGAAGACCGGCATGGCCACCACCAGACCGGTGATGCCCAGTGCCCACGCAGCTTTTTCGTCGCCGAACTTCCGCACCATGGTCACAGCCAGCGTCTGTGCTCCGCCGGATTCTTCCAGAATGGCACCGAACATGGAGCCAAGGCCCACCAGAAGGGCGATGCCTTTCAGGGTGTTGCCGATGCCTTCATTGACCGAGCCAACGATGTCGGACAGGGGCATCCCGGCCATCAGGCCGATGCCAACGGCACCCACCAGAATGGAGATCATGGCGTGGACTTTGAATTTGATGATGAGAATGAGCAACAGGATCAGGCCTGCTACGGCAGCAAATATCAGCCGTGCCGCATCGGGAGTCGCAACTGCTGTCATAATAGTTCCTCCATTTTTTGATTTTTGGTTGCACTTATCCAAGCCGTCCGGAAAAACGCACCGGGCAGTTTCCTTTTTGTTATTTCTCTGGAGTGTTTTACTCCATGTAAGCGCCCTTCATAGGGCTGACGGCATGCTGCGAGTAGAGCTTCAGCAGGCCCTTGGTGTACTTGGGAGCCTTGGGCTTCCAGTTGGCGCGGCGCTCGGCGAGGATGGCGTCTATCTCTTCGGGGGTCTTCGGCTCGCCCTTCACGCCCACGATGGCCAGCTTGCGGTTGTGGACGTCGATCTGGATCAGGTCGTCCGGCTCCACCAGTGCGATGGGGCCGCCCACGGCAGCCTCCGGGCTGACATGGCCGATGACCGGGCCGCGGCTTGCGCCGGAGAAGCGGCCGTCGGTGATGAGGGCCACGCTGGAAGCCAGCTTCGGGTCGGCGCAGATGGCTTCGCCCGTGTAGAACATCTCCGGCATCCCGCTGCCGCGGGGGCCTTCGTAGCGGATGAAGATGGCGTCGCCGGGCTTCACCTCGCCGTGCAGAACAGCGGAGATGCACTCTTCCTCGCTGTCGTAGGGCTTGGCGCGCAGGGTGGCTTCAAACATGTTCTTGGGGCAGGCCGTGTGCTTGATGACGCAGCCTTCCGGAGCCAGATTGCCCTTCAGGATGGCGATGCTGCCATCGGTGCCCTTGGCGTTGTCGAAGCTGTGGATGATATCCTCGCGGCTGACCGGGCGGGCAAAACCGGCGGTCTTTTCGGCCAGGATGGCGTCACAGTGCTCATAGAAGCCGTTCTTTTTCAGCTCTTCGAGGTTCTCGCCCAGCGTCTTGCCGGTGACGGTCATCACGTCCAGATGCAGCATGGACTTGATTTCCTCCATCACGCGGGGCACACCGCCTGCATAATAGAAGTACTGTGCGGGCCAGTCGCCGGAGGGACGGATGTTCAGCAGGTAGTGCGCACCCCGGTGCATCCGGTCAAAGGTGTCGGCGTCGATCTCGATGCCGAACTCATGCGCGACAGCGGGCAGGTGCATGGTCGCGTTGGTGGAGCCGGAGATGGCAGCGTGGACCATGATGGCGTTCTCAAAGCTCTTCTTTGTCACGATGTCCTTGGCGGTGATGCCCTTCCTGACCAGCTCCATCAGCTGCTTGCCGGCATCGTAGGCGGCCTGCTTCAGCTCCGGAGCGGTGGCGGGCATCAGGGCGGTGCCCGGCAGCATCAGACCCAGCGCCTCGGCCATGACCTGCATGGTGGAGGCGGTGCCCATGAAGGAGCAGGCACCGCAGCTGGGGCAGGCGTTGTGCTTGTAGTAGTCCAGCTGGCTGTTGGGGATGACGCCGGTCTTTTCCCAGGCGTCAAACTTGCCGATCTGCTCCAGCGTCAGCAGCTCGTTGATGGCGCAGGCCGGGTCGTTGACCACATACTCTTTCGGCAGGGTGTGAGCCTCCATGACGCCGCCGGTGACGACGATGGCGCTCATGTCCTTCAGGCGGCCGATGCTCATCAGCATGGCGGGCACGGACTTGTCGCAGCTGGCGATGAACACGCCGCCGTCGTAGACGCTGGCGTTGGCCTGTGCTTCCACCAGATTCACGATGGCGTCCCGGTGGGGCAGCGAGTAGTTGATGCCGTCATGACCCTGTGCGATGCCGTCGCACATATCGGTGGCAAAATAGCGGGCAGCCTTGCCGCCGTTCTCGTTGACCGCCTGCACGGCCTCTCTGACGAATTGATCCAGATGAGCGCTGCCAGGGTGGCTGTCGCCGAAGGTGCTCTCCACCAGGATCTGGGGCTTGGAAAGGTCCTCGACCTTCCAGCCCATACCCATCTTCAGCGGGTCGTTTTCAGGTGCCAGCGTGCGGACTTCCTGTGAACGAAGTTCCATAATCCTTACCTCCAAATATCGCTTGTTTCCGTCCTTTTTTCCGTAGGGCCTTTTGTGATTTCATTGTAAATCTGCGGACATCTTTTTGCAAGTTGTTCCATATACGTCCTGCTATTTGTGCAAAAAATCTGGGATACATCATGCACTTTGCCCAATTTCGGGCGACTTTTTCGTAAAATCCACCCTCACAGCCGGGTTTTGCAAACTGCCGGGGTGAAAAGTCATCAGATGACTTCGGATATAAAAACACCCTGCACGGTATTTCGCCGTGCAGGGCCGGTATCATTTGAGAAATCCCGCCATTCCAACGGTCCCATCATCGGGATCTTCGCCGTCGTAGATCTTCTTGATATAGGTGCGGTTGAAGTTCAGGTGCATCACCATGGCCGACTTTGCCCCGATGGGGTCGTGCCTGGCGATGGCCTCCGCGATCATCCGGTGGGTCATGATGGTCTCGTCGATGAGCTTTTTGTGGGTGACGTTCACGAACATCATCACCGCCGTATCAATGATGGGGATCAGCTGCCCCACCACCAGATTCTTGCTGCTCTCGGCAATGCAGGTGTGGAAGGCGATGTCGTCTTCAATGTAGCGGTCGCCATTGTGGATCTTGGTCTCGACCCGCTCGCACAGCCGCCACAGCCGCTCAATGTCCTCGTCGGTCGCGTTCTGGGCCGCGATCTCTGCGATGCCCGGTTCCAGCAGCAGCCGCAGGTTGACCAGATCAAAGGCCAGTGCATTCTTATCCTGCACACTGCGCAGATTCAGCGGGTCCGAAAGCCCTTTCACCGTTGTGACCACATAGGTGCCGGAGCCCTGCCGCACCTCCACGATGCCCTTGCTGGACAGCAGCTTCACCGCCTCCCGGATGGTGCTGCGCCCCACCCGGAACTTTTCCGCCAGCGCAAACTCGTTGGGCAGCTTTGCCCCAGGCTCCAGCGGGGTATCCAGAATATAATGGTAGATCTGGTCTTCGACCTGCTCAGCCAGCAGCTTGTTTTTTAAGTGTGAAAATTCGCTCATGGCTTCCTCCCCTTTTGTACCGCCTATGGGTCAGGGCCTCCCACTTTCGGCCCTTTCCATTGCAGCCACCGCAGCCTTCCGGGCCTTTTTGCAGCGGTACATCTCCCGGTCGGCCTGGTCTTTCACGGCCAGCAGGTCCTCCCCCGAAATGGGTGCCGACCCCAGGGACACTCTGGGCAGACAATGCACGACCTCACGCCGCAGTGCCAGCCAACGCTCAAATTCCTGCGCGCACCAGGCCTCCCGGTCTGCGTTTTCCAGCAGCACACAGAACTCGTCGCCGCCGATGCGGTAACAGTAGCCGCAGTGGGCAT
>CAKSWY010000045.1 GCA_934513685.1 uncultured Oscillospiraceae bacterium | reverse complement strand
GCCATATGTCATATTAGCATAAAGAAACGGAGCGCATCTGCACCGATACGCTCCGTTAACTGTCTTACGAACGCCCCCGCTAATGCCGCGCTGTTCCTTTCGTTTTACCGCATTTTATGCGTTATAGTTTATGCATTATAAAGCTTTATAAAAAGGGGAGAGAAGCCGAAAACCCGCCTCACTTCTGCCCCTGAAGGGGCAGAAGTGAGGCGGGTTTGTCTGCAAAGGTCAAGGGTGTTTTTTTGGCAAAAGAAGCCGCCGAAACAAAAAGAAAAGCGCCGCACAAATGTGCAGCGCTTTTTGGTGACCCGACCGGGAATCGAACCCGGGTTACCGCCGTGAAAGGGCGATGTCTTGACCGCTTGACCATCGGGCCAAAAAGTACAGAGTTTCGCTAAAACAGCAAGCTTTTCTTCGTCCACTATTGCGGACGCCCCCAAGTATCTTAGCGAAACTCTGTATCTTGGTAGCGGTAACTGGATTTGAACCGGTGACACTTCGGGTATGAACCGAATGCTCTAGCCAACTGAGCTATACCGCCATATCAACTTCGCAACTGTTTGAATCAGGTGCGAGTTATATTATAAGCGGAATTGCCCGGTTTGTCAATCGGGTTTTTGAAAAAAGTTTGAATTTTTTTAAAAAATCCGGGGCTTTTTTCTTCATTGGCTGCCCTTTTTGCCGGAAGAGGGGAAGGAGCTCTCACTTTTCAGGTTGTTTTCGGCAATCAGGTCGGCAATGCGGCGGTTGGCCAGCTCGATTTCCTCCCGGAAGGCCCGGGCGCTCACCCGCAGGGCCCCGTGGCCCAGAATGATGAGCTGCTCGGCGCCGTCCGAGGTGGCCACCCGCACCTTGCGGGCCTTTTCCAGCTTGTAGGTGGCCTTTTCAATGTACATATCGGCGGTTTCGGCCTCTTTGGTGTACACCACCGTGATGTTGTGGTAGCGGCTCACCTCGCCCCGGCCGCCGGGCACCTTGTAGGCGTCGAACACCAGAATCACCTCGCAGGGGTGGAAGCCGCGGTAGTTGCACAGCAGGTCGGTGAGGGCCTGCCGGGCGGCGTCCAGATTCTGGGCCGCCAGCTTTTTCAGCTCCGGCCAGGCAAAAATCAGGTTGTAGCCGTCCACCAGCAGGTATTCGGTCACGGCCTCGGCGGGGGCGGTTTCCTTCTGGGGCTTTGCGCGCAGGGGCGCGGCAAAGGCCGGGCGGCGCACGGGGCCGTAGGTGCGCTCAAAAATGCGCTGAAGCTCCGCGTCCTGTTCCAGCGTGCCGGTGTAGGGGGTGCCGCTGCGGCGCACGGGGGCGGCGGGGACGGCCTCCTCTCTGGGGGCCAGAATGCTGGGCAGGTGCATGTGCAGGGGCACCTCGTTCCAGGGCACATGGTAGCCCGCCCCGTGGCCGCAGAACACCGAACCGGCGGGGTTCTCGGTGTCCCGCTCCGGGTCGTAGCCGCTGGCCTCGATCACCGCCTGCGGGTTCTGGCAGGGGCGGTAGCCCAGGGGCAGGGCCGAAAGCTGGCCCTGGCCGCGGGTGTAGGCGCGCACCTCGTCGGCATAATCGCCCAGGGCGGCGGCAGGTACCTCGGCGGTGAGGGCCGCCCGCTGGCCGTCGCTGCGGGGCGTGGCAAAGCTGCCGCCCATGCGCTGCAGGTCGGCCATGGCGCGGCCCAGATTTTCCTCGGGCAGGTCCAGCTCCACCCGGTACCATGGCTCCAGCAGAACGCTCTCGGCGCTCATCAGGCCTTGGCGCACCGCCCGGTAGGTGGCCTGGCGGAAGTCGCCGCCCTCGGTGTGCTTCAGGTGGGCCTTGCCGCTCATCAGGGTGATGCGCAGATCGGTGATGGGCGCGCCGATGAGCACGCCCCGGTGCTGCTTTTCCGCCAGATGGGTGAGAATGAGCCGCTGCCAGTTTTTGTCCAGCTCGTCCTCGGGGCAGGCGGTGGCAAAGGTCAGCCCGCTGCCCCGGGGGGCAGGCTCCAGCAGCAGATGCACCTCGGCGTAGTGGCGCAGAGGCTCAAAGTGGCCCACGCCCTCCACCGGGGCGGCAATGGTCTCTTTGTACAGGATCGCCCCGGGGCCGAAGGCCACCGCCAGGCCGAACCGGTCGGCCGCCAGGCGGCGCAGCACCTCCAGCTGCACCGGCCCCATGAGCTGCAGGCGGATCTGCCGGGTCTCCTCGTCCCAGCTGATGTGCAGCTGAGGGTCCTCCTCGGCCAGCTGGCGCAGTTTCTGCAGGGCCTCGTGGGGGTCCTGCCCATCGTCCAGCAGCACCTGATAGGTCATGGCCGGCTCCAGCATGGGGGCGGGGGCGTCGGGCCGAAGGCCCAGCCCCTCGCCGGGCCAGGTGTGGGTCAGGCCGGTCACGGCGCACACCTGCCCGGCCTCGGCCCGCTCCGCCGCGGTGAACTTTGCGCCGGAGTACAGCCGGATCTGGCTGACCTTCTCCTGCCAGGGCTCGCCGCCCTGGGCCGGGTCACTCTGGCCGCTGAGCAGGGCGCGGGCCTCCAGCGCGCCACCGGTGATCTTTAAAAAGGTCAGCCGCTCGCCCTTGGGGTCCCGGGCCACCTTGTACACCGCGGCGGAAAAGTGCTGCCCGTAGGCGGGCGCCTGCACAAAGCGGGGCAGGGCGGCCAGCAGCTCGTCCAGCCCGTCCAGCTTCAGGGCCGAGCCGAAAAAGCAGGGGAACACCCGCCGCGCGGCCACCCCGGCGGCAATGGCCTCGTCCGAAAGGCTGCCCGCCTCCAGAAATTCCTCCATCAGGTCCTCGCCGCACAGGGCCAGCTCTTCGTTGCGGGCGGCCTCGGGCTGGCCAAAGTCGGTGCAGCCGGGGGCCAGCCGGGCCTTCAGCTGCTCCATCAGGGCGGCCCGGCCGGGGCCGGGCAGGTCCATCTTGTTCACGAACAGCAGCACCGGCACCCGGTACCGGGCCAGCAGCTTCCACAAGGTCAGGGTGTGGCCCTGCAGGCCCTCGCTGCCGCTGACCACCAGAATGGCGCAGTCCAGCACCTGAAGGGTGCGCTCGGCCTCGGCGGAAAAGTCCACGTGGCCGGGGGTGTCCAGCAGCGTCACCGACAGGCCGGGCATTTCCAGCAGCGCCTGCTTGGAAAAGATGGTGATGCCCCGGGCCCTCTCCTGGGCGTCCGTGTCCAGAAAGGCGTCGCCGTGGTCCACGCGGCCCAGGCGGCGCAGGGCCCCGCAGCGGTACAGAAGCCCCTCGGAAAGGGTGGTTTTGCCCGCGTCCACATGGGCAAGAATGCCGATGACAAGTCGTTTCATAAACTGGGCCTCCGTAAAAAGTTGGGTGGGCGGTTTAAAACCGAAGCACCATGTCGTACCAGACGGCGCCGCCGTGTACGCTGGCGGAAACGCCCTCGTTCCGGTAGCCGAAGCGCTCGTAGTAATGCACCAGGTGGGCCTTGCAGGTGAGGGCGACCCCAAGCTGCCCCCGGGCCTTTGCCTGGGCGATGAAGGCGTTCATCAGGGCAGCGGCCACCCCGCGGCGGCGGTACTCGGGCAGGGTGTCCAGCCCGAACACCGTCTGCCAGGGGCCGTTGGGCCGGTGCAGCCGGGCGTCCTCATACAGATCGTCGGTGATGCGGGGATGCCCGGCGGCGCACCCGTTGATGAACCCGATGGGCACACCCGCCTCTTCGGCCACCAGAAACCGGTCCGGGAATACGGCCAGCCGCTGGGCAATGACCTGCGGCCCGGCGGCCTCGGCGGCGGGGAAGCAGACGGCCTCGATGGCCGCCAGAGCGGCGGCGTCCGACGAGGATGCAGGGCGGATGTTCATGGCGAGGCCTCCCGAAAATACAAAATTCAGGCCGCCGGAAACGGGGCGGCCCATGGGCCCTTATTGTACCACATTCCGACCGTGTGCGTAAAGAAAACCCCCGCGGCGGGGATTGTAAAGCCCCGGCAAACCCGATACAATAAGAAGTAAGAGTAACCGAACCGGGAGGAGAGCACCATGGAACAGACACGGGTCATACAGGGAACCGAAGAGCTTGCCCGGGGCGAGCTGGACAATGTGACCCTGGACGGCGGCGGTGTGGCGCTGGATCAGGCGGGAGGGCGGCATCTGCTGTACGGCTGCTACACCAGCCCGATGCTTCGCCTGCCTGCCTTTGACCGGCTTTCGGTAAGCTGGAACGCCGACGTGCCCAAGGGCACCGTGGTGGAGGTGCAGGCCCGGGCGCTGGTGCGGGGCACCTGGCGCGCCTGGTGCAGCTTTGGCCGCTGGAGCCCCTGGCTGCTTCGGCACGGCACCTTCCGCCAGCCCGGCGAAGAGCCCTATGTGCAGGGCGACCAGATGATGCTGCCCGATCAGCCGGGCGCGGCGGTGCAGGTGCGGGCCTTTTTGTACACCGAGGATGAAAAGGTCAGCCCCACCCTGCGCCTGCTGGCCGTCAGCGCCCGCCCGGTGGCGCCGCAGCCCGGCAAAAGCCGCCCGCTGTTCCGGGAACTGCGCGTTCCGGCCTACAGCCTTGCCCGGCGGGACCCGGCCTTTGGCCCCGGGATGGCTGGGCCTGCCTGCCTGGCCGGGCTGATGAACCGCTGGGGGCAGGACGTGCTGCCCGAAGAGCTGGCCCATATGTGCTTTGACCACGAAGGCCCCGGCTGTGAAAACCTGACCTTTCTGGCGGCGGCCGCCGGCGGGCTGGGCTTTTCCAGCTGGCAGTGCTGGCTGGATCTGCCCGGTCTGCGGGAGGAGATCCGCGCGGGCAACGGGGTGATGGCGGCGGTGAAGCCGGGCGTTCTGCCCCTGCCCGCCCCGCCGAAGCCGGAAGAGGCTGCCCCTGCCGAACCCGCCCAGGAACCCGCCGCGCCGGAGCCTGCCCACGAAACCGAACCTGACCCGGCGGCTCCCCCGGAGAACGCCCCGGAGCCGGAAGCCATGCCGGAGGCGGCCCCGACGGTGCCCGCAAAACTGGTTCCGGAAGCGCCCCCGCAAGGCCCCTGCGCCCAGCCGGAGGAGGCCACCCACCGGGTGGCGGTGCGGGGCTTTGCCCCCGGGCCGGACGGCGGGGTGCTGGTGCTGCTGAACGACCCGGCCGCCCCGGACGACCGCGCCGCCGAGACCCAGGTGCCCCTGGCGGACTTCCTGCGCGCGTGGGACGGCCGCTGCCTGGTGCTGTGCCATAAGGACCGTCGGGGCGGAAAATCGGCCCCCCAGCGCATTGGCTGCCAGATGACGGCGGTGGCCTGCGAGCTGCCCACCGCGCCCGACCTGCCCGGCGACAGCCTGTGGCTGCTGACCCACGGCGGCAAGCCCTGCCCCATGCCGGATGCAGGCAGCCCCTATACGCTGGCCTACACCTGCCCGGAGGACACCGTATACGCCACCACCGCCCACAAGCGGTTCCACTTTGACGCTGCCCTTCGGGACGGGCGCGTCTGCCTGCCGGCCGGGCTGGAGGACCGGGTGACCGTGTACTGCATCGACTGCTTCGGCCAGATGCGGGTGGCGGAGCATTTGTTCCTGTAACGGACTGTGCCGAGGCGCAACTGTGTCCATCCTTATATATAAAGTCCCTATTTACATTTGTGTGTCTGATGTATCAACAGTATAATGATACATTTCACGAATTGCGTATGCAATTAGA
>CAKSWY010000044.1 GCA_934513685.1 uncultured Oscillospiraceae bacterium | reverse complement strand
GGTCTCGCTGCGCAGAAAACCTTCCTTATCCGCGTCCAGAATGGCCACCAAAGACACTTCCGGAAGGTCCAGGCCCTCCCGAAGCAGGTTGATGCCCACGATCACATCAATTGCCCCAAGGCGCAGGTCCTTGATCAGCTCCATGCGCTCAAAGGTATCCACCTCATGGTGCATATACTTGACTTTGACGCCCTGCTCGGTGAGATAATCGGTCAGGTCCTCAGCCATCTTTTTGGTCAGCGTGGTCACAAGCACCCGTTCACCGCGCGCCGTGCGCTGTCGGATCTCGCCCAAAAGGTCCTCGATCTGGCCTTCCACTGGCTTCACCACGATCTGAGGATCCAGCAAACCGGTGGGGCGAATGACCTGCTGGGCGACCTGGCTGCTGTGTTCCCGCTCATACTCGCCGGGGGTGGCGCTGACGAACACCATCTGGTTCAGCTTTGCTTCCACCTCTTCAAATTTCAGGGGGCGGTTGTCAAAGGCCGACGGCAGACGGAAGCCATATTCCACCAGCGTCTTTTTGCGGGCATAGTCGCCGCCGTACATGGCCCGAAGCTGGGGCAGCATCACATGGCTTTCATCCACAAACAACAAAAAGTCCTTGGGGAAATAGTCCAGCAGCGTGGTGGGGGTCGAGCCGGGCGCCCTGCCGCTGAGCACGGCAGAATAGTTCTCGATGCCCTTGCACATTCCCACTTCCGTGAGCATTTCCATGTCGTAGTTGGTGCGCTGAGCAATGCGCTGTGCCTCGATCAACTTGCCTTCCTGGGTGAATTTCTTCACCTGTTCGTCCATTTCCTCGCTGATGCGCTTCAGGCCCGCCTGCATCTTCTCCGGCGAGACGATGTAATGGCTCGCCGGGAAAATGGCCACATGCTTTACCACATTTTTTCGCTCGCCGGTCAGCGGGTTTGTCTCGGTGATCCGGTCGATCTCGTCCCCGAAGAATTCCACCCGAATGGCCAGGTCGCTCATATAGGCCAGATTGATCTCCACCACATCGCCCCTCACGCGGAACTTGTTGCGGGTAAAGTTCACGTCATTGCGTTCGTATTGCAGGGAGACCAGCCGTTTGCACAGCTGTTCCCGGCTCATCTCCATGCCAGGCCGCAGGCTGATGACCATGCTGCGGTAATCAATGGGGTCGCCCAGGCTGTAAATGCAGGAAACGCTGGCCACAATGATCACATCCCGCCGTTCCGACAGCGCCGCCGTGGCCGAATGGCGCAGGCGGTCGATCTCATCGTTGATGGCACTGTCTTTTTCAATGTAGGTGTCGGTGGACGGGATGTACGCCTCGGGCTGATAATAGTCGTAGTACGAAACAAAATACTCCACCGCATTGTCCGGGAAAAACTCGCGGAATTCCGTGCAGAGCTGGGCCGCCAGCGTTTTATTGTGGGCCAGCACCAGCGTGGGGCGGTTTACCCGGGCAATCACGTTGGCCATGGTAAAGGTTTTGCCGCTGCCGGTTACACCCAGCAGGGTCTGGGCCCGGTCTCCGGCCTCAATGCCTTTTACGAGGGCATCAATGGCCTGGGGCTGATCGCCGGTCGGCTGATACGGTGCCACCAGCTTGAATTTGCCTTCCTGCATTTCCTGCTGCATCTTTGCCCTTCCCGCCCGATCGGCCCCTGAATAAACCTGTTTTCGGATCATTTTTCGATACGGATTTATTATATCCCATTCTGCAACAGGTTTGCAAGTACGGCCCTCTCTGGCCGCTCACTTTGCTGCATAAAAGCAAACGGCCCGTGCGCAGAAAGACCTCCCTGCGCACGGGCCACTCCTGTTTCAGCTGTCTTTTTTCGGTGTATCTGCAAAGGCTGCCGGTTCCGGCTTTTCTGCTCCGCACCGCCGGATCGGGCGGACATACTTCCAAAAGCGCTTGCAGTCATGATAGAAATAGAACACCCGCCCGGGCGTTGTATCCAGGCAGCAGCCGGCCACCCCATAATCAAACGCTTTCATGGCCTGCTCCATTTGGGCTTCGACCGCGCGGTTCTCCGTTTCAAAGTCGAAGGGCCCATGCTCAAACACCAGATACTCCCCTTCTGGCACCTTCATCATCTGCATCTGTTCCGGCACCGGGCCTGCATAGTCCAGCGGAAGGCGAACCCCATAGCTCTCCGCCAGCGGAATTCCCCAGCTGCAGATCCGCCCGGTCGGCTCGTTGATAAAGGCCATCAGCTGGCCGCTGCCGCTGTCAGCCTCTTCCCCGCCCAGGTCGTCCAGCTTGCCCGGAATGCCATCCAGCAGCCCGCAGATCGTGTCGCAATCCTGCCCGGGAATGCGGCTCTGCTTTTGCCAGAAGTCCCAGTATCCGATGCTTTCATAATTGCGGATGTGCAGATATTTGTGGGCTGGGATCGACACAAAATACGTTTTCACGTCTCCATGCGCCGGTTTCATCTTCACCCCGTCGGTTTCCGCCAAATAGCAGTCAAAGGGGTTCAGCATCGTGCGCAGCACCACCGAGGTCGGGCGGCGCCGGTACTCGCCCGGTGAAACACCATAGGCCTCTTTAAAGGCGCGGGTAAACGCCTCATGGGAAGAAAAGCCGTAGTTCAGCGCGATTTCCAGAATGCCTTTCTCGGTATCCCGCAGCTCCTTCAAGGCAAAGGCCAATTTTCGCTGGTGCAGATATTCCCGCAGCGGCATACCGGAAATCTCGCGGAATTTTCTGGAGGTGTAACATTCCGAATAGCCCAGCTTTTCCGCCAAATACGTCAGTGTCAATTCCTCACTGGCGTTCTGGCGAATGCACCGGTCTATTTCCGTCACGATCGTTTTAACATTGCAATACCACTGGCACATGGTGAAAGATCTCCTTTTTACAATTTCTTTTCTGCCTGGCTTCTTACCTGTAAGTATACAGGTTCCCGCCGGGCAGCCGCTTGATGGTTCTTGCGCTCTTCAAACATCGTGTCTAAGTGCCGCAAAGATGAAACAGCGGCAGACCATTACAAAAAATCCCGCAAAACAAAGCAGCTCTGTTTTGCGGGAGAATAATTTTGGCTTGCCGTTCAGGCCTTATAGCGCATGTCTTTGTCCGTCAGGGTTTCCAGCACGGCCACATACGCCGCTGCATCCCGGCGGGCCGCTTCCAGGTCCATATCCCGGTAATTGCCGCATTCCACCTCGCTGGCGCCGGGGATGTCCCCTTCAAACGAAGCCACAAACCGGTAGCTGTCCAGCACCAGCTTCAGTGCCTGTGCATCGGTCAGCCCGCGGGTGAGCAGGTAAAACCCGGTGCGGCAGCCCATCGGCCCCACATAGATCACCCCGTCCGAAACGGCCGAATTCCGGGCATAGGTGGCAAACAGATGCTCAATGGTGTGGGCGCTGCCCGTGGACAGATACTCGCCGGCATTGGGTTGTTTCATCCGCACATCCCAGGTCATCACATCGCCGTCCTGGCGGGAAAGATACATTCCCGGCTCCAATTTGGTGTGATCCACGCAAAAACTCGCGATTCGTTCCATGTTTTTTCTCCTTTTTTGCTGTCCTGCAAGCGACTGCGTTCCCAATCAGCCGGGCAGCGCCTGCACCGTTCCGTGCTCGCAATCCACCGAAACCATGGTGCCGTCCTTCAGGCGCCGCACGGCCCCCGTGGCCCCGACGATCACCGCCAGGCCCAACGCCAGGCCCACAATGGCGGCATGGCTGTTCAGGCCGCTCTCCTCCACGATCAGGGCCGACGCCTGCCGCATCAGGTCCAGAATGCTGTTGTCGGTATAGGGGGCCACCAGAACATCGCCCGGCTGAAATTTGCCTCTGGCCTCCTCCAGCGTGCGGCAGACGCACAGCACACCCTTGGCATTGCTGTGCCCGACGCCCACGCCGTTGATGAGCGAATCGCCCACCACATGCACCTTGATCATGTTGGTGGTGCCGGAAACGCCAACCGGCACACCGGCGGTCAGAACCACCAGGTCGCCGTCCTTGATCAGGCCGGCGTTCCGGGCGCACTCGATGGAGAGGTCGATCATCTCATCTGTGCTGTGCGCATAGGGCATCAGCAGCGGGGTCACGCCCCAGGAAAGAGAGAGCTGCCGCTGCACCGACTCTTCCAGCACACAGGCAATGATGGGTGTGTCGGAGCGGAACTTGCTCAGCAGGCGCGCGGTCTCGCCGCTTTTGGTCACCGTGATCACCGCATCTGCCTTGATGTCGTTGGCCGTGGTGCAGGCCGCATGGGCCGTTGCGCCGGAAATGCTCAGGTGGCTGTCCACATTTCCGCGGTGCATCCGGCTCAGATACGAAACATCCTGCTCCGTGCGCTCCGCAATGGCGGCCATCGTGCGCACAGCCTCCACCGGGTATTTTCCGGCCGCCGTCTCGCCGGAAAGCATCACCGCGCTGGTGCCGTCGTACACCGCGTTGGCCACGTCGGTGATCTCCGCACGGGTCGGGCGGGGGTTGTTCTGCATGCTTTCCAGCATCTGCGTGGCGGTGATCACCGGCTTGCCGGTGGAAAAGCTGTGATAAATGATGTTCTTCTGAATGGCCGGAATTTCCGTAAAGTCGATTTCTACACCCATATCGCCGCGGGCAACCATAATGCCGTCCGCAACGGCCAGAATTGCGTCCAGATTGTCCACGCCCTCCTGGTTTTCCAGCTTGGCAATGACGCGGATGTTGGAGTGGTTCTCATCCAGAATGTGCCGGATCTCCAGAATGTCCTGCGCGTTGCGTACAAAGCTGGCCGCAATGAAATCAAAGCCGTTCTCGATGCCGAACAGGATGTCCTCCCGGTCCTTGCTGCTCATATACGGAATGCCCAGGGAGACATTCGGCACATTGACGCCCTTTTTATCCTTGATGACGCCGCCGTTCTCCACCCGGCAGTGAATGTCGGTGCCGGAGACTCTCTCCACGTGCATGCTGATCAGGCCATCGTCCAGAAGGACCTTGTCCCCTTCATGCAGGTCGCCGGGAAGCTCTTTGTAGGTCACCTGCGCAATGTTGCTGTCGCCCAGCACTTCGCGGGTGGTCAGAATGAATTCCTGGCCATCCTTCAGCACGGCACGGCCCCCATCAAACTTTACTAGGCGAACCTCCGGGCCTTTGGTGTCCAGCAAAGCGGCAACCGGGCAGTTCAATTCTGTTCTCAGGCGCTTCAGCATCTCCAGGCGGCGGGTATGCTCCGCATAATCTCCGTGAGAAAAATTAAAACGCGCCACGTTCATACCACTGAGGATCATATCCCGCAAGATATCTTCCCGGTCCGTAGACGGGCCGAGCGTGCAGATGATTTTGGTTTTCCGCATAGGTTTCTCCTTTTTTCCGGGGCGCGGCAGAAGGTCTCCCGCCGGGCCTATGAAAGGGCGTCTTTTGCTCTCAGCGAATCTCACCGGCCGCATGGGGGTTGCGTCAAACCGCCTGCCACCGGGAAATTCCACATTTATTATACACACTTCCCCCCGCCGGACAAGTATAAAATATTGAGGAGAACTGTAAAAAATCAATCATCGTCGTTTCGTGCATTTTGCCCATCGGCAGATTGTACAGAAACATTTTAATTTTGCTCAAAATACGGTATAATAAGTACAGGAAAAGCCGCCCGTTCAGCTGGCCGGGCCAAGAGCCTTCTTGCCCGGCCGCGCGGCGGCCGCTTGCGAAAGGAGCCTGAAGCAATATGGCAAAGCGGGTGTTTTTGATCGTTCTGGACAGTTTTGGCATTGGGGAAGAGCCGGATGCCGCCAAATTCGGCGACCACGGGGTAAATACCCTGCGCTCTGTATCCGGTAGCTCCGTCTTTGCTGCCCCCAATCTGATCCAACTGGGGTTGTTCAACATTGACGGAGTTGGCTGTGGCACGCCGGCAAACGCCCCTTCCGGTGCATTTGCCCGCCTGCAGGAGCGCAGCAACGGAAAAGACACCACCATCGGCCATTGGGAAATCGCCGGGCTTGTCAGCCCCAAAGCGCTTCCCACCTATCCCAACGGCTTCCCGGATGAAGTGATTCGGGAGTTCTCCCAAAAGACGGGGCGCGGCGTTTTGTGCAACAAGCCCTATTCCGGCACCGAAGTAATTAAGGACTACGGCGAAGAGCACCTGCGCACCGGCAGCCTGATCGTCTACACCTCGGCCGACAG
>CAKSWY010000043.1 GCA_934513685.1 uncultured Oscillospiraceae bacterium | reverse complement strand
CTACCCAGACCATGGTCGCTAAGATCGACGACGACACCTATCAGGTTCAGGTCGTTTCTTGGTACGACAACGAGAACTCCTACACCTCTCAGATGGTCCGCACCATTAAGTACTTCGCTGAGCTGTAATCTGCGAGTAGCTTAATTGCGAATTAAATAGCTGAACCCCGCCCCTTCCGGGTCAAACCGGAAGGGGCGTTTTTGTGCGTCGTATATGACCGGCTTTAGGAAGTAGCACCCAAAGAAGTTTTGAGCAAATGTGCGCGACCGGTTGACGCCGAGCCTGCTATTTGTTACAATGGTAACGAACCCTGTATACAAAAGAATGGAGGAAAGTATCTATGCTGCAATCCCTGAAGCAGAAAACCCTGGTCGGCAAGCTGTGGGCCATCATCGTCCTGGCTGTGGCGGCCATCTTCATCGGCGTGGTGTTCGGGCCTGGTATCGCAAAAATGATCGCTGGGCCGACCCATTTCGCACCGCTGGATGACCATGACGTCCTTTCCCTGCAAGGACAGTATCTCGAAGCGGACATTGACACCCTGATTGACTACTATGCCGAGACCGTCGTGAGCGAGAGCGGCAAGCGCGATGAGGTCTCCGCGCGCGAGTACATTATGCCCATCAACACCCCCGACGCCACCGTCTACATCGGTGTGGAAGTGCCCGCGTCCAAAATCGACGACGCCGAGGCGGTCGTTGCCGATACCGAGCGGCTTATCGATGACGAGGACGGCAGTTATGAGTGGGACGGCTCCTACGTGTCGGTGCGCGGCACGCTGCAGCCCATGGATGATGAGACCCGGCAGCTGTGGGAAGATTACTTCATTGACGCCGGTTTTAGCTATGATGATATCGGTCTGTTTGACGACTGCACAGCCCTTCCGCTGGTGCTGACCGACGGCGAAATCGATGGCCAGGACACGTTTGTGTATGGCTTTATGGGCGTCATCGGCGTTTTGCTGGTGGTGCTGGCAATCTGGTTCGTGGTTCATTCCCTGACCGGCGGCTTCCAGAAGCAGATTCGCAACTACATCAAGGCTTCGGATGACCCGCAGGCCACCGAGCAGGCCCTCGACCGCTTCTACGAGGACACGATGCAGGAAGGCAAGGTCCGCATGAGCCGCAGCTGGCTGATGTACGACAAGGGCGGCAATTCCTGGGTGCTGGCCGGTGACGACGTGGTCTGGGCCTACCAGTACACAGTGCGCCACAAGGCTTACGGCATCCTGACCGTGAACAAAGAGCTGATGGTGCGCGTTTTCGGCGCGAAGGAGAAAAGAGCCTGCCACGATATCTACGTCCGTAATGAGGACGAAGCGCAGGAAATTTTGCAGCAGATGGCCCGCACCTACCCAGATGCGCTGATCGGCTACGACCAGGACATTGAGCGCAAGTATCACGCCAACCCGGCGGCGTTCCATCAGGCGGTTATCACTGCCCGCCATGCCCCAGCTGCCCCGGCCCAGCCCGCCGAGGCCCAGGCAGGGGTGACAGGCGAGCCGGAGAGCAAGCCGCTGTATACCTAAAGTAAAAATTGCCCGGTGGCACTTGATGCCATCGGGCAATTTTTGGGCAAAATTTACTTCTGCGCTTTTTTTTCGGCTTTCTCCGCAAACGCAATCATCTTGCTGTACGTTTCCTCGCTCAGGTCGTGCTCGACCTTGCAGGCGTCTTTGGCGGCAATGTCGGGGTCAACGCCGAGGGCCACAAAAAACGCGGTCAGCTTGCGGTGGCGGCCATAAATGCGCTGGGCAATCTCCATGCCGGGGGCCTCCAGCTTGATGTAGCCATCCGGGTCCATCGAAATATAGCCGTTCTCGCGCAGATTTTTCATAGCAACGCTGACGCTCGGCTTGGAAAAGCCCATCGCCACAGCAATGTCAATCGAGCGCACAGAGCCTTTTTGCTCCTGCAGCATCAGGATTTTTTCGAGATAGTCCTCTGCGGATTCGTGAATGTTCATAGATGCAGCCCACCTTCCGGGTTGAAAGTTTGTTCAACTTGTTATTGCATCTATCATACCACACCCGGCGGCGCTTTGCAAGGCTGAATCAATGCCGTTCCGCTAAATGTTGCGGCGGCATCGCCGGTCAGCAGCAGGGTGTCATCCCGCAGCACCTGCACCTCCAGCGTGCCGCCCGGCATTTGCACCAGAATCGGCACGCTGCGGGCGCAGCGCCCGGTCAGCACGGCGGCTGCAGCGCAGGCACAGGCCCCGGTACCGCAGGCCAGCGTGGCCCCGCTGCCGCGCTCCCACACGGTGACGGCCAGCCCGGTGGGGCTGACCTGCTGAACAAACTCGACATTGATGCCGCCGGGGAAGGCCGGGTGGTGCTCCAGCGCACGGCCATAGGCCGCCAGCTCCGGCCCGGCGGGCGGAGCGCACTGCGTAAAAATTACGCAGTGCGGGTTGCCGACGGCCAGACAGTTGACCCGCCAGCTGCGCCCGCCCGCGCACAAGGGCACATCCAGCAGCGGCGCGCCGCCCAGCCCCACCGCGCCCACATCCGCCCCGGCGGCGGAAAAGCGGCCCATCTCGACCTGCCACAGGCCGTCCCCGGCCCGGCGCACGGTGCGCTGCCCGGCGCGGGGCGTGTCAATATGCAGGCAGTCCCGCCGCAGGCCGTGCGTGTACAAAAATTCCGCCGCGCAGCGCACGCCGTTGCCGCACATGGCGCCCTCGCTGCCGTCCGAGTTGAACATCCGCATGGCCGCGTCACCACCCGGCAGCAGCGGGGGACGGAGGTAAATTACGCCGTCCGCGCCCACCGAATAATGCCGCCGCGAAAGCTGCACCGCCCACGCGGCGGCATCCGGCGGCAGCCCCCGGGCGCGGCAGTCCACGTAGATATAATCGTTGCCCGCGCCCTGCATTTTGGTAAAATTCAGCTTCACTTGCCCACCTCCCCAGCCACTGTATGCACTTTGCAGGAAAATTAACACTTACCCCCTTGACATTGGGCCGCAGATACGCTATATATTAAATGTATATCTGTGTATAAAAAGGAGTTAAAGTATGGATTCCGAAGTTTTCAGCCGCATCCGTGACTATCTGGCCGACCAGCTTGAGGTCGAGCCTGAAAAGATTACCCCCGACAGCGACATTGTCAACGATTTCGGCGCAGACAGCCTTGACGTTATTGATATGATCACCACCTTGTCCGACGAGTTCGGCGTTGAGATCCCCGATGAGGACATCGAGAACTTCCACACCGTCGGTGATGTGGTCAACTATCTGGAGGAGCGTATCTGAGCGCCTGTCCCCGGTTTTACAAAGTGTGAGGAAAAGAGAAATGGCAAACGATAAGAAAAAAATGGTCGAGGCGATCACCGCTCAGGAGGTCGACTTCGCCCAGTGGTACACCGACATCTGCACGAAGGCCGAGCTGGTCGAGTATTCCAGCGTCAAGGGCTTTGTTGTGCTGCGCCCCTATGGCTACGCCATCTGGGAAAACATCCAGAAAAATCTGGACGCCCGCTTCAAGGCCACCGGCCATGAGAACGTGGCCATGCCCGTGCTCATCCCCGAGAGCCTGCTGAAGAAGGAGGGCGAGCTGGTCAACGGCTTTGCGCCCGAGGTCGCCTGGGTCACCGCCGGCGGCAGCGACCCGCTGGAGGAGCGCCTTGCGGTGCGCCCCACCAGCGAGACGATGTTCTGCGACCATTTCAGCCATGTGCTGCACTCCTACCGCGACCTGCCCATGCTGTACAACCAGTGGTGCAGCGTCGTCCGCTGGGAGAAATCCACCCGCCCGTTCCTGCGCACCCGTGAGTTCTGGTGGCAGGAGGGCCACACCATCCACGAGACCGCCGAGGAGGCCAAGGCCGAGACCGAGCAGCAGCTGAACTGCTACGCCGATTTTGCCGAGCACGACCTGTGCATCCCCGTTGTCAAGGGCCGCAAGACCGACAAGGAGAAGTTTGCCGGTGCCGAGGCGACCTACACCATCGAGGCGATGATGAAGGACGGCAAGGCCCTGCAGAGCGGCACCAGCCACTACTTCGGCGACAAGTTCAGCAAGGCCTATGACGTGACCTTCACCGGCCGCGACAACCAGCTGCACCACCCGTTCCAGACCAGCTGGGGCGTTTCGACCCGTCTGGTGGGTGCCATCATCATGACCCACGGCGACGACGACGGCCTGATCCTGCCGCCCGCTGTGGCTCCTATCCAGGTCGTGGTCGTGCCCATCGCCGCCCACAAGCCCGGTGTTTCTGAGAAGGCCGCGGAGCTGGCTGAGAAGATCAGCAAGTACGCCCGCGTCAAGCTGGACGACAGCGACAACGCCCCCGGCTGGAAGTTCTCCCAGTGGGAGATGAAGGGTGTGCCCCTCCGCCTGGAGATCGGCCCCAAGGATCTGGAAAAGAACCAGTGCGTCCTGGTCCGCCGCGACACCCGCGAGAAGATCTTCGTCTCTCTGGACGAGCTGGAAACGGCCATCCCGGCCCAGCTGGAGGCCCTGCGCAAGGACCTGTACGAGCGCGCTCTGGCCAACCGCGAAAAGCGCACCTGGGCAGCCACCACCATGGACGAGGTCAAGGAGCTGGCCAAGGCCAACACCGGCTATATCAAGACCATGTGGTGCGGCGACCTGGCCTGCGAGATGAAGATGAAGGAAGAAGCAGGTCTGTCCAGCCGCTGCATGCCCTTCGCGCAGGAGCACCTGAGCGATGTCTGCCCCTGCTGCGGCAAGCCCGCCAAGGCTATGGTCTATTGGGGCGTGGCCTACTGAGCCGTTCGCAGGAACTGCATAAGAAAAACCAAAAGCAGCCGTTCCCGTTGGGAGCGGCTGCTTTTTTGCAGTTGCCTCTTGACAACTCTGTGTCAACTGTATATACTGTACATGTACAGACGAAACGGAGGGGGGAGCGATGTGAATCTTTTCATCGACAACAAAAGCGGGGCACCGATCTATGACCAGATCTATACCCAGATCAAAAATGAGATATTGAACGGTAATCTGCAGCCGGACGAGGCGCTGCCGTCCATCCGGGCGCTGGCGCGCGACCTGCGCATCAGCGTCATCACGACCAAACGCGCCTACGATGAGCTGGAAAAGGAGGGCTTTCTGTATGCCATCCCGGCCAAAGGCTTCTTCGTGGCGGCGAAAAACACGGAACTGCTCCGGGAGGAGAATCTGAAGCAAATTGAATCGCACCTGACGGAGGCCGTCCGGCTGGCGGCGTCCTGCGGGCTGGCAAAGAACGACCTTGTCGAAATGCTGGAACTGCTGTGGGAGGAATGAAGATGAACGCGCTGGAACTGCACGGCGTACAGAAAACGTATCCGGATTTTACCCTGGGCCCTATCGATTTGACCCTGCCCGGCGGCACGGTCTGCGGCCTCATCGGCGAGAACGGTGCGGGCAAGAGCACGACCCTGAAGCTGATTTTGGGAATACTTCCACCGGAGTCCGGCACCATCCGGGTGCTGGGGAAAGACGACCTAGAAGCATTCCCCTGCACCAAGGAGGACATCGGCGTGGTGCTGAGCGGCGATGGCATCCCCACCTGCCTGACCGCCGAACAGGTGGGAAAGGTGATGGCGGGCATCTACCGCAATTGGGACGCCGGGGTCTATGCCGGATTTTGCAAGCGCTTTGAACTGCCTGCTAAGAAAAAGTATAACGAATACTCCACCGGCATGAAGATGAAACTCTGCCTTGCAGTGGCATTGTCCCACCATCCGAAGCTGCTGCTTCTGGACGAAGCCACCAGCGGCCTGGACCCGGTGGTGCGGGATGAGCTCATCGATCTTCTGCTGGATTTTGTGCGGGACGAAGACCACGCCATTCTTATCTCGTCCCACATTGTCAGTGATCTGGAAAAGCTCTGCGACACCATTGCCTTCCTGCACAAGGGCAGGCTCCTACTCTGCGAGGACAAAGACACCCTGCGGGAAGAATACGCCCTCTGGCACGGCACTGCCGGGCAATTGGAGGAGCTGGATAAAAACGCCATCGTCAGCCATCGGGTGACAGCCTACGGGGCCGAGGCACTGGTGAAAAGGGAACTTGTCCCGTTGGGCAGCACCCTGACACCGGTGAGTATCGAGGAACTGTTTGTATTGATGGTGAAAGGGGAGAATATGCGATGAAAGGGTTGCTGTTGAAGGATTGGTATCAGGTCAGAACCAGTATGAAAGCCATGTACCTGACTGTTGCATTTGTGCTGGTGTGGGTGTTCAGCACATCGAGCGCCTATGTGTTCCCGGTGAGTTATGCGGCCGTTTTTCTGGGCATCTTGCCGGTGAACCTGCTTGCCTACGATCAGAGTGTCGGTTGGGTGGAGTATGGCCGGACGCTTCCGGTGAGCAAAAAGACGCTGGTGGCGGAAAAGTACCTCATCGGTCTGTT
>CAKSWY010000042.1 GCA_934513685.1 uncultured Oscillospiraceae bacterium | reverse complement strand
CGGCCATGATGTACTCGGCGCTCATCACGAACTCTTCCAGGGTGTTGGCCAGGCCGCGCTTGAGCAGCACCGGCTTGTTCATGCGGCCAACGGCCTTCAGCAGCTCAAAGTTCTGCATGTTGCGCGCGCCCACCTGAATCAGGTCCACATTCTCGAACAGGGGCAGGTGCTCGGTGTTCATCACCTCGGTGACGATGGGGCTGCCCACCTGCGCTTTGGCGTGCTCCAGCAGGGTCAGGCCCTCGGCCCGCATGCCCTGGAAGGAGTAGGGGGAAGTGCGGGGCTTGAACGCGCCGCCCCGCAGCAGGCTGGAACCGGCGGCCTTGACCCGGCGGGCCACCTCGGTGATCTGCTCCGGGCTTTCCACGCTGCAGGGGCCGGCGATGACCGCGAAATTGCCGCCGCCGATCTTGGTGTTGCTCACCTGCACCACGGTGTCGTCCGGGTGGAACTTCCGGTTGGCCTTCTTGTACGGCTCGCTCACGCGGCGGCAGGCTTCCACCACCGGGTGGGCCATCACCCAGCTCTCGGCCACGGCCTTGGTGTCGCCCACCAGGCCCATGATGTGGGCCTCGCTGCCGATGCTGTCGTGAATGGAAAGGCCCATGCCCTCCAGCTCTTTGCGAAGAACGTTTACTTTTTCCTGATCGGCGTTGCGCTTCAGAATGATGATCATAACAGCTGCTCCTTTTCGTCTATAAGCAAATTTGTGTTTGAGGGGGGCGGGGGCGGCCCGGCGGCACAAGCCGCATGAAAAAACCGGAGACCCGCACTGCGGACCCCCGGCTGTACTGCGTGTTCCGGCCTGAATGCCGAACCCTTACGCCTCCAAGTGACCGCACAAAATGGAACCCTTGCCATAATAATAGCAAAAGCTGCCATAATAGCGGTTAAAGGTGAACGAACGGTTCATGGCGTTGGCCTTTCTGCTTCCGGCGGGCGGTGTTTGGAATGCCCGCGTTCGGGAACATGCTTAGTTTAGCATGTTAAAGCATCGCCGTCAACCCCTGAACGTAAAAAAATTCGGCTTGACATTTTTTGCCGCCCGTGCTATTTTAAAATGCACTAAAACCCGTGTGGATTTTTACAGCTTCGTCTATTTTTCGCCACACAATGGTCCTGCTTTGGGGCCATTGTGTGGCTTTTTTGCTGCCGGGAGGTATCACATTGAACAATCAGTTTATGAAAGAGCGGCCGGTGTTTCCGCTGCTTGTGTCCATGGCGCTGCCCATGGTGATTTCCATGATGGTAAACGCCCTATATAACATTGTGGACAGCTTTTTCGTGGCCCGCATCAGCGAGCAGGCCATGACGGCGCTGTCGCTGGTGTTTCCGGTGCAGAACCTGATCAACGCCATTGCCATCGGCTTCGGCGTGGGCATCAATGCCCTCATTGCCCTGTACAGCGGCGCGGGTGAGCACACCAAGGCCGACACCGCCGCCACCCACGGCATGGTGTTTGCGCTGCTGCACGGCGTGGTCATTCTGGCGGTGAGCATTCCGGCCATGCCGGCCTTTCTGCGCCTGTTCACCAAAGACGAGGCGGTGGTGGCCATGGGCGTGCAGTACGCCACGGCAGCCTTTGCCTTTGCGCCGGTGATCATGGCGGGGCTGGCCTTTGAAAAGCAGTTTCAGGCCGTGGGCCGCATGAGCACGGCCATGGCGGCCATGCTGTGCGGTTCGCTGGCCAACCTGGTGCTGGACCCTCTGCTCATCTTCGGGCTGGGGCCCTGCCCGAAGATGGGCATTCGGGGCGCGGCCCTGGCCACCGGCGCGGGGCAGGTGCTCACGCTGGTGGTGTATCTGGTGGTGTACCGGGTCAAGCCCATTCCGGTCAAACTGCGCCGGGCCTGCCTGAAGCGGGACGGCGCGCTGGACAAGAAGCTCTATTCCATCGGCGTGCCGGCCATTCTCAATCTGGCGCTGCCCTCGCTGCTGGTGTTCTGCCTCAACTCCATTCTGGCCGCCTTTGCGGACAGCTACGTGGTGGTTCTGGGCATCTATTACAAGCTTCAGACCTTCTTGTACCTGCCCGCCAGCGGCATCGTGCAGGGCATGCGGCCCATTCTCAGCTTCAACTACGGCGCCGGGGAGAAGGCTCGGGTGCAGAAGATCTTCCGGCTGGCGCTGGCCCTGTGCGGGGCCATTATGGCGGCGGGCACGGTGCTGTGCCTGGCCGCGGCCGGCCCGCTGATGGGCCTGTTTACCCAGAACCCGGAGACCGTGGCCGCCGGCGGCACGGCCCTGCGGCTGATCTGCCTGGGGTTTGTGGTGTCCGCCGTGTCGGTGGTGGTGTCCGGCGCGCTGGAGGCACTGGGCCGGGGTCTGCCGTCCCTGGTCATTTCCCTGTGCCGGTATGTGGTGGTGATGATCCCGCTGGCGTTTGTGCTGTCCCGCTTTTTGGGGGCGAGCGGCGTGTGGCACGCCTTCTGGCTCACCGAGGCGGTGACGGCGGCCATCTCGTGGGGCATCTACCGCCGCACCTTCCGCGGGGAGGGCAAGAGCGCCGCGCAGTAAACCGGGCGTTTGGGCAAAACTGTCCGGTGACGGGGCGGCCCGGTCTGGTTGAACGGGCAAAACAGGTGTGCTACAATAAAACGATCTGGTTTCAAATCGCCTGCATTTGCAGGAGAACAGGCGGCCGTTCGTCGGCTTTTATAGAAAGGAGCACACCCTTTTGCATACAGACAATGTGGGGCGCAGGCGGTGGTGGCTGGTGTACAGCCTGGGTTTTGCGGCCCTGGCGCTGGCCCACGCCTGGCCGTTTTTGAAAAGCGGCACCTATTTCATCTGGGGCGCGGACGGCTATTCCCAGATGTACCCGGTGTTCTGCTATTTTGTAAACTACGTGCGGCAGGTGCTGGCGGGGCTGGCCCACGGTCAGCTTGCGCTGCCGCTGTATGACTTTACCCTGGGGCTGGGGGGCGACATTCTCTCCACCCTGAACTGGCACGGCTTCGGCAACCCCTTCTATCTGCTGGGGCTGCTGGCCCCGGCCAACAAGCTGCCGCTGGCCTTCAGCCTGATCGTGGAGGTTCAGTACTTTCTGGCCGGGCTGTTTTTCATGGGCTACTGCCGCAAGATGGGCCTGCGGGGCTTCGGCCCGGTGGTGGGGGCCTGGCTGTACGCCTTCACCGGCTATTTTGCCATGACAGTCACCCACCCCATTATGGCCCACGCCGCCCCGGCGCTGGTGCTGATGCTGTGGGGCGCGGAGAAGATCCTCCGGCGGGAAAGCCCGCTGCTGCTGGCCGTCAGCGTGTTCGGCACGGCCCTGTGCGGGTTTTACTTTCTGTTCATCTGCTCGGTGGCGCTGGCGCTGTACATCCTGCTGCGGGTATGGGCCGACCGGCCGGCCCACTACGTTAAAACCGTGGTCTGGCAGGCACTGCGGGCGCTGGCGGCCTACCTCAGCGGTCTGGGGCTGGCCTGCGTGGTGTTCCTGCCCAGCGTGCTGGGGTATCTGGGTTCCAACCGGACGGGGGAGGGCCGCACCGGCCTGCCCGCCCTGTTTGTGGGCGGCCGCGGGGCGCTGGGCTGGTTCACCCGGCTGGCCGACCCCGGCTATGACTGGTTCATCGGGGCGCTGGCCCTGCTGTGCACGGCTTTTGCCCTGGGCGCGGCCCTGACGAAGCAGCCGGAGGCGCGGGGCGTGGCCGGCGGCGTGATCGCCGCCCTGGTGTTTGCCCTTTCGCCCCTGGTCCAGGCGGCGCTGGTGGGCTTTGGCAGCAGCAATTACACCCGCTTCTGGTTTGCCCTCAGCTTCTTTTTTGCCTATCTGGCGGCGGTGTACTGGCCGCGGCTGTTCTGCCTGAGCAGGGCTCAGCTGGCCGCAGGCGGCGTGCTGGTGGCCCTGTATGCCATGGCTGCCGCCCTCACCGGTTGGCAGCGGGACAGCCGGGTGGGCCTGGCCTTTTTTGCGGTGCTGTACGGGGTGGTGCTGCTGGGGCAGCAGAGCCTCTGTAAGGTCCGGCGGCCCGCCTGGCTGCAGCCCGGCTGTGCCCTGCTGGCGGTGGGGCTGACCCTGGCCCAGGTGGGCCTTGGCCTGAACCAGAACGCGCAGGTGGCCCAGCCGCAGTTCCGCACGGCGCGGTTTGCCCGGCAGATGCCCGCCGTGACCGGGGAGACCCTGCCGGAGGGCGTGTACCGCACGGACGTGAGCGACGTGGGCCTGCGCCGGTGGTGGACCTCCTGCAACACGCCGTTTGTGGGGCGGTACATGGGCGTGAGCGAGTACTTCAGCATTCTGAACGGCGACTATGCCAACGCGGTGCTGAACGACTGGGCGCTGGCCGCCGCCCAGCAGGGGGATTTTTCCTTCCGCGGGCTGGACGGCAGCACGGTGCTGAATACCCTGGCCGGGGTGCGCTACACCTTTGTGCGCCCGGGCGAGGAGGGCTATGTGCCTTACGATTATGTGTATGTGGGCGACACCGAGCAGAGCAGCCGGTTTACCATCACGCCGGACAATGGCAGCACCCTGCACCGCTATGAAAACCAGCACGCCCTGCCGCTGGGCTTCACCAGCAGCCGGGTGATTTCGGCGCATGACTACGCGGCCCTGAACGGGCTGGAAAAGCAGGCGGCCCTCATGCAGGGGGTGGTGCTGGGCGAAGCGGACGGCGTACAGACCGTTTCGCCGGATACCGATTGCGTGGATCTGCTGGCCGCTGCCCCCACCGAACAGACGGATGTGCAGTGGGCGGACGGCCTGCTGCAGGCCGGTGAGGACGGCACCCTGCGCTTTGACATTACTCTGAAACAGGACACCGAGCTGTGGCTGTGCCTGCGGGGCTTTGCCCAGGCGGGCGGCGAAGGTACCGCCCAGGCCACGGCCTGGCT
This sequence comes from uncultured Oscillospiraceae bacterium, assembly GCA_934513685.1. Lineage (GTDB taxonomy): Bacteria > Bacillota > Clostridia > Oscillospirales > Ruminococcaceae > SFJ001. Next base: position 2,246 of record CAKSWY010000042.1, on the reverse strand, counting down.
GGAAGGCGGGCAGGAGCGGACGATTCTGGCCTATTCCTCCCTGAACGTCGATGAGGCCTGGGTGAATCTGGGCTGGGTGAGCGCCGGGACTTACACGGCGGTGTTCCAGCCCGACGCGGGGCAGACCTTCACCCTGACGGGGCTGGAGCTGTGGGGCTACGACCTGGCCCGGTATGAGCAGGACGTGCGGGCGCTGGAGGCCGGTGCCTGGCAGAACGTGGTGCAGGGCACCAACAGCCTGGCCGGGCTGGTGCGGAGCGGGGAGGACACGACCCTGCTGGTGAGCCTGCCCTATTCTTCGGGCTGGCACGCCACGGTGGACGGCGTTCCCACCGGGATTCAAAAGGCGGACAGTATGTTCATGGCTGTTGCGGTGCCGGCGGGTGAACACGCGGTGGGCCTGTATTACATCACCCCCGGCCTGAAGGCGGGCGTGGTGCTCACGGGCCTGGGCGGCCTTGCGCTGGCGGCCCAACTGATCTGGTATGCGGCCCGGCGGAAAAAGACCGCGCAGACCAGACCGGCCGATTGACAAATTGCAGGAATGCGCTACAATGTGCAGCGGGAGAGGCGGCCACGCGGGCCGTGCCTCCCGCAGAAACACAGCCTGCCGGCCGATCGGACCGGGCAGGGCAGCAGAAACGAGGCAGCGACCATGGCAAAAGAAGCAAAAACCAACGCAATGCGTATGCTGGAGCGGATGAAGATCTCCTATACCCCCCACGAGTACGACCACGACGACGGGGCCATTGACGGCGTGAGCGTGGCCACAAAGCTGGGGCAGGACCCGGCCCGGGTGTTCAAAACGCTGGTGACCCAGGGGGCCAGCCGCAATTACTTTGTGTTCGTGATCCCCGTGGCGGCGGAGCTGGACCTGAAAAAGGCCGCAAAGTCGGTGGGGGAGAAGAGCGTGGCCATGATCCATGTGGCGGACATCAACAAGGTCACCGGCTACATCCGGGGCGGGTGCAGCCCGGTGGGCATGAAAAAGCAGTTCGTCACCGTGCTGGATGAGAGCATTCTGGCCCAGCCCACCGTGATGGTCAGCGGCGGGCGCATCGGCACCCAGGTGGAGCTGGCCCCCGCCGACCTCATCAAGGCTGCACGGGCCACCACCGCCGCCATCACCATGGCGTGAGCAACGCATAAAAAGTACAAAAGCCAGGGCCAATAGGCGGTGTTCGTAGGGCAGGAAACAGCCACAGCAGTTTGCACTGCTGTGGCTGTTCTTGTAGTTTATCCGGCCATATGATAATATGGAGCTGAACAGACCTGCAAATCGGTAGTTGCAGAGGAGAATATACTATGAAATGTCCATATTGCCAAGAAGAAATGCAGTTGGGCTATATCCCTAACGGTGGACAGCCTGTGCAATGGATTCCAAACGGAGAAAGGGCATCGTTTCTCTCTTTTTCCATTGCAGAACAGGGAGTTCCCCTAATCAATCAGTTCAAACCGTTAAAAGCGAATGGATATAAAGCGGAAGCGCATTATTGTTCAAATTGTAAGGTAATCATTGCACCGACAAAAAACTGATTACGGAGTGTCAACTTCCAGTTTGACGAGGTGCCTTATATGTACTCAAATGAAAAATCGGAATTTGAAAGGATGATGATATGATGGATAAATTAAAAAAGAACATGGTTTTCTACCTACTGTTGCTGATAGATTTTTATATCGTTCCTTGGTTTATAAAAGACACAGGAAGTGCAATGATTGTTATGTTAGTAATTATTCCTCTAATATGTTTAATAACCTCTGTTTTTTATGGGATTAGGAATGGTTTTAACTTTTGGTATATTTTGATTGTAGCAATAATGTTTGCGCCATCTATATTTATATTTTATAATTCAAGTGCATGGGTTTATGTAGTTGGATATACTGTTATTGCATTATTGGGAAATTTAATAGCATTGCCATTAAGAAAAAGATAACTTCCAGTTTGGAGAATTGAGAAAATCGATACTTGTAGATGAAGGTAATCAAAATGAAGGAATATCAATATTTGATTGGAAAGATTATTGTCGCAGTGGCAATTATAGTTGCCGCAATCATTATAGCGCAGGCTATTGGTGGAGCTGGAGAAAATATCCGCAGTGGCTTGTTGCAATTAGGGGATGCGCTTCGGTAACCTCCAGCTTGTCATTCTGAAAATTTAACTGAATAACCCCAGCACAAACCGCTGCTACATGGAAGCTAACAAACCATGCAACAGCGGTTTTTCTTTACCGTTTTTTCCTCTGACT
>CAKSWY010000041.1 GCA_934513685.1 uncultured Oscillospiraceae bacterium | reverse complement strand
GCCCGGGCACAGCACCCCGTTCGGTGCTCAGCCCGGGCCTTATTTCTCCCTCAATACGCCTCTATTCCACCGGTTCGGCCCCTGCCTGGGCAAGCTCCGCCTCCGTTTCGGCATCCTCCCCATCCAGGGCCGTCTCCAGCGCTTCCTCGCCGAACAGCTCAGCGGCCGCGGCTTCGGCACTGTTCAGCGGGGCCGGGGTGGCTGCGGCGTCGTTCAGCCCCAGCACCTCGCCGCCCGGCTCGGTGCGCAGATACGCCCCCACCGGCTTTTTCTTGTACACCAGAAGCACCGCCTGGCAGGTGCTCTCCCCCGTGGAGCGGGCCGGGCAGGCGGCCGTCCACTTTTCCACCGCCTTGCCCCGGTATTTTTTCAGGCCCTGGCCGCTCTGCTTCACCACCTCGTCAAAGGCCTTGAAGTCCTCGTCCCACTTGCGGGGCACCTTCACCTCGTCCACCGCCGCCGTGGTCAGGTCCACCTCCAGGCCGCGGGCGCTGAAATAGGCCCCGATGTCCTGGGTGGTGGCAATGCGTTCCCCCGCGCTCTCGGCCGCAGTGGGGGCCGCGTCGGCCTGTTCCAAATGGCGGTTTACGACCATCACCGTTCCCGTCAGCACCACGCCGCACAGGGCCGCCACGCCCAGCCGCCGCAGGCCGGTCCGGTTCATTGTCAGCACAAACATGCCCTTCCCTCCTTACGCCGCGGCCGGCCGGGCAGGGCCATCGCCGCGCTTTTGCCCAATTCTTATGCAGTTTGCGGCGGGTTTAACCCCAATTCCGTTGCGGCAATGGAAAAAACAGGGTATACTGAGGGTACATTCGCAAATTCTGCCCGGAATTCCGGGCTTTGGAAAAGGCAGGCAGGAACAATGGTTTTGCTGGCAGATATGGGTAACACCAACGTGACCGTGGCGGGCTGGGGCGACCGCGGCCGCGTATTTGAGCTTCGTCTCCCCACCGACCACAGCTGGGACGGCGCGGCCTACACCAAGGCCCTGCGCGAGGGGCTGGCCGAGGCCGGGCAGGCAGACGCCCGCTTTGAGGGCGCGGCCCTGTGCAGCGTGGTGCCGCCCCTGAACGAGGTGGTGTGCGCCGCCCTGCAGGCGGTGTGCGGCAGCACCCCGGTGCAGCTCAACCGCCGGGGCAACACCGGCGGGGTGGACATTTTCACCGATGACCCCGATGAAGTGGGCAACGACCTGCTGGCCGGGGCCATTGCCGCCACGGCCCTCACCCCCATGCCCGCCATTGTGGCGGACCTGGGCACCGCCACCACCTTCACCGCCCAGGACAAGAGCGGCAACATTCTGGGTGTGTCCATCGCCCCGGGCGTGGCCATGGGGCTGGAGGCGCTGGCCGGGCGGGCCAGCCAGCTGTTCTCGGTGGCCATTCAAGGCCCGAAGGCAGCCATCGGCACCAACACCGTGGCCAGCCTGCAAAGCGGCGTGGTTCTGGGCGCCGCCGCCCTGCTGGACGGCATGGCCGACCGGATGGAGGAGGAGCTGAACGGCGAGGCCACGCTGGTGGTCACCGGCGGGCTGGCCCCGGTGGTGCTGCCCTATTGCCGCCGCAAGGCCATCCACGCGCCGGATCTGGTTCTGGAGGGGCTGTACCGCTACTGGCAGCTGAACCAGTGAGCGGGTTTTCCACCATTTTTTGAATCCCTGTTAAAAAGTCAATTAAAAAAGGCCCCCTGCGGGCGGTTTCCTCGTTTGGAAGAAGCCGATCCCGCAGGGGGCCTTTCTGTTTTTTGTTCCGATTCTGTGACGCAGAGAAACGCCGCCGTAACTCAGCCCTTGTAGCGCAGCATCCGGCTGGCGTTCAGGATGGCGATGACCGCCACGCCCACGTCGGCAAACACCGCGGCCCACATACCGGCCAGGCCCAGGGCACTCAGCACCAGCACCGCAATCTTGATGCCCAGGGCCAGCACGATATTCTCGTTGACAATGCGCAAGGTCTGCCGGGCAATGCGGATGGCCACGCCCAGCTTTTCCAGCTTGTCGTCCATCAACACCACGTCCGCCGCTTCAATGGCGGCGTCGCTGCCCATGGCGCCCATGGCCACGCCCACATCGGCGCGGGAGAGCACCGGCGCGTCGTTGATGCCGTCACCCACAAACACCAGCTGGCGGCCTTCCTTCTTCTCGCCCAGCAGGCGCTCCACCTGGGTGACCTTGTCCGCCGGCAGCAGCCCGGCGTGTACCTCGTCAATGCCCAGCCGGTCTGCCACCGTGCAGGCCGCCTCCGGGGCGTCGCCGGTCAACATCACCAGCTTTTCCACGCCCTCGTGCTTCAGGTCCTTCAGGGCCTGGGCCGCGCCGGGCTTGGGGGCGTCCTCAATGCGGATCACACCCGCATACTGGCCGTCCACCGCCAGATACACCAACGTACCGCCGCCTTCCGCCGGGGTAAACGCCGCGTGTTCGTGCTCCATCAGGCGGGCATTGCCCACGGCCACGGATTTTCCGTCCACCTGAGCCTTCACGCCCAGGCCCGCCAGCTCCTGCACGTCCGCAACCCGGTCAGGGTCCGGCTCCAGCCCGGCCGCCGCCTGAATGGACTTGGAGATGGGGTGGCTGGAGTGCTGCTCCGCTAGGGCCGCCAGCGTCAGCAGCTGGGCCTTCTCCCAGCCGGGCTGGGGGGCCACATCGGTCACGGAGAAGTGCCCCTGGGTGAGGGTGCCGGTCTTGTCCATGACCACCACCTGGGTTTTCGCCAGGGCCTCCAGATAGTTGCCGCCCTTCACCAGAATGCCCTGGCTGGACGCACCGCCGATGCCGCCGAAGAAACTGAGGGGAATGCTGATGACCAGCGCGCAGGGGCAGCTGACCACCAGGAAGGTGAGCGCCCGGTGCAGCCACATGGTCCAGGGGCCGCCCAGGAAGAAGTTGGGCAGAATGGCCAGCGCCAGCGCCAGCCCGCAGACGGTGGGGGTGTACCACCGGGCAAATTTCGTGATGAAGTTCTCGGCCTTGGCCTTTTTGCTGCTGGAGTTTTCCACCAGATCCAGAATCTTCGCCACGGTGGACTGGCCGTAGGGCTTGGTGACCTGCACGGTGACCAGACCGTCCAGGTTCACGCAGCCGCTGATGACCTCATCGCCGGGCTGAATGACCCGGGGCAGGCTCTCGCCGGTGAGGGCGGCCGTGTCCAGATTGGTGCTGCCCTCCAGCACCACGCCGTCCAGCGGCACCCGCTCGCCGGGCTTGACCAGAATCTCATCGCCCACGGCCACTTCGTCCGGGTCCACCTGCTCTACCTTGCCGTCCTTTTTCAGGTTGGCGTAGTCGGGGCGGATGTCCATCAGCGAGGCAATGCTCTTGCGGCTCTTGCCCACAGCGTAGTTCTGGAACAATTCGCCCACCTGGTAGAACAGCATAACCGCCGCGCCCTCGTTGTAGTCGCCCAGGGCCACCGCACCCACGGTGGCAACGGCCATCAGGAAGTTCTCGTCGAACACCTGGCCATTGAGGATGCCGCGCACGGCCTTTTTCAGCACGTCGTAGCCGATGATAAGGTAGGGCACCAGATACAGCGCCAGCTTCAGCAGGCCGGTGGCCGGCACAAAGTGCAGGATCACCAGCAGCGCCGCCGCAATAAGAATGCGCTGCAGCATTTTCTTCTGTTTTTTCGTCATGAGAGGGTCTCCTTTCCCTCGAATCCGTTTTCAAAGCGAATCATCGATTTATCGTTATCAGAAATCAATCCATTGGGAAATTTGGGCCGATAAAACCCCATCCGGTGCAAATGCGCTTTGACCGGACGGGGCAATGCATGATGAAGGGAGCGCAGCCTTACAGCTTGATCTCGCAGTCGGGCTCCACCTTTTTGCAGACCTTGACGATCTCCTGCATGATCTCGTCAAAGCGGTCATCCACGGCGTCCACGGTCATTTTCTGAGCCAGGAAGTTCACGGTGGCCTTGTTCACGCCCTCCAGCTTGTTGATGGCGTCCTCCATCTTGGCAGCGCAATGGGCGCAGTCCAGGTCTTCCAGCATAAAGGTCTTTTTCATGAGAAGTTCCTCCTTCGATTTGATTGAAGTTCTGAAGCAATGTATGGTCAGCGCCGCAGGGCGTTGAGTCGGGTTTTGGGGTCACTCCATCACATGGTCCATTCCCTGCCCGATGATGGAGCGCACGTGCTGATCGGCCAGCGAGTAAAAGACGGTTTTGCCCTCCCGCCGGCTTCGCACCAGTTTGTTGGCCTTGAGGGTGCGCAGCTGATGGCTGATGGCCGACTGGGTCAGCCCCAGCAGGTCAGCAATGTCGCACACGCACATCTCCGATTCAAACAGGGCGTACAGGATTTTGATGCGGGTGGAGTCGCCGAACACCTTAAACAGTTCGGCCAAGTCGTACAGGATCTCGTCATCGGGAAGGTCGGACTGTACTTTCTGCAAAATGTCCTGATGGATCCGATTTTCTTCGCAGCAGTCCAGCGGTTCGTTCTGGCCGGGCATTACAAGCATCCGGGCAGCCTCCTTTCGGGGTAAATGGTTCGGAACAGCGGCCCTCTGTTTTCAATCCTCTCGAACATATGAGCAACTGTTCATATGTTCATTATATGCAGAGGTTCTGTGGATGTCAATAGGATTTCTGCACATTTTTCAGGGTTTTATTTTGGCGAAGGTGCTGTTTGCCGCGGCACAAAAACATCAAGCAGGCCCACCCTGGGGTAAACCCGGGGCGGGCCTGCCAATTTCTTCTCATCTGCTCAGCGCTGCTGAATTTTCTGCACCTCTTCCGCGGTCAGTGCGCGCCACTGGCCGGGCGCGAGGGCGGCGTCCAGCGCAAGGCCGCCGATGGCCGTGCGGTGCAGGGCGTTTACCCCCACATCGTACACCCCGAACATCCGCTTGATCTGGTGGTATACCCCCTGGTGCAGCACCACGGTGCAGCGGCAGGGATCCTCTTCGTCCGGGTACAGCTCCGCCGGTTCCATGGTCTGGCCGTCCGCCAGCATCACCCCTTTGGCAAAGCCCTCGGCCATGGCCGGGGTCGCCGGGGCGTCCAGCACCACCCGGTAGGTCTTGCTCACGTGGCGGCGCGGGGCCAGAATGTCGTGGGCAAAGGCCCCATCGTCCGTCAGCAGCACAAACCCAGTGCTGGTTTTGTCCAGCCGCCCCGCCGGGAACAGCGTTCGCCGGGGGTATGCGTCCCGCACCAGGTCCACCACGGTGGTGTCCCGCTTGTCCTCGGCGGCGCTCACCACCCCTTCGGGCTTGTTCAGCATCAGGTACACAAACTCTTCATGGCGCAGCGGCTGGCCGCCGGCACACACGTCTGCCCCCGGCTCCAGCTGGGTGTCCGCCTTTTTGCACACCTGACCATTCACGGTCACCCGGCCCTTGGCGATCATCTCCCGGCTGGCGCTGCGGGGAATCTCCAGCGCCTGGGCCACGTATTTGTCCAGCCGGGTCTTTTTCTCTGCTCCCATGGCCGTCACTCCGGCTGCCCGGCCAGCTGGCGCGGGCACTGGGCCAGGTCCTCTTCGGTGAGGGCGCGCAGCACCCGACAGGGGTTGCCCGCTGCCACCACGCCGGCGGGCACGTCCTTGGTCACCACGCTGCCCGCGCCGATGATGCTGCCCCGGCCAATGGTCACGCCGGGCAGAATGGTCACATGGCCGCCCAGCCACACCTCGTCCTCAATGGTCACGGGCAGGGCCTTTTCCAGCCCGGTGTTGCGGCTGGCCGCGTCAAAGGGGTGCACCGCGGTGTAAACGCCGCAGTCCGGCCCCATAAACACGTGTTTGCCCAGAGCGATGGGGGCGCAGTCCATCAGATAGCAGCCCCGGTTCAAAAAGCTGCCCTCGCCGATGGTGATGTTGAATCCGTAATCGCACTGGAAGGGGCTGAGCAGCCCCGCCTTTTCGCTCAGACCGGGCAGCAGCCGGGCCAGCAGGATCTTTCGGGACTCTTTGGAGGTATAGGGGGTGCTGTTCAGCGCCTGGCACAGCTCGGCGGTCTGCTCCCGCTCGGCGCACAGGGCCAGGTCGTAGTTTGCGTTGAACCACAGGCCCGCCTGCATTTTTTCTTTTTCGGTCATGGTCTTTTCCTCTTCGTTTGCAAAAAACGCCCCGCACAGCGGCCGGCAGGCCCATCGCGCGGGGCGTTTCTTTTTTAAGCCGCGGCCCCCAGAGCGGGGCGCGCTGTTACACGTTCAGTTCTGCCTTCTGGCCCAGGGCATCCTGGTTGGCGTCCAGCACAGGCTGGATCACATTGGCCAGGAACTCCTCCACCTGATGGGGGGCACGGCCGGTAAAGGCCTCGGGCTGCAGCTCGGCCTCGATCTCCTCGCGGGTCAGGCCGAAGGCGGGGTCCGCCTCCACCCGGGCGATCATGTCGTTGGGCAGGCCCTCCTGCTTCACCTGAGCGGCGGCGGCAATGGCGTGCTGGCGCAGGCGCTCGTGCAGCTCCTGCCGGTCGCCGCCCTTCTTCACGGCCTTCATCATGATGTTCTCGCTGGCCATGAAGGGCAGCTCGGCCATCACGCGGCTGCGCACCACCTTGGGGTACACCACCAGGCCGTCGCTGATGTTCAGCAGGATGTTCAGGATGGCGTCTGCCGCCAGGAAGCCCTCGGCCATGGCCACGCGCTTGTTGGCGGAGTCATCCAGCGTGCGCTCGAACCACTGGGTGCCGGTGGTGAAGGCCGGGTTCAGCACGTCCACCATCAGATAGCGGGACAGGGCGCAGATGCGCTCGCACCGCATGGGGTTGCGCTTGTAAGGCATGGCGGAGGAACCGATCTGGTTCTTCTCAAAGGGCTCTTCCATCTCCTTGAAGTTGGCCAGCAGGCGGATGTCGGTGGCCATCTTCATGGCGCTCTGGGCAATGCCGGCCAGGGCACTCAGCACCTGATAGTCCACCTTGCGGCTGTAGGTCTGGCCGCTGACGGGCACCACCTTGTCAAAGCCCATCTGGGCGGTGATGTCCGCCTCCATAGCCTTGATCTTCTCTTCGTCGCCCTCAAACAGCTCCATAAAGCTGGCCTGGGTGCCGGTGGTGCCCTTGGCGCCGCGCAGGGCCAGATGGGCAATGCGGGCGTCCAGCTCCTCCAGGTCCATGTAGAACTCGTTCATCCACAGGGTGGCGCGCTTGCCCACGGTGGTCAGCTGGGCAGGCTGGCAGTGGGTGTAGGCCAGGCAGGGCATATCCTTGTATTCCCGGGCAAAGTCGGCCAGCAGGGCCAGCACGCCGATGAGCTTTTTGCGCACCAGCTCCAGGCCCTGGCGCATTACGATCACATCGGTGTTGTCGCCCACATAGCAGCTGGTCGCGCCCAGATGAATGATGCCCTTCGCGTCGGGGCACTGCAGGCCGTAGGCGTACACATGGCTCATCACGTCATGGCGCACCAGCTTTTCCCGGGCGATGGCGTCCTCATAGTTGATGTCATCGGCATGGGCCTCCAGCTGGGCGATCTGCTCGTCGGTGATGTCCAGACCCTGGCGCTTCTCCGCCTTGGCCAGGGCGATCCACAGCCGCCGCCAGGTGCGGAACTTGTTGTCGTCGCTGAAGATGTACTGCATCTCGTCGCTGGAATAGCGGGTGGAGAAGGGGCTGATGTAACGATCGTGTGCCATGTTGTACGTTCCTCCCAAAAGGCGGCCGGGGCCGCTGTGTTCCAAGGCCGGGCATTCGCCTGGGCCATACTTTTCCATTCTGAGTGTATTATATCCCCAAAAACGCCGGCCCGTCAAGAAAAGCCGGGGCTTTAGCGGGGCGTTCGTAAGACAGTGAACAGAGCGTATCGGTGCGGATGCGCTCCGTTTCTTTGTGCTATTATGACATATGGCACAGTTGCAGGCAGCCCCCTTGGCTCCTCCTCTGGGAGAGCCAAGTTCCGCGCGTAATGCACTACACCGAACGGTGTATAGAAGTGCGCCCTTGTTATCTGTTCGACAAACTGGAATTTGACTTAATATCCATGGTCAACATGCTGCCACTTTCCGCCATTTGTTCTAACTAAAATCCACTTCCAATCACTGTATGTACTATTTGGATTCAAAGACCCGTCTCCACCAGATGAATCAACATCGAATGAAGATAATAAAACAATGACTTCATCTGCATTGTTTCTGTCTGCCCAATCTTTATGATCTTTCGTGCAGTCATCTCCGGCATAGTAAATTTCTGTGAGAGTGCATCCTTTCCAGTCACTCTTAAACTCCTTTTTTATTGTGTCAATAGCGGCTTTAATATCCTCTTCTGAATAGCTCTCAGATTCAACATTATGAGTTTTTACTTCACTGACATCTCCACCACAAGCACTCAAACCAAATAAAAGCATAATACATAGCATTGTACATACGATTTTCTTCATACAAGACCTCCTTAAATTCCGATTTTTCATTTGATTACATATAAGGCACCTCGTCAAACTGGAAGTTATCGAAGAGCATCCCCTAATTGCAACAAGCCACTACGGATACTTTCTCCAGCTCCACCAATAGCCTGCGC
>CAKSWY010000040.1 GCA_934513685.1 uncultured Oscillospiraceae bacterium | reverse complement strand
ACGACTACATGGCCATCCAGCACTTTGTGGAGTACGGTATGGCTGAAGGCCGCCAGGGCAGCGAGGAGTTCAACGTGTACACCTACCGCGCCCGCTACGACGACCTGCGTAAGCGCTGGGGCAACGACCTGAAGCCCTACTACCTCCATTACATCAACGAGGGCAAACAGGCTGGCCTCAAAGGCGTTTGAACGGGCGAAGGCCCCGGCTGGATGCAGCACGGCCTGTACCGGAACAACCGAAAAATAGGAGATAAGAAACTATGACGAACTGGAAGGAAATGCCCGCGTGGCAGCACCTGCAAAAATACCGCCCGCTGCTGTATGAACTGGTGGTGCGGGACCTGAAGGTCAAATACCGCCGCAGCTTCCTGGGCTATCTGTGGAGCCTGCTGAACCCGCTGCTGATGATGGCGGTTATGTCCTTTGTGTTCTCGTACATTTTCCGCTACGACATCGAGAACTATCCCCTGTACCTGATTTGCGGCCAGACGCTGTGGAGCTTTTTCAACGAGAGCACCAACATGGCCATGTACTCGGTGCTGCAGAACGGGTCGCTCATCAAAAAGGTGTACATTCCCAAGTTCATTTTCCCCATGTCCCGGGTGTTCTCCAGCTTTGTGACCATGAGCTTCAGCCTGGGGGCCATCCTCATCGTGATGCTGGTCACTCGCGCGCCGCTGCACTGGCAGCTGCTTCTGTTCCCGCTGCCGCTGGTTCTGCTGCTGGTGTTCTCCATGGGCGTGAGCATGGTGCTGTCCTCCCTGTCGGTGTACTTCCGGGATGTGACCCACCTGTACGGCGTGGTCACCCTGGCCTGGATGTACGTCACCCCGGTGTTCTACCCGGTGTCTGCTCTGCCGGATGAGGTGGCGTGGGTGCTGAAGCTGAACCCCATGTATTATTATCTGGACAACTTCCGCCAGCTGGTGCTGTATGGCTCGCTTCCCACCGCAAAAAGCTGGTGCATCTGCCTGTTGTGCAGCGGCGTGGCCCTGGCGGTGGGCCTGGCGGTATTCCGCAAGCTGCAGCGCAACTTCATCCTGTATTTGTGAGGAGCGAGAATATGGCAACACCGATCGTTGAAGTAAATAATGTGACCATGCGGTTCAACCTGGCCAAGGAGAAAACCGACACCATCAAGGAGTACTGCCTGAAGCTGATGCGCGGCCAGCTGCACTTTGATGAATTCTTTGCACTGAAAAACGTTTCGTTCAGCATCCAGCCCGGCGAGGCCGTGGCCCTCATCGGCAAAAACGGCAGCGGCAAAAGCACCATGCTCAAGGTGATCGCGGGCGTGATGTACCCCTCTAAGGGGCAGGTGACGGTGCGCGGCAGCATTGCCCCCCTCATCGAGCTGGGCGCCGGCTTTGACATGGATCTGACCGCCCGGGAGAACATCTACCTGAACGGCGCGGTGATGGGCATGGACCGGGCGTTCATGAACCAGCATTTTGACGAGATCGTCGAATTTTCGGAGCTGCAGGAGTTTGTGGACGTGCCCGTGAAGAACTACTCCTCCGGCATGATCTCCCGCCTGGGCTTTGCCATTGCCACGGTGGTGCGGGCGGACATTCTGGTGGTGGACGAGATTCTGGCCGTGGGCGACTTCAAGTTCCAGGAAAAGTGCAAGGCCAAGATGCGCGAGCTGCTGGAAGGCGGCACCACCCTGCTGTTCGTCAGCCACAACGGCGACCAGGTGAAGGAGCTGTGCAGCCGGGCCATCTGGCTGAACCACGGCGTGGTGATGGAGGACGGCCCCGCCGATGTGGTGTACGACAAGTACGCCGCCATGATGGAACAGTCCTGACCCGCGGCAGGCCGAAAGCGGTGAAACAGACAACATGAAAAGCATCAAAATTTTAATTGCGTGCCACAAGCCCACGGATTTTCTTTGCAGCGACATTCTGCAGCCCATTCAGGTGGGGGCCGCCAAGGCGGCGGTGCGTCTGCCGGATATGCTGCACGACGATGAGGGCGAAAACATTTCTGCGCTCAACCCCATGTACTGCGAGCTGACCGCCCAGTACTGGGCCTGGAAAAACCTGGACTGCGATTATTATGGCTTTTTCCACTACCGGCGTTATCTCTCCTTTGCAGGTGCGCCGGGCAGCCGCGACAGCTGGGGCAACCTGACCGAGCCTTTTTTTGACGGGCAGATCGAGGAGAAATACGGCCTGAGCGAGGAATCCATCCGCGCCTTTGTGGAAGGGGCGGATCTGGTTCTGCCGGAGCAGAAGAACATCACCCAGATGCCCCACATGGGCAAAAACATGGTGGAACAGTACCAGGCCGGGCGCAACCTGCACGGGGAGGACCTGGACCGGATGATGGACATCCTCAAGGAGAAGTATCCGGAATTCGTGCCCTACGCCCAGCGGTACCTGAGCGGCCACACCACCTTCTTCAACAATATGTACATCATGAAGAAGGAGCTGTTCGAGCCCTACTGCGCCTGGCTGTTTGACATTCTGGATGAATTCATGAAGCGGGCGGACATGGCCGACTATTCGGTGGAGGCCCTGCGCACGCCGGGCCACCTGGCCGAGCGGCTGCTGAACATCTACTGCCTGTATTTGCAGGATCAGAAAAAGGATCTGGTGATCAAGCAGGCCCCCACCGTAGCCTTTTTGAACACCGACCCGCTGGTGAAGCCGAAGCCGGCTTTTGCCAAAAACAACGTGGCCATTGCCCTTTCGGCCAACGATTACTACGCGCCCTATGTGTCGGCGCTGCTGCACTCCATGAAGGAGCAGTTCACCCCGCAGCACAACTACGACCTGCTGGTGATGCACCGGGACATCCGGCCCCAGACCCAGCGGCGGCTGCGGGCGGTGTTTGCGGGCTGCGAAAACGTGTCCCTGCGCTTTTTCGATGTGTCCCGCTTCGGCAAGCAGTTTGAACACCTGTTCCTGCGGGCGCACTTTGCGCTGGAGACCTACTTCCGCCTGCTGATGCCCGAGCTGCTGCCGGACTACGACAAGGTGCTGTATCTGGACTGCGACGTGATCGTGAAGGCCGACCCGGCCCTGCTGTATGACACCGATGTGGAGGGCTGCCTGCTGGCGGCCTGCCACGATGCGGACACCGCGGGCCTGTACAACGGATATGAGGAGCACAAAAAGGTCTACATGGACCAGGAGCTGAAGATCGAAAAGCCCTACGAGTACTTCCAGGCGGGGGTCATCCTGTTCAACCTGGCTGAGTTCCGCAAGCAGTACACCAGCGCCGGTATGCTGGAATTTGCGGCCTCCAACAAGTGGGAGCTGCTGGATCAGGACGTGCTGAACTATCTGGCCCAGGGCCGGTACAAGGCGGTGGACATGGCCTGGAATGTGATGACCGACTGGCAGTACATCCGCATTTCGGACATTGTGAGCCGGGCACCCAAGTATCTGCGGGATGAGTATCTGGCGGCCCACGCCGCCCCGAAGATCATCCACTACGCCGGGCCGGATAAGCCCTGGCAGCAGCCGGATTCCGACTATGCAGAGGAGTTCTGGCACTATGCCCGCCAGAGCGATTACTACGAGGAGCTGATGCAGCGCCTGGCCCGGCAGAGCGCCCGGGAGGTGCAGCCCCGCCCGTTCAAGGCCCGGGCCAAGGATGTGCTGAAAAAGCTGCTGATGCCGGCGGTGAACGCAGTGCTGCCCAAGTACACCAAGCGGCGTGAGATGGTGAAGGCGCTGGCTGCCCCCTTCCGGCGGTAACGCGCCGGCCGCCCCGCAGACGTTTCACGCAAAAAATAACATAGCCCCCATCCTGTGCGCCGTTTCGCGCGGGATGGGGGCTATGCTTGTACCGGGGGAAAAAGCCCGCTCAGCGGGTATGTACGTCCATCTGGGGATAAGGGATCTCGATGCCGGCCTTGTCAAAGGCGTCGCGCACCTGCTCCATCAGGTCAAAGTTCAGAGGCCAGTAGTCGGCCGAATTGCACCACACGCGAAGGGTGTATTCCAGGGCGCTGTCGCCGTGGCGGGCCAGGCGGGCCATGGGGGCCGGGTCGGCCAGAACCATGGGGTTGGCCCGGGCGGTCTCCAGCAGAACGGCCTTCACCTTCTCCACCGGGGCGTCGTAGCTGGCGGTGTAGGTCTGCATGAGCAGCCGGGTGGGGTTGGCGGTGTAGTTCACCACGGCGGTGCCGGTCAGGCTGCCGTTGGGCAGGGTGACCACCTTATTGTCCGGCGTGGTGAGGAAGGTGTAGAACACGGTCACGGCCTTCACCGTGCCCTCCTGCCCGTCGGCCTTGATGTAGTCGCCCACCTTGAAGGGCTTGAAGATCAGCAGCATCAGGCCGCCGGCAAAGTTGCTCAGCGCGCCCTGCAGGGCCAGGCCCACGGCCACACTGCCGCTGGCCAGCAGGGTCAGAAAGCTGGTGGTTTGAATGCCCAGAATGCCGGCCACGTTCAGGCCCAGCAGCACATACAGCACAATGCGGGTGCAGCTGGTCAAAAACGTGTGCAGGCTGGGGTCCAGCTTGTCCAGTGCGCGGCTGTGCTGCACCAGGCGGATCACCCAGCGGCAGAGCCACAGGCCGATCACCAGCACCACCAGGGCGCTGAGCAGCTTTGCGCCCAGGTCGGTGCCGTGCTGGATCAGCTGATTGGTGAAGGTTTCCAGAGAATTCATGAACGGTTCCGTCCTTTCCAAAATCAAAACTGCCGCCCCTTCCCTGCCGGAAAACGGGGCCGGCCGGTCTCTATTATAGCAAGCGGCCGTGCGGCGGGCAAGGGCAGCCCTTGGCGGAGAGGGAAAGATTGACCGCGGAATTTACCAAATTGTAGCCCAAAAATCCGTGCATTTATGCTATAATCGGGGCAAGAGAAGCAATTGGAACGAGGCAGCATTACACGCCTCCGGGCGTTTCATGCCCGGGGCGGCGAAGGAAGGCGGAAAAGCGGCGGCAGCCTGAAAAAAGGAGGCGGAAGCGGATGAAACGAGCACTGGTTTTGGCCGGCGGCGGCGCAAAGGGAAGCTATCAGGTGGGCGTGTGGAAGGCCCTGGCGGAGCTGGGCTGGAAGCCGGACATCATCACCGGCACCAGCGTGGGCTGCCTGAACGGGGCCTTATTTGTGCTGGACGGCTACGAGGTAGCCCGGGATATGTGGCTGACCATCCGCACGAAGGACGTGGTTCGCCTGCCCGGCGAAAACCGTCCTGGCCCGCTGGCCGCCTTTTTACAGGAGGTCATCCGCGGCGGCGGCCTGAACGTGGAGCCGCTGGAGGCCATTGTGGATACCCTGCTGGACGAGGACGCCATGCGCCGCGCACCCATCCGCTATGGGCTGGTGACGGTGCAGCAGCTGCCCCTGAAGGCGCTGGAGCTGACGCTGGAGGAGATCCCCCACGGGATGCTGGCGGAGTATATGCTGGCCTCGGCGGCCTGCTTCCCCGCCTTCCGCCCCCGGGAGATCGAGGGCCGAAGCTTTATTGACGGCGGCTACCGGGACAATATGCCCTGCGGCCTGGCCCGGCGCATGGGCGCCGAAGAGGCCCTGTGCGTGAACGTGGACGGGGTGGGCTTCACCCGCCCGGCCCCGGAGGGGCTGGCGGTGCGCACCATTGAAAGCCACTGGGATCTGGGCAGCATCCTGAACTTTGACCCGCCCACCGCCGCCCGCAACATGGAGCTGGGCTATTGGGACACCCTGCGGGCCTTTGGCCGGGTGCGGGGCAGCGCCTATGCCCTGCGGCCCGAGGGCGCGGCGTATCTGGAGGAGATCCTCACCGGCCGCTACCGCCCCCTGATGGCCGCGGCGGTGGAGGGCAGCCCGGCGCTGGCCCTGGCCGAGCGCACGGCCCTGAACCGGTTCGAGCGCTGCACGGACCCGGAGCTTCTGCCGGCGGAACTGGCCGCCGAGGAGGCGGGGGTGGACCCCACCTGCCTGTGGGACGGCCCGGCCTTCTGCAGCGCCTTCATTACCGGGTTCGGCCGGGCGCGGGCGGAGAAATACCGGCCCCTGTTCTACCCCGGTGAAAAGGCCGACCGGCTGGGGGCCGCCGCGGCGGCCGCTCAGGCAGCGGCCCGCCCGGCCGAGCTGATCGCGGCGGGGCTGTTTTACGCCCTGACCGGGGCCGCACCCCGCAGCGTTGCGGCTCTGTGCGAACCTGCCGCACCCACCGAATAAACCCGCGCGGCGGCAGGCCTTGGCGGCCGGGCCGCGCGATGCAACGACAAACGCGAAGGAGGGAAAGCCATGCGCACCTATTTGGGGGTTACTGCATCCCGGGGGCTGGCCGTGGGGCCGGTGTTCCGGCTGGACCGCGCCGCCCCCACCGCCCGCACTGCGGGCCTGCCGGAGCTGGAAACGGCCCGGCTGAACGCCGCCCTGGATCTGGCCAAGCAGGAGCTGGACGGGCTGCAGGCGCAGGCTGCCCCCAGCGACCGGGATATTTTTCTGTTCCAGCGGATGCTGCTGGAGGATAAATCGCTGCTGGAGGATGTGCGCCGGCACGTGGCCGAGGGCAGCGAGGCGGCGGACGCGGTGGAGGCCACCGGCCTGCAGTTTGCCCACCGCCTGCGCAATGTGCAGGATGAGTACATCAGCCAGCGCAGTGCCGATGTGCTGGACGCCTGCCAGCGGGTGTCCGCCATTTTGGACGGCAACCCCCGCGGCACCCTGATCCTCTCGGAGCCGTCCATTCTGGTGGCGGACTCCCTGTACCCCAGCGACATTGTGGGGGTGGACCGGAACCTGCTGCTGGGCCTGGCCACCGCCGCCGGAAGCAGCCAGAGCCATGCGGCGATCATCGCCCGCACCATGGGCCTGCCCGCGGTGATCCAGCTTGGGCGGGACGTGATGGCGGACTGTGTCGGCAGCATGGCCGCGCTGGACGCGGACAACGGGCGGCTGATCCTGAACCCGGACCCGCAGCTGCTGAATCAGCTGGAGGAGCGGCACCGCTGCACCGTGAACCTGGTGAGCGGCGACCTGCTTTTGCGCCCCTGCCGCACGGCGGACGGTACCCGGGTGTACATCATGGCCAACTGCACCGCGCCGGACGACATTGAGGCCGCCATGGCCATGGGGGCCGAGGGCGTGGGCCTGCTGCGCAGCGAGTATTCCCTGCTGAGCGGCACGCCCCCCACCGAGGAGCAGCAGTACCAGTATTATAAAAACTGCCTGCAGGCGGCCGGCGGCCGCCCGATGACGGTGCGCACCTTTGACATCGGCGAGGAGCGCGCCCCCGTGTGGCTTCAGGTGCCCATGGGGCCGAACCCGGCGCTGGGGCTGCGGGGCCTGCGCTTCTGCCTGACCCAGCCGGAGCTGTTCCGGATGCAGCTTCGGGCCTTACTGCGGGCGGCCGCCCAGGCCAGCCTGTCGGTGGTGTTCCCCATGGTGGGCGGCCCGGAGGAGTGGGACGCGGCCATGGCCCAGGTGGAGCTTGCCAAGGAAGAACTGCGCGAGCGCGGCGAGACCTTCCGGGAGGACACCCCCTTCGGCTGCATGATCGAGGTGCCCTCGGCGGCCCTGACCGCCGATGCCCTGGCCAGCCACGGCTGCGCGTTTTTCAGCATCGGCACCAACGACCTGGTGCAGTACACCTGCGCGGCCGACCGGGCCGAGCCGGAGATGAAGCAGTATTACCGCCAGGAGAACCCGGCGGTGTCGGCCCTGGTGCAGGCGGTCTGCGATGCCGCTGAGCGGGCGGGCATTCCGGTGTCGGTCAGCGGGCTGACCGCGGCCAACCCCTACCTGGCCTGCGCCCATGTGCGCCAGGGTGTGCGCACACTGTCCATGTCCAGCCAGAGCTTTGCGGCCGTGCGCTCGCAGCTGGCCCGGCTGGACCTGCGCGCAGCAGAGCCGAACCCGGAGGCCCCCCGCCTTCCGGCCCAGGGCGAGCCTGCACTGGCCGGGGTGTGAACCGCCGCGGTGGGCAAAGGCTTCCCCTTGAGGGGAAGCCTGGTTGCGTCGGGAACGTTGTTCATCCAAAACAGCAAACAAAGAAATAAAGCACGGAAAAGCCGCAGGAATGCGGCTTTTCAATAACCTTTAAGTTAGCCAAGGCTAACAAACGTGCGAATCGGAACTAAGGCAAATAAAGTTCCACAGACAAACCATCGAGCCAAAACCACAAAAGGAGGCGGAACGCCATGATCGAGATCCTCTGCCACGACGGTGCGGCGGAAGTTCTCTGCCTGCCCGAGCAGGCCGGCGGCTTTGAGCAGGCGGCGGGAACGGGAACGATCCACTGCTATTCCCTCATCGACGGGGTGAGCGCCATGCTGATGCGGCTGGAGATGCAGTCGTACACCGAGGTGCGCACCCAGCCGGGCCTGCTGGAGCTGAACTTCTGCGTGGACGGGCGGTTTGAAACCCGCTTTTCTCTGCGGGATCATCTGCTCACCGACCGGGAGGGGGATGTGTCGCTGGCCCAGCTGGCGGCGGAGCACGAGATCTCGGTGTCGCACTTACAGAAACTGTTCAATGACAACCTTGCATAAAGCATGACAAGAAAAACAGCGGTGCGAGTGCAATCAGGAATCTACACAACATAGGAAAGCTCTGTGCTGCGTGTTGAACGCGGCACAGAACTTTTTCCATTTCTGGCGGTTTTGGGTGGCGTATTTGATGCCCTGTACGCAGGACACACCTTTACACTTCACGGAATCAGACGATATGTATCCAAGCCGCAAAAAGTCACGCGGAGCCGCGCATCGGCTACACGATACTGTAAATCACGGAATGATGCAATCCATACGCGCAAACGGGAGAACCTTCACAAATCAGGCAAGTATTGTTTTTTCTCGCCCGATTTCACGCCAGCTTTGCCCGAGAATCTCTGGAAATCCGGTTCGTTTGGAAAGTGTTCACA
>CAKSWY010000039.1 GCA_934513685.1 uncultured Oscillospiraceae bacterium | reverse complement strand
ACATTTTTATATGGAGAATATATGCACGATGGACGAACAAAGGAAATGTGAATTAAAAATAATTGCCGGCAAAATAGGATGGATCTTATTGATTTCGTATTTGGGTTCGCTAATACTTATGCGAATAATGCCGATTGTTGCTGAAAATATGGCTTTTTATATATTTTGGGCTGGTATCGTATGGATGGGAATGAAAAAATGGGGAAGGTTGTCTTTGCTGGATACATGTTATTCTAAAAACAAATATGAATTATCCGTATTGGAAAAAGGTTTATTAACGGCATTTGTAATATTTTTATCCCATGTTTTTTGTGCATTCTTTTTGTTTTTGTATGCAAAAGTATTTCAAGACATCGTAATGATGAATGATAAAAGTTTACACAGTGGTTTAGATATTTTCACAGGTGTAATACTGGGACCTCTGGTAGAGGAATGGATTTTTCGGGGAATTCTATGGTCTAAGCTGAAGTCTTATGGGGAAGGATTTGCAATTTTAGCAACAACTATACTGTTTGCTATAATGCATGGTCAGGGGTTATTATTAATATTTCTTTTGATTGGTTTTTTTTCAGGTGTTTTGGTCTGCCTCACAGGAAATTTATGGTATGCTATTATTTTTCATGTTATTCATAATATGGGGATTTTCTTGTGGGAAAATAAATTGTTTTCCTTTTCAATGAATATGGTTTTAACCATGTTATTAAATGCAGGACTCTTTTTAATGCTTTTAATCCTGCTATTGCTCTGTAGTAAGAAGAATATACTTTTACATTTGTATGATTGTAAAAAGAAATTATTAGAAAAAATTATTTCTGAAAAAAGTAGATTAGTAGTTTTCTTTACTACAGCTGGAATTATGTCATTTGTTTTATATTTTGGAGTTTCATGGCTGATATCGTTGGCTTCTTTTGGACTAAATTTATAAAGGTAGGTGTTATTTTATGAAAGGCCGCAGCCAACAAAGCCATTCCCCAATGGCCATAACAAAAGGCAGCCGGGTAAACGCGGCCCGGCTGCCCGAAAACAGAAAAGAGCGGAGCGCCGATGGGCGTTCCGCTCTTTTCTGTATGCTTGCTTTTGGAAAAAGGGAAATGGTGAAGGAATGGAAAATGGAGGAGAGAACTCAGCCCTCGAAGGCCTGCTTCAGGTCGGCAATGATGTCCTTGGCGTTCTCCAGACCAATGGACAGGCGCACGGTGTTGGGGTAAATGCCCTGATCGCGCTGCTCGGCCTCGTTCAGCTCGGCATGGGTGGTGCTGGCGGGATGGATGACCAGGCTCTTGGCGTCGGCCACGTTGGCCAGCAGGCTGAACAGCTGCAGCCGGTCAATGAAGGCCTGGGCCTCTTCGGCGCCGCCTTTGATGCGGATGGTGAAGATGGAACCGGCGCCGTTGGGGAAGTAGGTCTTGTACAGGCGCTGCTGCTCGGGATCGGTGCTCAGGAAGGGATGGCTGATGCTCTCCACCTGGGGCACGGTCTTCAGGTACTCCAGAACCTTCAGGGTGTTCTCCACATGGCGGTCCACACGCAGGGACAGGGTCTCCAGGCCCTGCAGGAAGATCCAGCTGCTGATGGGGGACAGGGTAGCGCCGGTATCGCGCAGCAGGATGGCGCGGATGCGGGTGACGAAGGCGGCGGGGCCGGCAGCCTGCACGAAGCTGATGCCGTGGTAGCTCTCATTGGGCTGGGTCAGCTGGGGGTACCTGTCCGCGTGGGCGGCCCAGTCAAAGGTGCCGCCGTCCACAATCACGCCGCCGATGGTGGTGCCGTGGCCGCCGATGAACTTGGTGGCGGACTCCACCACGATGTCCGCGCCGTGCTCGATGGGACGGATCAGGTAGGGGGTGCCGAAGGTGTTGTCGATGATCAGGGGCAGGCCGTGCTTGTGGGCGATGGCGGCAATGCCGTCAATGTCGGTCACTTCGCTGTTGGGGTTGCCCAGGGTCTCGATGTAGATGGCCTTGGTGTTGGGCTGAATGGCCTTTTCAAAGTTCTGGATGTCCAGAGGGTCCACGAAGGTGGTGGTCACGCCGTAGTCCACCAGGGTGTGGGCCAGCAGGTTGTAGGTGCCGCCGTAGATGTTCTTGGCGGAAACGATGTGGTCACCGCGCAGGGCCACGTTCTCGATGGCGTAGGTGACGGCCGCGGCGCCGGAAGCCACGCCCAGGGCAGCCACGCCGCCCTCCAGAGCGGCCATGCGCTGCTCGAAGATGTCCTCGGTGGGGTTGGTCAGGCGGCCGTAGATGTTGCCGGCATCCCGCAGGGCAAAGCGGTCAGCGGCGTGCTGGCTGTTGCGGAACACGAAGGAGGAAGTCTGATAAATGGGAACCGCCCGGGCGTCGGTGGCGTGATCGTAATCTTCCTGGCCGATGTGCAGCTGTTTGGTTTCAAAGGACCAGCTCTTGATGGTTTCTTCCGTAATGCGTGCCATGATGTACCTCTTTCTGCCGCGAACAGCGGCCTCGTTTTTTGGAAGTGCCCCGGGTGCTTGCTTTGCCCGGCGGCGCTTTGGCTTTTCTGAATGGTAGAATGGTCGGCTCGGCGGGAACGGCCCCGCCGGGTGCCGGTTCAGCGACAGCGACACATTCGCGGGTGTTCCCGGTAAAGCCCCCGGGGGCGAAGGGCGCTAAGCATACAACGCTTCCTTTCTCGTTTACCGGTTGTTCTTCATCTGCCTACTATTATACTAGGCAGTAGGGAAATGCGGTAGTACCAAAAAATAAGAGCTGGTTATCGAATGAGGCGATAACAAGCTCTTGAATCATGGAGATTTTGTGCGCTGGAGCGGCATACCAGAGGTCAGCGGGCTGGCCCGGCGGGGTGGTCCAGCACGTTGACGTTGCAGCGGTTCAGCTCTTCCAGATAGATTTTGGCCAGGGGGCTGAGCACACAGCCCTGGCGCTTGACGTAGCCGATGTGCATGATCTTGTCCGAATCCAGCGGCACGGCCCGGTAGCCGTCGCCGTTCAGCTCTTCGCACAGGATGCCGGAGCAGAGGGTGTAGCCGTCCAGCCCCACCATCAGGTTGAGCAGGGTGGCTCGGTCGCTGGCCTTGATCACCTGCCGGTAGTGGTAGGTGCTGTACACCTCCTCGGCCAGATAGAAGGACTGGCCCTGATCGAAGGAAAGGCAGGGGTAGGGGGCCAGGTCCTCCAGCGTGATGAGCGGACGCTCGGCCAGCGGGTGGCCCGCCGCCAGGAACACGTAGGTGCGGCAGGGGAACAGCTCGGTGAATTCCAGGCCGCTGTCCGCCAGCAGTTTTTCCAGCACCTCCCGGTTGAAGTCGTCCAGATAGAGCACGCCCACCTCGCTTTTGCAGCTGCGCACGTTTTCCAGAATTTCGGCGGTGCGGCATTCGTAGATGCCGAAGGCGTATTCATCCGGCCGGAACTGCCGGGCCAGCTGGATGAAGGCTTTGACCGCAAAGGTGTAGTGCTGGGTGGAGACGCTGAACTGCTTTTTCACCTGCCGTTTGAGGATGAACCGCTCTTCGGTGAGACGGTACTGGCTGACGATCTGCCGGGCGTAGGCGAGGAACTCTTCCCCCTCGGGGGTGGGGGCCACGCCCCGGTTGGAGCGGCGGAACAGCGAGAAGCCCAGCTCCTCTTCCAAACTGTGGATGCCGGCGGACAGGCTGGACTGCGCCAGATACAGCCGCTGGGCGGCCCGGTTCATGGAGGTTTCGTCCGCCACGGTGACGACGTAGATAAGCTGCTGCAGAGTCATGGGGTCTCCTTCTTATTTAAAGCGATTGCCCGGCGGGCGCGCTGCTTCAGGGCCGTACCCCCGGCGGCGGGGTGGGCAGGGCTGCCTCGACGGCTTGCCGGCGCAGGGTGATCTTGTAAATTTTGGCGGGGCGGCCCCGAAGATTCAGCTGGCGGTTGTACTGCACGGTGGCCCCGCCCCGCTCCACCAGTTTGGAGAGAATGCGGGAGGCACTGCGGGTGGTGATGCTGAGGTAAAAGGCCAGCTCTTCGGCCGAGAGGGTATCGCCGCCCTTCTGGTTGAGCACCGAGAAGATCTTACTCAGGTACAGGGCCGAAACCCCCATCTGCTCGCTGAGGCGGGTGATCTGAGGGTCGGGCGCGTCGGTGTACTGAATGCGCCGCACCGAGGAGAGCGGGCCGATGATGCCATTGTCCTCGGTGACGATGAAGGCCGCGCTGCCCTTGGTGAGCAGGGCCTCCTTTTCGGCCCTCTGGGCGTTGCGGTGGGCGTCGATCACGTTGTTGGCACAGCCCCAGCCAGTGCAGACGGGGAAGTCCACCCCGGCCTCCAGAAAGGCGGTGACCGGGCAGGTGGTGTACTGGCGGGAAAGTTCCTTCAGCACCGAGATGTTGGTGGTCAGCTCATAGTGCTGGCCGCGCTCGTAAATGAGAAACGGCATACCGAACTGCTTGTTGCAGGCCTCCAGCCGGGCGCCCAGGGCGGCCCACTGGGCCGCGTTGAGGGGCTGGGGCGAGGCGATGAGCGCCAGACAGGCGGCGGAATCGTGCACGGCCGAGGTGTTGATCTGGGTGAGCAGACCGTTGAAGGTCTCGATCATGGATTCCGGCGAGGCGAACAGAAACTCGTGCCGGATGTGGTTCTGGGTGAAGTAATCCTCCAGGCTGCCGAAGCGGGTGACCAGCAGGTCCACCTTGCCGCTGTTCCACAGGCTGAGGTAGTACTCCTTCAAAGAGGGGTACCAGTCGTCCACCTGCTGCCAGTCAATGGAAGCGGAACCCAGCAGGGGGGCGTCCTCCCGGCCGAACACCGAGCGGAAGTCCACCGGGATCTCGGGCCGGTCAAAGTACACCCGGCGGAAGTCCAGCGTGGGGTTCTGCACCAGCATACGGGCGATGATCTGGTAATAGTCCCGGTCCGACATGGTGAAGTAGGCATGGGGCTTGTGCAGCGGGCCGAATTTGTGCTGCACCGTGCGGTAGGGGTACAGGCCGCCGAAGAGGTACCCGTCAAACCGGTCGGCGTTCTGCTCAAACAGATAGCACAGATGCTCCAGAGAGGTATAGGGCAGATAGGTCACGTTGCACTGGCTGCGCAGTTCGCTGTCAATGCGCAGGATGTTGCGCAGAGAACGGGCCGTTGCAAAAACACCAATGGTATACATGAAGAAGGCTCCTTATCAATCAAGAATGGGACCGTGCGGGCGGCCCGGCGGGCGGCGCCCTTTGGCGCCCTTTGCAGAACAGATTCTACTTATCAGTATAGCGGCTTTGGCCGGGAATGACCAGAGCCGCCGGCGGAAAACCGGAGATTTTGAGGAGGCTGAGCGGGAAGTTTGAGGAAGATAAACTCAAAAAAATAACGAAAACATACAAAAATCATCCTGAAGATTGTGCATCTGCACAAAAAAGTAGAAAATAGAGAAAAGGAATTGACAACTTTTGCGGGCGGGGGTATTATAAAGTCAAACATTTCCGAAAGGTGTCCGAAAATAAAAAGGATTCTTGTCATAAAAGGCACGGGCCGCTGTGAAACTTTGCGGCGGCGGAGAAGTTGGAAGGGAGAACGACGATGGAGCGCGCAAAGCAAGAGGCGCTGGAGTACATTGAGCAGCGCAGTGATCTGCTGTTTGACATGAGCGACCGTATCTGGGAGCACCCGCAGGTGGGCTTTACCGAGCATTATGCCGCCCAGCTGTTCAGCGAAACGCTGGAAAAAGAGGGCTTTACCGTAGAACGGGGCGTGGGCGACATTCCCACCTCCGTGGTGGGCACCTACGGCAGCGGCGGGCCGGTCATCGGCTTTCTGGGCGAGTTTGACGCCCTGCCCGGCCTGAGCCAGGAGGCTGGCCTGGCCGAGAAAAAGCCGCTGGTGAAGGACGGCCCCGGCCACGGCTGCGGGCACAACCTGCTGGGCACCGGCGCATTTGCCGCCGCGCTGAGCCTGAAGCACTATCTGGAAGTGAACCACCGCCCCGGCACCGTGAAGTTTTTCGCCTGCCCGGCGGAGGAGGGCGGTTCCGGCAAGGGCTTTATGGCTCGGGCCGGTGTGTTCAATGGGCTGGATGCCGCCTTCACCTGGCACCCCGGCACGGTGAACAGCGCCGCCACCGAGAGCACCATGGCCAACTATCAGGTGTGCTACCACTTTTACGGCACTTCGTCCCACGCGGCCATGTCGCCGGAGCTGGGCCGGAGCGCCCTGGATGCGCTGGAACTGATGAACAACGGCGTGCAGTACCTGCGGGAGCACATTCCCACCAACACCCGGGTGCACTACGCCATTACCAATGCGGGCGGCAACGCGCCGGGCATTGTGCAGGCCTACGCCGAGGGGCTGTATCTGATGCGTGCTCCCCAGCTGCCCCAGGTGAAGGAGCTGTATGAGCGGGTGAACCGCATTGCCCAGGGCGCGGCCATGATGACCGACACCCGGGTGGAGATCGAGTTCATCAAGGCCTGCTCCAACACGGTGCTGAACACCGAGCTGCTGAAGCTGATGCAGAAGAACATGGAGCAGCTGCCCCCGGTGCAGTACGATGAGGACGACCTGGCTTTTGCCTGCGCCCTTCAGGCCACGAACCCCGTGGGCCACGCCTACTTTGATACGCTGGCCGCCGATGTGACCGACCCGGCCGAGAAGGCCCGGCTGGAGGCGGACCAGGATTCGCCCATCCACGGCGTGGTGATGCCCTATCCGCCCGAGCGGCAGGGCTTCGTCTCGTCGGACGTGGGCGATGTGAGCTGGGTGTGCCCGCTGGCGCAGATCAACGGCACCACGATGCCCGCCGACACGGCCATGCACACTTGGCAGATGGTCAGCGTGGGCAAAAGCCCAATGGCCAAAAAGGGTATGCTGTTTGCCGGCCGGGTGATGGCGGCCAGCGGCATTGACTGCCTGGAGGACCCGGACATTCTGCGCCGGGCTAAGGAGGAGAAGGACCGGCGCACCGGCGGGCGCAGCTACGACCCGCCCATCCCGCCGGAGGTAATGCCCCGCATCCCCAAAGAGGACGCCTGAACAACCGGCAAAAGCGAGCGGATGCTTTTACCGGCAGGAATAAATGCCGAAGTTTAACAAATCGTTGAACTCCCGGCAGGCTTCAAACTCAATCGGAATGAAAAAAAGGAGGAATTTCAAGTGTCAACCATGACGATCTGTCTGATCATCTTTGCCTTGATGGTGATCGGATTCTTCATCAAACAGCTGCCCATGTCCTTTACCTCCATGGCAGTGCTGGTGGCCCTGGTGCTCACCGGCTGCGTGGAAGCCAAGACGGCGCTGGGCGCATTCGGCAACTCCACCGTCGTGACTATGGTGTCCATGTTCATCGTGGCGGCCGGCCTGAGCCGCACCCAGATGATCAATCACCTCTCCAAGCTGCTGCTGAAGGTGACGGGCGGCTCCTTCACCAAGGTGCTGGCTTCCTACGTGGTGGTTACCTGCATTCTGGGCCAGTTCATCCCCAGCATCGTGGCGCTGTTCGCGCTGGTGTGCCCTCTGGTGCAGAATATGTGCGAAGAGATGAAGATCAGCCCCGCCAAGATGATGTACCCCATCGCCATTGCCAGCGTGTCCTGCTCCTTCATCATTGAGCCCATCGGCCCCTACGCCGCCTGGTATGTGACCCAGAACGGCTACATGGAGTCCTACGGCTGGACCGCGACCCAGCTGAATATGTGGAGTGAAACCAGCGTGCTGCTGCCCGTTGGCCTGATGACCATCCTGCTGGCCATCTTCGTGGTGCCCCGCTTCCTGCCCGATGAGCCCGACGTGCCCACCACCATGGTGGCCGGCCGTGGGCTGAAGAAGCAGGAGCCCCTCAGTCCTGTGCGGGAATTCCTGGGCTACGGCATTTTCGTTGCTGTGATCGTCTGCCTGATGCTGGGCTTCTCTTCCTGGAAGGTGACCCTGATCGGCGCCATTGCGGTGGTGTTCAGCGGCGTTCTGACCGAGCGCGAAGCCATTGACAACATGAACATGAGCACCGTGCTGCTGTATGTGGGCGTGACGGTGCTGGGCGAAGGCCTGAGCCAGACCGGCGCGGCCGAGATGCTGGGCAACTGGATCGCCGGCGTGCTGAGCGGCGTGAACAACGGCTATGTGATCGGCGCGGCCTTCTACATCGTGGCCTACATCATGACCTCTCTGCTGTATAACCGCGCGGTGACCACCGTGCTGGTTCCCCTCACCGTCATCACCTGCGGCTCCATGGGCTGTGACCCCCGCGGCCCCATCATCCTGTGCGCCCTGGCCTCCATGTCCTCTCTGATTACCCCGCTGTCCACGGCGGTGGTTCCCATGGCCATGAACGCCGGCGGTTACAGCGCCAAGACCGTGTTCAAGGCCGGCCTCATCCCCGGCATCCTGCGCGGTGCGCTGGGCGTGCTGATCGCCATGACCCTGTTCCCGGCGTTCGGCTGATGCTGTAAAATAGCTGCAAAAAACGTTTGAAATGCGCTGCCCCTTTTTGCGGGCAGCGCATTTTTTGTGCCCCGCGGCCAATACCCCACCCGCAAAAAGCAGGTGCGCTCCGGCGGCAAAGCTGGTATACTGGAACCAGACGGGGCGGCGGCCGGGCAGACCGGCGTGCACGGCGGAAAATCCCGGCGGCCCCGGCGGGTGAAAAAGCGGCAATGCGGCCGCCTGCATTTATAAAAACAGCTTTGAGAAAGAGGACGGATATGACGGTTTCGGAATTTTTGGCGCTGCCCAGTCTGCCCGGCCTGCGCCTTTTGGCGGGCGCGGACGGCACGGGCCGGGAGATCGCGGCCGTGACGGCGGTGGACACCCCGGACGGCGCACAGCGGCTGAAGGGCGGCGAGCTGGTGCTGACCACCGGCTATATGCTGGAGCGGCAGGCGGTCACGCTGCCGGAGTTTCTGCGCGCCCTGAAAAAAGTCGGCGCGGCCGGGCTGGGTATACTGGAAAACCGCTATCTGCGCAGCATCCCGGCGGAGGCGCGGGCATTGGCGGACGAACTGGGCCTGCCGCTGGTGAGCGTGCCGGAACCGTATGATTATCCCCAGCTTGCGGCCCCGGTGCTGGCGGGCCAGCCCGGCCCGGCCGAGGCCATTCACCGGAAGTTCATGGCTCTGGCCATCAACGACAGCAGCGTGCCGCAGATTCTCGAAACCCTCAGTGCCTTTGTGGGGGTGCCCTGCGCCTTCTGGAACACCTATTTTAAAAGCCTGCAGTTTTCGTCCCCGGACGGCCCTCTGGCCGAAAGCCTGACGGACGTGCAGCCGGAAGAGGCCGGGGCTGAGCTGCTGACCCGCTGCGACAGCTACGCCGTGGCCAACCACAGCGAGCAGTTCGGGTACCTGCTGTTTGCCAAGGGTAGCCTGCCCGCGGGCGGTTCGGTGCAGACGGCGCTGGAGTATGCCGGCATCGTGCTCATCATGCGCATTCAGCTGCGCATCTCCGGCCAGCAGATGGCGGAAAAATACAAGGAGGCCTTTCTGGAGGACCTGCTGCTGAACAACGTGAAGGCGGATGTGGAGATTCACAACCGCGCGCGCCTGTACGGGTGGGACTTCACCCAGGGCGCCCTGGCGGCGGTGGTGGACATCAACAACATCAAGCGTTACTTCATTGACCGACTGGATTCCAGCACCAACCGAATGCTGGAGCAGGCCACCGAGGTCATCTTCAAGTGCTCCATCCGGGAGATGCAGCGAACCTTCCCCGAGGCGCGCTATTTTAAACAGAGTGACCTGATCGCGTTCATCATCTCCGAGCCGAAGTCCGGCCGGGCGGAGCTGCCGGCCCGGCTGGAGGCCACCTTTGCCCGGCTGCAAAAAGCGCTGGCAGGGGTCAGCCCCTTCACCATCACGCTGGGGGTGGGGCAATACTATGAGAATATCCGGGAGGTCTCCAAAAGCTACTCAGAAGCCCGCGTGGCCATCAACCTGGGCTATTCGCTCCACTGGTTTGACTGCATTCTGTTTTACGAGCGGCTGGGCCTGTACCGGCTGCTGGCCCCGGTGATGGACAGCCCCGAGGCGGACGACCTGTGCCGCCGGTGCATTCAGCCCCTGGCGGACTACGACGAACAGTACCACAGCGAGCTGCTGCCCACACTGCAGGAGATTCTGCGCTGCGGCTGGAACCTGAAGGAGGCAGCCCGGGAGCTGTACATCCACTACAATTCCATCAAGTACCGGTATGCGAAGATCTGCCGGGTTTTGAACATGGACCTGGGCGACCACGACAACCGCTCGCTGATGGAGGTGGCCATGAAGCTGTACCTGCTGAACCGCCATCAGCCCAGTCGGGGGCAGCAGACCTTAGGCCCGGCCCTGCGCGAGGGGCGGAAGCCGGAATCGCAAAACCAGTAAAACCAAGAGGCTGCGGAGAAGCGTAAGCCGTGACGTGAAGCGCTACTGAAAACGGAAAACAGCCGGACCGATCTGCCTTGTGCAGAAGGGTCCGGCTGTTTTTTGCTTGATGGGGGGATTATCCGCGGCTGTTGCGCTTCCAGATGGCATACAGGCCGTCTAGAATCAGGTTCGGCTCGTGCCGGATGGGGGTGATGCAGCTTTCCCGCACGGCGGAGGAGAGGGTGCCGGTGGAGATGACGGTCAGCTCTTCGCCCAGTTCCTGCCGGAAGCGGGCAATGAGGCCGTCCAGCATGGCGGCGGTGCCCAGCACGCTGCCCGCCTGAAGGCAGGCGGCGGTGTTGCCGTTCAGCACGCTTTTGGGCCGGGCGTGCAGGTCCACCTGGGGCAGCTGCGCGGTGCCGCGCACCAGGGCGGCCATGGCCACCTGGGGCCCGGGCAGAATCACGCCGCCCACCAGCTGGCGGTTCCGGTTCACGGCCGTCATGGTAATGGCGGTGTCGGCCGTGATGACCAGCAGCGGGGGCGCGGCCAGCTGAAGGGCGGCCACCCCGCCGCAGAGCAGCTCGCCGCCCAGCTGTGCGGGGTTTTCGATGCAGATGTTCAGGCCGCTTTTCAGCCCGGGGCCGATGGTGAGCACGCGCATAGGGCACAGCTTGCCCAGCGCCACCAGCACCACGCCGGAAATGGCGGGCACCACGCTGCTGAGAATGGCCCCGCTCAGCCGGCTGCGGGGAATCTGGTGCAGACGAAGCAGATCCAGCAGCTTGATGGCGTACTCATCCGAACTGCACTGCAGGCTGGTGCGCAGCCGTGCGCTGAACACCCGCTGGTCCTCCTGATAGCCGCCGATGGTAATATGCGTGTTGCCCACATTGACTGCAAGGATCATGAACGGTTCCTCCTGAGGCCGGCGAACGGCATACGAATGGATTGGCATTTGCTTTCATCATAGCACAGCCAAAGAAGCGCGGCAAGCACGTGCGGGGGATTGGTGGGGGGAAAATGCGGGCAGAAAGCCGAAATGCCGCGGAGCGAAAGCCTTCTCCTTGAGGGGAAGGTGGCGAACGAAGTGAGGCGGATGAGGTGGCATCTTGTGTCTGCAACTGGATATGGAGGCTGATTTGTGTTATCCTGCTTGCTTCTTACTTTCGCATATGTGCCCTCTTTTCCATATATAATGTATAATACATATAAGAGGCAAGGTAAGAAGCAAGATAAGCCGCATACAAAACAGCCCCTCTCGCAATAATCCCAAGAAAATTAAAGAAAAGTGTTGACAAAGGATGAAAAGCATGGTAATATAGCAAAGCTGTCACGAACGACAG
>CAKSWY010000038.1 GCA_934513685.1 uncultured Oscillospiraceae bacterium | reverse complement strand
TGAAGCTGCTGTTGCCGCGAATGTCGCCATGTTAATGCGCCTGCATGGTGAAGAAGATTTAAAAGCCAATGCGCAAACCGTGATTAATGTACTGCGCAGCGGTGCGGCCTATGTGCAGGCGCTGCTGGCCCCGGGCCAGCAGTGGGTGCTGGGGCGGCTGACTGAGCACACCCTGCCGGACGATCTGTTTGGAGAACTTCTGGCACAATGCGAGCAGGAGGGCCTGGCGGTTGACCGGGCGCGGCTGGAAGATCTGCACCGGGTGGCTGCCGCCGTGATGCAGCAGGGGCGGGTTCGTCTGCTGCTGTATGAATCCGCCGTGTCGGACCTGGTGGTGAGCGGCCAGGTGGAATTTTTTGACCGCGTCGTTCAGCTGACGCTTGCCCAGCGCGCCCGGCTGCTTCAGCAGCTGATGAGCTGGAACGAGGCGGAGAGCGGGGTGGAGCTGAGGCTGATCCACGGCCGTCTGGTGCCGGATTTTCAGTACGATGTGCACCCCTGTATGTTCCTGAATGAGGCCGGGTCCACCCTTCGCCTGGAGGGAAGCGACCAGGTGCTGCACGTAAACCGGCCGGAGATGGCCACGGCCTATCTGGACTTTTTTGAAAAGGTCTGGAACGGCGGCGCCCCGGGCGTTATGCAGGAGCCGGAGCAGATCCGGCAGTATCTGGCCCATCTGCTGCAGAACGTGCGGATGCTGGCGGACATCCAGCCTCAAAGCGGGGAAGAAAACAAATGATTAAAACAGAGCACTCCGGCCGGGCGGGATACACCCGCGGCGGCGGGCCTCTGCTTTAATAAATGGTGTGTTTGTGCGTCTTTCAGTACACACGAGCAGGAGAAACAGTTAGGAGGACAACGATGAGACAACACTTTAAGCGGGTCGTCTCGGCGGTGCTGGCAACGGCACTGGTGGCCCAGGTGGGCGTGGTTTCCGCATGGGCGGCGCCCCTCAAGGCCCAGAATGTGCCCGCCGCAGTCGGGATGCATCCCTTTACCGGAACCCCGGACCTGATCCGCAGCGCCGCAGAGGAGCTGAAGGCCCAGGGTGTTACCGCACAGGAAAAGCAGCAGGACGAGGCACTCGTTCAGCGTGTGGAAACCTCGGCGGATAAGAGCTACGACGCGGTCAAGTCTGACCTGGCGCAGGCCCTGGTGGCACAGCGCGGTGAGGGGACCGTGGACGTGGCCGATCTGGGCCTCTCCATGCAGGATCTGGCGGCGGTGCTGCACGAGACCCTGTACGAAAAGTACATGAACAACGCGGTGACCGATGTCTCTTATGAGACGACGGGCGGCAAGGTGACCGGCATCCGCTACAACATGAGCGAGGGCTTCGCCGCCGCCATGGACGCGGTGGACGCAGACCAGCTGGACGACGTGGACACCGAGGTTGAGACCGAGGCCGCGGTTCAGCAGGCGGCTTCCGCCGTGGCTGTTTACGCCAACGAAGAGGAAGAGGGCGGCTGCCGCAACCACACCGTGGGCGGCAAGAGCTACAAGGGCGACCTGAACGGCGACGGCAAGGTCACCGGTGCCGACCTGACTGTGCTGCGGGATATGGTCCTGGGCAACCAGGAAGAGGACCTGAGCGCGGATATGGACGGCGACGGCAAGATCACCGGTGCCGACCTGACCGTGATGCGCGACATCGCGATGGGCAACCGGGAGCCAGAGACCACCGTGATCCCCGCCAAAGTGACCTTCGAGTGGGAAGAAAAGGCGGACAGCACCCCCATCAAAGATGATCAGGGCAAAGTGCAGAACGGCGGCCTGCTCTACGATGCGGAGAACAAGAAGATCACCCAGGGCATCCTGCCGGATTATTCCTACAATTTGACCAAGATCTCCTTCACCTGCGGTGTGTGCGGTGAAACCGTGGAGATCACCGATGCCGACGCGCTGGCCAAATTCCAGGCCGGCAAGGACGTGTATGTGAACACCAAGACCGGCAGCCAGACTCTGGTGGACCACGGCGCGGCGTTCACGCCCCCCGAAGGCGAGAGCGCGGACGACTATCTGCTCTACACCGATATGCAGATCGCCACTTACATGGACGATACCTTCAGTGTGGACGAGAACGGCGCGCCCAAGACCGACGAAGAGGGCAATGTGATCGGCCTGTACACCGACAGCAAGGACAACGGCACCCTGGAGGTGCAGCGCTACTACGCCATGCTGAGCGCCTTCAATGCGGACAACGCCGAGTATCTGGGCGTTTCGTCCGATTATTGGACCGCCAAGAACACCGAAGCCAACCCCATGGCCGCGGTGAAGGTGCTGTGCAACATTGATGCGGACACGCAGGTGCCCCCCGCTCAGATGATCCAGCTGGTGCAGATGCTGCCCCAGGCGTTCATGGCCTATGTGTACTACTACGGTGCCGAGCTGCTGGCCATGCGCGACAAGGCCATGGCGGTGGTGGATGCCCTGCCCAAAGGCACCACCGAGATCCAGAAGCAGCTGGTGCTGCACGACTGGCTGGCCGACAACTGCACCTTTGATATGGGCGTGATGACCAACGTCACCGGCTCCGGCGGCAACCCGGAGACCGACCCCATCCAGATGACCACCTTTGGCTCTCTGCTCAGCGACCAGCTGACCGAGATGCCCACCTACACCACCACGGACGAAAAAGGCAACACCGTGAACAAGGCCTACTACGGCGCCATCTGCCTGGGCTACACGGCCGGTTACACCTACCTGCTGCAGAACCTGCATCCGGAAGTGTACAAGACCACCGATGGCATTTGGAAGACCCCCGCCCAGGTGGGCGATGACGACCTGGTGGACTTCATCCAGGCCAAGTTCTATGCCGACACCGCCGAAACCAGCGTGGCCGGCGAGGGCTTCGGCGGCGGCGCATTCAACAACGTGCACTACATGAACGCGGTGCGCCTGCCCAATGCCGAAAACAAGGCGAACGGCGAGTGGTTCTACACCGACGTTTGCTATGACGACATCTATGTGGAGTGCATGGCCCAGTACCGCGGCGAGGTCCAGGGCAGCATTTACCACACCTACTTCCTGATGTCCCCCCAGAGCATTGCCAAGCTGTACGAGAAGGGTAAGTCCATCGACTACATCGACTCTCTGTACGACGGCTATGTGTACGAGGTGGCCAAGGACGCCGACGGCAAAATCATTCCTTCGGAAAATGTGGACTCCAGCAAGGAGTACTACGACCCCACCCATCCCAAGTACAACAAGGTGGAGACCAGCAGCGAGACCAAGAACGACAACACCAGCTATGAGGATTCCTGGTTCAGTGGTGCGGTGAGCCACATCTACAACGACGGAACCAACTGGTACTATGTGGACGGTGGCTCCACCATGGCTGCTCAGCGCGGCAGCGTGGAGAAGAGCGACCAGATGGACAACATGAAGGATCAGTTCGACATGAAAGCCATCGTCCACAGCCAGCGCGTGAACGTGGAGAAACGCAACAAGCTGAAGAGCCGTACCGTGAGCGCCCCGGATTACTGGACCGACAGCTCCTCCGGCAGCATGATGGGCGATAACACCAAGACCGATCCCCATGCCGTGACCCTGTTCGATTACGGCACCGGCAAGTTCGCACAGAACACGCAGGCTCCGGTTCTGGCGGATGAGGCGAAGCGGGACTTCAGTTACACCGAGCAGTACCCCGGCCTGACCCACAGCGTGGGCCTGTATGAGGGCAAGCTGTACTTCAACCTGGGCAATGCGATCTACACCTACGATCTGAGCGCTGCCGCGGATGCCAACCCCGTGGCCCTGTTCAAGGAATACAACACCGTGAACTATTCCAGCGACGGGCGCGCCTTTACCGCAAGCTCCTACTATGTGGATGCCAGCGGCAAAAAGACCGTGCAGAACAAGCCCATTGCCGCCCTGGAAATCTACGAGGATTACGATTTCACCAGCTGCTACACCCCCGTTACGGATGAAAGCGGCAAGCAGGTCGGCATGAAGTTTGACGCTTCCAAGCTGACCAGCAACCCCACCCTGACGGTGAACGTGGCCACCAACTTCAGCTTCAGCTACCCCGACGCCGCCAATGCCGAGGTTCGTTACAGCCAGGAGGCCGTGAACCTGAACCCGGATTATCAGCGCCAGGTGAGCGAGGCGGGCGACAACAAAAACAGCGAGTTCCTGTGGTGCGCCAACATCCGCGACAGCGCCAAGATGACCGATCTGCTGACCGATCTGGCAAACGGCGCCAGCAGCCAGGTGCCCGTGGCGGCCAGCTGCACCAGCCCTGCCTTTACCCAGATTCGCACCGACAAGTATGGCCTGGTGAAGGGCGACAAGACCGTGGCAGAGGGCGACAAGGCCCTGGGTCACAGCTACAAGTTCAACGCCGATGAGGGCGTGTACATCTGCGAAACCTGCGGCCTGCACGCCTACGTTCTGCTGGAGACCGGCGAGGGCGGCAACGCTTCCATGAGCTCCATGGCCGACAGCGGCATGGGCAGCATGGGCAGCATTGGCGGCATGAAGTCCGAGGTCACTCCTGTGGACCCCGACCGCGAGGCAGCCACCAAGGCCAAGGACGGAAAGATCACCCTGACCGTCACCCCCGATGAGGGCTATACCATCGGCGAGGTTTACTACGTGGAGGAGGCTGCGGCCGAAACCACCGAGCCCACCGAGCCCACCGAGCCCACCGAGCCTTCTGAGCCGGAGACCCAGGCGGAAGAAGCCACCGGCAAGGTGCCCCTGACCGCCAATGCGGACGGCACCTACACCATCACCAAACCCGAAGCCAGCATCACCGTGCATGTGACCTTTAAGAAGGATGAGCCGGAAGTGAAGAGCCATGCGATCAACATCGGCGAGATGAAGAACGGCGCGGTGACCGCCGCCGTGAACGGCGAAGCGGCTGAAACCGCCGAAGAGAACGCGGAAGTGACCTTGACCGTTGCCCCCGCTAAGGACTACCAGCTGAAGGAGGGCACTCTGGCCGCGACCTATCAGGTTCCCGGCGAGAATGCCAACGATGAGCCTAAGACCGAGAAGGTCGTTCTGACCCCCGTGGAGGGCAAAAAGGGCGAGTACACCTTCACCATGCCCACGGCGGACGTGACTGTGACGGCCGAATTCGAGCAGATCCCCGCCGCGGTGACCTACAAGGTGAAGGTGGACGACACGCTGAAAAACGGCAGCGTGAAGGCGGATAAGGAAAGCGCCGCAGCCAGTGAGACCGTGCAGCTGACCGTGACCCCTGATGAGGGCTACGAGCTGGAGGCCATTGGTGTGACCTACACCGACGGAAACGGCCAGACGCAGAATGTGACGGTGAACAAGGACAACACCTTTGAGATGCCCGCCGGCGATGTGAACGTGACGGCCAGCTTCAAGAAGGTCGAGGAGCCGAAGCCGCTGCACACCGTGACCGTGACCGTGAATGACAATCAGGCCGGCACGGCCACCGCGACGCCGAACCAGGCTGCGGTCAATGAGACCGTGACGCTGGAAATTAAGCCCAATCCTGGCTGGGGCGTTGATAAAGTGACCGTGAACGGCGAACCGCTGGAACCGACAGGCCCGGTGACCCAATCGGGTTACCAATTTAAGATGCCGGATGAGGATGCAGAGGTTGTTGTGGAATTCTTCAAAAACGGCAGCACTGACTGAAGCGGAAGAGTAAAAAACGAGATTTCGGCAGGCCCCGCCGCCGGAACGAGCGGCCGCACCCGGCGACTGACCGAGCGGCGGGCTGACTGCTGAAAAATATAGGAGGAAGATACCAATGAAAAAGAAATTGACGGCACTGCTGTGCACCCTGTGCATGGCTGTAGCACTGTGCGCCACTGCCTTTGCCAAGGCAGCCACCCCCACCATGACCGCCAAAGCCACCCTGAGCGAGGACAAGAAGCAGGTGACTGTGGAACTGAGCCTGAGCGGCATGGACGGCAACTACACCGTGCTGATCAGCGACCTGGCCTACGACAATAGCCAGATCACCTACAACTCGGCCGAGAACGGCGATGTGTTTGACTCGCTGAGCGTTAACAACGCCCGTACCCGCCTGCTGTGGGAGATGAAGAGCGGTTCTGTGAACAAGAACGGCACCGCCGCCACCCTGGTGTTTGACGTGAACGATGGTGTCACGGGCGAAATCAAGATCGGTGTGAGCAGCGTGATCACGGCCTACAAAGAGGGCGACTCCGGTGATCCCGAGGACATCGATATGGCCGCAACCTCCACTTCCGTGACCATTGCGGCTGTTCAGCCCACCACGGCTCCCACCACCGAGCCTACCACCGCTCCCACCACCGAGCCTACCACTGCGCCCACCACGGAGCCCACCACCGCTCCTACCACCGCTCCCACCACGGCTCCTACCACCGCTCCCACCACGGCTCCTACCACTGCGCCCACTGACAAGCCCACCACCGCTCCCACCCAGAAGCCTTCTTCTGACAAGAGCGACAAGGGTGACAAGAAGCCCGATTCTACCGCTGCTGCTGCCACCGCAGTGCCCGCGGCCCAGACTCCCGCTTCCCCCAAGACCGGCGACACTGCGAACCTGGCCCTGTACGGTGTGCTGGGCGTGGCCTGTGTGGTTGCCCTGGGTGTTGTGATCTACCGCCGCAAGAAGGCCAATCACTAATTCGGATCATAGGAGAAACACGAGATGAAAAAGTTTTTGTCGCTGGTGCTGGCGCTGGGGCTGAGCATTTCGGTGCTGTCTGCTGCGGTGTTCGCGGAGGATGCCCCGGCTGAAGCACAGGCTGAGGGCAGCGTGCCTGCCTCCACCCTGGAGCCTGCTGAAATGACCAGCTGGCCGCTGCATCATGTGGATGTGCGCATTCCCGGCATGGTGGAAGTCCGCTATGTGGACGAGAATGGAAACGTGCAGAGCACCGAGCAGGTCCAGGTGGGCGTGCATGCGGTTGCGATGAAGAAGAACGGCCAGGAGATGGGCCCCTTCTACCCCAAGGCCGGTCTGCCGGAACAGCAGAAGGAGTTCGAGTGGCGCAACGATGAGCTGTGCCTCTCGGTGGACGACGACCTGAGCATCACCTGCAAGGTGTTCGGCACTCTGGCCGACGGCACGGTGTTTGAGCGGGAGTACACCCATACGTTTACGGCCGAGGAGAAGGAAGCGGCCCGGCTGGCTTGCCCTGGCTGTGACACCATTCTGGCCGGCCTGGATTTCGACATTGCCATGAGCTTTGACGAGACCATTACGCCGACCCCTACCACCGAGCCCACTGCGGCCCCGACTACGGAGCCGACCACTGAGCCTACTGCGGCACCGACCACGGAGCCGACCACGGCCCCCACCACGGAGCCTACTGCCGCGCCGACCAATGAGCCTACCACGGCACCGACCACTGCTCCGACCAACGCGCCCACTCAGAAGCCTTCTTCTGACAAGGGCGATAAGAGCGAGAAGAAGGACGAGGCCACCCCTGCCGCAACGGCAGTGCCGGTAAAGGCTTCGCCCAAAACGGCGGATACGGCGCCTCTGGCCCTGTATGGTGCCGCTGCGGTTCTTTGCGCCGCTGCGCTGGTCGTGGCTCGCCGCCGCGCCAACCACTAAACGCTAAAAACCGGGCAATTTGCCCCGGCTTCGGCCCTGCGGCCCGTACAGTTTGCCTGCGGCAGCTGTGCGGGCCGCTTTTGTTGCTCTGCCGGGCAGGATATGCTATACTTTGTGCAGAGATTTCAATCAAAACGGCGGGGCACTGCCCAGCCGGGAAAAGGAAACCATGCCATGAAAAAATTACTTGTGCGTCTGTTTTGCCTGGCCTGCGCAGCGGGGCTTGTGTTTTCTTTGTGGAACATCTGGACCATCCTGAGCGAATACCGGGAGGGCGACCAGATGTATGAGAGCGCGGCCAGTCAGTATGTGAGCAGCCAGCCGGAGCAGCAGGCGGCAGCCGACCCAAACAAGGTGCCCATTCAGGTGGATTTTGACCACCTGAAAGCCCAGAACCCGGACGTGGTGGGCTGGCTGTACTGCGAGGGCACCCCCATCAACTATCCGGTGATGCAGGGCCGCACCAATGACGATTACCTGTACACCATGCTGGACGGCAGCTACAACAAGGCGGGCAGCCTGTTTTTGGACTGCGCCGCAGACCCGGGCTTTCAGGACCCGGCCCCGGTGATTTACGGGCACAGCATGAAGAACGATTCCATGTTCGGCACCCTGCACGATTTTTCCAAGCAGGAATACTACGACGCCCACCCGGTGATGTGGCTGCTGACCCCCGAGAAAAACTGGCGGTTGGATCTGATTGCCGGGTACGTCACCGTGGACACCGACCAGGTCTATCAGAAGCTGGGCAGCGTGGAAGCGCTTCAAACCTACCTGAGCAGTGTGATGCGCAAGTCCTCGTTTGCGGCCAATACTACGGTGGATGTAAGCAAGGTGGAGCGGGCCGTGTTCCTTTCCACCTGCTCCTATGAGACGGAGAATTCCCGATATATTCTGGTGGGGCTTCCAGTGGAAGTGAACGGATAAGGCGCGAACAGACGATCAAAACTGAATCAAAAAGCAAAAGGCGGAGGACGCATCGGCATCCTCCGCTTTTTTGTGCCCGGGGCCGGATCACGGGCGGCTGAAGTACTGCGAGCAGCACCGGCCGGCAGGGGAACGCGCGGCGCAGCGAAACGACTGGAAACCATGTGAATTGTTCTGTGCCGATGTGAATTCATTTCGTCAAGTTTTGGCAAGATGTGGCACGGGTGTTCTTTGCAAAAATATGGTATGGTGGTAGCAGACGAAGAGCGGAATGGGCAAAATGCTCCTTCCGCTTACTTGCCGGGGCACGTACCCAAGGCCCCGGCGGCACAACGTGCAGCAGACGGTGGAATGAACTTGCCTGCTGCCCCCAGAACAAAAAAGGCAGAGTTCTGCCAAAAACCAAAAGGAGAAAGTAAATGGATCAGCCGATGAAGCGCCGCCTTGCCAGCGAGGAACGGCCCTGGATGAAGTATTACCCGCCCCAGATGGTGGAGGGAATGAAGGTGCCCCACTGCACCCTGCGTGCCTATCTGGAGCAGAATATGCCCGGCCGGACGGTTACGGCGGTGCACTACTACGGAAGCGACATTTCCTGGGACGAACTGCTGAAAAAGGCGGATCAGGTGGCCAAGGCCCTGCACGCGCTGGGCATCGGCGAGGGGGACCGGATCCCGGTGTTCCTGCACTCGGTTCCGGAGTTTCTGTATCTGCTGCTGGCCGCGGAACAGGTAGGCGCGGCGCTGGTCTGCCGGGACAATACCCTGCAGGAAAATGTGGAGGCGGTGGAGAAGTCCGGCGCTTCGGTGATTTTCGCCCACGATTTTCTCACCATGCAGGAGATGAACGCCTATCTGGCCTCCGGGCAGGTGAAGCGCGTGGTGCTGGTGGACCCCTGCGCCTCCTGCGATTACGACACCCTGCGGCCCAACATCCGCGAGACGCTGGACG
Organism: uncultured Oscillospiraceae bacterium; assembly: GCA_934513685.1. GTDB lineage: Bacteria > Bacillota > Clostridia > Oscillospirales > Ruminococcaceae > SFJ001. The sequence goes on along the minus strand of CAKSWY010000038.1, from coordinate 5,010 downwards.
AGCGCTATACGGCGCGCAGTGCCGAAGGCCCGGCGGTTCTCAGATGGAACGATTTTCTGGCGCTGGGAGACACTGTGGAGCAGCTGCCCGCCGTGCCCCAGGATGAAAACCGGCCGCTGTTCTGCGCCTACACCAGCGGCTCCACCGGCCCGTCCAAGCAGGTTGTGCACTCGGCCTATTCCATGATCGGCGTGGTGTACCAGATGAACTTCTACGGTGCATCGGATCAGTTCCGGCCCACCTGGCTGATCACGGCGCTGCCGCCCTGCCTGGTGGCTGTGGTGGTGTCCATGATGCTTCTGCCGCTTGCTTCCAATAAGCTGCTGATTCTGGACCCCTTCTGCCGGCCGGAGGATGTGGACCTGGAGTTGATGCACTACCGGCCCAACTGCTGGCCGCTCATTCCCATGTTTGTGGACGTGCTGGTGCACAGCCCCCGCATTCCGGAGGATTACGACTTGTCGCATCTGCTGGCGGCGGGCGCAGGCGCCGAGGCAATGAACAACACCCAGCTGCAGACGGCCCAACAGTTCCTGCAAAAGCACGGCTGCAAGGCCACCCTCACCACCGGCTATGGGTGCAGCGAGGCGGGCTCCAACATTACCGTGCCCATGTCTCCCTATCCCATCCGGAACGGCAACGTGGGCATTCCCATGCCGCTGACGGTGCTGGGCGTGTTCAAGCCGGGCACGCAGGAGGAGCTGGGCTACGGGTTTGTAGGCGAGCTGTGCCGCACCGGCCCCGGCAATATGCTGGGGTACGACAGTCCGGAGGACACCGCCAAGGCACTTCAGCGCCACGCAGACGGGCAGGTGTGGCTGCACCTGGGCGATCTGGGCTACATCACCGAGGATGGCGTGGTGTATACCCTGACCCGCGGCTACAGCCCCCGCTTCGGCGGCGGCGACCTGGCCCTGCTGCCCATGGAAAATCTGGTGGCGGACGCAAACGTGAAGGGAATTCTGGATGAGTTCTTTGTGATCATTCCGGACAAAGAGCACCCCGGGTGCTTTGTGCCGTATCTGTATGTGGTGCTGGAGCATGGCTTCAGCGTGGCAGATGTGGAGCCCGCCATTCGCGCGGTGCTGGATGATTTCATGCAGCCGGAAGAGATCTTTGCGCTGCCGGAGCGGCCGTTCTTCCACTTCAAGACCAACCGCATCGGGCTGGCGTCTCAGCTGCTGGAGGAGCAGGCAAATGCCGGGCGCAAGCGGGCCGTGAACGAATAAGCAGACAAAAAAGACCGCCCGGGAAAGGCCGGGCGGCCGGAAAACAGTAAAATTCAAAATATCATGAGAACTGGTTGTTCTCGGGAAGCGGCGTGACTTCGGTCACGCCGTTTTTCCGTTCATAAGCACATCCAAAGGGATGAAGCCGATGCCGTCATACTTGATGTGGATGGTCTGGCGTCGCTTGCCGCTGGACTTGTCCGGGGCCTCCACATAGATGCCCTGGATTAACTCCCGCAGGGCGTAGGGCGTCAGCTTCTCGATGCCCAAATACTTGTCGGCCTTCTGGATGAAAAGCTCGATGTTCTCATGCTGTCGTTCCTGTACTTCAATTTCCTGTTGCAAGGTCTGCGTTTCCGCTTCCAGCTGCTTCTGCTCCGCCTCGTAGCTCTGGCTCATCATGTCGAACCGCTCGTCGCTGAGCAGTCCTGCGGCGTTGTCCTCATAGATCTTGATGAACAGCCGCTTCAGTTCTGCAATCCGCTTCTGATTGCGCTCCAGTTTCTTGCGATGGATCTGAATCTTCTCGCTGCTCTCCAGCCGCACTTGCTGGCCCATGACGGACACGAAGTAGTCCTTATGGTGCAGGATATGATTCGTTACCATCTGGATGTGGTGCAGCACCAGACGCTCCAGAACAGACTCTCGGATGTAGTGTGTGCCGCACTTCTCCTTGTCCTTCCAGTGGAGGGAACAATCGAAGAAAGCATTCTGAGGCTTGTAGTTGTTGGTGGCACCGTAATACATCTTTGCGCCGCAGTCGGCGCAATACACCAAACCGGAGAACATGCTGGTTCTTCCGCTGCGGGTCATGCAGTGGCGCTGCTGGCGGATCTCCTGCACCTTTTCAAACACATCGTCCTCAATGATGCGCTCATGGGTGTCCGGGAACACGGCCTGATTTTCCAGCGGGTTTCCCCTCTGTTTTTTGTCCCAGATGGAATTGGTGTAGGTCTTGAAATTGACCGTGCAGCCGGTGTACTCCCGGCGTTCCAGAGTTTTGACCACAGAGCTGTCAGACCATTTACAGGGATTTTCCGGCAGAGGGTGAGTCGTTTTCTGTCCCTGCTGCTTCTTGTAAGCGGTAGGTGTCAGCACCTGATCCGCTCGCAGCTGATTGGCAATCTGGGACGGGCCACGGCCCTCCATGCACATGGTAAAGATCCTCTTGATCACCTGTGCGGCCTCCGGGTCGATGATCCAGTGGTGAGGGTCGTTAGGGTCCTTCACATAGCCATAAGGCACATTGACCGTCAGCGGGATGCCTTTTTCGCCCTTGGACTTCTGAACAGCACGAATCTTACGGCTGGTATCACGGGCGTAAAACTCGTTGAACCAGTTCTTGATTCCGGCAAAATCGTTGTTCACGCTGTTGGGATCGGCGCTGTCGAAGTTGTCGTTGATGGCGATGAACCGGGTGCCGTACTTGGGGAAGGTCAGGGTGGTGTAGAGGCCTGTCATAGCGGAGTTTCTGCCCAGGCGGGACAGATCCTTGACAATGCAGTTGGCCACCTTGCCAGCCTCAATCTGGGCCAGCATCTCCTGAAAACCGGGCCGGTCAAAGTTGGTGCCGGAATAGCCGTCGTCCACAAAGAACACAGGATTCGTCATGTGGTGCTCTCGGGAATACGAAAGCAGGATACTTTTTTGATTTTCAATGGAGAGGGATTCGCCAGCTTTCTCATCCTCCTGAGAAAGTCTGCAATAGAGAGCGGTAATTTTATCGGTTGCTCCAAACATTTCTGTTTCCTCTCCCTTGACCTTTCCAAATTGCAGTGTTAATATAAAAACGAGTCCGTTATCTGTACTTGTTTCGGTTGTTTTGCCGAAACTCTGCAGGAGCGGGGGTATCTGTTATTATCAAAGGAGGATTTACAAATGAAAAAACATACCCGCGTACTGTCGCTGCTGATGACCCTGGTTCTGGCCCTGGGTCTGCTCCCCATGGCAGCCTCCGCTGCCAACTATCCCAAAGCCTATGACGTCAGCTTCCAGCTGAAGGATGGCACTGTGATCGCCGAGTACGATGAAGTCAGCTATGTGAAGAGCGTCACTGTTCCCACCTACCGCGATGTTGAGACCTGGTACTGCGAGGCTCTGAACATGGAAGTCGCCACCGGCGAGACGGTCCCGGCAGAGTTTGGCGAGGACAAGAACGTTGTTTTTGTTGCCGACAGTATTCTCCCCGAGTCCTTCACTCTGAACTTCTGTCTGCCCAACGGCTTCGAGGCAGGCTCCGCCGTTCTGTCCCCCAAGAATTTTATGAAATCGTTCACTGTTCCCATGGTGGACGGCACCAGCGTGAACTGGGCTGCTGATGGCGTCACTCTGGCAAGCGGCCAGATGATCACCGGTCAGGACCTGGACCTGGACTATGACTGGTATGAGAAGAACCCTGTTCTGAACTTCGACCTGACCAGCGAGGCCGTGTATCCCGACGCTTTCACTGTGAAGTTTATCGATGACAACGGTCAGCTGGTCAGAGAGCAGACCGTGGATGCCCGGAACTTCTTCACTGCTCTGGACGTTCCCGCCGGTATGTGGTCCTGCCCCCGTCAGAACGCCGTTGTCGGCAAGGGTGACTACATCAGCGGCCAGACCCTGGATCTGGACTACACTTGGTACAGTTATCATCCTGTCGTGGAGTTCTACGCCAACTGAATCCCTGCATCAGCAAACGCCCGGACCGAAGTCCGGGCGTTTTTCCATGCCCCCCGCCAAGCGGGTTTTATCTCGTGCACAGTGCTGACCATGTCGTGCATCTCCGGTCTCGGTGACGTTCCTGCCTGCGTCCTCCCGTCCCCTTTCATTCCGAGCGCCCCGTGTCATCCCGAGCTTGTCGAGGGATCTTGCGACCCCAGGAGGAAAGATTCTTCGTTGCTCCGCTCCTCTGAATGACAGGAACGGAACCAGAGAGCGGCAGCGAAAAGAGGAGACCAGGCAATGCCCCGTCCCCCCGGGAAGGGCGCAAAAAAGCCCCGCACTGTTGGAACGATCTCAATAATATCGCCTATATCACAGTTCAGGGCTGTACAGATTTTCACAAGTGAATCTGTTGATACATTTTCGTTGCGCCCCATTTTCGCAATCAGTGCAGAACTTACTCCAGCAGCTTGCTGCAAATCTTTCTTTTTTATATCCAAATCGATCAGAAGCTTCCAAAGCTTTTTATATGAGATAATATCCAAATGTACCCATAAAAAACTCCTTCACATCTATTTCCGTAGACGAACTTAATAGCCAATATCTTTCAGAATTTTATCGATTTCCTCAAATTCGTCTTGGGTGCTTGGTTCCCATGCTGAATCGTTGCACCAACGGCAGTATATTGCTTTTCTGTCTCGCATTCTGTGACAATATGGGCATTCCACTACGTCGTCTTCGCCGGTATCCACTGATGTTCGATGTGCACACTTAGAGCAATATGTGGTATCGACCTTATCCTACAGAGTATTTTCGTCAGTGTTGCCGCAATTTGCGCATCTCATACCATCATCTCCATCTGGGATGTATTTGTAATCTGTATTATCATCGTATCCGGAAGATTGAGAAGCTACATACACTGCACCTACAGTGACAGCTGCGACGCCCACAACCTTACCGGCAGTTCTCAACCATTCCTTCGCTTTTGCCTTTCGTGCCTGCTTACAGTCGATACATAGTGTAACATCTGGATTGTCGGAAAAGCGGTTTGTCACATACAAGAAAACCAGGCATCATCAAGATTTTTATCTCAATAATGCCTGGTTTTTGTTTTCCAACCCTTCCAGACCGATGCCAT
>CAKSWY010000037.1 GCA_934513685.1 uncultured Oscillospiraceae bacterium | reverse complement strand
CCCTTGGAGGTGGAAATGATCGCGGTGCCCAGGCCCTTCATGACCTTGGGCATATCCTCGCAGTTGGTGTAGATACGCAGGCCGGGCTTGGAAACACGGCGCAGGCCGGCGATGACGGGAGCGCCATTCTCCTGGTACTTCAGGGTCAGCTTGATCATACCCTGCTTGTTGTCCTCAGTCACCTGCATACCCTTGATGTAGCCCTCGTCAACCAGAATCTGGCAGATGGCCTTCTTCAGGTTGGAAGCGGGGACCTCAACAGAAGGGTGTTTGGCAGTGCTGGCGTTGCGGATGCGGGTGAGCAGGTCCGCGATAGGATCGGTGATTTGCATGCCACTAACCTCCTTGATAGGTTCTTGTTTTGTCTGTTCGTACATTTGCCCGGACCGTTGAAAACGCCCCGGGCTTTATTTGTAAAACCGTCGGCGCTTAGCGCCTTCAGTGTTTACCAGCTGGCTTTCTTCACGCCGGGGATCTCGCCCTTATAGGCCAGCTCCCGGAAGCAGATACGGCAAACGCCGTACTTGCGCAGGTAAGCGTGGGGACGGCCGCAGATCTTGCAGCGGTTGTAGGCGCGGGTAGAGAACTTGGCCTCGCGCTGCTGCTTGATTTTCATAGAAGTCTTAGCCACAGTCAAACCCTCCCTTAGTTAGCGAACGGGGCGCCCAGGGCCTTCAGCAGCTCCTTGGCTTCCTCGTCGGTCTTAGCGGTGGTCACGAAGCAGATGTCCATGCCGCGGACCGCGTCGATCTTATCGTACTCGATCTCAGGGAAGATCAGCTGCTCCTTGATGCCGCAGGCGTAGTTGCCGCGGCCGTCGAAGGAGTTGCCGTTGATGCCGCGGAAGTCACGCACACGAGGCAGGGCAACGCTGAAGAAGCGGTCCACAAACTCGTACATGCGCTCACCGCGCAGGGTGACCTTCGCGCCGATGGGCATGCCCTCGCGCAGCTTGAAGTTCGCAACGCTCTTCTTCGCGCGGCAAACCACAGCCTTCTGGCCGGTGATGGTGGCCAGGTCAGCCAGGATGGCGTCCATGATCTTGGAGTTGTCCTTGACTTCGCCGCAGCCCACGTTGATAACGACCTTATCCAGCTTGGGAATCTGCATCACGCTCTTATAGCCGAACTTCTTGTACAGGGCGGGAGCGATTTCGCTGACGTACTTATCTTTCAAACGAGCCATTCGTTCTTACCCTCCCTTACAGTTCTGCGCCGCACTTCTTGCAGATGCGGACGTTCTTGCCTTCCTTGACGGTGTGGCCCACGCGGGTGGCCTTGCCGCACTTGGGGCAAACCGGCATGACCTTGCAGGCGTACATGGCGCCCTCGGCCTTCACGATGCCGCCCTGCTCGCCCTGACGGCGAGGCTTGACGTGCTTGGTGACCATGTTGTGACCTTCAACAATGACCTTACCCTCTTTGGGGCTGACAGCCAGGACCTTGCCGGTCTGGCCCTTGTCTTTGCCGCTGATGATCATCACGGTGTCGCCGGTTTTAACATGAAGATTGTTCATTCTTAAAACCTCCTTACAGCGATTCCGGAGCCAGGCTCAGGATCTTGGTGAAGCCGGCCTCGCGCAGCTCGCGGGCCACGGGTCCAAAGATACGAGTGCCCTTGGGGCTCTTGTCGGCCATAACGATCACGGCCGCATTCTCGTCAAAGCGGATGTAGGAACCGTCGGCACGGCGCACGCCATGCTTGCTGCGAACGATAACGGCCTTCACCACATCGCCCTTTTTCACGGAGCCACCGGGAGCAGCCTTCTTAACAGAAGCCACCACGATGTCGCCGATGTTGGCATATCTCTTGCGGGAACCGCCCAGCACACGAATGCACATCAACTCTTTGGCACCGGTGTTGTCGGCCACTTTGAGATAAGTTTGCATCTGAACCATATGTCAGATCCTCCTTTCAAAGTAACAGGCTTATTTCGCCTTCTCGATGATTTTGACCAGGCGCCAGTTCTTGTCCTTGGACAAGGGGCGGGTCTCCATGATCATCACACGGTCGCCGATGCGGCACTCGTTGTTTTCATCATGGGCCTTAAACTTCACGGTGCGCTTCAGGATCTTCTTGTACAGAGGGTGCTGCACGTTGTCCTTCACGGCAACGACGATGGTCTTATCCATCTTGTCGGACACAACGGTGCCCACGCGGGTCTTTCTCAAATTGCGTTCCATCGTTTAACCTCCCTCTCAGTTTTTTTCAGCCAAGATGGTCATCACGCGGGCGATGTCCTTCTTGACGGCCTCGATACGGCCGGGGTTGTCCAGCTGGTTGATGGCATGCTGAAAGCGCAGGTTGAACAGCTCTTCCTTCAGCTCGCCCAGCTTCTTGTTCAGCTCGACAGCATTGAGTTCACGCAGCTCGGCAGCTTTCATTCGGCTTCAACCTCCTTCACGGCATCTTCGCGGGTGACAAACTTGCACTTGCAGGGCAGCTTGTGCATGGCCAGGCGCAGGGCCTCGCGGGCGGTCTCTTCGTCCACATCGGCCAGCTCGAACAGGATGCGGCCGGGCTTAACCACGGCCACCCAGTACTCGGGGCTGCCTTTACCGGAACCCATGCGGGTCTCGGCCGGCTTTTCGGTGACGGGCTTGTCCGGGAAGATCTTGATCCAGACCTTGCCGCCACGCTTGATATAACGGGTCATGGCCACACGGGCGGCCTCAATCTGACGGGAGGTGATCCAGCAGGGCTCAAGGGCCTGCAGGCCGTACTGGCCCTGGTTGACCACATTGCCGCGCATGGCCTTACCGGTCATGCGGCCACGCTGAACGCGGCGGTATTTCACACGCTTAGGCAGTAACATTACTTATTGCCTCCTTCCTTGCGGGCGGCGGGCTTGGCACCCTTCAGCACCTCGCCCTTGTAGATCCACACCTTCACGCCGATGCGGCCGTAGGTGGTGGCGGCTTCCGCGAAGCCGTAGTCGATGTCAGCACGCAGAGTCTGCAGGGGAATGGTACCCTCATGATACTGCTCAGTGCGGGCGATGTCCGCGCCAGCCAGACGGCCGGAGCACTGGATCTTAACACCCTTGGCACCACGCTGCATAGCGCGGCCGATGCACTGCTTCATGGCACGGCGGAACGCGATGCGGCGCTCCAGCTGGCCGGCAACGTTCTCAGCAACCAGCTGAGCGTTGGTGTCGATGTTGCGAACCTCAACGATGTTCACGTTGGTGGTCTTGCCGACCATCTTCTCGATCTGCTGACGCAGCTTCTCGATCTCAGCACCCTTCTGGCCGATGACCATGCCGGGCTTTGCGCAGTAGATGTTCACGCGCAGACGGGGAGAACCGTCCTTCGCATCAACGCTGCGCTCGATCTCGATCTTGGGTACGCCGGCAGCGTACAGCTGCTTCTTCAGGGTGCGGCGGATCTTGTAATCCTCGACCAGGGTGTCGCCGAATTCCTTCTTGGAAGTAAACCAGCGGCTGTCCCAATCCTTGATAACACCCACGCGAATGCCGTGGGGATTGACTTTCTGGCCCATTGTTTACCTCCTTACTCTTTCTCTTTCAGAACAACGGTGATGTGGCTGGTCCGCTTCAGGATGCGGTACGCACGGCCCTGAGCACGAGGCATAATGCGCTTCAGGATGGGGCCGGGAGTGACGAAGCACTCAGCGACATACAGATTGTTCTTGTCCATGTTGTGGTTGTTTTCCGCATTGGCGGCAGCAGACTTCACCAGCTTCAGAAGGGGCTCACAAGCGGCCTTCGGGGTGTACTGCAGAATCGCCAGCGCCTTGTCCACAGGCTGGTTGCGGATCAGGTCCAGAACAACCGAAACCTTGCGGGGGCTGATGCGGGCGTAGCGAAGAATAGCCCGAGCTTCCATGTTGTGTTCCTCCTTCATTACTTGGTGGTCTTAGCGCCCGCATGACCCTTGAAGGTGCGGGTGGGGACGAATTCGCCCAGCTTATGGCCGACCATATCCTCGGTGACGTACACAGGCACATGCTTGCGGCCGTCATGCACGGCGAAGGTGTGGCCCACGAACTCGGGGAAGATGGTGGAGGAGCGGCTCCAGGTCTTCAGCACGCGCTTTTCGCCGTTGGCGTTCATTTCCTGCACGCGCTTCAGCAGGACAGGCAGGACGTAAGGTCCCTTTTTGATGCTTCTACCCATGATTCATAACCTCCCTTAACCGTTGGCGCGCTTGACAATGAACTTGTCAGAGCGGTTGTGATGCTTGCGGGTCTTGTAACCCATAGCAGGCTTGCCCCAGGGAGTGACAGGGCCGGGACGGCCGACCGGAGCGCGGCCCTCGCCGCCGCCGTGGGGATGGTCGCAGGGGTTCATGACAGAACCACGGTTGGCGGGACGCCAGCCCATGTGACGCTTACGACCGGCCTTGCCGATGTTCACGTTCTCATGGTCGATGTTGCCCACCTGGCCGACGGTAGCAATGCAGTTCAGGGGAATGTTGCGCATCTCACCGGAAGGCAGACGCACCAGAGCGTAACCATTCTCCTTAGCCATCAGCTGAGCCTGGTTGCCGGCGGAGCGAACCAGCTGGCCGCCCTTACCGGGGTACAGCTCCACGTTGTGGATGATGGTACCGACGGGGATGTTGGCGAAAGGCAGAGCGTTGCCGGGCTTGATGTCGGCGTTGGGGCCGGCCATCACGGTGTCGCCCACCTTCAGGCCCTCGGGAGCCAGGATGTAGCTCTTCACGCCGTCCTCATACTGGATCAGGGCGATGTGAGCGCTGCGGTTGGGATCGTACTCCAGGGTCAGGACCTTGGCGGGAACGTCGAACTTGTTCCGCTTGAAGTCGATGACGCGGTACTTGGTGCGGTTGCCGCCGCCATGATGACGAACGGTGATGCGGCCGGTGTTGTTGCGGCCAGCGCACTTCTTCATAGGCTCAAGCAGGCTGCGCTCGGGCGCGACCTTGCTCAGCACGCTGTAATCGGTAACAGTCATGCCGCGGCGGCCCGGAGTAGTCGGCTTATACTTTTTGATAGCCATTGCTGATCTCCTTTTTGATCTTATGAATTGTTGTCGGGGTCATATCCCCATAACTGAGCCCTCGGCGGGCTCACAAGGCTTACACCATGGACTCGAAGAAGTCGATGCCCTTGGAATCCTGCTTCAGGGTCACGATGGCCTTCTTATACTTGGCAGTATAACCGGCATGCATGCCCTGGCGGCGATAACGGCCGCGCACGTTGATGGTGTTGACCTTCTCAACCTTCACGCCGAACAGAGTCTCGACAGCCTGAGCGATCTCGACCTTGCCGGCATCGGTAGCAACCTTGAAGGTGTACTTCTTGCTGGCGATACCCTGCATAGAGTTCTCGGTAATGACAGGGGCCAGGATGATGTCTTGTGCAGCTTTCATTAGCCCAGAACCTCCTCCAGTTTCTTCGCGCCGGCCACGCTGATGACCAGCTTCTCGGCGTTGACCACGTCGTAGGTGTTCACGCTGGTGGCAACGGTGGTCTTCACGCCGGGGATGTTGGCGGCGCTCTTCACGAACATGGTGTTGACCACGTCGGAAACGACCAGGTTCTTCTTGCCGGCGCCCACAGCCTGCAGCAGGCTGACGACGTTCTTGGTCTTGTACTCGCTGGCAGCCAGCTCGTCAACCACGATCATGTTGCCGTTCAGGGCCTTGTCAGACAGGGCGCTCAGAATGGCCAGACGCTTGACCTTCTTGTTGATGCGGTAGCTGTAGTCGCGGGGCTTGGGGCCCAGGGCAACGCCGCCGTGAGTCCACTGAGGAGCACGGATAGAACCCTGACGGGCATGACCGGTGCCCTTCTGACGCCAGGGCTTACGACCGCCGCCGGAAACCTCGCTGCGGGTCTTGGTGCTCTGGGTGCCCTGGCGCTGGTTGGCCAGGAAGTTGACGACCGCGATGTGCACGGCCTTCTCGTTCGGGGTGATGCCGAACACGGCGTCGGAAAGCTCCACAGTGGAAACCTTCTGGCCGTCCTTGTTCAAAACGTCAAAATTTGCCATTGTGCTTTCCTCCTTTACGCCTTCACGCTGTCGTGGATGGTGACCACGGCACCCTTGGGGCCGGGCACAGCGCCCTTGACGGCGATCAGATTATTTTCCACGTCCACCTTGACAACGGTCAGGTTCTGGACGGTGACCCGCTCCGCGCCCATGTGGCCGGGCAGCTTCTTGCCCTTGAACACGCGGGAAGGAGTGGAGCAGGAGCCCATGGAGCCGGCATGGCGGGCCACAGGGCCGGTGCCGTGGCTCTCGCGCAGGCGATGACCGTTCCAGCGCTTAATGGTGCCCTGGTAGCCCTTGCCCTTGCTGACGCCCACGACGTCGATCTTGTCGCCAGCGGCGAACACGTCGGCCTTCAGGATGTCGCCAACGTTCATGGCACTGATGTCGGCCAGACGGAACTCACGCAGGGTCTTCTTGGGGGCCACGTCGGCCTTGTCGAAGTGGCCCTTGGCGGCCTTGTTCACCTTCTTGGCGGAAACTTCGCCGTAGCCCAGCTGCACAGCCTGGTAGCCGTCGCTCTCCACGGTCTTCTTCTGCACCACGGTGCAGGGGCCGGCTTCGATCACGGTGACGGGAACGACCCGACCGCTCTCGTCGAACAGCTGAGTCATGCCCAGCTTCTTGCCGATGATACCTTTGATCATGTTTGCAAATCCTCCTGTTAAAGGTTATTGGTTGACACTGGGTTTCGGTGCCAACATGACCTCTCCGCCTTGTGCGGATCGATCTCGTTGCTGCTTCGCTGCCATGCCGGCAGTTGGCGGCGCTATGGGCCTCCCTTACCGGCCCGTCATGGTTGCTTTACAGCTTGATCTCGATGTCCACACCAGCGGGGAGCTGCAGGCTCGTGAGAGCCTCAACCGTCTTCTGAGACGGCTTCAGAACGTCGATCAGACGCTTATGGGTGCGGTTCTCAAACTGTTCACGGCTGTCCTTATACTTATGAACAGCGCGCAGGATGGTCACCACTTCCTTGTCGGTGGGCAGGGGGATGGGGCCGGACACGCGAGCGCCGGTGCGCTTAGCGGTCTCCACGATTCTCTCTGCAGCGGCATCCACCAGCTGGTGGTCATAGCTCTGTAAACGGATTCTGATTTTTTCTTTGACTGCCATTGCTTTCGCCTCCTTGTGTTTTTGCCCTAGGCGAGCCGATAAACAACTGTTACACCGCTCCGGGTGTTCAACTTCTTCGCATGAGAAAAGCCGGTGAACCGCATGGCGCAGTTCCCCCGGACAGAACTATGGCAAAGTATGTTGGAAATTGGTTCACAGGAGTAACTCTGCGAACATATCCCTTTGCGCTCAGTCATTCTTTCGCCCGGTTCTAGATCGGACATACTCCGCGGAAAAACCCGTACACGGTACGGCAACCTCCCGCATCATCGCATATCGTGGCCTGCATGGTGACTTGCCACGCAAGCCTTTTGCAGCCGAGGATTATAATAGCACACTATGCCGTGTGTTGCAAGTGTTTTTTGCAAAAAACTTGAAATTTTTTTGCGGTTTCTTTTCCTTTGCAATTCCGTCGCCCGGATATGGAGAATTTTGGCATAAATTCCCCATTTTATACGCTCCGGGGCGGCTTTTTCCACGTTTTTGGTGGAAAAGCCGCCCCGGTTCCTACGTCCCCGGCTGAGCGGGGCTTATTTTTTCTTCAGCGCCAGCTTTTCGGGCAGTGCAGGGTCCGGCGTGATGTAGGCCGTCTCGTACTTTTCGTACAGCACCATGCCCGGCTTCAGGTCGCCGGTCTTGCGGATGTTCCGCACCTCGGTGTAATCCACCGCCACCTTTACGCCCTTGGCCTGGCTGGAGTGCAGCACCGCCAGCTGGGCGGCCTCTTCCTTGGTGGCGTCGGGGATGTCCCGCCCTTCGCTCATCACCACGGTGTGGCTGCCGGGCGCGTTCTTGGTGTGGAACCACAGGTCCTTGCCGCGGGCGGTGTGCAGGGTGAGCTTTTCGTTCTGCAGGTTGTTGCGGCCCACCAGAATCAAAAAGCCGTCGGAGGATTCATAGCGGTAGAAATCCGCCGGCTTCTGCTTTTTGTCCCGTACCTTGTAGTACTTCAGGTAGCCCTGGCTCTTCAGCTCGGCCCGAATCTCGCCCAGAGCCTGTTCGCCGGGGGCCGACTCCACCTCATACAGCACGGTTTCCAGATAGGCGATCTCCTGTTCGCCCTCCGCCAGCAGCTTCACCAGCATTTTGGCCGCCGTCTGCTTCTTTTTGTAATCCCGGAAGTACTTCTGGGCGTTGGCGCTGGGAGAAAGGCGCACATCCAGCGGAATGGTCACGTCCTTGCCGTCGTAATAGTTGTTTACGTTCACGCTCCGCGCGCCCTTCTGGATGGCCCACAGGTTGGCCTGCAGCAGTTCGCCGTAGATCCGCAGCCGGTCAGAGCTTTCGCTCTGGGCCAGCTCCTCTTTGCGGGCAGCCTGCTTGCGGATGGCTCGGTCCAGCATATTCTTCACCGATTTGTGCAGGTCCTTGCTCTTCTGGCGCAGCCGCTCGGCCCGGTCCTTGTCCGAGTAATACCCCTCCAGCAGGTCGCTGTAGGTGGGGTACACCACCAACTTGCAGGCGCTGCCGTACTGGGTGGGCCGCAGGAAGGTGAACTCCACGGGCTTGCCCTCGGCGGTGAACACCGCCACCGGCTTGCCGCCCGCCGCGTACTCCTCCCGGATGCCCTCAATGGCACCCGCCAGAGCCGCCCGCTGGGCATCCGTCAGCTGGTCCGCCTGAAGGCTCGTCTCTCCCAGCGCCCGGAAGGCCGCCTCCCGGCAGACGATGGGGCCAACGCCGCCGCAGCTGCGGATGAGGGCGTCGGCCACCGGCAGGTCCTTCTGGCAGGCCGCCGTCACCAGCCCGATGGCGCTGCCCTCGAAGAAGTCCGGCTTGTTGGGTTTGGGGGGCAGCGTATAGGGCAGGCCGGGCAGCAGCTGGCGCACCTCGCTGTCCTCAAAATCCACACGCTTCAGCGCATCGATGATCTTCTCGCCCTGGAACAGCACCAGATTGGAGTAGCGGCCCATCAGCTCGGCGGCCAGGGTGTTTTTCACCAGGTCGCCCATCTCGTTCACGCACTGGAAGTCGAAGAACACAATGCGGTCGCTCTTCTCCGCCCGCACATCCAGCAGGCGGCCGCCCGCCAGATGCTTGCGCAGCAGCATGCAGAAGCTGGGCGGCACGGCGGGGTTTTCAAAGCTCTCGCCCGTAAAGCATACGCGGGCGGACCCGCTGCGGGCCGACAGCAGCAGCCGGAATGTCTGGGTGCGGCTGCGCAGGGTAATGAGCACCTCATCCCGGGTAGGCTCAAAGATCTTATCGATTCTGGAATCGGTCAGGGCTTCTTTCAATTCCTGAGCCGCCAGTGCCAGGGTTGCTGCGTCCAATGCCATGGGGTTCACCTCCGTTTGCTGTCCGTCGTTGTGATGTGCCGGATACGGCACCGTGTGTGATTGCGGATTGCTGGTTGCTGTAACTCGTTCATTCAGAAGCTGCTGTTTGCAAAAAGCCGTTTGCAAAAGCTTCCATTGGCATAAAAGCTTCTATTCTCTTACGGAATCCGTGCCCTGAAACCTGCTTTATGCTCCAATTTGATTTTGCGTTGGATTTTTCGCCGCCGTGCAGGGTGCACCCGACACATCCGGCGTATCTAAGACAAGCATTCAGCAGAGATTCCCGTGCTGTGTCTACAGCCCGTTTCTGCTTTCCGCTCCCGTTCCGCGCCCCTGTTTCGCGCCCCTTATAATACATATTATAATAGGGGCGCAGAGAGCCATTGGTTCGAGGCAATGGCTGGGCGGCGCTGCCGTTCTCTTCGCGCCCGCCTCTGGCTGGTACAGGACGGCCCGCCGTTCCCCTTCCGGTGTGTTCAACACCCGGAAACGTGTTTCGTAGGTATTTCAGCCTGGGCGCACCGCTCACGCCGCCTCAGAGATACTCAAAGGGGTCCGTGTTGGCCTCACTGCGCACGACCTTCACATCTGGGAAGGCCTCCTGCAGGCGGCAGGCGATCTCCGCCGCAATGGGCCATTCGGTGCCGTAATGCCCGGCCGCCAGCAGGCTGAAGCCAGCCTCTTTGGCCTCCAGCGCCTCGTGGTGGCTCACCTCGCCGGTGAGCAGCGCATCCGCACCCTCTGCCTTCGCCTGCCGCCACATATCCCCGGCTGCGCCGCCCACAACGGCCAGGCGGCGGATGGACTTTCCGCCATCCGCCCATTTCACATGGACGCCCAGCGCCTCGGCGGCCGCCTCGGCCAGGCCGCGGGCAGTGGTGGTGGAGGGCAGCGTGCCCACGCGGCCCAGCCCCGCAAAGGGGTCCACCCCCACCAGCCCCATGGTGCGGGCCAGCAGGTCATTCACGCCGCCCTGGGCAGCGTCCAAATTGGTGTGCATACAGATGACCGAAATGCCCCGTTGGGCCAGCCGGAACGCCAAATCCTGGGGGCCAAGCTGTTTCAGCGGGTGGAAAATCACCGGATGATGGCACACGATCAGGCCGCAGCCCTCCTCGGCTGCCTCCCGAATGACCGGGCCGGTCACCTCCAGCGCCGTGAGAATTCCCGCCACCGGCGCGCCGCAATCCACCAGCAGGCCCGGATTGTCCCAGCTCTCGGCCAGGTCCTGAGGGGCCCACTGCTCCATAAAGGCCAACACCTGGCCCACAGATACAGGTTTCATGGTCAAGCTCCTTTTCAAGGCATTTGCGGCAGAACGTTTTGCCTTCTGCCGTCAGCAAAAAGCCGGGGCTGCATTCAGGCCCACCCCAGCCCAGTTTTCATACTTCAAGGGGTTTGCGGCTCGCTCTCCAGCATCCCTTTCAGCCGGGCCAGCAGCGCGTCAATGGGCTGCTGTTCCTCCAGCGGGGCGCCCAGCCGGTACTTCTGCAGCTTCGGCAGCTGCTGGCGCAGGTAGGCCTGCCAGCCTTCAAGGCCCTTCGTGAGGCCCAGCAGGCAGAACTCCCCCTCCGGCTCAAAAGACCGGCCGCTGTACTCCGCCGCCATCACCGCATAAAAGCGCCGCCCCACCTGGGCCAGCCGCTCTTCCCGCAGTGCAAAGCCGTTTCGGCACAGCCAGCGCCGCAGAATCGAATGCTTCGTGGCCGGCACCAGCACCAGGCGAATGGCCGGGTCCCGCAGCCAGGGGGCCGCCGCAATGATGTCGCAGATGGTCTCGGCGCCCATGCCGGCGATCACCACATCCTGAACCTCGCCGGGGGCAAGCACACTCAGCCCGTCGCCCAGGCGCAGGCTGATCTTGTTCATCAGGCCGGCCTTTGTGAGGTTTTTCTCTGCCACCGAGAGCGGTCCGCTGCGCAGATCCGCCGCCACCACAAAGGGGCAGCGCCCGCTGGCCACCAACGCCGCCGTCAGCAGGCCGTGGTCACAGCCAATATCGGCCGCACGGTGGCCGGGGCGCACCAGCGCCGCCGCCGCCTCCAAACGGGCATCCAGCACAGGGCTCAATTGCCGAAGTGGGCGTTCAGCTTCTCCACCAGATCGTCCACGTCGGTGCCGTGCACGTCGCAGGCCTGCTCCAGAGTCTCCCCGCGGGAAGCCGGGCAGCCCAGGCAGTGCATGCCGATCTCCAGGAAGTAGGGCGCGGTATCCTTGTCCGCCTTCAGAATCTCGTCGATGATGGTATCTTTGGTCACAACCATGGTTGTTTCCTCCTGTTATTGAATATAAAATGATCGGCCCTGTTTTCGCGCCCGCCGGGCAGCCCAGGCCAGGGCAGACCTGTTTCCCACACATGGCGGCAGGGTTGCCCACTGCCGCTTTTTTATCATACCCAGAATGCCGCCTTTTTGCAAGAGGCTTTCTGATTTTATCTTGCTGCAAACAGCGCCATGGTCTGCAGCGCGGCCAAGCCGCACAGCGCCGTCTGGGCCAGCGCAAGGGGGCGCGTCAGGTCCCGGCCCAGGCACAGCCAGCTGTTTTCGCCCCACAGCAGCAGCGCCAGCGGCAGCACCGGCAGAAAGTACCGCCCCTGCAGGCCGAACAGGATCATATAGTTCACCGGCGTCCAGGTCAGGCAGGCCAGCACCAGCAGGCCGCACACCCCCACCAGCGCCAGCGCAGGCACCAGGCGGGTGCCGCGCTCCAGCCGGGGCGGTGCCCCCACCGGGCGGCAGGCAGCCAGCAGCGTGGTAAACAGCAGCCCGATGGTGATGGCCCAGCTCAGCTCGGCCCCATACACGATGGGCTCGCCGGGGCAGACCCCCATCATCTCTTGAATCAGCTGGGGCAGCTTAGCGCACAGGGTGCCCACCAGCAGCTTGGCCAGCGCCGGCAGATGCCGCAGGGTGTACCCCACCGACCAGGTGTAGATGGAATCGCCGTTGGGCTGCATCCCCTCGGCCAGCTGCTCCGGGGTCAGGTCGCCGCCCAGATGAAGCATCTTCAGCGCCGCGAAGGCAGCCGCCGCCAGTACAAGAACCGCCCCCGCGGCCAGGGCGCGGCGCACACGGGCCGGGCGGCTCTTCCACCAATTCCAGGCCGGGCGGGCCGCAAAAAGCAGTAGAACGGCCGCCACAGCCAATCCAAACACGGCGATTTCATTTACGTCGCGCAGAATGTACCGTACATATTCCAAATTGTATACGCCCCAGCCGGCCAGAGCCGCCGCGGCAGCCCCCAGCTTCAGGCCCGGCTCGGCCCAGCGGGGCAGCCCGGCAAAGCGCCGGGCAGGCACCAGCAGAACCAGCCCCACCAGAAGCACATACACGGCTTTGGCCGGGCCAAGGGCCGCCGCCAGCACCAGCAGCAGCACGGCTTCTGCCGGGCGCACCGGGCCCTCTGCCCACACCATGCCCAGGCAGTGGGCGGTGAAGGCAAAGGCCAGCCCCAATACCAACGCGTCCGGTGAGAAGCTGGCTGCCTGCTGCAGGCAGCCGGGCAGCAGCCCCACCGCCAGCAGAATGCCCCGGCCCCGCCGGGTGCGGCCCAGGGCAAAGGCGGCCAGCGCCAGATACACCGCCAGGTTGCACAGCCGCCCTGCAAGGATCAGGCCAGTAAAGCCAAGCCCCAGCAGCCGTGCCAGCAGCACCCCCAGCGTCTGGGGCAGGTACAGCAGCTGAACCATGCTGCCCGGGCTGCGCACCTCCACGGCGTGAAGCAGGTCGCGGGCGCAGCCGTGCTCGGTCAGGGTGGAGAACACCCGATGGTACACAAAGGCGTCCGCCGGGCCGGTCTCGGCCGTCACATAAGGCTCGTCACAGTCCCGCACCCACAGGCCGCCCTCATCGTCGTAATCCGGCTGGCCCATCAGGCGGCTGGCTGCGGCATAGCTGCCAGCGAAGTGGACGTATTCGTCCGGGCCGCCCAGCGGCGGGGTGGCCAGCGCAAAGGCAACGCCCAGCGCAGCCCCGGCCAGGCAGAACGCCGCCCGTAGATGGGGCGTTCTGCCCCACCGCAGCAGCGCCGCCGCCCCCACAACGCCCACCGTGCACAGCAGGCCGATCAGCAAAAAGCCCCGGCTGGGCCAGCGGCCGGTGTAATCCGTCATGTATTGCAGGGCAGCGGTGGCGTCCAGCGCCTGGCCATCCGCCTGGGCAAGGGCAAAGCCCTCCACCGCCCCTTGGCTGCAGTGCAGGCCCACCCGGTCCTCTTCGGTGAGGGGAGCAAAGCTCAGGTGCAGCGTATAGGCCCCATCCGCCGGGGCGGTGTAGGGCCGGTCAAACACCAGCCCGTAAAAGGTGTTGTCCAGCAGCTCGGTCAAATTGCAGGCGGCAGTGGCCACCGGCTGGCCCGCGCCGTCCAGCAACTGGGCGGTGAGCTGCCCCTGCGCCACCCGCTCGTAGGTGGCAAACAGCAGCCGCACACCGTACAGCGGCTCCCCTGCCTTCAGCTGCAGGGTCTGGTCCAGCCCGGCCGCGGGGTCCGCCGGGGCCAGCACCTGGCTGTATTCATCGTTTACAATATGGTACTCCGCCCGGTCATCGGCGGCGGCGCGCACCTGCGTGTAGCCCCAGCCCACCGCCAGCAGGCAGACCAGAAGCAGCACCGCCAGCACCGCGAGCTTCTTGAGGTTCCCGTGCAGAACGGCCATCGCAAAGCCCCCTTCCGTTTCTCTTCATTGTTCGGCGTTTCAGTTCCGCCGCTTTTTGTGTAGAATCGCTTTATTATACAGCAAACAGGGGTGGAATACAAGCCAGCCTGCCCCGTGCGGCCTCGCTGCTCTTTTCCCGCCAAAGGCCGCGACGGCGCACACAAAAAGCCCCGGCTGGGCAGCCATAAGGGGCCACCCGCCGGGGCAACGTTCAAATTCGGATGTTCCGGGTGCTCCCCCGCCTATCACGCGGATTCAGCAAACCGGCTCAATAATTCTGGGCACGCAGCACGAAGTAGCCCTGAGGATGATCGCACACGGGGCACTTCTCGGGGGCGTGGGTGCCCACATGGATGTGGCCGCAGTTGGTGCAGATCCACACCTGCTCGGTCTGGCGGGCAAACACGGTGCCGTTCTTGATGCTCTCGGCCAGCTTGCGGTAGCGCTCCTC
>CAKSWY010000036.1 GCA_934513685.1 uncultured Oscillospiraceae bacterium | reverse complement strand
TTTTCAAACCCTGCCAGACAGATGCCATATATCAGTAATTTTCGTGGGTTACTGTTTTATGACCACCCATCTAAGGCCGGGCGGCCGGAAAAAATCATACAATCCAATTATGCGAACGCTCGGTGCGTTCAAAAGGCGGCGTGGCGAAGGTCACGCCGTTTTCATTTTTACCACCACATTCCCGGCGTGCTCGGCGTCGCCCGCCGTGCGGATGGTCGGCGCTCGTTCCGGCAGCGGCCTGACCCCGGCGGGGCGTGAGATTGGTTAGTGAAAACAGCTTACTGTTTGGCGGCGTTCTGCCAGAAAACCACCGGCTCGGTGTTCATGGGGTAGCACACCAGGGCATTCCCGTCCAGATTTTCCCGGTGCATATCCACGGCGGAAATCTGGTGCTGGTCGTAGGTGGTGTAATAGTAAATGCCCTTGTCGGCGTTGCAGCAGCTGGTGTAAATGGTGTATTCGTACTTGCCCGGCGCAACTTCACAGCAGCCCTTCTGCTGCTCGACGGAACCGAGGATGTGGAACAGCTGGCTGACACTGCTGGTTTCATCCTCGGCGGAGCGGGCGTTGTTCCGCACAAAGGCGGCCCGCACAAAGCGGGACTGGGAAGAAAGGTCGCCCGGCAGGCCCAGCCCGCCCATGCCGCGGCTGTAAGTGGCCAGGGGCAGTTCCGGCGCAAACTGGTTTTCCGGCTGTCGGGGGCTGAGGTTCATATAGTTGTTCAGGTTGAACATCTGAAGGGGGAAGGGCGGGTTGTTGGTGAGTACCCCGGCCGGGTTGTCGTACACGTGCAGGCCGTCGGCGGTGGATTCCAGCGTGATGCAGCCGGTGCGGTCCGCAATCATCCAGTGCAGCGCGGCCAGCGGGTACTGGGGGCTGAAGGGCAGGTTCAAAAGGTTGGCGTTTTCCAGCAGCGCTCGTGCCTCGGCCAGGCTGGCGCAGCGGCCCAGCAGCCAGGGAATCAGCTCAAACTGTGCGATGTTCTCCTTCCCGTCGGCCGCGGGGTGATAGACGGCGTTGCCCACAAAGTTCAGCCCGGCCACGCACAGCCCGGCTTCGTTGATGGCGTCATAGTAAAGGGGATAGCCCTCCGCCACATGGGCCATGCCAAGAATGGCGTAGTGGTGGCTCAGTTCCCCGGCCTGGCGGAACTGGAAAGGATAATTGCGCGGCGTGACCACAAGCTGTTCCCCGTAGGAAAACTCATAGTCCAGATTGCGGCCGAAATAAAAATCTTTGGTCTGGTAGGTGGCGGCGGTACACATAATAAAAACCTCGCATTCCGGGCAGGCAAAGCTGCCGTTAAAAATTTGTTGTGCGGACGAAGGGCGCTGTTTCTTACAGCCGGAACTGCTCATACAGCGCCAGATACTGCTGCTCCACCTGCGCAAAGGGGCGCACCTCGTAGGAAAACGCCGTGTTTATGGCGGGGGCGGGCCGTGCGGGAGGGTCATGAAGCAGCGTGGCCAGATCGTACCAGAGCATATCGTCGTCGATCTGCTTCACCTGGGCGGTTTCTTCGGCGGTAAGGGCCGAGCCGAGATACTTCTGGTAGATGACCGTCAGCAGCCGGTCCTCCAGCTGCTGATAGGCGGGCAGGCTTTTCTTGAAGGGGCGCGGTACGTCCGACAGATAGGCCTCGCTGGCGTCGTGCAGCAGGCAGGCGAGCACCACCCGGCGGCTCATGCCGCGGGCCTGCGCCTCCAGGGCGCAGTGGATGCAGTGCTGCCCCACCGAGAAAAAGGTCTGCACGTGCCCGTTTCCGCGGCACAAAAGCGAGAGGGCATGGGCGATGTCCCGAATTTCCAGCCCCTCCGGCGTGGGGGCCAGCGGGTCAAAGTGGATGCCAGTGTAGGTTGTGATGCAGTCAGGCATGGCAATACCTCCCTTCAGATGATGATGCCGGCACAGTGGTCGATCTCGTGCTGGATGATCTGTGCCGTCCAGCCGTTGAAGGTTTTGATGTGGGGCTTCATGGCACGATCCTGCCACTGCACCTTGATCTGTCGGAACCGGCGGGCCGGGCGCTGCCCGGTGAGAGACAGGCAGCCCTCCTGTGCCGGATAAGGCCCCTTGCCGCTGAGAATGACCGGATTGAACATTTCGCGCAGCGTTCCGTCGTCGTCAAATACGATGATGGCCTTGGTTTCGCCGATCATATTGGCGGCCATTCCCACGCAGCCGTCCTCATGGGCCTTCAGCGTGTCCAGCAGGTCGTCGGCGATGGAGGCATCGGCCGCGCAGGCAGGCTCGGCCTTGCGCGCCAGAAACAGAACGTCGGTTACAATGGGGCGGATCATAGGGAAACTCCTTCTTTCAGTATGGCTTCTACGGTTGATTTTAGGCGGCCCGGCGGCGGATGTCAAGAAACAGGGTGTGAACAAAGCGAGAAGGTTTTTAGGGGCCGGCTTAAAGAAGGGCGGCTTTTTCAAACCGGGCAGAGAAATCCGCATAAAAACAATGGCAGGCATATTCGTGCCTGCCATTGCCTTATCGCTCCACAAATCAAGAGGCCGCTGCTCATTATTCCACCCAATACACCTGGTGCTTGCCGCTGCCGCGGCCCAGCTCCAGGCCGGGAATGCTCTGCACAAACTTGGAGAACTGGGCATAGCCGTAATCCCGCACGTGGAAGTTCTGGAACCGGGCGTGCAGCTGGTTGCTCAATTCGCTCAGGCTCATGCCGCGCTCCCCGGCGGCCCGCACGGTGTCGGCCATCCAGTGTTCCACCTCGGCGCTGGCCTTGTCGTCGCTGTGCAGCCGCACCAGCACCGTGTGGCCCTCCTTCACCAGCTCCAGGCTGGAAATCTCATCCAGAAACTTGGAGAGCAGGCTGTACCCGTAATTGCGCACGTCGAAATCCGGGTATTTGTTCTGCAGCCGGCTGCCGATCTCGCCAAGGCCGGTGGTTTTGCCCTTGTTCTCGTTCTCGGTGATGATGCCGACGATGTCGTTCTCCACCGTCTTTTTGGGCAGCACGGTGCTGCTCTTTTCGGCGCGGGCGGCCTTGTCCTGCTTCTTGCGCTCGGGCTGTTCGGCCGGTTCGGTCGGGGCTTCCTCCTGGTCGTCCAGCAGCAGCTCCAGATTGGTAAAAATGCTGCAGGCCGCCCGGAAGGACCGGGGCGTTTTCTCCTCGCCCATGCCAATCACGTTCATGCCGGATTCCCGCAGGCGGCTGGCCAGGCGGGTGAAGTCGCTGTCGCTGGACACAATGCAGAACCCGTCCACGTTGTGGGTGTACAAAATGTCCATGGCGTCAATGATGAGGGCCGAGTCCGTCGCGTTTTTGCCCACGGTGTTCTGGAACTGCTGGATGGGGATGATGGAGTTTTTCAGCAGCTCCTCCCGCCAGCGGCCCGCCTGTGGACTGGTCCAGTCGCCATAAATGCGCTTGTAGGTGGTCACACCGTACTTGCTCATTTCGTCCAGAATGCAGGAAATGTATTTATGGGAAATGTTGTCGGAATCGATCAACAGGGCATATTTCTGGTCTTCCAAATGCAATTGCTCCTTTGTGATTGCAGCGGCGTTTGCGCGGGGCATTTCTGTGCCCGTGCCCGCTGCGCGTTCTTATTTGGCCTGAAGAGCCGTCACCGTCAGGGTTTTCTCGTTTACCCGGAACTTTACCTCATAGCCGCCGAAAGCCATGCCGTACACCCGCTCCGGGTCGTGCTGGTAGCTGGGGCGAGGGTCCTGGGCCAGCACCCCGCGCAGCGCCTCGGCCCGGCGGGGCGGCAGGCTGGCCAGCAGATTGTCCGGGTCCTGCACGGTCAGCTCATAGCCGGTGTTGCGGGTGGTAAAGCCGCCGGTGGCCTCGGGGTGGCTGTCCACATAGGGCAGGTAGGGCTTGATGTCGTAGATGGGGGTGCCGTCCAGCAGGTCCGCCCCCTGCACATGCAGCACCGGGCCAAGCTCGGCAGAGTACTCGATCCGCTCCAATTTCACGCAGGAAAGCCCGATGGCGTTGGGCCGGAAGGGCGAGCGGGTGGCAAACACCCCCATGCGCTCGTTGCCGCCGAGCCGCGGCGGGCGCACGGTGGGGCTCCAGGTTGCCCGCACCGCGCGGGAAAACTGCCAGATGAGCCAGATGTGGGAAAAGCCCTCCATGCCCCGCACGGCGTCCGGGTTGCGGTATTCCGGCTCGAACACGATGCGGGCTTCCAGCGCCTCCACCAGGCCGCTCTGGCGCGGAATGCCGAACTTCTCGGTAAAGTCGCTGCGGATGCGGGCAATGACCTTCATTGCGTGCTGTTCTTCCATGATTTCCTCACTTTTCTGCGGCGGGCGGCGCACAGGTCACCCGATCACCGGCAGCTTCGATTCAAAATTAAAGGCGAGTGCGGGTTCGGCCCGGCTGCCCTCCCGGGCCAGCGTGTCAAATTGCGCGATCAGCCGCACGGCCAGGGTGCGGGCAGTGCGGTAGCCCTCGGCCAGCTGCTCCACGCCCTCGGCGCAGGCCGGGTCCGGGGCATAGCCAATCACCAGCCCACTCAGGGCGTCGTATTTGCCCGCCGCCTTCAGGCCCCCGTACAGCGCCGCCCGCTTGGCCGGGCCCGGGGCCAGAAACAGCCGGTCAATGCCCTTCATCCAGCGCAGGGCTTCCTGCACCTGCAGGGTGGTAAGGCCGGGGTAGAAGTCCCGGATGACATGGGCGTTTTTCAGTTCCGGCTGAATGTGCCGGGTCAGGGGCTGCCGCACCGGGTCCAGCCCGTCCTTCAGCATGAGATAGCGGTCAAACTCCGCCTCCAGCCCCACGTGGCTCACCCCGTGGGCGGCCATCTGCCGGGCCACAATGCCGTGGCAACTTTCGTCCAGCGCAAAATGGCACAGCACCCCGTAGGCATAGGCGCGGTGGGCATCCTGTCCGGGGTGGGCGGCGATCACCTGCATCGCCCAGCGCACAAAGGCCTCGCCCGTCTCGCCGTGCAGGGCATAGCCCAGCCGGTTCACCGGGTTTTCGCGGTAGCCCCGGTAATAGAACAGAATGTCCGGCCCGTGCAGCCCGATGAGATAGAGCGAGGGCCAGCGCCCCACAACCTCGGCGGCGTTGGGGGCAAGTTCCAGCCGCACCTGGCGGCCCAGACGGTAATGGGCATAGTGGGAAGGCATGGCGATTCTCCTTTTTCAAACAATGTGGCGGCCGCCCGGCAGCAGCAGTCCGCCCGGGCTTTCCCGGCGGGGGCGTTTATCCGGATGTCCTTTTTATCATACCCTTTGCACGGCTTTTTTTCAACCGCGCCGCCCCGCCTGCGGCGGCCGAGGCGCAAAAAATCCCCACACGCGAACGTGCAGGGGTTCAGGGCAAAACTGCCCGCGCCGTGCTCCGATGCATACAAATGTGTGAATTTTCAATTCACATCATTACAACACGAGGATAGTACCCCGCAAAAAGCCAACAAAATTTTTGCATTTTGTCGGAGAAAAACCCAAAGGGCCTGCCCCGCGGCCAAACCAGTCGGCCATGGGGCAAGCCCTTTTTGCCCATTTTGCCCGGGTTACTTCTCCTCGTAACTCTTGCAGAAATGGGGAATCTCCTGCGTGGAGCAGGTGCAGTGTTCAGTGACCTTGATCTCAGGCAGGTCACACTTGCAGCCCGCCATGTTGTGGCGGCAGGCGCACACGTCGCAGCTTACGCCGGTGTTCTCCATGTTCATCACCCTCCTTTGCCCGTTAGTATGGGCAGAGAAGAGCAGGTTATGCATGGGTGAGGCGGGGCAGTTTTTTGAGCCAGAGGCTCTCTTCGGCCTCCGCATGGAGATTTTCAACCGGGAACGCAGCTGCTTTTTTTTGACAGCAATTTATAAAACAAAAGCCGCCCATGCATTCAGGGCAGCTTTTCGTTTGTCAATTTGCGTTACGGCACCAGGCGGCGAAGGCCCGGAATTTTCTTCAGCAACAGGGTCGTCGTGATGGCCAGCAGATACACCGCCGCCGTCCCCAGAATGCGCCATTCCCAGCTGCGCATATTAAATCCGAAGGTATCCAGCAGGAAGCGCATGATGTAAAAATGCGTCAGGTACACGCCGAAGCTGGCACCCGAAACGGTGCGCAGCAGCTTCTGTGCCTTTTGGTTCTCGGTGAAGAACGACCAGTCATGGTACCAGAACCATACAAACACGGCCACGGCCAGCACAACGCAGGGGAAGCGGTCGCACCCACTGAACATTCCGTCCACCCCCCCCGATAAATAAGAACGAATTAACGTTCCAAAATAGCGGAGCAGCAGACCGAACACACCCAGCGGGTAGATGACCCGGCAGCGGATCTGTTTCGAGAGCGGGTAATGGGTGACGTAGTAACCAATCAGGAGAAAGATCACCATGCCGCCGCCGTTCACGGGCATGTTCAGCGACCCGTTGTACGCGATGCCGGCCAGGCTGCACAGCAGCGGCAGGCAGGCGGTGGTAACAAACGAGGCAGCAATGCCGTATCGGCAGGCGGCCTCACGGTTTTCCTGCGGAATCAGCGACAGGAACGGAATGGCCAGATACAGCGCAAACAGCGGCGGGAAGAACCAGTAGATGCTCAGGCCCCGGGTGTTTAGCACGGCGTCCAGAAACAGCGGCACGCTTTTCAGTACATCCGGTTCCAGCCCGTGCGTGACGAACACCGCCCAGAAGATGGAGACCACGCTCCAGAACAGGAACGGCACACCCGTGCGGCCAAACCGCTTCTGAAAATATTCCCGGGTGGTGTAGCGGGTTCGATAGTCCAGCAGGGTCGCCCCGCTGATCATGAAAAACACCGGAACCGCCCAAAAGCAGACACACTCGATGATGAGGCTGGTGAGCCAGTAGCGAGCGTGGGAAAAACTCCACACCGCCCCGTTCACATGCATGGCGATCACCGCAATGCATGCCACAACGTTCATCACGTCCAGTGCCGGCTGATAGGAGCTTTCTTTTTTCATATCAGCGATACTGCTCCTCCCACTGGTACAGGGGGTAATCGTCCTTGACGATGCCCAGCAGCTTTTTCAGCCGCTCACGGCGGGCAGTCCCCTTGGGGGCGAACAGACCAACGATCTTCCGCCCGATCTTCTTCACAACGGACTTGGCCTTGTTCTTGCCGTTGCGCAGGCTGAACAGGTGATAATCATGCAGGTGGCTGCGGTTGGTGTCAAAGGCCATATCCCGGCCCAGACGCGCGACCATCTCATACAGCAGCGCCTCATAGAAGGGCGTCTGGCGGGCAACGCTCCAGAATTCGCTGTACCGGTCGGCCGGCACGCGGTTCCAGGGCTTGGAGAAACCGGCGTAGTGGATGATCTTGGGGTTCTTGGCCGCGGCGTCATACTGCAGGCGATGTTCCCGGGGGGCAAAGCGGAACACTTCCGACACGCGGGTGAAGTCGTTGTCAAACAGCAGGTTCCACTCCTGCGGCAGATACACCACCTGGTTCTGGCAGCAGACGTTCAGCACGTCCTGGTCGCTGTACTTGTAGTCCACACTGGCCAGCTTCAACCACTCTTCCTGGGTGTGCGCCTTGCGCATTTCCGCCAGGTTCAGCAGCAGAACACCCGCCTGGAAGTAACGATAGGGGTCCTCCAGTTTTAGCGTCTTAATGGCATACTCCATCATGCCGGGGGCGAAGCCGTTGATCTGGCTGGCAAAATCCACATCCAGAACAGCACCCAGCATTTTGCCGCTCACGTCGGTGTCGTACAGCTCGGCCACGTCGCCCTGAATCACAATGTCGCCGTCCAAATACAGCACCTTGTCGTAATCCGGCATCACGCTCTGGATCAGGAAGCGGTAGAAGGTTTCCACGCTGATGTGGGCATGGGCCGTCAGGGTGTAGCCCTCCAGCTTGCTCACTGCATTAAAATAGCGCAGCTGGGCGTTGGAGTACTGGGCCACCATACCCGACAGCATGGCCTTGTTCTGGGCGGTGATGTCCGACTCCAGCACCACGATGTCATAGAAGCGCTCCGGATTGGAGTGCAGCAGCAGCGACTTGATCGCCACGCTCAGCGGGCCGACAAAGCCGTTGTTGGCCGCAAACACCACAGGCACCAGCCCGGCCTTGTCGGGCTTGGTCAGCGGGGCGCTGCGCTCCGGCTTGCGGAACAGCACGCAGGGCACCTCCCGGACGACCAGCTCCGGGCAGGTCTTGCGCTTGTAGTCAATGAAAATGCCAGTCAGGCGCTCGGCCAGATGGCCGGGGGTGCGGTAGCCTTCCACCGAGTAGTGGCTCATGTCCGACCGGTTGTCAAACTCCTGCAGCAGGTCAAACAGCCACTGGGCGTACTCCTGGAACAGCTCCTTGCGCATCACAAACATGTTGCAGTAATAGCCGCTGGGGCCGTCCAGATACCGGCGCGCGGTCTCGCTGTATTCGGGGCACTGCTCGTCCATGATCTGAAGCAGCAGGTCCAGATCCTTCTCGTGCAGGCTGCAGCCCTTCCGGTAGTGGTCCCGGATGCTGGTGTAGGCCTCCGGCATTTCGGTCACGTCCACCCGGTCGGTCACCACAATGTCCGCCCCTTCGATCACCTTGCGGGCGGCGGCCTCATCCAGGCCGTACTGGGCGATGTTCTTCTCGCTGATGTACTCGGCGATCACATTGCCGTAAACATCCTCCTGCGCCTTCGGGGCGGAAAAGCCAAAATAGCGGCGGTAGTGGCAGAAGCCGTAGTAATCCGCCTGCACGTTTTTCCAGGCCCAGTACTGCACGGTCATCTCACAGTAGGAGCGGTTTTTGTCCGAAATATTCTCGCCGGCATCGTCCCGGGCAAACTCCGGGTTCATTGCCTGCTGCGTCAGCGCCGCACCGCCGTAAATCGGATGGTAAATGCTCTGCGCAACCTGCTGGCTGTCTTTGCCCGGCGTATTGCACACAAAAATCTGGATATCCGACACTTTTTGATCCTCCATTGCACTGTCACTTTGTTCAGGAACGGCCGCCTTCGGGAAAGTCCAGGGGCCTTAAAAATGCGTCTCGGCGGAACCGGGCAATCCTGCGCCGCACGCAGCTGCCGCCCACGCCATACGCACGTTAAACCGGCCCACCCAGTTGGTGCGCCGGTCCGGATACAGTAGAACGAGTTTATTCTAACCTATCAATCAAGAAAAATCAATTCTCGCCGAGAAAATTCCGCCTCTTCCACATTTTTCGCCCAGTTTTTGCGTGTCGTTTCGGTATCCCGCCACAAGCGGGGCTCTGCCGGGGCCAATTGGGGTAGGCGGGAGGGGCCGACTTGTTCTTTTGGTTTTTATATTCTATGATACTATTATATACAAAAGCAACGATAAAGACGCGCAATGCCCCGTGTGCCTTTGGCGGTACACGGGGCATTGCGCGTAAACCCGGAACGTATGATTAAACGTACCGATTGGGGGTTGATCAGTCCGCCGGCAGCAGCTGATCGCGCTTGCGCAGAAACAGCGTGATGGCGGTGCAGCTGGCCAGAATGTCGGCGATGGGCTCGGCAGCGTAGATGCCGAACACGCTGCCGGTGAGCCGCGGCAGCAGAATCGCCAGCGGAACCAGCAGGATCACCTTGCGCAGCAGAGCCAGAAACAGGCTGATTTTCGCCTGCCCCATGCCCATAAAGCAGCACTGGCAGGCCATCTGCATTCCGAAGGCCCAGATGCCCGCGAAGTAGATTCGGGCAACCAGAGCGGTCAGGCCGACCAGTTCCGCGTCCGGCGTGAACAGCCGCGCCAGCCAGCGGGAGCCGAAGCAGCCCACGAGGCAGGCCAGCACCGTGAAGGTGCAGCACACCTTCAGCAGCAGGCGGGCCGTCTGGCGCACCCGGCGGTAGTTTTTTGCGCCGAAATTGTAGCTGATGATGGGCTGGCTGCCCTGGCTGATGCCCTGCATGGGCAGCATGAACATCTGCATCACGCTTTGCAGAATGGTGATGGTGCCCACATACAAGTCGCCGCCGAAGTGCTGCAGGCCGCTGTTCAGCGTGATGGACACGAGACTTTCGGTGCTCTGCATGATAAAGGGCGCAATGCCAAGCCCGGCAATGCGGGCCATCACCTTGCCATTGGGGCGCAGGTTGGCCCGACGGATGTGCAGGCCGGACTTCGGCCCGGTGAGAAAGCGCAGCACCCACGCGGCGCTGACTGCCTGGCTGAAAATGGTGGCGAGGGCCGCGCCCTTCACCCCAAGCCCCAGTCCGAAGATGAGGATAGGGTCCAGCACCAGGTTCAGCACCGCGCCGATGAGCACGCTCAGCATGGCCACGGTGGACTGCCCCTGAGCCGAGATGAAGGTATTCAGGCCCAGGGCAAACTGCACGAACACGGTGCCCCACAAATAGATGCCGATGTAATCCAGCGCATAGCCGATGGAAGCATCCGAGGCGCCGAAGGCGTACAGAAACGGGCGCTTGCCCGCCTGAAACAGCACGGTGAGTAGCACGCTGAGCGCCGCCAGCATGGTGACGCTGTTGCCCAGAATCTGCTCGGCGCCGTCCCGGTCACCCTGGCCCAGCTTGATGGAGGCCAGCGGCGCGCCGCCCTGCCCGGCAAAGGCGGCGAAGGCGGAAACCAGCATCAGAATGGGGGAGCACACCCCCACGCCGGTGAGGGCTGTGGCCCCGATGCCGGGAATGTGGCCGATGTAAATGCGGTCCACTACATTATAAAGCATGTTGATGAACTGGGCGGCCACGGCGGGCAGCGCCAGCTGAAACATAAGCTGGCCGATGGGGGCCGAACCCATGCGCTCTTCTTTTGTCGGTGCAGCCGCCATGGTCAAGCCTCCTTGGAAGCGGAAGCCTCCAGCCCGGCCAGCAGCTCAGCGGCCCGGCGGCAGGCCCACAGGTTGGTGCTGTAACCGGCAGCCTTCTCCAAAGCGGCTTTGGCCCCGGCCTTGTTGTGGTCAGCCAGCAGCACCTGCCCCAGCATCAGCTGGTTGCTGGCGGCGTAGAAGGGCGGCTGACCGGAGGCGGCCACGGCCTTCACCCAGGCCACGTCGGTGGCCCAGCCCTTGCTGGCGTTCAGGCGGATGCGCAGGCAGCGGGCGCTCTGCACCACATCGCCGCCCAGGGCATTGTCCTTATCGGCCTTCACCATGGCCTCCAGTCGGGTCAGGCAGTCGGCCGCCTTGTCCAGCTGGTTCATCTGGATGTAGATCAGGCAGCGGTTGCCCAAAAGCAGGCCGTCGGCCCGCACCTGCTCCTTTACGCTGGGGGCCTCGTCCAGCAGTTCCAGTGCCTTTTCGTACTGGCCCAGATTGGCATAGGCGGTGCTCAGGTAGGCCAGCATGGTCAACTGCACGTTGGGCCGCTTGCGGGCCTTTTTCAGCAGCGGCTCATACACCGCGATGAACCGCTCGGGGTCCATGTCCCGCAGCAGGATGTTCAGCTGCTTCTGGTGCATACCGGTGGCACTGATCATGGTGCCGGCAAAGGTGATGAGGGTGGCCACCGCGAGAATGGCCACAGTGATGCCGGTGCTCAGCCCCAGGGTGGTGTGCAGCATCACGCCCAGCGCCAGCACGGCGGCCTCACACAGAAGCCCCACCACAACAACAAACGGATACAAAACGATCATGGTACTACCCTCCGGCCCGGCTGCGGCGGGTGCCGCCGCCAGGCCTATTTATAACGTTATAAATAGAACAAATACTATCATAATCATAGCGCAAAACCGGGCAGGGCGCAAGAACCACGGCACCCGGACGACGCTTTGGTGGGCAATTGTGCAAAATTGGATGTAAAATTACACAAAAATCAAAACAAGTGTATCGAAATTTTATAGTGAATGCTGTATAATAAAGAAAACAAAACCGTACCCCGAACGCCCGGGCGGCTGCCCGGCAGAGGGCGCGGGGCCTGCCGACCAGTCGGCAAGGCGGAAAAGGAGGCTTTCTCTGTGAAACTGACCTTTTTGGGCGCTGCCCATGAAGTGACCGGCAGCTGCACGCTGCTGACGGCAAACGGGCGCAATTATCTGATTGATTGCGGCATGGAGCAGGGCCGCGACATTTATGAGAATCAGCCCCTGCCCATGGCCCCCGGAGAGCTGGACGGCATTCTGCTGACCCATGCCCACATCGACCATTCCGGGCGCATTCCGCTGATGGTCAAGCAGGGGTACGGCGGCCCGATTTACGCCACCAACATCACCGTCCGTCTGTGCGACATCATGCTGCGGGACTCGGGCCACATTCAGGAGTTTGAAGCCGAGTGGCGCAACCGCAAGGCGCAGCGCAGCGGCGCGCCCCTGTATGAGCCGCTATACACCGTGCAGGACGCCATCAACGCCATGGGCCAGTTCCAGGGCTGCGACTACGGCGAAGTGGTGGAGATCGGCCCTGGTTTAAAGGCACGCTTTACCGATGTGGGCCATCTGCTTGGCTCCGCCAGCATTGAGCTGTGGGTGGAAGAGGACGGCAAGACCACGAAGCTGGTCTTTTCCGGCGACATCGGCAACCTGAACCAGCCCCTGCTGAAGGACCCGATCTATTTGAAGGAAGCGGACTTCGTGGTGATGGAGTCCACCTACGGCGACCGGCTGCACGGCGAAAAGCCGGACTATGTGGCGGAGCTGACCGAAATTCTGCAGGAAACCTTTGATAAGGGCGGCAACCTGGTCATCCCCTCCTTTGCGGTGGGCCGCACCCAGGAGATGCTGTATTTCCTGCGGCAGATCAAGGCCGAGGGCCGCCTGAAGGGCCACAACGGCTTCAAGGTCTATGTGGACAGTCCGCTGGCCGTGGAGGCCACCAGCATTTTTGACGAGAGCAGCGAGGAATGCTTTGACGAAGAGGCCATGACGCTGGTGCGGCAGGGCATCAACCCCATCCGCTTCCCCGGGCTGGTGACCACCACCACCAGCGATGAATCCCGCGCCATCAACTTTGACAAGGAGCCGAAGGTCATCCTCTCGGCCAGCGGCATGTGCGAGGCGGGCCGCATCCGCCACCACCTGAAGCACAACCTGTGGCGGCCCGAGTGCACGGTGCTGTTCGTGGGGTATCAGTCCGGCGGCACGCTGGGCCGTGCCCTGGTGGAAGGTGCCAAAGAAGTCAAGTTGTTCGGTGAGCCGATCGAGGTGCGGGCCTCCATCCGGGTGCTTAGCGGCATCAGCGGCCACGCCGATCAGGCGGGGCTGGAAACCTGGGTAAACAGCTTTGAGCCGAAGCCCAAAAAGGTGTTCGTGATCCACGGCGAGGACAGCGTGACCGAGACCTTCTCGGCCCGGCTTCAGGGCCTGTACGGGCTGGACGCCCAGGCCCCCTACAACGGCGCCATTTATGACCTGACCGAGGGCCGCTGGCTGTACGAGGGCAACAAGGTGCGCCTGCAGCCCGCCGCGGCCACGGGCGGCCAGGCCCGCAAGGTCAGCAGTGCCTACCAGCGCCTGCAGGCAGCCTGCCAGCGTCTGGCGGCCGTTATTGCGGACAACGAGGGCGGCGCCAACAAGGATCTGGCCCGGTTTGCCGACCAGATCATCGCCCTGTGCGACAAGTGGGACCGCTGAATGGCGCCGCTGCGGCCGGAACGCGGGCGGCTGCCCGTTGAAGCGGGCTGCATGAGCGCAGACACCGGCGAGTAAAATCAGAATCGGACGCCCGGTTTCGGGCAGAATGGCGGGACGCTTTTGGATGTGCGGGCAGCAGGCCCGGCAGCGGAAAAGCGCCCCGCCTTTGGTTGGGCGGCATACCCTGAAAAACGAGGAGGAGAAGTCAGTGAAAACCGCATTCCCGTATCGCTGGGTGATCTGTGCCTGCGGGCTGGTCACGATTTTCATTTCCATCGGGCTGGTGAGCAACGTGTTTTCTATCTATCTGCCCTATATTGTGCAGCAAAACGGCTTCACCAACACCCAAACGGGCTTGCTTACCACCATGCGAACCGTGGCCGCTCTGCTCTCGATGCTGGGGGCGGACGGTTATTACCGCCGGTTGGGCCTGCGGCGGGGGCTGGCGCTGCCTTTTCTGGCCACCGTGGCGGCCTATCTGCTGTACAGCAATACCCACACTCCGATGCTGTACTACGGGGCGGCGGTGCTCACCGGCATTGGGTATGGCCTTGGGGGTGTTTTCCCGGTGGCGCTGCTCATCCGGGCGTGGTTCCCGAAGAAAACCGCCATGGCCATGAGCGCTGCCACAACCGGAAGCGGCATTGCGTCCCTCCTGGGGCCGATGACCGTGACCCGCTGGGTGAACGCCTACGGGCTTTCGGGCAGCTTCTTCCGGGAGGCGTTGCTGATTCTGGCGCTGGCCGGGCTGGTTCTGCTGCTTGTGCGGGACGGACCGCAGGCCAGTGCACTGCAAGCGCCGGAAGTGCAGACACAGGCCCATCCTGAACCGGTCAGCCGGGCAGGTGGGCTGCCCCGCCCGGCACAGGGGCTGATGGTGGGGGTGTGCGCTCTGATCGGTACGCTGGGCATTACGGCGTTTGCCACGCTGCCGCTGCTGTACACCACCGCTGGGATGCCCATGGAAACTGCGGCCGCCTGCCTGTCTCCGCTGGGGCTTTTTCTGATGGGCGGGCAGCTGCTGTACGGCTGGCTGGCTGACCACGCCGGGCACAGGGCCGCGGCCTGGAACGCCAGCGCGGCAATGGCCGCGGGGCTGGCCCTGTGCTGCCTGGCAAACCGGGCGGGGCCGGGGCTGATGCTGGCGGCTCTGGTGCTGCTGGGCGGGGGCATGGCGCTTTCCACGGTGGCCTTTTCGGTGTTCGCGGCGGATTTCAGCGCCCCGGGACAGTACGCCGCTGTACTGAAGCGCTACCAGATCGCCTACTCAGTGGGCGGGCTGCTCTCCGGCGCGGTGCCGGGCCTTTTGGCCGATGTCACCGGCAGCTATGTGCCGGTGTTTGCCGGGTTTCTGCTGCTTTCGGGTGTGATCGGCATAAGCCTTGCGGGGGTGTACCGACGGTACGGCAGGCCGGCCGACTGAAAATGACCATATGGGGGGACGGGCGAACGAAACGTTCATCCTTTGCCACAAACAGCAACGACCAGAAGAAGCAGAACTTGCGCAACGTGTCGGAGTATGTTATATTAAATTTGCCGCTTTAGCGGCAGGCGCTGCACACAACGGCAGGCGGTTAGCCACACTTCCCGAAAGGGGGTGAGGCAATGCGATTTACATTAACTTTTTATATCGGCCGCAAGACCGTTACGTTAAGTTTGGCTGTAAAAAGCAAGAACCGCCACCCCGGCAGGTGACGGTTCTTAGTTGTTGAACCTATATCCCAAAGGGCTAACCGCTTGTCGCAGCGCCTTTTCTATGATTTATTATAACCGCCTTTGGCGGAACCGTCAAGAGCGGTTAAATTTTGTTACCCCACAATTTTATCCGCAACAAAGTTTGTTCCCATTGTTGCCGGATGAAACAAGATTTTGAATAAAGATTGATTATAGGTTGCTTTTTCATGCTTGATTGCATGGAACATGATCACGTTTGAACAACAAATAGAATAGAGTGTTCTATATTGGATTCGATTTTTTTGAAATGCCCGCACCGCGCCCGGCGAACGAAGCCGCCGGCCGGCCCACAAGAAACAGGAGAGACCATCTTGGCAGACACACAGCGCATGTACACCACACTCAAACAGGTTTTCGGCTACGATGAATTTCGCCCCGGCCAGGAGGAGCTGGTCACAGCTTTGCTGGACGGGCGGGATGCGCTGGGGGTCATGCCCACCGGCGCGGGCAAAAGCCTGTGCTTTCAGCTGCCGGCCCTGCTGATGGAGGGGGCCACGGTGGTGGTGTCGCCGCTGGTTTCGCTGATGAACGACCAGGTCACCTCGCTGGTGGCCATGGGGGTACGCGCGGCCTACTTCAACCAGTCCCTCACACCGGGGCAGTACCAGAAGGCACTGGGCCTTGCCATGCAGGGGCGGTATAAGATCATCTATGTGGCCCCGGAGCGGCTGGCCACCCCGCGCTTCGCGGCCCTGGCCCAGGTGCTGCCCATCAGCATGGTGGTGGTGGACGAAGCCCACTGCGTCAGCCAATGGGGCATGAACTTCCGGCCGGATTATCTGGCGGTGGCCGATTTTGTGGCCAGCCTGCCGTCCCGGCCTGTGGTGGCGGCCTTTACCGCCACGGCCACCGGCCGGGTGCGGGCGGACATTGAGGAGCTGCTGCACCTTCAAAACCCTGCGCAGGTGACCACCGGCTTTGACCGGCCAAACCTCTATTACGGGGTCATGCGGCCCCGCAATAAGGATTCAGCGCTGCTGGAACTGCTGGAGCACCACGCGGAGGACAGCTGCATTGTGTACTGCGCCACTCGCAAGGAGACCGAGCGGGTGGCCGGAATGCTGACGGACCGGGGTATTGAGGCCCGGTGTTACCATGCGGGCATGGAGCAGGAGGCACGCCGCGCTAGCCAGGAGGACTTTGTGTTTGACCGGGCCAGAGTGATGGTGGCCACCAACGCCTTCGGCATGGGCATTGACAAATCCAACGTGCGGTTGGTGGTGCACTACAATATGCCCAAGGACCTGGAGAGCTATTATCAGGAGGCGGGCCGCGCGGGGCGTGACGGTGAGGAAGCCGACTGCGTTCTGCTGTATGCACCCAAGGACGTGAAGCTGAACCAGTTTTTGATCGAGCACTCGGACCCCGCCCCCGGCATCACCGAGGAGCAGGCGGCCCAGCTGCAGGCCAACGACCAGGAACGGCTGCGGCAGATGACCTTTTACAGCACGGGCAAAACCTGCCTGCGGGCGCGCATTCGGCGATACTTCGGCGAGTATGCCCCCAAGGAGTGCGGCTTTTGTTCGGTGTGTGCTCCCCGGCCCTGGCTGGAGGAACACACGGACGACTTTGAGTGGGATACCCAGCCGGAGCTGGCCCGCCGCCCGCGCCGCACGGTGCCCATTCAGGAGGAGGGGCTGCCCTACCCGGAGGAGCTGTACCGCCGCCTGAAGGAGCTGCGCACCGCCCTTGCCCGGCGGCAGGGGGTGCCCGCCTATGTGGTGTTCACCGATGCCACCCTGCGTGCCATGTGCCGGCGGCAGCCCGCAGACCTGGCCGGTATGGGGGAGGTGCCCGGCGTGGGCGAGCGGAAGCTGCGCCAGTACGGGCCGGATTTTCTCACGGAGATTCATGCGTGGCAGCAGGAGCAATGACCGGCGTTGAGACGGAAGGAGAGGGCACATGCACCCCATCAAACACTTTAGAACCATCACCCACCACAAAATTCTGGTGGCGAAGTACTGCTTCCGCATCGGACTGTACCGCCAGGGGCTGACCCACGACCTTTCCAAGTATTCGCCCACGGAATTCTGGGCCGGGGCGAAGTATTATCAGGGCGACCGCAGCCCCAACGAGGCTGAGCGGATGGACAAAGGATACAGCGCCGCCTGGCTGCACCACAAAGGGCGCAACCGGCACCATCTGGAATACTGGGTGGACTACACCGGCAACAACGACTGCCCGATGGACGGCGTGCGTATGCCGGAAAAGTATGTGGCCGAGATGATCTGCGACCGAATTGCGGCTTCCCGCACCTACCGGGGCGCGGCCTATCGGGACGAGGACCCCTGGAAGTACTACGAGGGCAGCCGCAAGCACTACCTGCTGCACCCGGAGACCCGCGCCCTGCTGGAAAAGCTGCTGCTGATGCTGCGGGATGAGGGCGAGGACGTCACGCTGGAGTACATTCGCACCCAGGTGCTGGGCAAACGGTGAAGGGGTGGCCCGGTTGTACAAAACCGGACCGGTATGCTATAATAACCACTGTATCATAAAATAAGCAGATTTTTTATAAAGCAGGGGCGGCGCGCAAAGCGCCCCCCTCTGCACAGGAGGAGCAACATGGCCAATTATGGCAGCGGCAGCAACTGGAATGGCCCGGACGGCGGCAGTCGGCTGCCCTTCAACGACGGCAAGGACATTCCGATCATCCTGATCATTCTGGCGTTTGTGTTTGCCTGGCCGCTGGGGCTGCTGCTGGTGCTCTACAACATCTTTGGCCGCGAATGGGCCAAAAAGCTGAACCGGAATCAGGGCTGGCAGAACGGCACGTATTACGCCAGCTACCGGGAGGCCGGGGCGGCGGACAACGGGGGCGAACCGGTCAACGTGCGGGCACGCCGCACGGAAAAGGACGCCCAGCCGGGGCGGCCGGACGCCGCGCCGAACCGAAAGCCAAAAAAGGCCGGCCGGGGCTGGCCCTTCTGGCTCACGGTGGCGGGAGGTATCTGCGCCGTCTTTGGTGCGGCTCTGGCGGCGGAGCCGCTGACCTGGCTGCTTACCCTTGGGGTGGATTCCTACACACTGTCCGAGCTGGCCAGCGCGCTGGTCTGGGTGACCAGCGGCGTGGGCCTGCTCATCGGCGGGGCGGTGGGACGCAAGCGGATGCGCCTGTTTGCCACCCTGCAGGCTGTGGTTGGCACGCGGGACAACATCCCGGTGAGCGAAGTGGCCGCCGCGCTGGCACTTTCGCCGGAAAAGACCTGCAAGCAGCTGAACAAGGCGCTGGATAAGGGGCTGTTCGGCAGCGGGGCCTATCTGGATATGCGCACCGATACGCTGGTGATCCGGGGTGAAGCGCCGCAGCCGGAGAAAAAGGCCGCGGCGGCGGAAAAACCGGCGGGGGAGAGCCAGTATCAGGCCATTCTGCGCCAGCTTCGGGAAGTGAACGATGCCATTCCCGGCGAAGAAATGAGCGCGAAGATCGACCGGCTGGAGGCCATCACCGCCAAGATTTTTACGGCGGCGGAAAAGGACCCGGAAAAGCTGCCCAAGATGCGCCGTTTTATGGATTATTACCTGCCCACGGCCCTGAAGCTGCTGAATGCGTACAGCCAGTTTGACAGCCAGGGCGGCGACGGCGAGGTGATCCGGCAGTCCAAGCAGAAGATCGAGCAGACCATGGACGTACTGGTGGAGGGCTTTGAGGCCCAGCTGGACAACCTGTTTGCGGACGATGCCCTGGATGTGGAAGCGGACATTCGCGTTTTGCAGAACATGATGGCCCAGGACGGCCTGAGTGAGGACGGCGCTTCCCCCTTCGGCAAGGGCGTATGAGTCTGTTCTATACCATGAGGCGGGTTGAC
>CAKSWY010000035.1 GCA_934513685.1 uncultured Oscillospiraceae bacterium | reverse complement strand
TAGCTCAGTTGGTAGAGCAGCTGACTCTTAATCAGCGGGCCCAGGGTTCGAGTCCCTGAGAGTGCACCAGAATAAAGACGGCAGTGCGTTGAAAAACGACTGTCGTCTTTTGTTGTTTATCCGGAATTTATGACGCTGACTACTTTTGGACTACATTACATTTCAATTCACGCTTTTTCTACTTGATTAAATTGTTTATAAAAAATAAAGAGTTGCAAGTACTTTCTTGATGGTAGGTTTCTAGCGTTTAGCGGTTCAGTGTGTGTGACTGAGCCGCTTTTTGTATGTCGGAAACCAGAAGCCACTGGTTCTGCGTCATAGAACATCCGTTTAAAAGAATTTTAAACTTGCACCCGTTGCTTTTTGGACGAAGTAGTTTGCTAATAGCTTGCTATAAGTATCTATTCTGCGGTATAATTCACTAAATAGATTGTTCCACTTTGCGAGTTACTGTCGGAGGATACTTGTAATGGCAGAAAAGGATGTTCGAACCTTGTCCGATCAGGAAAAGGCAATTGCCTTGTTTGAATTCATTAAAGAATTAAACAAACTCAATCAAAAAGTTGTTTTGAACGTCGCGGATTACTCATGGCATCTCTCAATTTCGGATCTCCCCGATGCTTCTGAATACATCACGGTGGCTTATCGAGATCGGGTGACGGAAGAAGACGAAAGTGCAAGCGATGTATTGTTGTCTGTTCGTAAGCCGGAATTTGAGAAATGCCCGGCACCAAGTGAGCTGTTTTCGGATTGGCTGCGTCCAGGATGGGATGATTACCACATGGAAGCCAGTATTACGATTGAGAAAACATTTGCAGCAGATGCTTCTGAAACCACAGAATCTTCCACTGAAATTGCTTATATCGAACGATTTGAGGATTCTAAGGAGCGGGTCGAAGCCTATTACAGTTGGCGCTCGCTTCGCTCGGAATGGGCCGCGCGTCAAAAGTTGATTGAAGAACCATACAGGCTGTTTAAAGACCTGTACCAGCTTTATTTTGAATTGCAGAGAGAGGCTGAGACCGAAGAGCTGATTGTTGCAAACGGTATGCTGTGTGATTCGAAGGACGGCAAAATTGCGCACCCAGTACTGACGCGCAGAGTGAAGTTGACTTATGACGAACAGGAAAATGTCATTTCCATTCACGATACAGACGCGTCCTCTGAATTGTACTCTGCGCTGCTTCAGAAAATGGATGGCATTAATCCAATCAGTGCGCTGAACGATGACCTGCTTGCCAATGATTATCACCCGCTGGATCGGATCGATACACCTGCTTTTCTGAAAGCACTGGTTCGGCAGCTTTCTTCCGACAGCATTTTCTCGGAAAACGGAATTCCGGAAGGATGGGATCGACAGAATCGCTTCCTGCTGTATCTTTCGCCTTGTTATATCGTCCGGAACCGGCTGGACGGAACCCCGAAAGCAATCGAGAAAATCATTGAAAATATACAGCAAACCGCTTTTGTTCCTGCCCCTATCGTAGATATCGTCAGCGGCGGCAAAATTGATTTACCAGAGGATTGCGGTGAGGAATCTGTAGAGGAGCAGTTGGCTGCTGTTGGCGGAGAGAGCGTTGATGTACTGCTTTCTAAAGAGGCGAACAAAGAACAGCTTGAAATAGCGCACCGCATCGAGAGATACAATGCGGTTTTGGTGCAAGGACCTCCGGGTACCGGTAAAACGCATACCATTGCCAATCTGGTAGGGCACTTTCTCGCGCAGGGCAAAAGTATTCTTGTAACAAGCCACACAAAGAAGGCCCTTAATGTTCTGAAAGAAAAAGTTGCACCCGGTTTGCAGAATCTTTGCGTATCAGTTTTGGAAGATTCAAGCCGCGATATGGAACGCTCGGTGGACGGCATTACCGACATAATGTCAAAAACCACCTCGTACGAAATGTGCCGGGAAATGGAACGTCTTGCTAGAGAGCGCAAACAGGTGATTCAGCAGCTTTCCGAGGTTCGCCGCAATATTTTTGCCTTGTTGAATCAGGAATGCAACTGCATTGTATACAATGGGGAGGAGTTTTCTCCCTCCAAGGCCGCTGCGTTTGTAACGGAACACGAAAAGGATCTATCCTACATTCCGGGTAACGTGCGGCTTCACTCAGCGCTGCCGCTTACGTTTGAGCAGCTGACACAGCTTTACCGCAGCAATGGAAGTGTATCAGAAAGCGATGAAAAAGAACTCCTTACTGACTTGCCCAATCCAATTGAACTCCTCTCACCTCCAGAATTTGAGCGCCTGCAGAGAGAATTGCAATCCGCACAAGCCAGAGTAAAGGAAATTGAGCAGATTCAAAAGTGGAAAGTTCACAATCACTCCACGGAGCGATTGATTGAAATCGAGGGACTTAATGGAAACGCAAAGATTCCTTATCCGAGTAAGGATGCATTGCAGGCGCTTTCGGCGTGTATCCCAAATTTTACGTCCATCGATGAATGGATGAAATCCGCCGCGGTGGACGGTAAAAACGGTGGCCCCTATCTTCGGCGCTGGGAATTGTTAATTGAACAAATCAACGAGACGTGTGCTTACGCAGAAACTCTGGTTGAAGAACAGTTTGGAAAAGAAATTGCATTTGTTCAGACGGAAAAAGTTAGTGAACTAAAGCCACTGTTTGCGGCGTTGAAGGAGGTCATCAATCCGGGTGGAAAAATCCCGGCACTGACCAGAATGTTCCACAAACAATATATTGCCGCCCACGAAAGTGTAAAAATTAACGGTCAATTGGCACAGTCTGCCGCAGATTGCGATTTGATTCTGCATGCAATCGAATTTTCGGAAATGCGGGAAAAATGTGCTGTATATTGGAATCAGTTATTGGCAGGACGTGGCGTCCCAGCTTTCTTTGATTTAGAGGGAGAATCTCCCGAGCGAATCGCGCGCAATTGGATTCCGACTATTCAGACCTACTTGAATTGGTATCAGAACGACTATGCCAAGCTGATAGAATTGCTGCAGGGTGCCGGGCTTCCTTCTGCTCAAATCTTCGGAACAACCGCCTTGGATTCCGATTTGACGGCCACTTCCAAAATCCTTGATGCCATTCAGCAAACGATTCCGAACCTTTGCGAGATCTGCCGTCTGATTCTCGAGGTAGGAGAGAAAGAGGAAGTCTGCTAGCAAAATGAACGAATTCTTCTTTCCGGAAAACGCAGTACCAGTAACCTCTGCGCAGCGCTTTCCAATGCGCTGCGCAAAGGCAATGTTCAAAGTTATGCCGCTGCGTTCTCTGCCTTAGAGAAAATGTACGAAAAATACGCGTTGCTACGCAGCAGAGATGACATGCTAGTTTCGCTCAAATCTGTTGCGCCGCAGTGGGCTGATGCCATTCAGAACCGCAAGGGTATTCACGGTGAGAAAATCGTCCCCGATACCATTGAAGATGCATGGAAGTGGAAGCAGCTTTCCGGCATCATTGATGGCATTGTAAAAAAGCCATTTGAACAGCTTCAAGCTGATAGCCTGAGATTAAGCAAGGACTATCGAGCCATCACGGCAGAATATGCGGAAAAGTGTGGATGGTATCATCTTTTGCTCAGAACCGAAGCCGATATTGATATGAAGCAGGCTTTGCAGGGCTGGAAATTAACGGTCAGGCGAACTGGAAAGGGCACAGGCAAAACGGCTCCGGCGTTGAAAGCAAAAGCGCGGGAGTTGATGTCAAAATGCCAGAACGCAGTGCCCTGCTGGATTATGCCGATCAACAAGGCATTGGAGAATTTGAACCCGAAGGAAAACAAATTTGACGTCGTCATTATTGATGAGGCAAGCCAGTCGGATGTTTCTTCGCTCGCCATTTTGTATATGGGCAAGAAACTGATTATTGTTGGTGACGATAAACAGGTCAGCCCAATGGCAGTTGGTACAGAGGCCCAAAAAATGAGTGCATTGGAGCAGATGTATCTGCGAGATAAAATTCCGAACGCACACCTATACAACGCAAAAACCTCGATTTACGAGATTGCTGCAACCACGTTCCAGCCCTTGATGCTGCGGGAGCATTTCCGCTGTGTGCCGGACATTATCGGTTTCAGCAATATGCTGTCCTATGATAATAAAATCAAACCCTTACGGGACGCCAGCAGCAGCACACTCCTCCCGGCGGTTGTCAACTATCGTGTGACAGACGGCATTCGTTCCGAAAGAGCCCAAACCAATGAGAAAGAAGCCAAAACCATCGTTGCGTTGATGAAAGCCTGTATGGAGCAGGAAGAATATCAGGGGAAAACATTTGGTGTCATCTCTCTGCTTGGCGATGAGCAGGTCAAGGTTATTCAGCGGGAAATAGAGCAGAAAATTGATGCGAAAGAAATCATCGCACGAAAAGTCCTTTGTGGAAACTCTGCCAATTTCCAAGGCGATGAGCGTGATGTTGTCTTTCTTAGTCTGGTTGACAGCAACGCCAGCAAAGGTCCGCTGCGCATGATGGGCTTTGGCGTAGATGATGCTATGCGAAAGCGTTACAATGTTGCCGCAAGCCGTGCAAGAGATCAGCTTTGGGTTGTGCACTCGCTTGATGCAGCCAATGACCTGAAGCCAGGTGACCTGCGCAAGCAGCTGATTGATTATGCGGCCAATCCTCACGCGTCTGAAATAAGGCACGCGGAAATTGACGCGCATGCAGAATCCCCGTTCGAGTCTGACGTTGCAAAAAAACTTTCTGACCGCGGGTATCACCTTGTCCAGCAGTGGGAAGTCGGTGCTTATCGGTTGGATATGGTGGCTTTGTGCGGCAAAAAGACGGTAGCGATTGAGTGCGACGGCGAACGTTGGCACAGCGGTGAAGAAAAAATCCGTGCAGACATGGAGCGCCAGACCATACTGGAGCGTCTGGGATGGAGATTCATCCGGATTCGCGGCAGCGAATACTATCGTGCACCGGAAAAAACGATAAACCGTGTGATCGATGAACTTTCGGCCTTCGGCATAGAGCCGGAAACTGCAGTGGAAATGGAGAACGATACGGCTCGCACTTCTGAACTGCTGCGCTGCGTTAAACTTCGCGCTGCGCAAATTATGGAGGAAGGCCGCAGTGATGATTTCATTGATGTGACAAGCACGATTTATGCTGCACTCGATCCTAAAAGCCTGGTTCAGAGAAATGTGGTTTCCGATGCGACCAAGTCGCTGGTCGGCGAAAAAGCGCGGCCTTCTGCTCCTGCCGATAAAAAGCAGAAACCTGCCTTGAATACAAAAAACAACACAAATAAGAGCAGTGCCCATACTAAGAGAAAAGATGCCCCTAATGGAAAACCTGAATTTCTCAGTGAACCAGAACAACAGGTACTTCCGGGCTTTGAAGCGCCGCTGGATAATATTCTGAAGCTGTTGAAGCAACATCATGTGCGCTATGTAGACAAGCGCGTCAGCGGTGGTGCACTTTGGATCATCGGAGGTCACGAACTCGATTCGCTGGTAATTGAGGCGAAGAAGGCTGGATTCGATTTCCAATACAAGCCAAATGGCGGCAGAGCGACTGAGAATAGAGCCGGGTGGTGGGTGAAATAAGCAGAAGAATGGTAGTTGCCTTCGGAGGTTCATCTTTTTAATCCTTCCCCCATAAAACGACAAAATTTGCATTCTCGTACCGTTAGAATAGTAATCGAAGTTCCACCACTCGCCCGGTGGGACGATATACTTCCCTTAACATGGGTCCGGTGGCTGCCGCACGGCCACCGGACCTGTTATTTTGGGATGAAAAAACGTTCTCTCTAGCATAGTTTCGGCAGGTGCACGCTTGCAAGGCACAGGCAGAAGCTATTATAAAGAACGGTTTTAACAAGCCTTTCGCCGTTGGCAAGTTAACCCGCAAATGTAAAAATCCGACCGATTAACAATCGGCCGGATTTATTGCTTTATACCCATCTGATCTTACAGTGCGGTCCCCTTTGCGGGAATAAAAAGCGCATCCATGCAGACTTTTTCCAGGGTCAGCAGCTTTACTTTTTTGTCGATGCCGCCGGCGTACCCGGTCAGGCTGCCGTTTGAGCCAACAACCCGGTGGCAGGGGATGATGATGGAAATCGCATTGTGCCCAACGGCACCGCCCACCGCCTGCGCCGACATATGATGGAGGCTGCGCTGCTTCGCCAGCTGCCGGGCCAGCGCGCCGTAGGTGGCGGTTTGCCCATAGGGAATTTGACGCAGCAGCGCCCATACCTCCTGCCGGAACGGGGAACCGATGGGGTGAAGCGGCGGCGTGAAGTCCGGATTTTGCCCGCGAAAGTAACAGTCCAGCCAGCGCTGGGTCTCAAGCAGAATGGGCGTCTCCTGCTCC
The DNA here is from genome assembly GCA_934513685.1 of uncultured Oscillospiraceae bacterium. Taxonomy (GTDB): domain Bacteria; phylum Bacillota; class Clostridia; order Oscillospirales; family Ruminococcaceae; genus SFJ001. The sequence continues at coordinate 15,231 of CAKSWY010000035.1, read as the reverse complement.
TGGTATTCCGGGGCGAGCGTATCGGCAAAGTACTTTTCGCCGTCGAACCACAGCCCGGTCAGGCCGGTTTCGTCTGCGGCAAGCAGAATGCCGCCCAGCGGGGAATTGTAGTGCATGGTGTACATCATGGCGGTTACCTCGAATTGAATGAAAGCCCGATGGGAGGTGCAACAACTGCCCGTATCGGAGCGAAACAAAAACGAAAACAAGCATTATTTGGTTGATTTCTTCGGCGCGTAGTCCCGCATTTCCGGCAAAGCGCCGCCCGCAATAGCCCACAGATACAGGCTGGCCACGCTGCAATAGGGGCTGAAACGTCTGCGGTATTTTTCAAAAAGCTTGCGGTCGATCCGGCGGTGGTGGTACAGCATCCGCAGGCCGCGCTGAACGGCGAGGTCGTCGTAGCTGAACACATTGGGCCGCTGCAGGCAGAACAACAGGATCATTTCCGCCGTCCAGACGCCGATGCCCTTCAGCTGGCTCAGCTCCTGAATGACCTCGGCGTCCGGCTTTTGCCCGATGTGCTCCAGATCGAATTCGCCGTTCTGCACCTTTTGTGCAAAGTCGGTGATGTACTCGGCTTTGCGGAAGGTCATGCCCAGCTTTTGCAGCGGCGGCACGCCAGCCGCGAGAATGTGCGCAGCATCCACCGTGCCGAGGGCTTCTTGCATACGCTGCCAGATGGTGGCCTGCGCTTTGGTGGAAATTTGCTGACCGATGATGTGATGCACCACGGCCGAAAACAGGTCGGTGTCCACCTCGCGCTGAATCGGGCCGATCTTCTGGATGGCCTCGCCCAGCCGCTTGTCCTTTTGGCTCAGATAGTCGATCTCGGCTGCTCCGTATTGAAAATACATCTGTGTCGCCTCGCTTATCGGTGAAAGCTGCATCGTATACCTTATTATAACAGCTTCTAGAGTGTGCGGCTACTGGCTGTCATCGCAAAAAGCCTTCCCCCAAAAAACACGCGCCAACAAAAACAGCAGCTCCTCAACCAACGAGGAGCTGCTGTTTTACGCTGCATCACATTTTCGGCTGGTACCGAATGTCTGACACGGTGTAAACCGTGATGAAGGCGTGCGGGTCTTCCCGGCTTATGTAGGCCATCAGCTTTTGGTATTCGTTCTTGTCCACAATGGTGATGATTTCGCGGCGCTTTTGCAGGTTGTACGCGCCATACGATTCATAAATGGTGGCGCCGCTGTGCAGGTCGTTCAGGATGAACTGCCGCAGTTCCTCTTCTTTTTCGGTGATGATGCACACGCGGCGCTTGAGGTTGTGGTCAAAAATAAAGTGGTCCAGCACAATGCCGTTGAAATAGGTTCCCAGCACGCTCAAAACCACGGACTTCTTGTCGTACACCAGCGCGGCCGAGAGGGCCACGCACATACCGGAAAGCGACATGGCCTTGCCAAGCTCCATGTGCAGGTACTTGTTCATGATTTTGGCCACAATGTCCAGCCCGCCGGAGGAGGCGTTGCGGTTGAACAGAATGCTCAGCCCGATGCTGACCACCAGAATGTAGCACAGCACGTCCAGCTCCTGGCTTCCCGTCAGAGAGCCACAGTTCGGGAACAGCCGCTCCAGCACGGCCAGAAACACCGGCAGCAGCAGGCTGGTGTAGACGGTTTTTGCACCGAATTCCCGCCCACAGGTGAAAAAGCCGATGATCAGCAGCACCACGTTCAGAATCATGGTAATGGCCGAGAGCGGAAGCGGCACAAAGTTGGCCAGCACAATGGCAAGGCCGGAAATGCTGCTGATGGAAGTTTGGCTGGGAACCAGAAAAAAGTACACCGCCGCTGCGATGATGGCCAGCGCGCCGGTTAGAATGGCGATTTCTTCGGCGATGGCCCCGAACTTCAGGCGTTTTTGCATATTGCTTCCTCCTTAACACATGGCTGCCTTTCCATTTTAGCCTCTTTGGCGGCCCGGAACAAGCACTTTGAAAAGAACACGCAAACTTTTTCGCAAAAAGGCAGCAGCCTGCCCAAAGCAGTGCGGATAAAAGAGGCGGCCCGTATGCTGGAAGAGCTGAAGGCCGCCGAGCCCGCCGAACGGGGTGCAGACACCCTGACGCTGGACGGGGCCGAGTGGCTGGGCTGGCTGAGCATCCCCTCGCTGGAACTGGAGCTTCCGGTGCAGGCGGAGTGGAGCTACCCGGCGCTGAAAACATCACCCTGCCGCTACGCCGGTACGCCGGAGGCGGGGCTGGTGATCGCGGCCCACAACTACGAGCAGCATTTTGCCCGGCTGAACCTGCTGACGGCGGGGGACGCGGTGGAGTTCACGGACGTGAGCGGCACTGCACACCGGTATACCGTCATGCAGGTGGAGACGCTGGCCCCCACCGCCGTGGAGAAAATGACCGGCGGCGATTGGGATTTGACCCTGTTCACCTGCACATACAGCGGCCAGGCCCGCGTAACGGTGCGCTGTGTGAAGATGGCGGGGTAAAGCGGCAGATGCGGCGATAAGACAAGAAAAAACGTGCGGTATCGCAAGGCGAGGGGAGACCTTCGGCCGGGCGGTACCGCACGTTTTTTGTGTTTAAGCGGGGAATGGGTTGGTGTTGTGGAGCTTTTCCGCGTTTGAAAAAAGCTGCGGCTGTGTGCCGCCACTGGGTATTTGGCGTGGACTACGCTGCGGCCGAGCACTGGCCCCGGCATTGGGCTTGGTGAATACACGCCGCGGAAGAGGCCGGGCTGCACGGGCAGGCCCGGATTACTCGGGCCGGGAGTTGTAGTGCTTCTGGCGGCGCGCCTGAATGTACTGTTCCAGCACGCGGAAGCAGCACTCAATGTCCGCCTGCGGACAGCGTGCTTCCAGCAGGGCCAGCGTTTCGCCGAACACCTGTGTGTCGTACTGGGTGTGGCAGCGGTTCAGGGCAAGGCCCGCCTCGGTGGGAAGGTACAGCATCTTCCGCCGGCTGCCGGGGTAGGGGCGGCGCTGCACCAGCCCCTTGGCCTCTAGCTTTTTCATCAGCTGGGACACCGCCGCCCGGGAGATGCCCCAATCCAGCGAAAGTTCGGCGGCGGTTTTGCCGTCGTGCTCAATGATGTACTTCAGGGCATGCACCTCGGTGGCGGTGTAAAGCTGGCCGGTGCCGTAATCCGTGGGCAGACTGGAGGACAGGTAGAGCTGGGCCGTCTGATGCAGAATGTCCGCTTTTTCGGCGATGGAGAGCTGTTCCATGGGGGTCCTTTCCGGGCGGGGCGCCCTGTGCAAAGCAGTGCGGAAGGTGGTAAGTTGCTTAACAATAGCATACCACACCCGGCGGCGGTTGACAAATTCACCGAAAGGGGATACAATCAACTCAACAAGTTAAGCAACTTAACCTATTCAACGGGTAGCTAAGTTGAAAACGACGGCAGCGCGTGCGCGGACGCGCCGAATGGAGGAAACGAAACATGGAGATCAAGACGGTACATCTGGTGTATTACAGCGCCACCGGCAACACCCAGACGGTTGCCCGTGCCATCGGCGAGGCCCTTGCCCAGGGGCTGAACGCCGCGCTGTGCGAGGTGGACTTCACGCTGCCTGCGGCTCGGCAGGCGGTGCAGACCTTTGGCCCGGGGGATCTGGTTGTGGCGGCCACGCCGGTGTATGCCGGGCGGGTGCCCAACAAGATGCTGCCCTATGTGCAGGAAAAGCTGGTGGGCGGCGGCGCGCTGGCGGTGCCGGTGGTGACCTTCGGCAACCGGAATTTTGACAACGGCCTGAAGGAGCTGCAGGTGGAGCTGGAAGGCCACGGCTTCCACGTGGTGGCGGGCGCGGGCGTGCCCACCGAGCACGTGTTCTCGGCCAAGCTGGCCCCCGGCCGCCCCAACGGGGACGACCTGGCCGGGCTGGCGGCCTTTGGCCGTCAGGTGGCCGAAAAGGTGGCGGCCCTCACCGAGGCCCCGGCCCAGCCGGTGGAGGTGCGGGGCGAGTTCCCGGCCCCTTACTACACCCCTAAGGGCACCGACGGCAAGCCCGCGGTGTTCCTGAAGGCCAAACCCAAGACCGACCCGGCCAAGTGCAATGGGTGCGGCGTGTGCGCCGCCGTGTGCCCCATGGGCTCGGTTTCGGCCGAGGACCCGAGCCAGGTGAACGGCATCTGCATCAAGTGCCAGGCCTGCGTGAAGAAGTGCCCCACCGGCGCAAAGTACTTTGACGACGCGGCGTTCCTCTCCCACGTGGCCATGCTGGAGCAGAACTTCATCCGGCCCACCCAGGCGGAGTTCTTCCTGTGAGGAGATAAGGAGAAAACGGGCGTGGATTCTGTACTGCCCGCGAAATGAAACGCATATGGACAAAAGGCCCAACCCTGCACCGCTGCGGGGCTGGGCCTTTTTGTGCGCGGGGCGGAATTTTGGGCGGATTTGCCCATATGGTTTGCACTTGCTAACTTTTTTTATCCAACCGGCCCAAATTTGCGGAAAGGGGGTTGACAAAATTAGTTAGCCGGGGTAAACTCTTACTTGTTCCAGAGGTTAGCTGGTTCTAACCGCTGCGCAAAAAATTGTCAGAATTGCAAAGAGATGTGGCAAAGTGCCGTTTCATCGCACTTTGTTGGGAGGAGGATGCCTCTTGATGCCGTTGACGATGGCGAAGCCCGGCGAGACGGTCGTGATTCGTAAAATCACCGGGAAGGACGAGGTGCGCCAGCACCTGGCAGAGCTTGGGTTTGTGGTGGACAGTCCGGTCACCGTGGTAAGTGAAATCTCGGGCGATCTGATCCTTCAGGTGAAGGACAGCCGGATCGCCCTGGATAAAACCATGGCAAACCGGGTGATGATTTAAGGAGGAATGAAGCATGAAGACCCTGAAAGACGTGAAGGTGGGCGAAAACGCGGTGGTCAAGCGGCTGCACGGCGAAGGCCCTGTGAAGCGGCGCATCATGGACATGGGCATCACCAAGGGCGTGGAGCTGCATGTGCGCAAGGTTGCCCCCCTGGGTGACCCCATGGAGCTGAACGTGCGCGGCTATGAGCTGAGCGTGCGCAAGGCCGACGCAGAGATGATCGAGGTTGAGTAAAAAGCAGGGACGTGCTTTGAAAAAACGTCTTTTCTTTTTGCGGAATGGTTAGCGGTAACTAATTTTTGTTACCTGAGACTAACAAACAGCGCGGGCCGCATGGCCCGCCTGGGCGCATTGAGTACGGAGGAGTGAAACGAATGAGCATTACCATTGCTCTTGCCGGCAACCCGAACTGCGGCAAGACCACCTTGTTCAATGATCTGACCGGTTCCAACCAGTACGTTGGCAACTGGCCCGGCGTTACCGTTGAAAAGAAGGAAGGCAAGCTGAAGGGCCACAAGGACGTGGTCATTCAGGACCTGCCCGGCATTTACAGCCTGAGCCCCTACACCCTGGAAGAGGTTGTGGCCCGCGGCTATCTGGTGAAGGAGAAGCCCGACGCCATCCTGAACATTGTGGACGGCACCAACATCGAGCGCAACCTGTACCTGACCACCCAGCTGCTGGAGCTGGGCCTGCCCGTTGTGATGGCCGTGAACATGATGGACCTGGTCCGCAAGAACGGCGACAAGATCGACGTGAAGAAGCTGGCTGCCGAGCTGGGCTGCCAGGTGATGGAGATCAGCGCCCTGAAGGGCGAGGGCGGCGTGGAAGCAGCCGAGAAGGCCGCCGCCGCTGCCCAGGCTCACAAGGTGGGCGAGCTGCCTCATGTGTTTACCGGCAGCGTGGAGCATGCCATTGCTCACATCGAAGAGTCCATTCAGGGCAAGGTGGATGAGCAGTACCTGCGCTGGTACGCCATCAAGCTGTTCGAGCGCGACGAGAAGGTCATCGCCGAGCTGAAGCTGGACAGCGAGCTGACCAAGCACCTGGAAGCTCACATCAAGGACTGTGAGAACGAGATGGACGACGATGCCGAGAGCATCATCACCAACCAGCGTTACGCCTACATCAACAAGGTGGTGGAGCGCTGCGTGGTGAAGAAGGCGGCCAAGCACAGCCTGACCACCTCCGATAAGATCGACCAGATCGTCACCAACCGCGTGCTGGCCCTGCCCATCTTTGCGGTGATCATGTGGGCCGTGTACTGGATCGCCATGGGCCCCTTTGGCTCCTTCCTGACCGACTGGACCAACGACGTTCTGGGCAGCGAGTGGCTGGTGGAAGGCTCCCGCTCCATTCTGGAGGGTCTGGGCTGCGCCGACTGGCTGACCGGTCTGGTGGCAGACGGTATCTTCGCCGGTGTCGGCGCGGTTCTGGGCTTCGTTCCCCAGATGCTGGTTCTGTTCTTCATGCTGTCCATCCTGGAGGATGTGGGTTACATGGCCCGCGTTGCCTTCATCATGGACCGTATCTTCCGCAAGTTCGGCCTGTCCGGCAAGAGCTTCATTCCCATGCTGATCGGCTCCGGCTGCGGCGTGCCCGGTGTTATGGCTTCTCGTACCATCGAGAACGAGCGTGACCGCCGCATGACCATCATGACCACCTGCTTTATCCCCTGCGGCGCCAAGATGCCCATCATCGGCCTGATCGCCGGTGCTGTGTTCGGCGGCAGCGGCCTGGTGGCTGTGTCTGCTTACTTCATCGGCGTGGCCGCCATCATCATCTCCGGCGTCATGCTGAAAAAGACCAAGCTGTTCTCCGGTGACCCTGCTCCCTTCGTTATGGAGCTGCCTACCTACCACATTCCCAGCGCCAACAACGTGCTGCGCGCCACCTGGGAGCGCGGCTGGTCCTTCATCAAGCGCGCCGGCACCGTGATCGTGGCCTCCACCATCGTGCTGTGGTTCCTGCAGGGCTTCGGCTTTGTGGATGGCGCGCTCCAGATGGTCGAGGACAACAACGACTCCATCCTGGCGGCCATTGGCCAGGCCATCTGCGTGATCTTCGCACCTCTGGGCTTCGGCAACTGGAAGGCCACCGTGGCCACCGTCACCGGCCTGATCGCCAAGGAGAACGTGGTTGCTACCTTCGGTGTGCTGTACCAGTACGCAGGTGAACTGTCCGACAACGGCGATGAGATCTGGAACCTGGTTGCAGCCGATTACACCCCGATTTCGGCCTATGCCTTCATGATCTTCAACCTGCTGTGCGCTCCCTGCTTCGCGGCCATGGGCGCCATCAAGCGCGAGATGAACAACGGCAAGTGGACCGCCATTGCCATCGGCTATATGTGCGGCTTTGCTTACCTGATCGCCCTGATCGTTTACCAGCTGGGCGGCCTGATCACCGGCGAAGTGAGCGTCGGTCTGGGCACTGTGGCTGCCGTCATCGCTCTGGTGTTCCTGCTCTATATGATGTTCCGCAAGAACAAGTACAACAACGACCACCTGTCCATCAGCGCGGTGGACGCCGTGGGCAACCGTTGATTGCCGGAATTTCCCCTCTGCGTCTGCGCCTTAAGGGCCGGCGCAGAAATTTAAAAAGCTTCTGAAAGGAGTACGCTATGAATCTTCCTACCATCGTGATTGGGCTGATCGTTCTGGGTGTGTTTGTGGCCATTGTGGGTACCTCCATCCGGAACCATAAGAACGGAAAGGGTGGCTGCTCCTGCGGCGACAGCTGCGGCGGCTGTGCCTGCGCAGGCATGTGCCATCCGGAAGAAAAGAAATGACAGACGGCGAACGCCGTAGGGCCGAGGGCCGCTGTAAAACCAATTACAGCGGCCCTCGGGCTGTTTCAAGACGAAGGAGCGTGAACGGATGGAGGAGCTGAGCTGTGCCGGCCGGGATTATCTGGAGGCCATGCTGCTGCTGGAGGGCAGTATGGAGACAGTTCACTCGGTGGATCTGGCCCGCGCCATGGGTGTGACCCGGGCCAGCGTCTGCCGGGCGGTGGGCAGCCTGTGTGAGAGCGGCTTTCTGGTCATGGAGGGCCGGGTGCTGCGCCTGACCGAAACCGGCAAGGCGGCCGCCATGGCGAACCACGAAAAGCAGCTGTTCTTTGAGCAGATGCTGCAGAAGGCCGGGGTTGCGCCGGAACAGGCCCGGCAGGACGCCTGCCGCATGAAACACGCGGTGAGCGACGAGAGTTATCTCTGCCTGAAGGGCTGAGCGCCCGGCAGCCTGAAACACGGATTTTGCCAAATCTCGGCCGGGCAAACGATATTTCACAATAAAAATGCACACAGCGCGGGGAAGAGGCCGATTGGCAGGCCGTTTCCCCGCGCTGTTCTGCGTGCCCGGGCTTTGACGGAAGCCGGGGCGGGGCGCTATAATAAACCAAAGCTGAATTTTATCATTAAAAAGATAAAAGCGGCCGCCCGGCGGGCTGTGGGTGCCTTGCGGCACCGGCGGCGTTCAGGACGGTGCAAATGGGCCTGAAAATGGGTTTAAGGAAAGGGAGAGACCTATGCGCAGCCAGAACATTGTACTGTTTTCCTCCGGCGTTTCGGAGCGGGAGGGCATTTCTCTGGCCATCCGGGATGCACTGGAGGGGATGGGCTATTCGTGCAGCTACTGGCGGGAGCTGTTCCGCGATGCAAAGGACAGCCGGAACATCTCACTTTTGCCCATGCTGGTGAAGAAAATTCCAACCTTTGACTTTGCCGTGCTGATCTGCGAAGGGCACGACCGCACGATGGTGCAGCGGGGCGAAATCCGAGAGATGGTGCCCACCATGCGGGACAATGTGCTGTTTGAGATCGGCCTCTGCGTCATGGCGCTGGGGCTTCCGCGGGTGATTCTGGTGACGGACGGGCAGGTGCGCCTGCCGGAGGATCTGATGGGCCCCAACAACGGCCTGGCGGTCAAACAGGTCTGCTATTGCGCGGCCGATGCGGCCAGCGTGCAGCAGGCGGCGGCCAACACCGCCCGCTACATTGCCGGGGTGCCGGATGCCTGCGGGCAGATTCAGGCGTACATTGAGCAGAACAAGGCCTGTTACAGCCCGGTGGTGGTGGGTGCGGCGGCCAACACGGCCTGCGGCTACGCCAGCAATTTTGTGGTGCGGCTGCTGAACGGGCTGGACGAAACGGTCACGCTGGAAGGCACGGACCGCTGGGACGGCGAACGGGCCGCCCTGCACGTTGTGCTGCCCCAGTCGCTGCAGAAGCAGACGGTCCCGGCCGCCGAGGGGCTGCGCCAGGGGCGCATCACCGGGGCGGCCTACCGCCCGCTGGAATTTTTCTACCGAATGGAGGGGGAAACGCTGACCATTTACGACTTTCCCACCTCGCTGGCCACCAGCTACAAAACCGCCCGCATGATCCTGCAGATGGAAGCGGACGACACCGGCGACCAGCGGGCCGAGCAGCGCTTTCTGGCCAAGGAGCTGGACCTGTTTGAGGGAACGCTTCGGGCGTTGCTGTGTGAGGCCTTTGTGCAGCAGACCCTGAGCCAGCAGATGCCGGAGAAGGACGAGGGCTGGCTGAAGCAGCGCAGCGCCGAGCTGGCCCGGCGGATGGAGCAGATGGTGACGGTGGAGCGGGCGTAAGAGAAGCCGGGCCGCTGGGCGCATAAGAACCGCAGCTGGGGATGATTTGGAGGCGGTGGTTTGCCGCGATGGCTATGGAAGCCGATGCCCATGGCAGGGCTTTTTCTGAGAATGGGCACAAAAAAACCACGGTGCGCGTGCATCGTGGTTAATCGTCATCAACGTAATTGTCTACATCTGGCCAATCGGTCAGCTTGTCGCTCTCTTCAATCGCTTTACGGATGCGTTCTTCGATAACCTCGGGTGGATCGTTTGACGGAGTAGGGCAATCTTTCAAAATAGTTCCCTCCATTCAATTCGATGTACTGAAAAGATAAAGTCAAATGCTTTTCCCGATAATTCAACTTTTTCTAAATTATAAGGCGGCTTCAACTACTTGTCAACGGTTTTATCGTTCATCCCCGCTGGCCCCAAAGCGATTCTCCGGTTCTGCAAAACCACAGATACAGCAGTTCAGCCGCAAACACTGCCGATATGCTCTCCCACAAAAGCCCCCGGAAACTTTTTCGCAAACGGCTTGACAGCGGCCCGGAAATATGATATCCTTTCAGCGTCGAGGTTAGCAAATGCTAACCAAAACGGGTCAACACAGCGTTCCCCGAACGTTACCCCCTGGTGCCTGCGGCAGGTGCAGCCCCAAACTGCACAAACACCGGACGCACCTTCTTTTAACCCATAAGGTTAGCTGAAGCTAACTAAACTGCGCTGAACCAGACCGAACAAAGGCCATGGTCCCGCACAAACCGCAATTCCGGCGGCCCGGCGGCCCCGTCAACGCGAGCGAAGGAGGAATCCATGGACAACCCCACCCTGGAGCACTATCTGGCCCATTACTGCGCCGCCACCCTGCTGGGGGAAAAATCCGCCAGCCTGGTGTCGCTGCCCCGGGAAGAGTGCACTCGCATTGGCCTGCAGCTGCGGGAATACAACCGCCAGCTGGGGCCGAAGGGGTTGGTGTTCACGCTGCTGTGCGCCTGCCGCCGCCGTCTGCTGCTGCTGGTTTACCGGCCGGCCATGCTGGAACGGGAGCTGGCGGCCCCTCAGGCGGCGGCCATACTGGAACAGCTGGGGTACCCCATGGGCGAAAACCTGCGGGCCAAGCTGAACCGCCTGCAGGCCCGCTTTGCCGAGGGCGGGGGCTTCCCCCACGAGATCGGCCTGTTTCTGGGGTACCCGCCCGAGGATGTGCGTGCCTTTGTGGCCACCGGCGGGGCGGGCTGCAAGCTGTGCGGCTATTGGAAGGTCTACCACAATGTGGAGGCTGCCCGGGCGTGCTTTGCCCGGTATGACGCCTGCCGTGACCGGCTGTGCCGGGCCATTGCGCAGGGAACAACGATTTCACAGCTGCTCTGCGCGGCGTGAGATACAAAAAACACCATATTCAGGAGGAAGAACAACAATGAGCAAGATCGCAGTGATTTATTGGTCCGGCACCGGCAACACCGAGCAGATGGCCCAGGCTGTGGCCGAGGGCGCACAGGCCGCCGGCGCCGAGGTGGAGACCTTCACCGTGGACGCCATCGACGCAGGCACTGCCGCCGAGTACAGCAAGCTGGCCCTGGGCTGCCCCGCCATGGGCGCCGAGGTGCTGGAGGAGTCTGAGTTCGAGCCCTGGTTCAGCGATCTGGAGGGCCGTCTGTCCGGCCATCAGGTGGCGCTGTTCGGCTCTTACGGCTGGGGCGATGGCCAGTGGCTGCGCGACTGGGCGGAGCGCACCGAGGGCGACGGCGCTGCCCTGTGCGGCGAGCCTCTGGCCGTGCATGAGGCCCCCGATGACGACGCTCTGGCACAGTGCAAGGCGCTGGGCGAGGCGCTGGCCAAGGCCTGAGTTTCCCTGCATTTTTCGTACCATCCCATCCTTCACGAAGAAAACACGGCCCGGTGCATAACCCCATTGGGCCGAAAAAGACGGCGGGACCGCTTTCCGGTGTGAACCGGAAGGGCAGTGTCCTGCCGCTTTTTTCGGTTTCTGCGGCCCGGCCCCGGCGTGCGGGCTTGCCCATCCCGTCCGGATGTGGTATCCTGTAAAATAGTACAACCTATTGAATTTATAGACAACTGATGGAATTTATCGCCGGCCGGGCCAGGGCAGAAGATGCAGGCCGGCGGCGAACGGGAGGATACGATGGAATACACCATTTCCAATGGAACGCTGACCCTCACGGTTTCGACCCATGGAGCGGAGGCAGTCAGCCTGAAAAACGCGGCCGAGCAGGAGATGCTCTGGCAGGCAGACCCGGCCATCTGGCCCCGGCACGCCCCCATCCTGTTCCCCTGGACGGGCAAGCTGACCGGCGGCAGCTTTTTCTGGAAGGGCCGGGAATATGCGGGCGGGCAGCACGGGTTTGCGCGGGACCTGGAGCACCGGCTCATCAGCAAGGCCAGCCATTCCATTACGCTGGAACTGACCGATGGGCCGGAGACGGAAGCGCGGTTCCCGTTCCGCTTTGCCCTGCGCTCCACCTTCCGGCTGGAGGGCAGCACCGTGCACCACACGCTGGAGGTGGAAAACCGGGACAGCGACCCCATGCCCTTTGGCATTGGCTATCACCCCGGCTTTGCGGTGCCCTTTGACGAGCAGCACACCACCGAGGACTATGAGTTCCGGTTTGATACCCCGCAAAGCCCCCTGTGCATCGACTGTCTGCCCCATGGGCTGGTGAACGGCAAGTGCTACTATCTGGCCGCCAACACCGACCGCATCCAGCTGACCGACCGCCTGTTTGACAACGACAGCTTCTGCATGGCCAACCTGACGGCCAAAACTCTGGGCATTGTGGAAAAGGACACCGGGCGGAACATCACCTGCCGCATTGAGGGCTACCCCTATGCGCTGATCTGGAGTGCCCACAGCGAGAAGATCCACTTTGTGTGCATTGAACCCTGGCACAGCCTGCCCGGCACCGAGACCGGAAGCCAGCAGTGGGCCGACCGCCCTGCGGCGGCGATTTTGGCCCCCGGCCAGAGCTGGAGCACCTGCCTGACCACCAAGTTTGAGAGGTAACGGACCATGAACGGAATGACGGAACGCACGGCCCTGCTTCTGGGCGAGGACGGGGTCGAGCGGCTGAAAAAAGCCCATGTGCTGCTGTTTGGCCTGGGCGGCGTGGGCAGCTATGTGGCCGAGGCTCTGGCCCGGGCCGGGGTGGGCAATCTGACCCTGGTGGACGACGATACCGTGAGCGAGAGCAACCTGAACCGCCAGCTGGTGGCCCTGCAAAGCACCCTGGGCCAGAACAAGGCCCAGGTGGCCGCCGCCCGCATTCGGGACATCAACCCGGACTGCAACGTGACGGTGGCCCCGGTGTTTTATATGCCCGCCACCGCCCACGAGCTGCCCTTTGACGGCCCGGTGCACTACGACTACATTGTGGATGCCATTGACACGGTGACGGCCAAGCTGGAGATCATCCGGCAGGCGCAGGCGGCGGGGGTGCCGGTCATCAGCAGCATGGGCACCGGCAACAAGCTGCACCCGGAGCTGCTTCAGCTGACAAAGCTCTCCAAAACCACCGGCTGCCATCTGGCGCGGGTGATGCGCAAGGAGTGCCGTGCCCGGGGCCTGAAGGACATTCCGGTGGTCTACTCTACGGAAGCGCCGATCCCGGCCAAGGCAAAGGTGGAGGCCCCGGCCACCGCCAGCCCCGGCCGCACCGGCAGCCCGAAAAAATCGGTGCCCGGCAGCGTGAGCTTTGTGCCCGGTACGGCCGGGCTGATTCTGGCGGGGGCGGTCATCCGCGCTCTGGCCGGAGTGGAGGAATAACCCGAGGTTTCAACACACTGTGAAAAACAAAGCCTGAATTTTCGGTGAGAACGCCGAGAATTCAGGCTTCTTTTTGTAAACTGCGCCAAACTGGCTTGTGAAAAACCGAAGGACAAGGGAAATTCAGGCAAACCCGCGGCACAGCAGCGCGGTGTACGCCGCGTAGGCCGCCAGGCAGGCGGCCCCCTGCCAGCGGGCAAACCGGCCGGTGAATAACATGGGAAGAAGGGCCAGCAGGTTGATGCCGAGGCAGAAGGGAAAATCCAGCGTGAGGGTCTGGGCCCCCATGGGCAGCGGCCCGCCGTTCACCAGACGGCAGACGGGAAGGATGAGGGCAATGTCGATGAGGTTGGCGCCCAGAATGTTCCCAGCCGAAAGGCTGGACTGCTTTTTAAAAATGGCGGTGAGGGTGGTCACCAGCTCCGGCAGGGAGGTGCCGATGGCCACGATGGTTACGGCGATGAGGCTTTCGGGCAGGCCAAGGCCCCGCGCCAGCGCCTGAGCGGAGTTCACCAGCAGCCTGGCCCCGGCCAGAATGCCGCAAAGGCCCAGGGTGAACCCGAACAAGTGGCCGGCGGCATCCCGGCGGGTGGGCCGGGGCAGCTGCGTTTGTGCGGCAGCGCCCCGGCTGGTGCGCCCGGCGTGAATGCTCTCGGCCACCGCCAGCGCCAGAAGCACGGCCAGCGGCAGGCAGCCGGGGCCGGTGAGCTGCCCGTCCCGGCAGGCAAGCCACAGGCAGAGAATGGCGGCGAGAAGCAGCAGCGCCTTGGCGGTGCAGTCCCGCCGGCGCACCCGGCCGGGCAAAAACACCATGGCCAGCGCCAGAATTAGTCCGGTGTTGGCAGTGACGCTGCCCATCGCGTTGCCGATGGCCAGATCGGCCTGCCCCTGCGCCGCCGCCATGGTGGACACCAGCAGTTCCGGCAGGGTGGTGGCCAGGCTGACCACGGTGGCCCCGATGAGAAACTGCGGCATCCCGCTGGCGGCCGCCATCCAGCAGGCGGCGTCCACAAACAAATCGCCGCCCTTTACGGTGAGCACCAACCCGAGAAAAAACATAACGCACGCCAGCCAAAGCCCTGCCATTGCAATCACCTCAAAAAAGCGTATGCAGGGGCAGCGCCTCGGAGAACCGCATAAAAAATTCCGGCCCGCCAAAGCCGCCCAGCAAGGGGAGACTCCGGCAGGCCGGAACGGATTTATTGGGTTAGAACCGCGTCAAACAGCGATCAATAGGCCTTGCCCCAGACCACCATTTTCTTGGCGGGCTTGCCGCAGCAGGGGCAGACGTCGCTCAGCTGCTCCTGCTCAAAGGGCATACAGCGGCTGGAGAGATCGGCCTCGGCCTTCATCTTCTCCTCGCAGGCCAGGTCACCGCACCACATGGCTTTGATGAAGCCGGTGGTGCCGGCGGCCAGCTCCTTCACTTCCTCCCAGTTGTGGGCGGCGAAGGTGCGGGCTTCCCGGTTTTCCAGCGCGCGCTGGTAGATGTTCTTGGCCAGAGCGTCCAGCTGGGCGGGAATGGCGGTCTCCAGCTCGTCCAGGCTTACGAACACCTTTTCGCGGGTGTCGCGGCGCACCAGCACGCACTGGTTCTTCTCCATATCCTTGGGGCCGATCTCCAGGCGCAGGGGCACGCCCTTCATCTCCCACTGGCTGAACTTCCAGCCGGGGCTGTTGTCGCTGTTGTCCAGCTTCACGCGGGCAAACTTGGAGATGCGGGCGGCCAGCTCCTCAGCCTTCTCGCTCACGCCGGGCTTGTGGGCCGCGATGGGAACGATCACCACCTGGAAGGGGGCGATGGCGGGGGGCAGAATCAGGCCCTCGTCGTCGCCGTGGGTCATGATGATGGCGCCGATCAGACGGGTGGAAGAGCCCCAGCTAGTCTGATAGGGGTGCTGCAGCTTGTTGTCACGGCCGGCAAAGGTCACATCGTAGGCCTTGCTGAACTTATCGCCGAAGTAATGGCTGGTGCCGCTCTGTAGGGCCTTGCCGTCCTTCATCATGGCCTCGATGGTGTAGGTGGCCTCGGCACCGGCAAACTTTTCCTTGTCGGTCTTGCGGCCCTTCA
>CAKSWY010000034.1 GCA_934513685.1 uncultured Oscillospiraceae bacterium | reverse complement strand
AAATACTTGTTTTTCGCGCTTTGGAAGAAGTGCTGGTGACAATTCAATGGCGAAACCCGAATCGTGCTTCTCTCCTCTTACACTCCCTTCTTATATAGTATTATACATTATATATGGAAAAAGAGGGCACATATGCGAAAGTAAGAAGCAAGCAGGATAACACAAATCAGCCTCCATATCCGGCTACAGCCATGAGATGCCACCTCATCCGCCTCACTCCGTTCGGCGCCTTCCCCTCAAGGGGAAGGCTTTGAGTTTCTGCAACGGTATTGCTTTCTGCCGAAAGTCAGGCTTCCCCTTGAAGGGAAGTTGGCGGCGTTAGCCGACTGATGAGATGGGAGCTTACCTTTCTTCGCCTACATTTCAAACCCACAAAAAAGCAGAGAGGCAGCCTTCTCAAGCTGTCTCTCTGCTTTATCATCACTTATTCTTTATACGCGACGCATACTATGCACATTGTGTACTTTAAGCGCTTACCATAGGTTCACAACCTGCTTGTACATCTGTGCATAGCTCTTGGCCGAAACATCCCAGCCAAAGTCGCAGGACATTGCCCGCTTCACCAGGGTCATCCAGCCCTCCTGCCAGTAGCCTTCCTTGGCGCGCCAGCAGGCCTGATACAGATCATGGGCACTGTAATTGGCGAACGTAAAGCCGTTGCCCTGGCCATCGCCGGAATCCTGAATGGAATCCTTCAGGCCGCCGGTTTCGCGAACCACCGGAACTGCGCCGTAACGACAGGCCACCATCTGAGACAGGCCGCAAGGCTCGCTCTTGGAGGGCATCAGGAAAATATCGGAACCGGCGTAAATCTGCTGGGCCAACGTGGCGTTGAAGCCAATGTACACGCCCACGCGGCCGGGATGCCGATAGGCCAGGTCGTTAAAGAACGCCTCATAGCCATGCTCGCCGCTACCCAGAATGACCAACTGAATCCCCTGCTGCAAAAGCCCTTCGGCCACGCTGCGCACCAGATCCAGGCCCTTATGGCCAACCAAACGGGTCACCATACCCATAACAGGGCTGCCGTCCTGATCCATGCCGAACTGCTCCAGCATGGCCTTTTTGCAGATCGGTTTGCCGTCCTGCACGGTATTCACATCGTAGTTTGCCGCCAGAGCGGGATCCGTGGCGGGATCGTTCACGGCCATATCAATGCCGTTCAGAATGCCGCACAGCTTATACTGCTTCTGACGCAGCAGGCCATCCAGGCCGTGGCTGAACCATGGGTCCAGAATTTCCTGTGCATAGGTGGGGCTGACGGTGCTGATCTTGTCCGCCGTCTCAATGGCGCCCTTCATAAAGTTGGCACAGCCATCGTACTCCAGAATGTGGGCATCCCGGTTTCCAATGCCGCAGGTGTCCTCCAAAATATCCAGGCCGTACTTGCCCTGATACTGAATGTTGTGAATGGTAAACACCGTCTTAATGCGGCTGAACTTATCCAAATGCCGATAATACAGGTTCAGATACACCGACGTCAAAGCCGTCTGCCAGTCGTTGCAATTGATGACATCGGGCACAAAATCGGTATAGAACAGCATCTCCAGGCAGGCGCGGCTGAAGAACGCAAAGCGCTCGCCGTCATCGTAGAAGCCATACAGGCCGCTACGCTTGAAATAATATTCATTGTCCAGAAAATAGAAGGTCACGCCATCCCGCACCGCAGTAAACAGGCCGCAGTACTGGCTGCGCCAGCCCACCGGAACGCTGAAGTTGGTCACATAGTTCAGCTCATCCCGGAATTTCAAATCGCCGTACAAAGGCAGGACCACGCGGCAATCCACGCCGTCTTTCACCAAGGCTTTGGGCAGAGCACCCGCCACATCGCCCAGACCGCCGGACTTGGCAAAGGGAGTCGCTTCGCTGGCACAAAACAAGACATTCATACAAATGTCCTCCTTTCCTAAAAAGAAGCGGGACAGGAGCGGGAAGCTCCCATCCCGCTCGAAACAGGGCTGGCCGGGGAGATGGCCGCCCGCGTTCGGCTTAAACCGTATGGCCTTTCGCCACGTAGACCGGGAAGCTGTCCGTGCCGGAAAGCTTCTTGTCCGCAGTAATCTTCACGTTTTTGTCGGTAACAATGTACTCGATCTCAGCACCAGACTCCACAACCGTGCCCTGCATGAGCACACAGTGCTTCACTTTGGCGCCCTTCTTGATCTTGACGCCGCGGAACAGAATGCTGTCCTCCACTTCGCCCTCGATGATGCAGCCGTCTGCGACCATGCAGTCGCGCACATGGCTGTCCATGGCATAGCGGGTGGGGGCGTCGTCACGGATCTTGGTGTAGACTGGGCGGCAGAACAGAGCTGCCACGTTGTCCGGATTCAGCAGCCGCATACTCTCATCAAAGTAGCTCTTGCGGTCACCGATGCGGGCCAGATAACCGGTGTACGGAATGGCCTGTACGTTCAGCAGGCTGAGGTTGCGGGCCAGAATGTCGCGTTCAAAGCTGTTCAGGTTCCGGGCGCTGGCCTCTTTGATGAACTGAATCAGGGTCTTGCGCTCCATCACATAGATGTTCATGGAGATGTTCTGCACACCGGGACGGTCGTCGTTGGTGAGCAGCTCGACCACGCGGCCGTTCTCCACCTTCATGGTGTGATTCCGCTCCTTGATGCAGGCGGGAATGGGCGCACGCTGATACACCATGGTCACGTCCGCGCCGGACTCCACATGGCGGGTGATCAGGTCCTCGAAGTCGAAGTTGATGGCCAGGTTGGCATCGCTCATCACCACGTACTTCTCGCGCTGATTCTCCAAAAAGCCTTCAATGCTGGCCAGAGCCTCAATGCGGCCATTGTAAATCTTCACATTGGCCTCTGCGTAAGGCGGGATGATATTCAGGCCGCCATGCTTGCGGGCCAGGTCCCACTCGCGGCCGTTGCCCAGGTGATCCATCAGGGAATGGTAATTCTTCTTTACAATGACCGACACATTGTCGATGCCGCTGTTCACCATGCTGGACAGCACAAAGTCGATCATGCGGTAACGGCCTGCGAAGGGAACGGAAGCCATCGTGCGCTCCGTCACCATTTCGGGCAGCAGTTCATCGTAGCAATTGGGGAAAATAATGCCCAGGGCATTTGCGTTGGTATTTACCATTGCTCCTCACCATCCTTCACGTCTTTCACAACCATCGCCTTGGGGCCGACCTTCGCCTTATAGCCGATCTCAATGCCTTCGCCGACCACGGCGACGCCCCACTTATCCTTGTCTTCCGTATCCTCCGGGCGGCAGCCCACCTCGGCGCCGGAATGGATGGTGACATTCTCGGCAATAATGGAATACTTCACCGTAGCGCCGGACTCCACCACAACGCCGGGCATCAGGATGGAATCCTCGATCACGGCGCCGGGGCCGACCGTAACGCCGGCAAACAGCACACTCTGGCAGATCTCGCCGTCCACCTTGCAGCCCTCGGTGATCATGGAGTTGTCCACCTTGGCGTTGGAGCCGATCTGATGGCCGGGCATACCGGGGTTGCGGCTGTAGATCTTCCACTTGTCATCCCACACGTCCAGAGGCACGTTTGGGTTCAGCAGATCCATGTTGGCTTCCCACAGGCTGTCAATGGTGCCCACGTCTTTCCAGTAGCCCTCGAAGTGGTAAGCGCTCATCTTTTCGCCGGCGTTCAGCATATTGGGAATGATGTTCTTGCCGAAATCGTTCTCCGAGTTGGGGTCCGCTTCGTCGGCGCACAGATATTCCCGCAGCTTGCTCCAGGTGAAGATGTAAATACCCATGGAAGCCAGGTTGGATTCGGGGTTCTTCGGCTTCTCCTGGAAGCGGGTGATGGTATCGTCCTCGTCCGCGGTCATAATGCCAAAGCGGCTGGCCTCTTCCCAGGGCACCGTCATCACGGCGATGGTGCAGGCCGCGCCCTTCTGCTTATGGAACTCCAGCATCTGGCTGTAGTCCTGCTTATAAATATGGTCACCGGAAAGGATCACCACATACTTCGGCTCATAGCGGTCGATGAAGTTGATGTTCTGATAGATGGCGTTGGCCGTGCCCTTATACCAGTCCGAGCCGGTGGCCTTCTGATAGGGGGGCAGCACGTGCACGCCGCCGTACAGACGGTCCAGGTCCCAGGGCTGGCCGTTGCCGATGTATTCGTTCAGCACCAGAGGCTGGTACTGGGTCAAAATGCCCACCGTGTCGATTCCCGAGTTCACGCAGTTGGAAAGCGGGAAATCAATGATACGATACTTTCCGCCAAACGGCACCGCCGGTTTGGCAAGCCGCTGGGTCAGCGCATAAAGCCGCGACCCCTGGCCGCCGGCCAGCAGCATTGCAATACATTCTTTCATGATCGTTCTCCCCTTTTTCGGCGTCTTCCGGCGCCTGTGTGATGCTTCATCGGGCTGGCGCTGGGCCAGCGGTGTTGGTCAGGCTTTCTTTTTGGAAGGACTGGCCGCTTTCTTTTTCAAAGCTGCCGCGCTGCTCTTGGCCTTCTTTTCGGCCGCGGGCTTTTTCGCTGCAGACTTTTTCGTGGTTTTTGCGGCGGGCTTTTTCGCCGCCAGCTTGGGCTGAGGCACCTGGAAATACAGCGTACTCAGCGGGGGCAGGGTCAGGGTGATGTGCTGGTCAAACCCATGCATTTCGCCCTTCTTCGAGCGGGCCGCCCGATTGTGGAAGCCGCTGCCGCCGAAGCGGGCCTCATCGCTGGAAAGGATCTCCTTGTAGCTGCCGGAAACCGGCACGCCCATTTCGTACCTTTCCCGCAGGACCGGGTTGAAGTTGCAGACCACCAGGATCATATTCCCCTTGGCATCCCGCCGCAGGAAGGCGATCACCGACTGCTGGTTGTCATCCGGCACGATCCACTGGAAGCCCTCCCAGCTGTAATCCACCTGCCAGAAGGCGGGCGTGTCCAGATAGAAGTGGTTCAGCGCCCGCACATAGGCCTGCATCTGCTGGTGCTTTTCGTAGCCCAGCAGCATCCAGTCCAGCGGCTTCGCCTCGTTCCACTCGGCAAACTGGCCGAACTCCTGCCCCATGAACAGCAGCTTCTTGCCGGGATGGGCCATCATGTAGCCATAGAAGGTACGGAGATTGTCAAACTTTGCGTCATAATCGCCGGGCATTTTCCCAATCATACTGCCCTTGCCGTGCACCACTTCGTCGTGGCTGATGGGCAGCACAAAGTTTTCGCTAAACGCATAGAAGAAGCTGAAGGTCACCTTATTGTGGTTGCCTGCCCGGAACAGCGGGTCGGTGCTCATGTAGCTGAGCATATCGTTCATCCAGCCCATGTTCCACTTGAAGTTGAACCCCAGGCCGCCGTCCGCTGCCGGCTTGGACACCATGGGCCAGGCCGTGGATTCCTCGGCGATCATCAGCTTGCCCGGGTAACGGCCCAGAATGGTGCTGTTCAGTTTTTTCAGGAACGCAATGGCTTCCAGATTTTCCTTTCCGCCGTTGTAGTTCTGTTCCCACTCGCCGTCCTTGCGGTTGTAATCCAGATACAGCATGGACGCCACCGCATCCACACGCAGGCCGTCCACATGATACTGTTCGATCCAGAACAGCGCGCTGGACACCAGGAAGCACTCCACCTCGGGCTTACCGTAGTTGAACACCATAGTGCCCCACTCTTTGTGCTCGCCCCGCCGGGGGTTCGGGTCTTCATAGCAGGCCTCGCCGTCAAACATATACAGGCCGAAGCCGTCTTTCGGGAAGTGGGAAGGCACCCAGTCCATAATCACGCCCAGGCCAGCCTGATGGCATTGATCCACAAAGGCCATAAAGTCCTTGGGGGTGCCGTAGCGGCTGGTGGGGGCAAAATAGCCGGTGGTCTGATAGCCCCAGCTTCCGTCAAAGGGGTGTTCGGTGATGGGCAGCAGCTCCACATGGGTGTAGCCCATCTCCTTCAGATAAGGAATCAGCTCGGCCGCCACCTCGGTGTATGTATAGGGGTCGCCGTTCTCCTTCATCTTCCAGCTTCCCATGTGCATCTCGTAGATGTTCATGGCCGTGTTGATGGGGTCGGCTTTTTTATGGGCCCGCATCCACGCTTCGTCGTTCCACTCGTAGCCTTCCAGCTGATAGACCTTGCTGCCGTTGGAGGGGCGCGTTTCCGTATGGAATGCATAGGGGTCGGCCTTGTACACCTGCCGGTCGTCGGAAGTAATCACGCAGTACTTGTATACATCGTATTCCTTCAGGCCGGCAACAAAGACCTCCCAAATGCCCTTTTCATCCACTTTTTCCATGGGGTGGCTGCCGGGCAGCCAGCTGTTGAAATCGCCCACCACGCTCACCGCGCGGGCATGCGGCGCCCACAGCCGGAACATCACACCCTCTTCGCCTCCGCGCTTGATCAGGTGTGCGCCGAAGAACTTCTGCGCCTCGAAGTTGTTTCCCTCAAAAAAGAGATAGACGGGATATCCCTCATCCGCCGTCTTTTTTCGTTCCATGTCGTTCTCCTTCCTCCCCATGAAGGTCGTCAGGCAGGCCGCGGCATTTGCAGCGCATCTGCGGCAGTGCATCCAGTGCTCCGCCGTTCCGAATGCCCGGTACCGGGTGGTTTCCCGGCACTGTGCGGTGCTGCCCTGATTCTGTACTTTCTATTTTATACATTCGGACTGTACTTTTCAAGGCTTTTCTGTCACAATCTGCTAAAAAAGGATTTTTCCCTCATTTTGTTTTATGCAGTTTTTACAACGTTTTGACTTTTTCACAGCAACAACAAGGATTTTCTTTCAAATTCACTCCTAGCAACGCACTTTTAGTGCAAATTTGTATGCCGCCGCGCCGTCTGTGCACAGAAAAAGCCCCTCTGAACCGGCCGCTTTTCGCGGTCGCCCAGAGGGGCTTTCCCGTTTTTTGTTTTGTAGAATGTGCCACACGGGTCAGATCACGTACACATTCACCTGCATGGCACCCACGGCCGCAGCCTCATAATAGGTTTCCATAAACAGGTCCACCAGCACGCTGCCGTTCAGCATGGCGCCGCCGGTGTCGGTGGCAATGGCATACCCGTACACCAGCCGCCCGTCGGTGGAGGTGATGTACAGCTTGCTGCCGTAGGGGATCTGGTTCGGGTTCACGGCCACGGTGCCGTAATACAGGCCCAGGCCCGAGGCACCCCGCCCGCGGGACGCCGTGTAGCCGGTGGCCCGGCCGGTGTAAACCGCCCGATAGGTGGACGGTACGCCGTTCACCAGCTCCGGCCCTTCCAGGCTGGAAACCGGTGCGCCCTTCTGATACGCCCGAATGATGGTGTTGCGGGGGGCAACGGTCTGCACCACGCTCACCACCTGGCTGGACTCCACCTCGCCATCCACCACGCGCTGGCGGTGGGTGATCTCGTTGGTGCCCTCGCGGCCTTCCTGCATCACTTCGGTGCGGTTGCGGCTGCGGAAGAAGGAACTGGTGTACACATACTCGGTCTCGTAGGGGATGCTCTCATACACCACGGTGTCCTGATATTCCACCCGGTGCACGGTGATCACATCGTCCTTGGCGACCTGTGTGTTCAAGCTGGGTTCGGTGTAGTCATGCTCGCCCAGCACAATGCCGCATTGCCCAAGCACCTCTTCCACTGTGCCGCTGCAAAGGGTCAGCTGCTGCTGCCCTCCGTCCACCTGCACATACACCGGGAATGCCCGCTGCACATGCAGCACCTGCCGGCCGGACTGGTAAGAAGTGTAGTAAACGCGGTCGTGCTCGCCCACAGACACTCCGGCCAGCTTCAACAGCTGGGTGGGGTCGGTCTGCCAGGTGATCACGGAATGGCTGGAGCCTTCGGAGTCGGTAACGGACACTGTGTTCAGCACACCGGAAAGGAAATACACGGTGATGAACAACAGGCTCGCGGCCAAGGCACCGGCAAAAAACCGGTGCGGTATGGCCACCGCGCAGCGCCGCACCCGCTCTTGTAGTTGCGTCATAGCTGCTCCTATTCTCTTCATACAATGGGGCATAGGGCCGCCGGCTGCATGCCTGTTTGGGCATTCTTCGCCGGGGCCGCCTGGCGGCGCTTTGTATGAACGCGCCGCGCCCGCTCGGTCTCTGCCCTGCGGCAGATCGCTTTGCATTTTAGCAAATCCTTCGTGGATGCGTCAAATGATTGAAATTGCGCTGAAATTGAAAATCCGTTTATTTTTGAACGTTTCAAAAAATTATACGCAGTATTTCTCCGGTTCATTCACGAAATTATAGTTTTAATCCTGATTTCTTTTTTGAAATCCTTATTTTTGTATTTAAATTTCTATGAATTTTTTCATGTTTGCTTCTTTTTCTTGATTTTCTCGCATCTTTTCGGCGTTAAAGCGAAATTTCCGTTTTTGCAAAACGCACCGCAAAAGTCCGCATTACAGGTCTTTTGAACAAGTCCCAATTCCTGCACGATTGTTGTCTCTCCGGGTGTTCTCCCGGTGTCTCCACCCGCCGGGGTTTTCGCCGCCTTCCCAAGCAAAAAACCTGCCTGCACCCCACTGCGGGGTACAGGCAGGTTTTCTATATAAGTTTCGCCAGTTTTTATTTCGGGGGCCGCTTTTGCGAATTCTGATTTCAATGCACACTCAGCCCCGCCGGGCAGATTTCATGGCAGACTGCATCGGCGAAACCGCCGGGAAGGCCCCCGCAAACGTGCAGGGTCAGTCCACGTGCTCGTGGTCGGTTTTAACTACCATCACGCCGTTGATAACCTTCACGCTGCCTGTGGCCGGCCAGTTCGGCATCTCCTGGAATTCCTGCGTTTCGCGAATGGCCCGATACTCTTCCTGGTCACACTGCTCAAACTTCAGGCCGAACAGATACATAAAGTCGTTCCGGTAATGCAGCCAGTCGAACAGCTTCATGCCACCCATGCCGCTCAGCCCGGTCAGGTCGCCCAGGGTGCGGTCCTCGGCTACGGGCCACTCGTTGTCGCTGAGCCACAGCTTCATATCCGGGGTGTAGCCCTCGCACTGCTCGATCCGGTCCGCCAGGCGCACCAGGTCGGCATAAGTCTCCTCGTATTGATACTGCATATTGCTATAGCCCCGGTTGGTCATCACCGCCCAGAGGAACGCCAGCACCACGCAGGCAACCGGCACCACCACCGAGGCCGCCTGCCGCAGGCCCATCCACAGAGATTCTTCCTCCATCACTTCCTGGGCCAGGCACAGGCCCAGCACAAACACCAGCACCGCCGCGTAGTGCATCACCAGATGGAAGGACACCTCCGGAGAGATGATCTGCACATAGTTCACACCGACCGGCACCAGGCAGAACAGCGCCAGCTGCGCCGGAATGGCCCACCAGCGCTTCCACTGCCGCCGGGCAATGGCCAGCACGCACCACAGCAGCGCCGCGCAGCCATACAGCAGCCACACCAGCTTTCCGGCCGTAGGCACGCCGCCCAGCGCGGGCAGGTCCGCCGTCAGGAATTTATACCCATGGTAGGCCGCGTTGAGCACCATCTGCACCAGGGTCATCAGACCCTGCGGCGAAAGGCTCAGCCCGCTGCCCAGGTTGTCAATGCCCTGGTAGCCGCCCAGTTCCACGCCGGTCAGGCGCATCACCAGCTGCAGCATGAGGTAGTACACCGCAAAGCCGCCCGCCGCCGTCACCGCCATGCGCACCGCATACAGGAACATCTCCTTCAGCGGCGGCAGCTGACGCAGCATTTTCAGCACGAGCATAAAGCAGAACAGCAGCAGCATCACCGCGCCGTAGGCCTGATAGATGCCCATGGAAAAGCCCATGCACAACGCCGCCGGAATGCATCCCAGCATCTTTTTCGGCCAGCGCTCCATGCACCACACCGCCAACGCCGAGAGGAACAGCGCCAGCATATAGCCGTCCATCGTATAAATGTAGGTGCAGGTCGAGCCAACCGCCGGAAAACACACCATCATCAGGGCTGCCGCGCCCGCCAGCATGGGGCGGTGCAGGTCCAGCACGTCCACCGTAAGCACCGCCGTGCCCGCCAGCAGCACCACGCTGAGCACCCCGGTCAGCCACGGCAGAATGGCGAAGGAGGAAGGCTCACAGGCGTATTGCAAAAACCACCGGCCGGAGGAGATCCAGTTCTGGGTGGCGTAAAAATTGTGCTGCCAGTCATGGTTGGGCAGCATGTTGGTAAACACATACATGTGGCAGGCAAAGCCGCCCAGAAGCGCCGCCCAGAAGGCCGCCCAGCGGTGCGGTGCCCGCAGCCAGCCCCACAAAACCCGGCCGGCCTGTTCCAAAAGAAACTTTGGCTGCCCCTTGGCAGCAAGTTTGTTCTGTTCCATGCTCATTTTTTTGCACCATCCTCCGGCTTTTTGAAAACGAAAAAGCGCTGGCCGCAGTAATTAAAGGCCACAAACAGGCACATTCCCGCCAGCATGGCGGCATTGTCCTGCACGGCGGTGCCCATGCCGGCCAGTGCCCAGCGCACCAGCGGCTTTGCCAGGCCGTAGGCGCACAGATAACAGATGGTGATGTTGATGACAAAGCGACCGATGGTTTTGCCGCTGCTGCCCTTGCTCTGGAAGGTAAAGTATTTGTTCAGGAAATAGCTCAGAATGCTGCCGAACACATAGTTGGACGCAGACGACAGCCAGTAGCTCAGATGGAACACATTATAGAACACAAACATGATGGCGGTGCCGAACAGCGTGTTCACCACGCCCACCAGAACAAATTTTAGAAAGGTTTTGTCAAAGAACTTTTTCAGCTTCTCCACAAGGTTCCTCCTGTTTTCCGGCGCCGCACTCCTTCGCCACAATGTAGCGGGGGCGGCCCTTGATCTCTTCGTAAATGCGGGCGATGTAATAGCCGATGATGCCCAGGCTGATCATAATCACGCTGCTGGAGAACAGCAGGATCAGGATCACGGTGGTAAAGCCGCCCAGCGCACGGCCGGTGAATTTCTGAACCAGCGCAATGCCCCCCAGAATGCAGGACACCACGAACACCACCACGCCCAGCAGCGTGATGAGCTGCATGGGCAGGGTTGAAAACGAGGTGATGTTGCTCACCGCATACTTCACCAGCGCTTTTGTGGACCACTTGGAAACGCCAGCCTCCCGCTCCTGCACGTCAAAGGGCACCACCGCCGTGCGGAACCCGATCCAGGAGGAGAGGGCGCGGAAAAAGGCATTGCTTTCCCGCATATTCAGCAGCACGTTCACCGCCTTGCGGTCCAGCAGCTTGAAGTCCGATGCCTTGGACATATCAAACCCCACCGCGGCGCTGATGATGGAATAGAAGCTGCGGGCCGCCCAGGCGTGGGCCGCGCTCTCTTTGCCGCGGCTGCTCTTCTGGCCCTCCACCACTTCGTAGCCCTGCTGCCACAGGCGGTACATCTCCACGATTTTTTCCGGCGGATGCTGCAAATCGCAGTCCAGCACCACCACGCAGTCGCCTTTGGCCGCCGCAAGGCCCGCCATAATGGCCGCTTCCTTGCCGAAGTTGCGGGAAAAGCACACGCCCCGCACCGCAGGGTCCTCCCTGCTCGCCGCCTCGATCTGCTCCCAGGTGCCGTCTTTGGAGCCATCGTTCACAAACACGATTTCATAGTCGATCTCTGCATCGTGCAGCACCTGCCCAATGACCCGGGCTGCACGGGGAACCATGATTTCTTCGTTATAAGCCGGAACCACTGCCGACAGCATAGCCTTCACCATCTTTTCCTGTTCGCGCGGGCTGCACCAGACCGCCGAACCCCCGGCCGGTTCTGCAAAACTTCAAAATCTGAACGTTTGGAGTTTAAAACTCCTTCACGCCCCTGATTTTTCAGAATCCGTGCCAGGTTCTTCCCGGCTCTGGTGCCGCCTGTGCGACAAAATCTGTTTTATTATAGCACATTCCTTCCAAACTTTCATCCGCCCAGTTTTCAAAAACTGCCTCGCTTTTTTGCACAAACCTGCGCGAATATCCCACGTCTTTTTGTGCCGTTTCTCATTTTATATGGTACTATAATAGATAATAAGTATCGCAATAAGGAGTGACGATCATGTTCTCCACCCTGTCCATGCCGGTTTTGTATCTGTTTGCGTCCATCCGGCAGCCGTTTCTGGACACATTCTTCGCCTACATCACCGAGCTGGGCGAAGCCACCGTGTTCATCGCAGTCGCTTTGCTGATGCTTTGGTGCGTTGACAAGTACGCCGGGTACTTTCTTATGAGCACCAGCCTGCTGGGAATCACCCTGAACCAGTGGCTGAAGGTGGTGTTTACGGCGGTGTTCCCCTTCTCCCCCGAAACTGACAGTGCCGCCCTGAACAGCACCATCAAGTACGCCTACCGGATGTTGGGCGGCAGCCTGGCGCTGCTGTTCGGCTGGATGTGGGACAGTGAGCACCTGCACTACGAGACGAAGGCCGTCTGGTGGGCGCAGATCCTGAAATTCGTGCTGGGTCTGGCGCTCACGCTGGCCATCCTGAAGCTGCCGGTCAAGAACCTGGTACTGGGCGGGCTGCCCATCGGGCACTTCTTTGAATACTTCCTGGCCATGGGCTTCGCCAGCATTGTCTGGCCCATGACCTTCGGCTTTTTCTCCCGGCTGGGCGGCCGGAAATAACCCGCCGGGCTTTTACGCAAAAACAGCAGCGGACCACAAAACGGTTCGCTGCTGTTTTTTACTGTGTCCGGCATTTTCCCCGTGTTTTCACACGGCCGCAAACGACGCCCTTTCACTTAGTTTAGATCCTGAATGTTCATCTTATCCAGCTGCTTTTTGCGGCGCTGCCTGGTACGGCAGGCAAAATAAATGGCCAGCAGCACCGCCGTTGGGATGTTGCTCAGCAGCCACATCAGCAGCACCTGCAGCACAAAGCCGGCTGTGGGGCCGCCTGCCGGACCCACCATGCCAATCGGGGTCAAAACGCTTCTCAGAAACGTAATGAGCGGCAGAACCAGCCCAGGCCAGCGGCTCTCCATGCGGGCCAGCGCCGCCTGCAAGGCGAGCATGCCCACGCAAAATGCGATTACAAACGCAAAAATGATCGTGGTCGTTTTCATTGTATCATGTACCTCCCTTTGCTTTTTTATATTCCGAAATTAAAAGCTTCGCGGTTTCAAAATCCAGCTTGTCGTTGAGGGCAAGCTGCTTGATCAGCGCGATGTACGGTTCTTTTTCCGTGTCCTCGCTGAGCTTGATTTTTTGAATCAGCCGGTCCAGCCGCAGCCGAACGGTGGGGTAGGTCACCCCGTACTGCCGCGCCATCTCTTTCAGCGAACCGGAGGCCAGCAGGAATTTTTTGACGAATGTAACGTCCTCGTCCTCCAGGTCTGCCATCCATTCCGGAATTACTTGAAGGGCCATGCGCCTCACTCCTTTCATATTATTTATTATATCTTTAATTTTATTAAAGTCAATATGAAATTTATGTTTTTCAAAAATTAAAAGCTCAAACAACAAAGGGAAGCGCCCCGAAACCAGGCGCTTCCCTTTCTGTTTTTCTGCATTCTTGTCGGCAGTGCTAATAGTGGGTCTGGCTTCCCTGCCGGGAAACCGAGAGCACGATGCCCATCTCGCCCAGCAGCATCATCAGGCTGGTGCCGCCGGAGGAGAAAAACGGCAGGCTGATGCCGGTGTTCGGGATGGTGTTGGTCACCACCGCAATGTTCAGCACCGCCTGCAGGCACACCTGCACCACAAACCCCACCGCCAGCAGCGCCCCGAATTTATCCGGCGCCCGCACCGCGATGACCAGCCCGCGCCACAGCAGCAGAAAGAACAGCACCAGCACCAGCGCCGCCCCCACAAAGCCCAGCTCTTCGCACAGGATGGAAAAAATGAAATCGTTCTGCGGCTCCGGCACGTACAAATGCTTCTGCCTGCTGTTGCCCAGGCCCAGGCCCGTGGCCCCGCCGGACCCAATGGCATACAGGCTTTGAATGGTCTGGTGGCCGTCTCCCAGCGGGTCGGCAAAGGGGTCCAGCCAGCTGGAAAGCCGGTCTGCCGCATAGGGCACCAGATCCGGCAGCAGCACTAGCGCCAGTGACAATGCCGTAAGCGCACCGGCCCCCGCCAGCCCAAACCAGCGAAGCCCGGTGCCGCCCACAAACATCAGCACCGACCCAATGACCAGAATCAGCAGCGTGCCGGAAAGATGCGGCTCCAGCAGCATCAGCACCGCCACCACACCCAAAATGGCCACAAACGGCAGCACCCCTACCCGGAACTGGTCCATGCGGCTTTGGTTCAGTGCAATGATGTGGCTGAACACCAGAACCACCGAAAACTTGGCGATTTCGCTGGGCTGCAGGGTTCCCAGCCCCGGAAGTACGATCCACCGCTTGCAGCCGTTGTATTCCGGCATAAACAGCACCACCGTCAGCAGCACCAGTGAAAGCCCCAGCAGTGGCCAGGCCAGCCGGTGATAAATGTGGTAATCCACCCGGCTGGCCGCCCACAGTGCCGCCAGTCCCGCGGCGGCAAACAGCAGCTGCGGGCGCAGATACGCGTAGGCATCGCCCCGCCGGTACAGCCCCACCGCCCAGCTGGCGCTGCCCAGCATAACCAAGCCGAAGGCCACCAGCGTAAGAATCAGCAGCAGAAACGGCAGGTCCATCGGGGGCTGGCTGGCCAGTTTTTGAGAAAGGGAGGCCCGCACCGCCCTCAGGCTTTTTTGCGCCATACAATGCCCCCTCCCCACAGCCGCAATGCCCGGCTGCTCTTTCAGCTTTGGCCGCCTGCCGCCAGGTTAAACCGCATTGGCGCAATTCCGCGCCGGATTCACCGCACGCCACACTTCTGACTGGCGCTTCAGTCCTCCGGCAGCGACCAGTCGTAAAAGGCCGCCTCCACCGGGCTGCCCGCCGGGAGGATCATTCCCGCCGGTGCACTCTGGTGCACGGCCACTGTGCCCGCCTGCAGCGGTGCCCCCGCCCGCTTCAGGTTCAGCCCGGCAGCCGCCAGCGTGGCTTCGGCCTGCTGGGCCGTCTGCCCCAGCACCGAGGGCACCGTCACCTGCGCGGCGCTCGCCCCCTCTTCCGTATACAGCACCACGGTGCTGCCCCGCGCCAGTATCTGGCCGCTCCGCGGGGTCTGTTCCCACACCCGTTCCCCGTCTCCCAGAATTTTCGCGCTAAAGCCATGCTCTTCCAGCCGGGCTTTTGCCGCAGCCGGGGGCTGCCCCGTCACATCCGGAAGCACCGCCTCCAGCGTTTCCTTTTCCTTCTCGGTGTACTGCCGGGGCACCCCAAGATAGTCCAGCGTGTCCGCCAGCACCGAGGCCACCACCGGCGCGCTGAGGGTACCGCCCGCGGTGCTGAAGGTGTGGGGTTCGTCCAAACAGACCAGCACCACCACGCGGGGATTGTCGATGGGCGCCACCCCCACAAAGCTGGCAATGCGGGCG
Organism: uncultured Oscillospiraceae bacterium; assembly: GCA_934513685.1. Taxonomy (GTDB): domain Bacteria; phylum Bacillota; class Clostridia; order Oscillospirales; family Ruminococcaceae; genus SFJ001. The sequence continues at coordinate 8,015 of CAKSWY010000034.1, read as the reverse complement.
TGTTCGTCCTCCGAATCCAGCTTCTGGCTGGTGCCGGATTTGCCGCCCACCCGGAAGCCCGCCACATAGGCGTTTTTGCCGCCGCCCTGCAGCACCACCTGTTCCATCATTGCGCGCATTTCGGCGCTGGTTTTCTCGGAGATCACCTGCCGCACCACGGTGGGCGTGGTTTCATGCACAAGGGTTCCGTCTGCGTCCGTGATCCGCTCCACCAGATAGGGCTGCATCCGCTTGCCGCCGTTCACCACGGCCGACACAGCCACCGCCATCTGAATGGGCGTGATCTTGCTGGACTGGCCGAAGGAACAGCTGGCCAGTTCCACCGGGCCCATCCGGTCGGCGGTGTAATATTCACTCTTTTTCGGTTCCGCCGGCAGGTCAATGCCGGTGGCCCCACGCAGGCCAAAAGCCTCGAAATAATCGCAGAAAGCCTGCTTGCCCAGCCGTGCCCCCACCTGAATAAACGCCTGATTGCAGGAGTTCATCAGGGCGTGCGTCAGGTCCTGGCTGCCGTGATGGCGATGGTTGGCGCAGTGGAATCTGGTTCCCGCCACGTTGATCGACTCGCCGCAGTAAAAGCCGCTGCTCACCTGCACCGCGCCTGCATCCAGCGCGGCCGAGGCGGTGATCAGTTTGAACACGCTGCCCGGCTCGTACAGGTCGCTCACCGCCTTGTTTCTCCATTGGGTCTGCTGGGCCAGCTGCAATGCCTTGCTGCGGGCTTCGCCCTCCATCTGCTCCACCTCGTTCCGGGCGGTTTCGTCCGTCAGGGCACGGGGATGGTTCGGGTCGTAATCCGGTTTTGTACTCATGGCCAGAATTGCCCCGGTGTTCACATCCATCACAATGCCCACCCCTCGGGCCGCCACGTTGTATTCCTGCACGGCGTAGCTCAGGTAATTCTCCAGATAGTGCTGGATGTTGGCATCCATGGTCAGGGTCAGGGTGTTCCCCGGCACCGGCGGCACGTAGGTGTCATACTGGACCGGCATTGTGTAGCCCCAGGCATTTTTCAGGGTGAGCACCTGCCCGCTGCGGCCGGTCAGCGCCTCATTGTATTTCAGCTCCAACCCCGCCATGCCCTCATTGTCCACATTGGTAAACCCGAGAATGCTCCCGGCGAAGTTTCCCATGGGGTACACCCGTTTGGTATCCTCGTTCAGATAGATTCCCTTCCAACCGTTGGCGGCACAGGCATCCCGCACCTGATCTGCCAGCGCTTTGTCCACCCGGCGGCGCAAAAGCGCATCATTGGAGGTCCTCTGGCTCAGCTTTTCCCGCACCGCCGCCTCGTCCAGCTCCAGAATTTCCGCCAGCGTTCGGCTGGCCGCCTCCACGTCCTCCGCTTCCAGCTCCCGCGGGGCGGCGCGCACCGTCCAGCAGGTGGCCGAGGTCGCCAGCGTCTGGCCGCTGCGGTCCAGAATCTCTCCCCGCGGGGCAGGAATGCGGGTGCGCCGCAGCTGCTGATTTTCCGCCCGCTGCGCATATAAATCATGCTGCACCACCTGCAGCCAGTACAGCCGCCCCGCCAGCACCCCAAAGCACAGCAGCGCCATGGCGGCCCCCAGCAGCCGGGTGCGCAGGCGCATTCCCTGATTCTGGGCCGCCTGCTCTTCCCGCCGTGCCGATGCCTTCCGCTGTTTCATTGCGCGCCCCCTTAAAAGGGCCCGGCGGCCCCGTCTGCTTTATGGGTATGTCGGGGGCAGTTGTTTCATGCACGCGGGCTGAAAAGCCGACTTTTGCCGCAGCCCTAGCTTCTCCGCGAGGGGAAGCTGTCGGTGCAAGCCAACGGATGAGATGGCATCTCCTCGCCGCCATAACGCCACGGCAGTGATGAACGAGGCGGCCGTTTGTCTTTTTTCTTCGCAATTAGGTTGTAGCAATGACGGGCGCCCCACCTCATCCGGCCCTCCGGGCCACCTTCCCCTCAAGGGGAAGGCTTTTGCTGCACCGCAAACCAAAAACGCCCCTGCATTCCATGCAAAACCGCATGAAATGCAGGAGCGTTTCCAATTTGTACGCATTGCACGAAGCAAGCAAACTCTCCGTCCCGGTTTATGCGCCAGCATCCCCCGGTGCGTCCGCGGCCGGGCGGCTCAGCAGGGCGAACTGCCCATCCGGCACACCGCACAGGCAGCCGATCACCAGCAGCAGGGCCAGATTGTAGCTTGGGCTGGCTGCCGCCCCTTCGCAGGCCGCATACAGGGTCATTCCCAACAGCACCGCCGTTTCCGGCTTTGCGCGCAGGCGCACACAGCGCAGCATCAGCAGGGTGAGCAGCCCCACCACCACCAACGCCAGCACCACGCCGTAGCCGTACAGCACCCGCAAAAACAGATTGTCCAGCGCATAAATTTCCGGGTCATTCAGGGGTTTTCCAAGCAGGGTAATGCCATAGCTCTGCCCCGCCAGATGGAACAGCCGCAGTCGGTCCGAGCTGAGGGCGTTCAGCTTGTCCCACAAGGGAGTTTCCTGCCGGTATAGGGTTCCCGCCGCAAGGCTGGCCAGCGCCGTCAGCAGCGGGGCCAGGCAGCACAGAAGCCGGGCCGCCGGGTACTCCAGCACCCGGTTCCAGAATTTCAGCAGGGTCGCCGCGGCCAGCATGGCCAGCATGGCCAGCGCCGCCATGCGGGAATTAGGCACCTTGTACACAAACGCTGCCGCCGCCAGAAGACCCGCCCAATCGGCCCAGCCAAGGCGCTCAAACCGAAGCAACAGCCAAGCGGCAAACAGCCCCAGCACGGTGGCCGCCAGCGTGTTCGGGTGGTAAAAACCGAACGCCGGGCGCAGAACACCCTCCCGGTCCACTCCGGCAATGGTCATCGGCAGAACCCCGGCCACGGCCAGCCCCGCCGTAATGGCCAGCCCTACCGCGGTGATGGCCAGATAGGGCCGCACCACCCGGTGCAGCGGGGCATCCTTGGCCGCCAGCAGCACCAAAACCGCCAGCGGCTCCTCGCTGAAGGCAAAGTGCCCCCATTGGCTGGCCAGCCATACCCCGACGATCAGCACCACCGCCGCCAACTGCGGCCGGGTGTAGCGGGTAAACAGCAGGATCTTGCCCACCAGCAGCGCCACGGCGCACAGGTACAGAAGCTGCACCGGGGCCTGAAACGCGTTTTGCTGCGGCAGCAATGTGTGGCTGTACAGGGCGCAGACAAAATAGAGCATTGCACCGCCTAAAAAGCAGTTCACCGCCCAGCGGTCTGCGGCCGGGCCGTTCAGCAGGCGCAGGCCCGTTCCGTTCGTTTCATCCTTCATTCTTGTTCCTCGTCCGTCTCTTCTTCGGGCATCGGATACGTTTGGTCCGATTCGATCTGGTCGTACAGCGCCGCCACCACAGCCCGTTGCGCCCGGTACGCAAAGAACAGCACGAGCATCGTAAGTACTGCCCACCGCAGCCCCCCGGGCAGTTGGCTGCAGACAATCCCCACCAGCAGCCCGACGATCAAGCTGCCGATCCAAATTCGTTTCAACAGTGCCTCCTGCTTTTCCGTACAATCCTTCTGGGGGTCGCTTTCCGGGCTCGGCTCCGCATTCTGCCCTGCCTGTGCTTCGCGCGCCGCGCAGGCATCCTGTGCCCGGGCCACCCAATACAGTTGGTCGCCCGGCAGAAGTGTCTGCGGGTCCGGCATCTGGTTTTCCTTCAGCAGGCTGTACACCAGGCTCTCACTGTTGCCCAACCGGCTGCGGGCCAGGGCCTCCGCGCTGTCCTTTGCCAGGCCTTCCGGGGTGGGCTCCTCTTCCAGGTGCCGCAGCTCCTCCGGCCGGATGGCATCGTGCGCAAATTCCGTGCCCGCAAACAGGTCCTCCTCCGTTTCCGGCGCAGAACTCTGCTCTTCCGCGGGCGCGGGTAAATCCGGTTCCGGTGCGGCCGGTTCGGCTTCCGCAGGCCGGCTGCGCCATTGGCGGGCCTGCGCCATGGCTGCGCGGTACGCTTCGTGCAGGGTTTCAAATTCTTCGGGCGCCTCTTCCGGGTGGCAGGCCCGGGTCTTTTCGGCATACGCCGCCCGAATGGCCGCCAGATCCGTCTGGGGCGGAATGCCAAGAATGTTCCAGCAGTTCATGGTCAATCCTCCTCACCATCCCAGCCTTCCGGCAGGTCCTCCTCCGGTTCGTCCGCGAAGAAACCGCTCAGCTCTTCCTCTCCGGCCCGCTCCAGATCGTCCAGCAGGCTGCCGATCTTCCGCCGAAGCCGGGCCATTTCCATCTCCGGAGTCTGCTGCGCAATGGCCTTGTCCAACGCCAGCAGCACCCGGGCCGCCGCGTTGTGCCGGGGGCCGGTGGTTTCGGCAAACAGGCGCTGGGCGCGGGCCAGCAGCAGCCGGTTGGCCGCCCGCTCTCTGGGCGGAATCTTCAAATCGGCAAGCTCCTGCATCCGCTGGCGCGCCTGCTCCTCGGTCATTCCGCTTCCCTGCCCCAAAAGCAGTGCGCTGGCCGTTTCTTTCGTGGAGACGCTGCGCACCTCCACCTCCAGAATTCCATTGATGTCGTAAGTAAACCGCACATCCACGCTTTCCTGCCCGGCTTTGGCCGCCGGCACCGGAACCGACAGCTTGCCGAGCTTCAGGTTCTCATCGCAGTGCATTCCTTCACCCTGGTAGACCTCGATCTCCACCAGATCCTGCCCTTCGCTCACCGTGCAGAAACGCTGCACCCGGCTGACGGGCAGGGCGCTGTTGCGCTTGATGATGGGGGCCATCAGGTCCCGCGCCGGGTCGGCCCGGTTGATGATGTTGGTGCCCAGGGTAAAGGGGCAGATGTCCGTCAGGATCATATCCCGCAGGTTTGCCTCCCGGGCCTTCATGGCCGCGTACATTCCTGCACCCAGGGCCACCACCGTGTCCGGCTGAGCGTTCTGCTTGGGCCGCTGGCCCAGAAGATGAGTCAGATACTGGCGCACCAGCGGCATTTTGCAGCTTCCGCCCACCGGGATCACCCCGGCAAGCTCGCCCCGGCCAAGGCCGCTGTCCCGCAAGGCGCGGGCCACGGGGGTGCGCATCCGCTCCAGCAGCTTCTGGCCGTGCTCCACCAGCTTTTTGCCGGTGAGGGTCAGCGCCCCTTTCACCCCCGGGCTGTCCACGATCATAACAGCCATCGGGTTTTCGGTGAGGGCCTGCTTGCACTTCTCTGCCTGCTCCAGCAGAATGGCCTTGGCCGCCCGGTCCAGCCCGCGGTAATCCAGGCCGTTTTCCACGCAGAAAAGATGGGCGATCACCTCGTCAAAGTCATTTCCGCCCAGGGCATTGTCGCCGCTCACCGCCAGAATGTTCACCACGTTGTCAAAGCATTCCACCACGGAAACATCCAGTGTGCCGCCGCCAAAGTCAAACACTAGAAAGCTGGCTTCGCCCTCCTCCGGCTTGTAGCAGGAAAGGGCCGCCGCGCTGGGCTCGTTCACCAGCCGCTCCACCCGGAGGCCGGCCAGCTGCCCCGCCCGCTTGGTGGCTGCACGCTGCCGGTCGTTAAAATACGCCGGCACGCTGATCACGGCCTCTTCCACCGGTTCGCCCAGAAACGCCTCGGCGTCCTGCTTCAGCTGGCGCAGCACCAGGGCGCTCAGCTCCTCCGGGGTAAAGGTGCGGCCTGCCAGCGAATAGGTCCGGTCCGTTCCCATCGCCCGCTTGAAGGCAGCCGCACTGCGTTCCGGGTGGCTCACCAGCCGTTGGCGCGCCGCCTCGCCCACCAGAACCGTACCATCCTCATCGATGCTCACGGCGCTTGGGGTCAACACGTCCCCCAGTGCATTGGGAATCAATCGGCTTCGGTTCTGCTGCCACACGGCGGCCAGGCTGTTGGTCGTTCCCAGGTCAATGCCAATCACGGCCATTATTCGTGCACCTCCTTTTCTGCGCCGGAAAAAGTCAGGGCGCTTATGCGCCGTGCCCGGCCCGAAGGCCGCCGCACCCGCTGAAAGCGCCCGGCTGTTTCTCTTTTCTTACTGGCTCTTCTCTGCACCGTTTTTGTGAAAAGCGATGCTTCGTCCACTCACTGCCGCGTCTCGGCTTTTTCGGTGGACTGCCCGCCCCCGAACAGCGCGCCGGGAAGCCCCCGCACGTTATTCCAGACCGATCTTCTTGGCGTAGTTCTCAATGATCTCCCGCTCCAGGAAGGGGGTTTTTACGCCCATCCGATCCCGATAGGTCTCATGGCCCTTGCCGATGACGCAAATCAGATCACCCTCCTGGGCATGGTCAATGGCGTAGTGAATGGCTTCCTCCCGATCCGGGATCTCCACATAGGGCACATCCGGGTTGCCCTTGGCAATGCCCTTGTGAATGTCGGCAATGATGTCCTCCACCTTTTCAAAGCGGTTGTTGTCCTCGGTGAGGATGAGGAAATCGGCCAGTTTGCTGGCCACCTCGCCCATGCCATACCGCCGCAGCTTCGAGCGGTCGCCGCCGCAGCCGAACAGGCACACGATGCGCTTGGGGTGATAGGCCCGCAGGCTGGTGAGCAGGCTCTCGGTGCCGGACTCGTTGTGGGCAAAATCAATGAGGATGGTGAAATGCTTGCTGATGGGCACCATCTCCACCCGGCCCTTCACCGAGATGTTCATCAGCCCATCGTGAATGGCCTGATGGGGCAGGCCCAGCACCCGGCCCACGGCAATGGCGGCCAGGCTGTTGTAAACGCTGAATTCGCCGGGCATGTTCACCTTTACGTCCATCTGCTCCTGGCCTTTTACATGGAAGCAGATGCCCAGAAAGTTCTCGGCCCGCGCCAGCTGCAGGTCGTCCGCCTGGAAATCGGCGGGCTTGTGCATGCCGTAGGTGACCAGACGGCAGGTGTGGCCCTCCAGCAGGGCCTCGGTGTTGGGGTCATCCACATTCACCACACCCACGTCGCACCGCTTGAACAGTTCGCCCTTCCAGGCGCGGTACTCCTCAAAGGTCTTGTGCTCGCCGGGGCCGCCCACGTGGTCCAGATACAGGTTGGTAAACACGCCGATCTGGTAATGAATGCCCGCCACGCGCTGGTTCATCAGCCCCTGGCTGGAAACCTCCATCACCAGCGTGTCACAGCCTGCATCCACCATATCCCGAAAATACTTCTGCAGTTCGTAGCTCTGCGGAGTGGTGTTGGGCAGCTCGGCAAAAAAGCCCGGGTATTCCACGCCGGTGGTTCCCACCATGCCCACTTTGCGGCCCGCCGCCAGCAGCACCGAGCGGATCATGTGCGCCGTGGTGGTTTTGCCCTTGGTGCCAGTCACGCCGATCATGGTCATCTTCTCGGCGGGGTGGCCGAAAAAGTTCGCGCTCATCAGGGCCAGGCCCAGCTTGGTGTCCTCCACCTTCAGCACCGCCACCCCTTCGGGCAGGGTCTCCAGATCGTGCTGGATCAGCAGGGCCTTTGCCCCCTGCGCCACCGCCTGGGCGGCCATATCGTGGCTGTCGCGGCTGTAGCCGCAGATGCACACAAACACCTCACCGCCGGTGATGGCGCGCGTGTCGTAGCGCACGTTGGTGATCTCTTCCTCCAGGCTGCCCTGCACCAGGGTGTAGTTTAGGCCTTCAGCCAGCTGTGCCAGTTTCATAGGGAGAACGCTCCTCTCTTGCTAGTTCCATGCCCGCAAGGCGCCTGCGGCAGACCGCCCGCACGCCTCGCCCGGCTTTGTCATCTTATGCGGCTTACCGCTTCACAAAATACTCGTTGTACCACACCAGGAAAATAAATACGCACCAGATCTGCCGCCAGTTGTCCCGCTTGCCGCTCATGTGCTGGTCCAGCATACGCTCCAGCTCTTTTACGTTGAAGAACTCCCTGGCCGCATCGCTCTCAAAGGCAGCGCGCACGGTGGAGGCGTATTTCTCGTCCCGCAGCCAGGCGCGAACCGGCACCGGGAAGCCCAGCTTCTTTTTCTCGGCCACAGCTTCGGGAATGCTGCGCAGGGCCGCGCCGCGCATGGCAATCTTGGTGTTTTCGCCGTTGGCCCGGTACTGGGCGGGAATGTGGCGGGCCAGCTCAAACACTTCCTTATCCAGGAAGGGCACCCGCAGTTCCAAGCTGTTGGC
>CAKSWY010000033.1 GCA_934513685.1 uncultured Oscillospiraceae bacterium | reverse complement strand
AGCAGAACCCCTGTCAGTGTGCGCTGACGGGGGTTCTGCGTATATAGGGGCAACTCTTCGGAAATTCCGAAGAGTTCAGAGCAGTTGTTAAGGAATGCTTAATAACTTGGGTGGTCTATCAACGATCCGGGATTTCCGGATGGTTCGAGTTTAGTGATGGGAAGCATTAAGAAAAACTAATGAGTTGGCAGCATATAAAGCCAAGAGATTGAAAGAGATAGAAGGATTGGATATACTGATAATTAATGAAATGAAAGCAGGAAAATGTCTGGAGGATAGATCATGTTTATCTACCAAGGAAGTGTCGTCGCAAATTTTTTGGGACAAAACGGAAGACAGTATAAGATACCTGTTTATCAAAGAAATTATGAATGGTCTTGGGAGCAGTGTGATAAGCTGTTCGAGGATGTTGTAATAGCTGGGCAGAGAAATCAGCTTCATTTTTGTGGTTCGATTGTTTTTAAGCCGATTGCACCAACGAAAGGCATCGGGAATAACATCGTAATTGATGGGCAACAGCGGTTGACAACAATCTATATTTTGCTTAAAGCTCTGTCCGACATGGCTCAAAACGATAGTGAGAAGATGCTGCCACAGGGGGCAATCTTTAACACTGACCAGTATAATCAGTTTCAGCTAGATGAAACCAGCAAGATGAAACTGAAACCGGCAAAGGATAACAATGATCAGTTGCTGAATTTGATCTATGATAAGCATGACAAAATGGATACGTCTTGTGAGATATATCGGAATTACGAACATTTTTGCGATTTGATAAGAGAAAAGCAGTCTGAGGGTATAACTGTTTCGGACATATATCGTGGGATAGGTTTGCTGACAGTAGCTGTGATTCAACTTGATGATAACGATAATGCGCAGGAAATCTTTGAGAGAATTAACTCGACTGGTATACCGCTGAGCTTATCGGATAAAATTCGCAACTTTGTGTTGATGACGGAGGTTGATCAGGACAGGCTGTATGAAAGCTACTGGTTGAAGGCTGAGCAGATACTGCCTAGAGACCAGTTGGAGGAATTTTTTCTTGATTATCTGAACTTCAAAATGGATGGATTCACTAAAGAGAGTACCGCCTATGATGACTTTAAGGCACTCTATGTGCGGGGACGTTACACCAACGAAACCATGCTGGGTGAAATTCTACACTATGCGCAGCAGTACCATGCTTTCTATTGCGGTGACAAGTTACACTTGAGCAATGAAGCTAATCAGTTCCTCGACAGCCTAAGAAAACTGAACCAGACGACAGTGTACATTTTTTTGTTCAGCGTGTTTGACGACTTTGAGGCTGGTGTGATTGATGATGAAACGCTCTGCAAGGTTCTACGACTGCTGCTGAATTACAGCATCCGCCGCTTGATTTGTGAAGTGGGTTCGAACTCGCTGCGTGGCTTATATAAGACTCTTTATGGACGTGTGTTCAATCGTCCGGAAAATAAGAACAATTACTATGATGCTATTGTGTCCTTCCTGCTGCAGCTGACATCTAAGGATGTGATGCCCAGCGATGCGGAGTTCGTAGTAGCATTGAAAGAACGTAATCTTTATCGGAAGAACGCGCTGTGTAAGTATCTGCTTGTGGCAATCGAAAATCAGGGAAAAGAGCAAATTAAGACAGATGCTCTGACCATCGAGCATATCATGCCGCAGAACAAGAACCTATCGACTGCATGGCGGAAAATGCTCGGCAGTGATTGGGCACTGGTGCGAGAGCGGTATCTGCACACATTGGGCAATTTGACGCTGACGGGCTATAATAGTGAACTGGGAGATTTGCCGTTCACAGAGAAACAGAAACGTCTGTCTGAACAGACTACGCATGTGACCGTCCTTTATAGTGATGTGAGGGGAAAGACAGAGTGGAATGAGCGGACGATTGAGGCGCGTGCAGAAAGGCTTTCTGGTGAGGTTCTGCGGCTGTTTACAGTGGAACAGCCCACAACAAAAATTGATTTCTCCGACCCGCGCTACCAGTTGTACACTGTTTCTGACCCGCACAATGCAACTTACAAGACTGTAAACTATTACGAACTTCTGGGCGAACGGGTCAATGTGGACAGCTTTGCACTAATGGTTCGCTCGGTTGCGAGTAAACTGTACGACCTAAACCACAGCATGATTGACCGGATGGCCCGCAATCTAGAAGTGTTCCCGGCATGGCTCAACCCGGTATTTGCCTATGACAAGGATGCCATTCGGAATGCTGTGCAGCTGAAAAGTGACAGCGACATCTACATCAGCACCGGATTTTCAGCCTATGACTGTATCTGCTTTATCAAGGCACTTCTGAAGAAATACGACCTTGATTTGGAAGAGGACTTTGTTTATAGTGCTCGGCCAAACAACATTGCTGCAAACGGAATCAACCGACTGGCCGTTGCTCAAAAATGGTGCGAGAAAAAGGCGGGAGAGGGTAGCATCGTCTTTGATGCAGACACCTGTGAAGGTCGATATGTCCGATTCACTACGCCGTTCCTGAATCATGTGATACCGGTAAATAAGGATACACTGAGTCCATGGAGAACAAGCAATTACTATTTCTATGAGATCACAAACTTCAAAAACGAACTGTATGTACAGCTTTACTTCTATTGCAAGGGTATCACAGATGAAATGAAAGCGGCGTTTACCAAATTGGTAGCACTGACAGATGGTGGAAAATTGACACAGGGGTACAGGCTGTTCTTCAAATCAACGGCGTTTCTTAACAATGATGATGATACAGAAGAAGCTGTCATGGGCCAGCTTGACAAATGCCTTGAAGAAATCAAAAAGTTTGAGACAGATGTTCAGTCAAAGTGGAATTCCTAAAAGACGGTTGCATCCTGAACGTAAATACGTTATAATACTCACAGAGACTCCGCTGGTTGTGTGATACTATCCTGATACTAAAGAATCAGCAAGCCACGTCTACCACGGCAATCTCATGGAAAAGTGAACAGCCAAGGACAGATCCACTAAGCAAATTTGCTTAGTGGAGATTTAAACCTACCGAGTTCGAATAAACAAATTTGAATCATTTGCGCCAAAGGGCCTTTCAGAGAGCAGCGTGTTTTCTAAAAGGCTCTTTTTTGCTGGAATTTAGGCGCAAACCAACACCGAAAAAACGGGGGAGGACGATTTTGTGAAGAAGGACCATCGAGAAGAGCGAACCGCCCACTACCATCTTCCCGGCCTGTTTGAGTTTTACGAGCTGTACCGCGTGTTTTTGCCGCTGTATCGGGAGCACCGGGAGTACTTTTACAGCTGGTGCGACATCGGGTCCATTTACGGCGCGCCGGCCGGCTGCCTTTGGGGCGGCGGCCGGGTGAGCGATGGGGAGGCGGACCCCCGGCAGGTTCTGGCCCTGATGCAGGAATACGGCATTTCGGCCCGGCTGACCTTCAGCAACTCTCTGCTGCAGCCGGAGCACCTGACGGATAAAACGTGCAATGCCCTCTGCGCCCTGCTGGAAGAGCAGAACGAACCGCAGAACGGCGTGATCGTGCACTCCGATCTGCTGCTGAGATACCTGCAGGAGCATTACCCGAAGCTGTATCTGGTTTCCTCTACCACAAAGGTGCTGACGGAATTTCCGCAGCTGCAGCGCGAGCTTGCGCGGGAGGCGTTCCGCTATGTGGTACCGGATTTCCGCCTGAACCGGGCATTTGGCCCTCTCTCCGCGCTGAGCGGGCCGCTGAAGGACAAGGTGGAGTTCCTGTGCAACGAGTGCTGCTGGTTCGGCTGCAAGGACCGGAAGCGCTGCTACGAGGCCGTCAGCCGGAAAAACCTTGGCCTGTCCGGGCCGGAGCACCGCTGCGCGGCGCCCAACGCGGGGCAGGGCTACCGCTTTTCGGCGGCGATGGAGAACCCCGGCTTCATCGGGCTGGAGGACATTCGGAACACCTACCTGCCGATGGGCTTTTCCCATTTCAAAATCGAGGGCCGCGGGCTGGGCAGCGCGCTGATTCTGGAATTCCTGCTTTATTACATGACCCGGCCGGAATGCCAGCTGAAGGTGCGCGAGGCCATTTATCTGGACAACATGCTGGACCTGTTCTGAGAAAGGCCCGGCGGGGTTGCAGGGGCAGCCCCCGAAAAGTTGACTTTGGGTCGAAAGGGGAGTAGGATGACGGTACAAGCGCGCACTGCACGGCAAAACGGCAAGCAGGGGAGGAACAGCAAATGCCAGAATTGAGCGACCGGGTGGCGACCTTTACGGATTCCGTGATCCGCCGGATGACCCGGATCAGCAACCGGTATGGGGCGGTCAACCTGTCTCAGGGGTTCCCGGATTTTGACCCGCCCAAAGAAATCACGGACGCACTGGCACGGGCCGCCAAGGAGGGGCCGCACCAGTATTCCATCACCTTTGGCGCGCAGAACTTCCGCGAAGCGGTGGCGGAAAAGCAGGGGAAGGCCATTGGCCGGGCCATCGACCCGGACAAGGAGATCGTGGTGACCTGCGGCAGCACTGAAGCCATGATGTGCGCCATGATGACCATCTGCAACCCGGGCGACAAGGTGATGGTGTTCTCGCCCTTTTACGAAAACTACGGGGCGGACGCCGTGCTCTCCGGGGCAAAGCCCATCTACATTCCGCTGGTGCCGCCGGACTATCACTTTGACCTGAATCTGGTGGAGCAGGGCTTCCGGGACGGGGCAAAGGCCCTGATTCTGTGCAACCCCTCCAACCCCTGCGGCAAGGTGTTCACCCGGGACGAGCTGCTGGCCATCGGCCGGCTGGCCCTGCAATACGACGCCTTTGTGGTGACGGATGAGGTGTACGAGCATCTGGTGTATGCCCCGGCCAAACACATCTGCATGGCGTCGCTGCCCGGAATGTTTGACCACACCATCACCTGCAACTCGCTCTCGAAAACCTATTCCATCACCGGCTGGCGGCTGGGTTACCTCATCGGGCCGGAGCGTGTGGTGGAGGCGGCCAAAAAGGTACACGACTTCCTGACGGTGGGGGCGGCGGCACCTCTGCAGGAGGCCGCGGTGGTGGGCCTGCGCTTCCCGGAGCAATACTATCAGGATCTGCTGGCGCTCTACACCCAAAAGCGGGATTACTTCCTGGCCGGGCTGGATAAGATTGGCCTGAAGCACAACGTGCCTGCGGGCACCTATTTTGTGCTGGTGGACATTCAGGAGTTTCTGGATCTGCCGCAGTTCCGCGGGTATACCGACCTGGAGTTCTGCGAATGGATGATCAAAAACATCGGGGTGGCGGCGGTGCCCGGTTCCAGCTTCTTCAAGGAGGATGTGAACCACCTGATCCGCTTCCACTTTGCCCGCCAGCAGGAGGCGCTGGACGAGGCGCTGAAGCGCCTGCAGAAGCTGGCGGAGTTGCTGCCCGGCAAAAGCACATCCTGTTGAAATCTGCCTGCGGAAACGCGCAGGAATAGAAGTAGGAATAGAAAAGGAAATGGAATCATGAAATCAACTGCGAGAAGCCTGACCGAGGGGCCTCTGGCCAGGCAGATCCTCATGGTCAGCCTGCCGCTGGCCCTCTCGAACCTGCTTCAGGTGCTGTTCAACATGTCCGACGTGGCGGTGGTGGGGCGCTTTGCCGGTTCCACGGCGCTGGGCTCGGTGGGCTCCACCAGCATTTTTGTCACCCTGTTCACCGGGTTCCTCATTGGGTTGGGCAACGGCATCAACGTGCTGGTGGCCCGGTTTTATGGGGCGCGCAACGCCGAGAGCGTCCACAAAACGGTGCATTCTGCACTGCTGGTCAGCCTGGTGGCCGGTGTGCTGCTGCTGGCGGTGGGGCTGTTCGGCTCGCCGGCGCTGCTGCGGCTGCTGAACACCAAAGAGGACCTGCTGCCCGGGGCCATTCTGTACCTGCGGGTGTACTTTTTGGGCATGCCGGCGCTGGCGCTGTACAACTACGGCAATGCGGTATTCAGCGCCATTGGCGAAACCCAGAAGCCCCTGCGCTACCTCTCGTTCGCGGGCGTGCTGAACATTCTGCTGAACCTGTTTTTCGTGATCGTGTGCAAGCTGGACGTGGCTGGTGTGGCCCTGGCCAGCACCATTGCACAGTGTGTGTCGGCGGGGCTGATCCTGCGCGCCCTGACCCGCGTGCAGGACAGCTACGCGCTGCACCTGCGGGAGATCCGCTTTGACCCGAACATGACCCGGCGAATTCTCATGCTGGGTCTCCCGGCGGGTTTCCAGAACGCCATTTTTGCCATTGCGAACTTGTTTATTCAGGCCGGCGTGAACAGCTTTGACTCGCTGATGGTGAAGGGCAACTCGGCGGCAGCCAACGCCGATGCGCTGATCTACGACGCCATGGCGGCGTTTTACATGGCCTGTGCCAGCTTTATGAGCCAGAACTACGGTGCCGGCAAGGCCGACCGGGTGAAAAAGAGCTACCTCATCAGCCTGGCCTACTCCTTCGGGGTGGGGCTGGTGCTGGGCGGCGCACTGTGGCTGTTCGGCCGGGAATTCCTGGCGCTGTTCACCACGGAACCCGCCGTCATCGACGCAGGCATGAAGCGGGTGGGCGTGATGGCCATGGCCTACTGCATCTCTGCCTTTATGGACTGCACCATTGCGGCCTCCCGCGGGCTGGGCAAAACCGTGGTGCCCACCATCATCGTGATCATGGGCTCCTGTGTGTTCCGGGTGGTATGGGTGTACACGATTTTTGCGCGGCTGCATACGATTCCGTCGCTGTATCTGCTGTATCCCTGCTCCTGGGCACTGACGGCGGTGGCCGAGATGGTGTACTTTGTGGGCAGCTACAAAAAGTGCATGGCGGTGTTCCGTAAAAGCGCGGCCTGAGCCCTGTGCGTGAGTCCGGAAAAAACGCATGGCACTGCCGTGCGGCGCATGAAAAACAGACGAAAAAGGGAGAACGCAAACGATGCAGGTGGAACAGTTTGTGATGGCCTATTATGCGGAGCAGGACCGTCTGCGCGCCCTGCTGCCGGAGGGCTTTGTGTCGCTGCGGCCGGTGCTGCGCATCAACGCGGAAGTGCGGGACGGCGTGCAGGGCTATGTGGAGTTCAACACCGCGGTGGAAAAGACGGCCAGCGCGGCTGGCTGAACCTTGGCCACTGGGATGACGCCGCGGTGACCAAGGAGGGGAAAACCACCCGCTTTGCAGCGGGCACCCTGCGCATTTCCTTCACCGGAGTGGGCGTTGAAGGCGGCTGCCCGGCGGAAAAGGACAACGCGGGCTGCTTTTTTGCCCGGGAGGGCGGCTATGTGCTGCGCCCGGCGGAAGCCATCGACAAGAAAAAAGAATTCTGTGACTGTGAATTTTCCTGGGAAATGGAGGGCGGCGCCCATGGTGTGAGCGAGGGCAAAAACCTGCCCGCCGTGCCCACCCCGGCCCAGAAAAATTACCCCAAAGAGGAATGCACCGTGGAAAACGCGGCCCGCATTCCCTGCCGGCAGGTGCTGGGAACGTATCGGGTGCAGTTTGAGCGCTGAGAAAAACGAAAAAGGCAGCAGGCGAGGCCGGGCAAATCCGGATGAAGGGGATTTGTGCAGCGCACCGCGGGGCTGCAATAAAACTATAAAATACACCGCCCAGACGGAAGCGGGGGAGACCCCTGCCGACGTTTGGTCGGTGTGTTTTGTCTTTTTTTAGGGGAAACAGCGGAAAACAGAGGTCGGCTTACAGCCAGGGCTCGCTGCTCAGCAGTTGAATCATGCCCTGCATCTGCGGGGAGATCCACTTTTCACGATGGGCGGCCACCGTGACGGTGAGGGGAACGGGGGGCAGATCACATTCGATCACCTTCAGGTTGCCGTGGCGCAGATCGTGCCGCACGGCGAACTCCGGCAGAAACGAAAGCCCGCCGCTGTATTTCAGCACGTCCACAATGCCGCGGATGCTCTTCAGGCGGATGCTCTCCTGCAGATTCAGCCCGCGGGTCTGGAACAGGCGCCGCAGCTGACGGTGATAGATGCCATCGCCCTCGGGCATCACAAAGCGCTCCTGTGACAACCGGGCAGCGGTCACCGGCCCTTCCTGGCAGAGGGGGTGCTTGGGGTTGGCTACAAATACGGTGTTGGCGCCGCGCTCGAACAGGGGCACCAGCTCCTGCGTGGTGCTGCTCTCGGCAAAATAGGATCCCAGGTCCAGCTTGTTGTGGGTCAGAAGGTCCACGATCTCCACCGAGGAGCCGGTGGAGAAATCCAGCACCACATTGGGCATGAGCGCCTGGTATTTGGGAATGAGCTTCAGGAAGTCGGAAAAGAACAGCGACTCCACCAGCCCAATGCGCAGAGTGCCGGTCAGTTCGGCGGGGTCAACGCTGAGGGCGTGCATCTCCTGGGCGGTGCTGTACATGCGGCGGGCCAGCGGCAGAAAGGATTCCCCGAAGGCTGTCAGCGCGATGGAACGATTAAAACGATCGAACAGCGGCTTGCCCAGCTCCTCCTCCAGCTGCTGAATCTGCATGGTGACGGTGGACTGGGCATAGCCCAGAGAATCGGCTGCCTTGGAAAAATTCCGAAGCTCTGCGGCGCGTAGGAACGTGAAAATTGTACGCAATTCCATGAAAAAACCTCGCTTCAAAAATATTGAACTATATGATAGAAACTATCTATTTTACAAATGAATAAAGCCGTGGTATGGTCAAATCAGCAAAAGGAAGTGAACATAATCCACTACAAACTGGATTATATCACAACCGAAACAAAAAGAAATGCATCCGCAAAAAAGAAAACAAAAAACAAAGCAATAGGAGGACACCAACATGAGTAAGATGGAATACCTGAAGGACATGCCCATTGCCGTTCTGGGCGGCGGCGCCGTCGGCAAGACCTGCGCAGCGGATATGGCTTTGGCCGGGCGTTCGGTTCGCCTGTACGATGCGATGCCCTTCGCAGCCACCTCCCTGAAGGACGTGGACAAGACCGGCATTCTGCTGGACGGCGCACAGCGCAATAAGTACTGCTTCGAGCGGTCCGGCCGGGCCCACTTTGACCTGGTTACCACCGACATCGCCGAGGCAGTCAAGGGCGCGGGCCTGATCGTGGTTGCCTGCGGTTCCTGGGGCCATGAGCCCATCTTCCGCGCCCTGATTCCCCACCTGGAGGACGGTCAGGTCATCCACATTTTCACCGACAATTTTGCCTGCCTGCTGCTGCGCCGTCTGATGCGCGAGATGGGCTGTACCAAGAAGGTCATCGTGGGCGGCTGGTCGTCCGCCCCTTACGGCACCCGCATCGAGAGCATTGGCAAGTTCCAGTTCCCCCATGTGGGCGCGAAGTACCGTGCCATCACCCTGCGCGGCGCGGCCCTGCCCATGACCGACACCGACGACTTCCTGGAGTCCTCCAAATATCTGCCTTGTATGGATGCGGTGACCCAGGGCGATGGCCCCTCCAAGGCCAACACCGTGCTGGACGTGGACTTCGCCAACTTGAACCCGGTCATTCATGTGCCGGCCACCATCCTGGGCGTTTCCACCATGGAGAACTGGGGCGTGATCTTCTGCGGCCACGATAAGACCACCTACTCCATGTATTCGCACGGACTGTGCCCCTCCATCTGCGAGGTACAGTACCAGTTCTACAATGAAGAGATCGCTCTGGCCAAGGCCATTGGCGTGGGCTGCCCCAGTTACAAGTACGAGATGTTCTTCTCCCGCCGCAGTTTGCTGACGCAGGAGTACATGGGCCTGGACGAGAACGGCAACGACAACGTGGTTTTCCCGCTGGATCAGCCTTCCAACGAGGGCAACACCGGCCCCAACAGCATCCATCACCGCTACCTGACCGAGGACGTGCCCATCGGCTGCAAGGTCTACCACGATCTGGGCGTGCAGTACGGCGTTCCCACCCCCATCATCGACTCCATGATTACTCTGGGCGGTTCCTTCCACAAGAAGAACTTCTTCGTGGAAAGCAAGTACACGCTGGCCTACCTGGGCATTGACGGTATGCCCAAGGAGGAGCTGCTGGCCTACCTGAACGACGGAGTTTACAACCGCTGAGCCGCATTTTCCGCCCACGAACAGAAAAAGTGCCCTGGGCGCGTCTTTTGAAAGCATTCGCCCGGGGCCTTTTTGTCGGGGCAGAAGCGCAGGATTTGAACAATTAAAAATTAAGCGAGGCACTTTTTCACCATTATGCAAATGATTGTTGAAATAAGAACGCAGATAAACCCCATAGAAATAGGAAAAGAAAGGAATCCACCATGACGGCATTTGATCTATTGAGCGATTTCGCGATCATGTCTCTGCTGCTGGTCGTCGCTCAGTTTCTGCGTGCACACATCAAGCCCATCCAGAAATTGCTGCTTCCTTCTTCCGTTGTAGCGGGCCTGATCGGCCTGGTTCTGGGGCCTCAGTGCCTGAACCTTCTGCCACTTTCCAGCCACGCCTCCAGTTATTCCGGTGTGCTGATCGTCATACTGTTCTCCTCGCTGTTCATCGGCATTGAGTCCATGGGCAGTTTCAAGCAGACCATGAAGGAAGCGGGCGATACCTTCTTGCTGAACTCGGCCGTGTACTTCGGCCAGTATGCCTTTGCACTGCTGCTGGGCGGTGCGTTTATGGCAGCCTTCTTCCCGCAGGTGAACATCGGCTTTTCGCTGCTGATGCCCGGCGGTTTCATCGGCGGCCACGGCACGGCGGCCACCTTCGGCGCATCCTTTGAAGAGCTGTGCGGCTGGGACGAGGCCCTGACCATCGGCCAGACCTTTGCCACCATCGGCATTCTCTCCGGCGTGATTCTGGGCGCGCTGTGCATCAACGTGGCCACCAAGAAGGGCGCTACCCGCCTGATCTCCGAAGCCAGCCAGCTGCCGGACAGCATGCTCACCGGTCTGGTGCCCAAGGACGAGCAGGAATCCGTTGGCCGCGCCACCGTTCACTCCATGTCTCTGGACCCGCTTGCCTGGCACCTGGCGCTGGTTCTCATTGCGGCGGGCGGCGGCTACGTCATCACCACCTGGCTGAACAGCCTGGTTCCCGGCCTGAGCGTGCCCACCTTCTCCGTTGGTATGCTGTGCGGCGTGGTTGTGCAGTTCGTTCTGAAGCTGCTCAAGCTGACCGATCACGTGGATCGCGACATCGTTTCCAAAGTCGGCAACTCCACCACCGACTATCTGGTGGGCTTCGCCGTGGCTTCCATCAAGCTGTCGGTCGTTGTGAAGTACGCGGTGCCTCTGGTGGTGCTGTCCCTCATCGGCCTGGCCTTTGTGTTCGGCTACCTGCTGCTGGTCAGCCGCAAGCTGTTCCACAACTTCTGGTTCGAGCGCGGCATCTTCATCTTTGGCTGGTCCACCGGTGTGGCGGCCATCGGTGTTACCCTGCTGCGTGTGGTTGACCCTCAGCTGCGCAGCAAGGCCCTGGAAGACTACGGCATGGCCTACGTGTTTATATCCTTCATTGAGATCGGCTTGATCGCCGTGATGCCCAGCCTGGTGGTAAACGGCCGCGGTTACGCAACCGGCGCGGTGTGCCTGGTGATCTTTGCCCTGCTGCTGATCATCTGCGCCCGCATTTACGGTGTGTTCAAGGGCAAGTGCAGCGACCTGCGCCCTGGTGAAGCCGAGATCATCGCCCAGGCCAAGAAGGCCAAAGCGGCGGAGTAAGCTACGGAGGAAACGACGATGAAATTTATCACGGATTACAAGCTGGAAAAATTTATCCTGAACACCCAATGGGAAGACCTGCCCGAAGAGGTGCAAAAGCGCGCGGTGGTGTGCGGTATTGACTTGACCATTGCTCTTTTGCTGGGCAGCAAGGGCCAGCAGTTCCAGGCGGGCCTGCGCATGGCGCGCGAACACTACAAAGAAGGCAAGGTGCCCGTGGTGGGCAGCCCGGAGACCTTCGGCATTCTGGGGGCCTCGGTGGCCATGTCCCACGCTTCCAACTCCTTTGACATTGACGACGGCCACAACATGATTAAGGGCCACCCCGGCACCTCGTTTGTGGGCGGCGTGCTGGCCGCGGCACTGGAGCAGGGCGTGACCTACAAAGAGTACCTGACCACCTTGGTGGTGTGCTATGAGGCAGCTGTGCGCTGCGGACTTGCCACCCAGGACTTCTACAAGTTCATGCACAGCACCGGCACCTACGGCGCGTTCGGCACGGCCGCCGGCATGGGCCGCCTGCTGGGCTTCACCAAAGAGCAGCTGAACAACGCCCTCTCCATTGCGGAGTTCCACGCGCCGCTCACCCCGGCGATGCGCTCGGTTCATTACCCCTCCATGAACAAGGACGGCGTGCCCTTCGGCGTGCTGGTGGGCGCAGAGGCTGCCCTGGAAACTCTGGCAGGCAGCACCGGCCGCGGCTACACGCTGGAACTGCCGGAGTACCAGCATCTGCTGGAGACGCTGGGCAGCACCTACGAGATCATGAACCTGTACTTCAAGCCCTATACCTGCTGCCGGTGGGCCCATCAGCCCATCGCCGCCTGCATCGACCTGGCGAAGGAGTACGGCTATGCTCCTACAGACGTCAAACATGTGTATGTGCACACCTTTGACTCGGCGGCCCAGCTGAGCAAGATCGTGCCGCACACGGCGGACGAGGCCCAGTACAACATTGCATGGCCGGTGGCCTGCTCCATCGTGCACGGCGATGTGGGCCTGCCTCAGGTGCTGGAATCCGGGCTGGATGACCCTGCTGTTCTGGCCATGATGGAGCGGCTGACCTTTGATGTGGACCCGGAGATGGAGGCGCAGTTCCCCGCCAAG
The DNA here is from genome assembly GCA_934513685.1 of uncultured Oscillospiraceae bacterium. Lineage (GTDB taxonomy): Bacteria > Bacillota > Clostridia > Oscillospirales > Ruminococcaceae > SFJ001. The sequence continues at coordinate 11,201 of CAKSWY010000033.1, read as the reverse complement.
CGGCTGGCCTGGGTGGAAATCCACCTGGCGGACGGACGAGTGCTCAAATCCAGGGTGTATGCAGCCCCCGGCGAGCACACCGACCATGTGGACCTGCCCTGGATGGAGAAAAAGTTCCGGCTGCGCACGGCCCCGGTTCTCGGCAGAGAAAAACAGGATGACCTGCTGCATCTGCTGGAGAACGGCCTGGGCGAGACGGTCAACGACATCGTAGCGGCCATCAACCGCTGAAAAACGGCATCAAACCTGCATTTTCTTCTTTCATTTTCCTGAAGTTTCTCACAAAAAACGCCACCCCGCCGAAAGAGGGGACCGAACTGCCCGGTCCCGCTCTTTCGGCGGGGCGTTTTGTGGTTGTATACGTTTTTGCGTTTGCGCAATTACGCCCGTCCCGCCCGGCGGCACAGCTCCCGGTACACCTGGGCCAGGCGGGGATAGGCGTACTCCAGAAAGCCCTTGTAGGCGCTGCAGAACCGGTTCACGCCGGTGGCCTCGTCCCGGTTGCGGCGGCAGCCGTTGCGGCACAGCGGGTACCAGCGGCAGGCCCGGCAGGCGGGCGGCACCGGCAGCGAGGCCTCGAGAAAGCCCAAAGCATGGCGCTGCTGCTCCAGCTGGGCCAGCGAATCGGTGCAGATGCTGCCCAGCTTCCACCGGTCCAGCACATAGAAGTCACAGGGGTAAACGCTGCCGTCAGCCTCCACCACCAGATGGGGGGCGCAGCGGCCCTGCATGGAGCAGCTCTCCGGCGTTTGCCCCGCAAGCACCATCAGCAGGTTTTCAAAGTAGCGGTTGTAGGTGGGCTTCCCAGCCTGAAAATCCTGATACCAGGCGTCAAAGGTGGCCTTGAGAAACTGGGCGTACCGCTCCGGCGTGAGGGAGTAGGGCTGGCCGCCGGGGGCTTCGTCCAGCGGGTCCAGACATTCAATGAACTGCTGGTAGCCGAACCCGTTCTTCCGGAAGAAGTTGGCGATCTTCTGCCCGCTGCGGGCCGAAAGCCCGGTGGCCACCGTGAGAATGTTGAACTCCACGCCGTGCTGCTCCATAAGTTTGGCGGCCGCCATCACCCGGTCAAAGGTGCCCTTCCCGGTGGGGTCCAGCCGGTAGCGGTCGTGAATCTCCCGTGGGCCGTCCAAGGAAAGGCCGACCAGAACGCGGTTCTCCGCCAGCCAGCGGCACCAGGCTTCGTCCAGCAGGGTGCCGTTGGTTTGAATGGCGTAGCGGAACTGCACCCCGCGGGGGTTGGGCTGTTTGGCGGCATAGCGGGAAAGCCGCTGGTAGAACTCCACCCCCATCAGAGTGGGCTCGCCGCCCTGAAAGGCCAGCGTGCATACGCCTTCGCCCTCCCGCAGGCAGAAATCCACAAGGCTGTGCATGGTGGCGTCGCTCATAGACCCAAAGGTGGGAAACTGGCGCTTCTGGGCTTCGTCTGCGTAAAAGCAATAGGTGCAGCGCAGGTTGCAGCTGCCGGAGGCGGGTTTGATGAGCAGGGAAAGAGGCGGCATGGGCAAGGCCCTCCTTATTATAGGTATCAAAATAAGCAGCAAATACGAAAACGAAAGCCGCGTCAGTTTGCGCACGGTATGGAATACAGCGCTAGCGCAGGATTGTCTGGCCTTTATTGTACCGCAGCCGGGCGGCGGGGGCAAGTGGGAAGGAAGAAGAGGCGAACCCGGCGGAAAAAGCTGCGTCATGCGCCAAAGTGACAGAACTGAGAGAAAAATGTGGAAAGACGAAAAAAGCGGACGAAAATGCCCGCGAGAAGAAAAAGAAAAAACTTGAGGACGATTGTGCAAATAAGAAAACACGGAAGAGAAACAAGCATAAAAAACGATGATACGTAAGTTGAAGATTGTTAAAAGATTATCTTTTCACAGTTTGGAGAAACAATTTGCATTATTTTTTGTTGCACATTGACAAAAAAGGCCCCGGGAAGTAAAATGGACAAAGAACAATCAAGGCAATTCAGAGGGGGCCTGACCGCTCCGATGCGCCGGAAAGGAAGCAGCATCATGGCAAAGAGAAAGAACGTTCTCCTCATCTTGTCGGATCAGCAGCGGCTGGATACGGTCAGTGCCTACGGCATGAACAACATCTGCAAAACGCCGCACATTGACCAGTTGGCCGCCGAGGGTATGAAGTTCACCAATGCCTACACCAGTTCCGCCATTTGCGCCCCCTCCCGGGCCAGCGTGATGACTGGCCTGTACGCCCACAAGCACGGCGTGATCGACAACTTCACCGACATCAAGGAGGGCACCCCCCTTCTGGGTGACTGCATGCACGATGCAGGTTACTACTGCGGCTATGCAGGCAAGTGGCACGTTTCGCCCACCCTGCCGCCGGAGGGCTGTGGCTTTGACGACGGCAAGCCGTTTATGGGCTACGCCTTCCCGGGCAGCGGCGTGTTCCCTCATCTGGTGTTCAACCAGCCGCCGGACAATGTGCCCAACTACTATGAGGAATACCTGAAGGAGAACGGCTTCGAGAACGTGGACGTCTCCCACGGCTTTTTGGGCGACAACCCCAATCTGCAGATTCAGGAGATGTTCTGCAAGCACGAAGGCCCGGTGGAGAGCACCATCGAGTACTTTGTGGCCCACGAGACCAACCGCCTGATCGACAAGGCGAAGGAGCAGGACAAGCCCTTCTTCATCTGGGCCAACTTCTGGGGGCCGCACAGCCCCAGCATTGTGCCGGAGCCTTACTATTCCATGTACAACCCGGAGGACATCCCCGAGCATCCCAGCTACTGCGACGACCTGCTGGATAAGCCCTACGGCTATTATCTCAGCGAGAAGATGTGGGGCCTGGGCGACTACGGCTGGAAGGGCTTCCAGGAGATCGCGGCCCGCTATTACGGCCACTGCACCATGATCGACGACATGGTCGGCATGATCGTGGACAAGCTCAAGGCCGAGGGCCTGTACGATGACACCATCATCATTTACAGTGCGGACCATGGCGACTGCCTGGGTGCCCACAAGCTCATCGAAAAGGGCGCGTTTACCTTTGATGAGATCTACCACATTCCCATGGTGGTGAAGGGCGCAGGCACCAAGGACAACGACAGCTTTGTGTACCTGCAGGAAATGATGCCCACCATCCTGGATGTGGCCGGGGTGAAGCCCCCGAAGCCGGTGGACGGCGAGAGCATTCTGCCTCTGATGATGGGCGAGGCCGAGAGCAACGGCCGCACCGAGATCTACGGCGAATACCACAACCATTTCTATGTGGCGCGCCAGCGCATGGTGCGCGACCATGACTATCAGCTGACCTTCAACGAAAGCGAGCGCGGCGAGCTTTACGATTTGAAGAAGGACCCCTATCAGCTGCACAATGTGTGCTACGACCCGGCCTATGCCGACGTGAAAAAGAAGTATCTGGAAATCATGTCCCGCTACATGAAGGAAACGAAGGACCCCGCCGGTACCTGGTTCCACCGGATCAAGGATTTCTATTGAAAAGGCGGTAAAAAATGAACGAAAAGAAAAAGAGCGACAGCGTTACCCGCGCGGGCAACCACATTTTCATTCCGGATTGGGGTTGGCTGATTCTGTCCGGCCTGGCGGCTTTGGTGTTGTGGTACTTCCTGTCCGTCAACGACAAAACCGGCCGAAGCTTCCCCTTTGTGCCCTACATCATCGAAGCCGTCAAAACGGTGGTCAAGCGCGGAATCCTCTTGGAGGACTTCTCCAGCAGTATGATCTCGGTGGTTCTGGGCTTCGCCCTCGGCTTTGTAACGGCCGTGCCCGTTGCATTCCTGATGGCCTGGTATAAGCCCGTGCGCTACATCATTGAACCCTGGATTCAGTTTATCCGCAACATTCCCCCTCTGGCCTATGTGCCTCTGGTGGTTATCTCGGCCGGCGTTGGCCGCCGCCCCCAGGTCATCGTGATCTGGCTGGCCACCTTCCTGATTATGACGGTGACCATCTATCAGGGCGTGCGCAATGTGGACGAGACCCTCATCAAGGCGGCTCGTGTGCTGGGTGCCAAGGATAAGGACATTTTTGTGAAGGTTGTGTTCCCCGCAACCACGCCCTTCATCCTCACCGCCGTTCGTCTGGGCGTGTCGGTTGCCCTGACCACCCTGATCGCCGCCGAATCCACCGGTGCAACCGCCGGTATGGGTATGCGCATCCGTTCGTTCAGCAACAGCTTTGAAGTGGCCCCCATGCTGCTTTACATCATTCTGATCGGCATCATCGGCATCACGTCCGAGAAGATCATCAAAACATTAGAAAGGAAGCTCACGGGATGGCAGGAGAAGAGAGAAGTGTAAAGGTCAAAATTGACCATGTGGAGAAGATTTACGAAGGCCGCAATGGCAAGATGATCGCTCTGAACGGCGTGGACTTTGAAATCAAGGAAAACGAGTTCATCTGTGTGGTCGGCCCTTCCGGCTGCGGTAAATCCACCCTGCTGAACATTATTGCCGGCCTGCTGGAGCCTACTTCCGGCGCGGTGTATGTGGACGGCAAAAAGGTAGAGGGCACCGGCACCGAGCGCGGCGTGGTGTTCCAGCAGTATGCGCTGTTCCCCTGGCTGACGGTGCTTCAGAACGTTATGTTCGGCCTGAAGCTGAAGGGCATGTCGGACGCGCAGGCCAAAGAGATCGCCATGAAGTACATCAAGATGGTGCAGCTGGAGGACTTTGTTCACAGCTACCCGAAGGAGCTGTCCGGCGGTATGAAGCAGCGCGTGGCCATCGCCCGTGCCTATGCCGTTCAGCCCGAAGTGCTGCTGATGGACGAGCCGTTCGGCGCGCTGGATGCCCAGACCCGCACCCAGTTGCAGTCGGAGCTGATTCACACCTGGCAGGAGGAGAAAAAGACCTGTTTCTTCATCACCCACGATGTGGAAGAGGCCATCATTCTTGCCAATAAGGTCATCATCATGAGTGCGCGCCCCGGCCGCATCAAGAAAGTGGTGGACATTGACCTGCCTTACCCCCGCACCCAGGAGATGAAGATGGAAAAGCCCTTCCTGGATCTGAAGGCTTACATCTGGGGCGAGGTGTACAAGGAGTACCTGGAGGTACGCAAGTAAGAGCCGCATCAGGCGTGCGCGGGCGTTTGGAACAAAAGCCGGTTGGCTCTCACTGGCCGGACGTGTGGATGAGCTGTTCGGCCGCGGCTGCCTGATTGGATATTAAGGAGGAAAAACAATGAAAAAGAAACTGATGGCATTATTCCTGGCGGGCGCCATGACCCTGTCTCTGGCTGCCTGCGGCGGGTCCGCTTCTTCTTCCGCCGCATCGTCCGAAGCTGCTTCCAGCGAGGCTGCCTCTTCTGAGGCTGCTTCCTCCACCGAGGAGCCCATCACCCTGCGCATTGCCTATATGCCCAACTACGGCAGCCTGTGGTCCCTGACCACTGCCATGAACAAGGGCTACTTTGACGAGGCCGGCATCACCGTTGAGCTGACCGAGTTCCAGGACGGCCCCAGCATCATCGCCGCCATGGAGTCCGGCTCCATCGACATGGGCTACATCGGCCAGGGCGCACACAAGCTGTGCATCCAGGGCAACGCCAAGATCTTCGCTCTGTCTCACATCTCCAACGGTGACGCCGTCATCGGCGGCCCCGAAGTGAAGACCCTGGAAGACCTGAAGGGCAAGAAGGTTGGTTATTCTTCCGGCACCTCCAGCGAGGACATCCTGAAGAATGCTCTGGAGAAGGCCGGCCTGACCATGAATGACATCACTGCCGTGGATATGGACGCTTCCAACATTGTGACCGCGATGCTGTCCGGCGGCGTGGATGCCTGCGCTACCTGGTCTCCCAACAGCCTGAAGATCCTGGAAGAGGGCAAGGACCTGACCAAGCTGTGCGACAACACCACCTTCTCCGACAAGACCGTTTCTCTGGCCAGCTGGATCGTCACTCCTTCCTACGCGGAAGCCAATGCTGACAAGATCCTGCGTTTCACCAAGGCTCTGTTCAAGGCCATGGATTACGCCGCTGACGACAACTACGAAGAGGTTGCCGGTTACGTGGCCGCCCAGACCAAGACCGACGAGGCTTCTGTGTACGATCAGCGCGGCGATGCCGATTGGCTGACCGGCGAAGAGGTTGCCCGCGGCGCAGCCGATGGCACCGTTGAGAAGTACTACGAGATTCAGCAGCAGAACTTCATCGCTGCCGGCGCTGTGGAGGGTGAAGTGCCCGTGAGCGATTACGTCATGCTGGACAACATGATCGAGGCTGGCAAGTAATTGCCGAAAGGCTCGAACCCAACTCTTGCATAAAAAAGGGGCGCGGCAGTTTGCCGCGCCCCTTTTGGCATATTTTGTACATCGTTTGCGCAAATGATACGGTGCAGCCGCTCAGCGGCTGCACCGTGTTTTGAATCGGCTTATCTTCTAACGCAAAAAGCAGGTTGACCAATGTGTGTGATATGACTTTGGTACCAAGAAAATCGGCGCGGAAAGCCGTTCTTCTTTCCACGCCGGGCGTTTGCAATTCGATGAAAGATGTTTGGAAGGCGGGCAGCGGGTGGCCGAATCAGTTCTGCGCAACCAGCAGCCGGTCCAGTTCGTCCAGCATTTCCGGCGTGGTGGCCCAGCTGGTGGCAAAGCGCACCACGGTGTGGGCTGCATCGGGCTTTTCCCAGCGGCTGTACCGCACCAGTTTGGCCAGGCGCTCCGCCTCGGCGTCCTCCAGCAGAATGAATTGCTGGTTGGTGGGGCTGTCCATCCACAGCCGGTAGCCTTTGGCCAGAAAACGCCGCTTCATCTCCATGGCCAGTTCCACGGCATGGCGGCCCAGCTGGAAATACAGCCCGTCGGTAAACAGCACATCGAACTGAATGCCCAGCAGCCGGCCCTTGGCGTTCAGCGCGCCGTGCTGCTTGATGCGGGCAGCCATCCGGGCGGGCGGCTGCTGGCAGAACACCAGCGCCTCGCCGCACAGTGCGCCAACCTTGGTGCCGCCGATGTACAGCACGTCACACAGCCGGGCGATTTCCGGCAGGGTCAGGTCGGTACCGGGTGCGCCCAGCCCGTAGGCCAGGCGAGCACCGTCCAGATACAGGGGAATGCGATACCGACGGCAGACGGCGGAGATGTCGGCCAGCTCCTGTTTGGTGTACAGGGTGCCGTACTCCGTGGGGTGCGAGAGATACACCATGCCGGGGGCAACCATGTGCTCACAGCTGGCATCGTCCCAGAAGGTATGCAGCAGGTCGGCCAGGTCCTGCGCCTGCAGTTTGCCGTTGTAGGCGGGCAGGGGCATTACCTTGTGGCCGGTGTATTCAATGGCCCCGGCCTCGTGGGTGTTCACATGGCCGGTCTCGGCGGCCACCACGCCCTCGGTGGGGCGCAGCAGCAGGTCAATGGCCAGCTGATTGGTCTGGGTGCCGCCAGTGATGAAAAACACCTGGGCCTGCGGGGCCTGGCAGGCGGCCTTGATCTTTTCGGCGGCTTCGGCGCAGTAATGGTCGGTTCCGTAACCGGGCAGCTGCTCCAGATTGGTGCGGGTAAGCGCTTCCAGAATGCGGGGGTGGCAGCCCTCGCTGTAATCGTTTTCAAAGGAAAGCATGGGGACCTCTTTCTGGCCATGGCGGCCGGGTGGTTTGTGGGGGATTCTGCAAAAATACTGTCAGGAAAACTATAACACCGCCAGGCCCTCTGCGTCAATCGAAGGTGGTTTGCCCCGGCGTTGCAGCGCGTGGTATACTGGAACACAGAGACCGGGCTGCGCACCATGGGCGGCCCGGGAAGGGAGGGGAGACAATGGAATACCTGGATGTGGTGGACGAAACCGGCCGCCCCACCGGGCAGACGGTGGAGCGCAGTGTGGCCCACGCGCAGGGCATCCGGCACCGCACCGCCCATGTGTGGCTGGTGCGCCGGCGGGCGGGACGCCTGCAGGTGCTTCTGCAAAGGCGCAGCGAGAACAAGGACTCGAACCCCGGAAAATACGACATTTCCAGTGCCGGGCACATCCCGGCGGGGGTGGAGTGGAAGCCATCGGCCCTGCGGGAGCTGAGGGAGGAGCTGGGCGTAAACGCGCGGGAAGAGCAGCTGCATTACTGCGGCCAGCGCCGGTTCTTTCATCAGGCGGTTTTCCACGGCAAGCCGTTTCTGGACCGGCAGGTGAGCAACGTTTACCTGCTTTGGCTGGACTGGGACGAAGAAGCATTCACCCTGCAGAAGGAGGAGGTCAGCGAGGTGCGCTGGCTGGATTTTGAGGCCTGCCTGCGGGATGTGAAGGCCGGAGCGATCCCCAACTGCATTGCGCCGGAGGAGCTGGAGCTGGTGCAGCAGGCGGCCGATGCGACCTGAAAAGGGCAGATGCAAAATGAACCCGCGGGGCGCTGTGCCCGGCGGCTTTGCAGAGCGGGAACGAACGGTTCCCGGAGAGGAGAAAACAATGTGGTTTGACGATGCGGTGGTGTACCAGATCTATCCCTTGGGGCTGTGCGGGGCCCCGCTGTACAACGACGGCCAGCCCAGCCATCGGATTCTGCGCCTGCGGGACTGGGTGGAGCACATCAAGGCGCTGGGGGCAGATACGGTGCTGCTGAACCCGGTGTGCGAGAGCGACCGGCACGGCTACGACACCCGGGATTACAACAAAATTGACAGCCGCCTGGGCACCGAAGAGGACTTTGCCCAGGTGTGCCGGGCGTTCCACGCGGCGGGCCTGAAGGTGATGCTGGACGGCGTGTTCAACCATGTGGGCCGCGGCTTCTGGGCGTTCCGGAATGTGCAGGAAAAGAAGTGGGACAGCCCCTATAAAAACTGGTTCCACCTGAGTTTTGACGGAGACACCGAGTACCACGACGGCTTCTGGTATGAGGGCTGGGAGGGGCACAACGAGCTGGTCAAGCTGAACCTGTGGGAACCCGCCGTTGTGCAGCACCAGTTTGAGGCCATCCGCCACTGGGTGCAGGCCTACGACATTGACGGCCTGCGCCTGGATGTGGCGTACTGCCTGCCGCCGGAGTATCTGCGCCAGCTGCGCGCCTTCACGGGCGGCCTGAAGCCGGAGTTTGTGCTGATGGGCGAGACCCTGCACGGCGATTACAACCGCTGGATGGGGCCGGAGCTGTGTCATTCCGTCACAAATTATGAGTGCTACAAGGGGCTGTATTCCAGCTTCAACTGCATGAACCTGTTTGAGATCGGCCACAGTCTGGCCCGTCAGTTCGGGCCGGAGCCCTGGACTCTGTACAAGGGGGCGCACCTGCTGAGCTTTCTGGACAACCACGACGTGCCCCGCATTGCCACCCGCCTGAACGACCCGGACCATCTGAGGCCGGCCTGGGGGCTTTTGTTCGGTATGCCCGGCGTGCCCGCTGTGTACTACGGCAGCGAGTGGGGCATTCAGGGAGACAAGGGCAACCTGGACGCCGACCTGCGCCCGGCCCTGGAAAAGCCGGAGCACAATGCGCTGACCGACTGGATCACCAAGCTGGCCGCTGCCCGCAAAGCCAGCGCTGCGCTGCGCTGGGGAAGCTACCGGAACGTGCACCTCACCAACCGGCAGATCATCTTTGAGCGCTGCGTGGAGGGCGAGCGCGTGCTGGTGGCCGTGAACGCGGACCACGCACCCTATACGGCCCACTTTGACGCCGGGGCCGGCCGGGCGGTGGACCTGATCACCGGAGAGTCCCATGATTTTGGCGGCGGCAGCCTGCTGCCGCCGTGCAGCACCGCCTTCTGGCGGGTGCAGCCCTGAAACTTCATCGTGTGCCCTTAAAATGCAAACAGGCTGCTGCCCGGCGGGCAGCAGCCTGTTTTTGCGCTTTAGAAATGATCAGCCGAAGAAGCCTTTTTCAATGGTCTTTTCAAACCAGGTGGGGGTGATGGTCTCCAGCTTCAGGGGATAGGCCACCAGGCGGTTCATCAGGCCCACCAGGTCGCACAGATAGTTGACGTCAATGCCGTCAATGGCGGGCACCAGCCAGCCGTACATATCCAGCATACCGCAGCGGCTGGCGGTCACCACCATTTCCCGCTCCATCTCCACCGTGTGCATCACATCGGGGGTGCGCAGCAGGTAGGCGGTCATAGCGATCATGGCGTATACGCCCCAGTCGGAAACGGTGGCGGTGAGCAGATTGTCCGCCGCCACGGCGCTTTCAATGCCGCCGCCGCAGCCGCAGGTGCAATGACCTTTGCCCATGTAGGGCACGTACTGATGCAGGTGCTCCTTCAAAGCGCCCATGCCCAGCTCGTTGCCCAAATCGCCCACAGCCAGGTTCCAAACGCCCAGCTGCTGGCACTTTACGAACAGAATGTCCGACTTTGCCTCAATGGCGGTGGTGTTTTTGCCGACGGCGTTGTGGTACTGGCCCAGTTCGTTGGCACCAGGGGCCTCAATGGCGATGCAGGCGGCCGGCCTGCCCTTGGCCAGAATGGCATCGGCACAGGCCTCGGCTTCCTCGGCGTTTTTGGTGAACACCTCCATGCCCACGCTGAAGGGCATGGCAAGTGCTTCTTCCACGGAATGATACAGATGCAGCCCGGCCACCGGAGCCATCTGTTCCACGGCGTGCACACAGTCCTGCGGAACCACCAGCACGGGCTTGGCACCAAAGGCTTTCACCAGTGCGCGGGCCAGCAGCACCGAGGAGACGATGCCGTCCATCTCGGCCTTTTTGTGGGGCAGCAGCACAAACCCGGTGAGGATGTACACCAGGTCGCCCTCGTGAATGTGCTCGATCAGCCCTTTGGCCGCGTGCAGAGACACTGGCTCACCGCACAGATCGCGGCAGCCCTTGTACAGAATGCGGCATACGCCGTAGCCGCGGGGGTCCAGGTTCATCAACTGGTCAAGATTTTCGCCCAGATTCAGGGCGGTGAGTTCCTGTTGCGTCATCATTCCAATTCCCTTATCCTTTTCTTTTATGCATGAGCAGAGTCATTCCTTACACACAAGGCGGCCGCACCATTTTCAGGACGGTACGGCCGTGGTCTGTCATTATCATACATGGATTGGCCCGAAAAGTAAAGAAGTTTTGTGATGCATAGATGAAAACGAAAGAGATAAAAAAGAGAAAAATGATCCGATAAAAAACTTTGAAAAAACAGTTGACAAAGGCAGAAAAAGCGTGTTATAATCTCAACTGTTGACGGCACACAGCCGAGCAACACGCCTCATGCGGATGTGGCGGAATTGGCAGACGCGCTAGATTCAGGTTCTAGTGACAGCAATGTCATATGGGTTCAAGTCCCTTCATCCGCACCAAAA
>CAKSWY010000032.1 GCA_934513685.1 uncultured Oscillospiraceae bacterium | reverse complement strand
TCGATCATGATCAGGGGGATGTTGCACATACGGGCGATGTTCTCATACCACTTGGTCATGCAGTTGCAGATGTTGTTGCAGCACAGCACGAAGTCAGGCTGAGGAATGCGCATCTGCTTGTAGGGCTTGATGGCCTCACGACGGAAGTCCTTGTAGGCCTTCTCCTTCTCGGTGGTCTCGGGCAGGGCCTCGATCTCATGGATGTCGTCCAGCACGGTGTAGGGCTGCTGGGTCTTGGGATCCTTCTTGGGCTTGCCGGTGGCCTCGTCGATCACAACGTTGCCGTTCTCGTCCTTCAGGGGCTTGCCGGAGTTGGGGTCGATGATGTACTGCAGGGTCTCGGGGTCGAACTTACGGGCAGCACGCTTGCCGGCGGCATAGGCCAGGCTGATGCGGGCGTAACCGCAGATATCGTTGTCGAAGCCCAGATCCTCAGCGGCCTGGCACATGATCTCGCCGTCGCGCTGAGCAGCGATACCAGCAGCCTGGTTCTCGGGGTACATCACGTTCAGGTCAAAAGCGGCAGCCAGCTCGCAGGGGAACTTGGAGCTGGACCAACCGACCAGTTTGCCCTGCTTTTTGGCCTCGCGGGCATCAGCGTAAATGTCATCAACGACCTTGCGAAGAGCCAGAACGCCGGGGCTAACTTGTTTTGCCATTGTTCATTCCTCCATATCATTGTTCATATAGATAGGGTTTACCGCCTGAGCCGCATACACACACACCGCTCAGGCTGGCAGACGGCCGCGCAAAGGCCGCCTGCACCAAGACCAACTGCGGTCATGCGGACATTCTGCCCCGCAGGGCAGACGTTTCCGCACTTTGCAGTCGGTTTCGGGTACAAAAGGGGTTATTTCGCGTCCTGGGTCACTCTCTGGTAAGCAAAGAGTGCGGCACCCAGAGCGCCGTTGTACTGGGTCAGCGGGCTGGTGGAGATCTCACGGCCCAGCTGCTTCTCCAGGGCTTTCACCACACCGGTGTTCTGAGCAACACCGCCGGTCATCACCACACGGTCCACCACGCCTACACGATGGGCCAGGCCCACCACGCGGCTGGCCACCGAGTTGTGGATGCCATTGATGATGTCACACTTGTTGGTGCCCATGGACAGCTGGCTGATGACCTCGCTCTCCGCGAACACGGTGCAGGTGGAGCTGATCGCGACCTCCTTGGTGCTCATGGCACCCAGCATGGCCAGATCGCTCACCTTCACTTCCAGTACACGGGCCATAACGTCCAGGAAACGGCCGGTGCCGGCGGCACACTTGTCGTTCATCTGGAAGTTGACCATCGCGCCGTTTTCAATGTGCAGGACCTTCACGTCCTGGCCGCCGATGTCGATCACGGTGTGCACATCCGGGAACAGGAAGTACGCGCCGCGCGCATGGCAGCTCAGCTCGCTCATCTGCTTGTCGGCCAGATCCAGCAGGGAGTTGCGGCCATAACCCGTTGCCAGGATATAGCTCATGTCTTCCCGCTTCAGACCGCAGTTGTCCAGCACTTCACTGATGGCACGCTGAGGGCCGGAAGTACCGGCGCCCACATCGATCAGAGACTTGCTAACGATCTCGGTCCCGTTCTTCAGAATGATGCATTTGGACGCGGTGGAACCCACGTCAATGCCGAGAGTATAAATGTCCACTGTGAATTTCGTTCCTCCGATTGTTTTAATTGCCGCGTTGCATAAAATATGCCCTGCGACTATAATTCCCCGGCCGCCGTAAAGGCAGTCGGGGAACGCAAGTCATTCCTTTATGTAGACGTTTGCTGCCTCAGCTACATAGGCCTTGACCGCGCGGCCACCAGGCCGTTATTTTGATTTGCTCTCCCGTCAGAGAACTCAGGCAGCGAAGAAGCCGCTGATCACAGACAGGAAGATGGGGTTGTAGATGTCGTCGATGATGACGGCAAAGCTGGGATACAGAACCCAGGCGATGGTGTGCCAGCCATACTCGTCCATAACGGACTTCTCGTTGGCAACGGCGTTGGGCGCGGAACCGCAGCCCCAGCCGATGTTGCCGGCGGTCATAACAGCAGCGCCGTAGTCACGGCCGAACATGTTGTAGGACACGAAGATGCCGAACAGGGCGATGAAGATGGCCTGACCAACCAGAATGATGCCCATCTGGCCGGCCACAGGAGCCAGCTTGGTGAAGTCGGTGGTCATCAGCACCAGAGCCAGATACAGCTCCAGGAACATATGCTCCAGAGCGTCCATCTCGACGGTGTAGGTCTTGGCGCCAACAGCTTCCAGCACGTTGCGGCCAATAACACCGGCAAACAGGCAGCCGATGAACTTGGGCATCTCGATCATGGGGATGTTGTCCAGCAGGCAGTAGATAGGCATACCCAGCGCAGCCAGCAGCATGGCCAAAGCAAACGCCATGATCATGTTGGTGTTGTTCAGCTCGGGCTTCACGCCGGTGGTCTCCGCCATGGGCTTGTCATTGGGGTCAGACTTCAGGTTGTGCTTCTTGATCAGGAACGCAGCCACAGGACCGCCGATCAAGGAGCCCATCACGTTGCCCAGCGTACCGGCTGCAACACCAACGGTGGTTGCATCCGCAGCGCCGTAGCTCTCGAAGACAGGACCGAAGGCGGAAGCGGTGCCCACGCCGCCGCTCATGGCAGCGGAAGAGCACTGCAGGCCCAGCAGGGGGTTCAGGCCGATGGCGCTGGACAGGACAATGCCCAGAATGTCCTGGCAGGTGATCAGCAGGCAGGCGGCGATGGCGATCTTAGCCGCCAGGCCGGCGCCGGCCTTCTTCAGCAGGGAAGCGCTGAAGCCGTAGCCAACCGCCAGGAAGAAGATGTTCTGGCAGAAATCCTTCATGATCTTCACATCAAAAGACAGGCCCACAATGCCGGCGCCCTTGATGCAGGAGATAATGATGGAGAAGATCAGACCGGAAACCACGGGTGCGGGGATGGCGTACTTCCGCAGAGGAGCGGAATGAGCCACGATCCAGCGACCCACAAAGATTACGATGGCCGCAAAGCCAAGGGTAGTGAGGTACTCAAACTTAAAAGTGCTGAGTGCCCCGTCAACACCGGCGGTATACTCGCCGAAGTAGGAGATAATGTTTTCCATGAATCTCACTCACTTTCTCTTAACGCGTTTCTCACATATATGCAGCAAACTTTAAGCAACACGGCAAGCCGTGGTACTTACACAGAATCATTTCAGGGCCACACAATACCCTGCCATTCTGCCTTTCCTATTTCTGTTTGCTCACCAAGCGTTTCGAGAAGGGATCCGTTTCATGGCTCCGATCTTTACTCTCTTATTTTAAGCGATTTCCACAGCGGTGTCAATTGAAACCACCGGCTTTTTTAGTGGAAATTGTCCAGCAAAGCCGCTGTGTGGAAAATCGCCTTTGTCTCATTCGCGCGGCAAGCCGCGCGGCCCCTTACCATCCCGGCAATGGGCTGAAAAATCGGTGTGCATTCCGGGGGTACTCTCCCCCGCCCACGCGCCCGGGGCCCGGCCCTGTTACAGGCACAGGCCGCCGGATGCGGGCACACCAAATTGGGAGGGTGCTTTTAAAGCCCGGTCAGGCACTCAGGCCTTGCCGTTCAGCTTGTCCCACTCGCGGATGGCGCGAGGAGTAACCATCTGATGGAAGGGGCAGATGGCCTTGGGGTTCTGGTAAGCGGCATCGGTGAAGGCCACGATGTAGTTGCGCAGCATGGGCAGATCAACGATCTCGTCCACCATGCCCTTGGTCGCGCAGAACTCAGGCTTGGACTTCTCGGCGTACTCCTTGATGGTCTCGTTCATACGGTCGATGGTGGGCTGCAGGTCCTTGCCGGCCTCGTAGTCCTTCACCAGACGGCGGCTGGACATAGCCACAGCAGCGGTCTCGCCGTACATAACGTTGATCTCGGTAGCAGCAGTGCCCAGGCTGAACACGTTGTTGTCGTTGCCCTGAGGGCCGCCCAGCACGTAGTGAGCAGCAGCGGTGCCCTTGCGCAGGGTGATCTCCAGCATGGGCAGCTTGGAGTTCTGGATGCTGTAGATCAGGCTCTGGCCCAGACCCAGCAGCTCAGCCTTCTCGGCCTCGTCGTCCACGTCGATACCGGTGGTATCCTGCAGCCAGATGAGGGGGATCTTATCGCGAGCGCACAGGGTGACGAACTCGTTCATCTTGATCAGGCCCTGACGGTACAGCTTGCCGCCCATACCGAAGGCGCCCTTGCCGCGATACTCGGGGTAATCGGGGTAGCCCTGCATGGCCAGAGGTCCCTGACGGTTGGCAATAACGCCAACCAGCAGGCCGTCAACCTTAGCCAGGCCGGTGATCATCTCGGGGCCGTAGCCGTTCTTGTACTCCAGCAGCTCGCCGCCGTCCATCAGAGCCTTGATGACATTGTACATGTCGTAGGCCTTCTTGGTGTTGCGGGGCAGGATGTCGTACAGGTCCTCGCCCTTCAGAGCGGGAGCCTTGGGCTCGTCCACACGGAAGAACTCCAGGTTGTAGGCAGGCAGCATCGCCATGTACTTCTTGATGCCTTCCAGCACGCCCAGCTCGTCGGCGTAAACCTCACGGAAGAAGCCGGTCTGGTTGTAGTGGACGCCCACGCTGCCGGGAGCGGGCTTGTGCTCGGCCTTGGCCTTCTCGTTGGCATCGATGATGGCCTTAGCGCCTTCCTCATCGATGTAGCCCTTGGGGTTCATGCCGCCCACGATGCCGGCGCCGCCCACGGCCATGTTGGCCTTCTGATGGGCGATCAGGATGGTGGGGCTGATGCTGTGGTAGCCGCCGCCAGCGGGGTTGGTGCCGTAAATGCCGACGATGACAGGCACGCCAGCCTGGTTCAGCTCAGCATTGCGGAAGAAGGGGGTGCCGCCGCCGCGACGGTTGGGGTACACCTTCTCCTGCTCGTCCAGCTTAACGCCGGAGCAGTTCAGCACATACACCAGGGGAATGCCCAGCAGCTTGGCAGTGTCGCTGCCGCGCAGCAGGTTGTCAGCCTGACCGGCAACCCAGGCGCCGGCCAGCTTCTTGTTATCAGAAGCAATGATGACAGCCCACTTGCCGCCGATGCGGCCCAGGCCCTTCAGGATGCCGGTGCTCACGACACCAGTCTTGGTCTCGTGGTTGCCTTCGGGGTTGTACAGGCTGTTCAGGGGGCACCAGGAACCAGCGTCGATCAGGTTCATGACGCGCTCCATAGCGGTCAGCTGGCCACGCTTATGCAGGGTCTCGTCGGGGGTGCCGGCCTCCATCATCTCTTTGATCTTGGCATGAACGTCAGCCTCGATGGCCTTCAGCTCAGCCACGTTCTCGGGAGAAGGACGGAAAGCCTTACCGGGGGCCACGGGCATGGTCTGGAAATAACCAGGCATGGAATAGTTACCCATTGTAATTTGCTCCTTTATTTTTCTCTATGGCGCACTTGCACACACATGCGCTATGTTGTTCGGCAGCGCCGCACGTTTTGCGCGGAATTGCCTTTCATAAACCCACAAACGGCCGGCGCAGAGGGGGCTGCACCGGCCGCAGCAGGCTTAAAGAACCGTAGGGGTCAGCTTACTTCGCCTTGGGAACCTTGATGAAGGCCTGGCCGGGGTCGATCTCTTCGCGGATCATCTTGATGATCTCGGGGCTGGGACCTTCCATCAGCTGGGCACGAGACACGTCGATCTCGAAGCCAGTGTTCTCCTGAACCAGCTCGGGGCTGGAGAACGGATAGTAGTAAGCCAGGTACATCCGCTTGGTCTCTTCGTCAAACTTCATGATGCCCAGATCGGTAACGACCATCTGAGGACCACGGTTGCCGGGCAGGCCAGCGCGCTCACGGCCGCCAGGGCCGTCCATCCAGCCGCAGCTGGTGATGTAGTCGATCTTGTCCATGAAGCGGCGCTTCTGATGCTGCATCATGATGATGGTGTTGCAGTAGGTGGCAATGCCGTTGGCGCCGCCGGAACCGGTGAAACGGGTCTGAGGCTTCACGTAATCGCCCTTGCCGTAGATGCAGGTGGAGTTCACGTTGCCGTAGGGGTCGATCTGAGCGCCGCCGATGAAGGCAACCAGACGATCCTCGTCATGCAGCCACTCGTTGGCCTCGAAG
This sequence comes from uncultured Oscillospiraceae bacterium, assembly GCA_934513685.1. Classification (GTDB taxonomy): domain Bacteria; phylum Bacillota; class Clostridia; order Oscillospirales; family Ruminococcaceae; genus SFJ001. The sequence continues at coordinate 21,534 of CAKSWY010000032.1, read as the reverse complement.
CCCACGAAGCGGATGTTGGGCCACTGCACGCCGCAGTGAGCCATGAAGCGCAGGTCGCCCACGCTGCGGGGCACCTCAACGGGAGAGCAGTCCATCAGGCCGCTCTCAACGATGGGATGGCAGGAGGGGCAGACGGCACGCTTCGCCAGAGAAGCGCCGATCAGGGGCAGGCCGGTGCCCACGATCACGATCTGGTTCTCCTTGATGTTCTTCGCGATGGCGTAGGCCTGCATTTCCTGTTTGGTGTAATTGGTGTAATCAGCCATTGTTCTGTACCTCCCTGCTCAAATCTTGCCGGCGTAGCCCAGGCCAGGAACGACCTTCAGGCCAGCCAGACGAGCGCCGCCGATCACGTTCAGCAGCTCATCATTGTCCTTCACACCGTAGACCCACTTGTCCAGGTAGTCCTTGAAGGTCTCAGGGATGGCGGTGCCTTCCTCGGCAGCCTTAGCAGCAGCAGCGGCCTTCTGGGCAGCCTCAGCAGCCTTGGCGTCGTCGGGCTTGGCAGCAGCGGTCTTGGCAGCCTTGGCAGCGGCCTTGGCCAGCTGAACCTTGGCGTCCTCAGCGTCCTGATACTTAGAAGCCTTATCGTACTCCTTCAGGGCGTTGCCGTCGCAGTCATAGTAGTTGTAGCACTGGCTGGGCCATGCGCCGTAGGGAACATGCACAACGGCGCTCACGCACTCGCCGAACACGCGGGTCAGAGTGGGATCGCGGCGGATGTACTCGTCGCTCACCAGCTCTTCGCAGGTCACGATGACCTTCTTGGCAGCCACGGCCACGTCAACATCGTGGAACTCGTCGCCCTCGATGATGCAGGTGCCGTCGGGAGAAGCCTTCTGAACATGGATGATGGCGGTGTCCAGCTTGGGCACGGGCACGGCAACAACCTGCTCACCAGGGTTGAAGGGGTTGTCCACCATCACGTACTTGTCGTTGTCCACGCTGGGCATCTCGGCGCGCTGCTCCTTGCTGATGCCCCAGTACTTGGTCAGGCCGGAGCCCTGCATCAGACGAACGGGCAGGAAGGGCAGACCCAGAGAAGCAGCATGCAGCTGCAGCATCAGCACGTCCTGGCTGTAATCCTCGTAGGTCAGCTTGCCAGCCTCGATGGCGGCACGGAAACGGCGGGAAACGTTGGTGTAACCGGAGTTGGCGGTGTAGCAGTTGATGTAAGCCTTCACACGGCCCTCACCGATCATCATGTCCCAGTCGCCGCCAGCGGGGCCAGCCCAGACGGTGAAGTCCTTCTGGCCCTGACGCAGGATCTCGGCCACTGCGGCATAGGGCTTGCGGTTGGTGGTGAAGCCGCCAAAGCAGATGGTGTCACCACTCTGGACGTACTGCGCGACCGCGTCGTGCAAACTCATAACCTTGTTCACGATAAAACCTCCCAATAATGTATTCCCAATAAAAGCCGGAGACACCGTGCGGCCGGCGTCCCCGGCTAAGGAACGAATTGAAATAAGGTATGCTATTAGAATAGCACTTCAGGCCGAAACCTGCAAGTGCCGGGCGGGGCGATTGTTACACCGCGCCGCCGAACATGACCAGGAAGTAGCCCGCGGCCACCGCGCTGCCGATAACGCCGGCCACGTTGGGGCCCATGGCGTGCATCAGCAGGAAGTTGGTGCGGTCGTATTCCTTACCCACATTCTGAGACACACGAGCGGCCATAGGCACGGCGGACACGCCGGCAGAGCCGATCAGGGGGTTGATCTTGCCGCCGGTAACCAGGTACAGAACCTTGCCGAACACCACGCCGCCAACGGTAGCGAAGGCGAAAGCGATCAGGCCCATGGCGATGATGCCCAGGGTCTTGGGGGTCAGGAAGTTCTCAGCCTTGGCGGTAGCGCCGACGGTCAGGCCCAGCCAGATGGTGGAGATGTTGCACAGAGCGTTCTGAGCAGTGTCAGACAGACGCTCCACAACGCCAGACTCGCGGAACAGGTTGCCCAGCATCAGCAGGCCCAGCAGAGGAGCCACGGAGGGCAGCAGCAGGCTGCAGAACAGAACCACGAACACGGGGAAGACGATCTTCTCAACCTTGTTCACCTTGCGCAGCTGGCCCATCTTGACCTTGCGCTCCTTATCGGTGGTGAGCAGCTTCATGATGGGGGGCTGGATCAGGGGGATCAGAGCCATGTAGCTGTAAGCGGCCACGGCGATGGCAGGCACCAGGGTGGGGCACAGCTTGGTGGCGGTGTAGATGGCGGTGGGGCCGTCAGCGCCGCCGATGATGCCGATGGCAGCAGCCTCAGCGGGGGTAAACAGACCGCTGACGTTGGCCATGATGAAGGCGATGTAGATGCCGAACTGAGCGGCAGCACCCAGCAGCAGGCTGATGGGGTTGGCGATCAGGGGACCGAAGTCGGTCATGGCACCCACGGCCAGGAACATGATGCAGGGGAACAGCTCGGTGGCAACACCGGCGTTGTACACAACACCCAGGACGCCCTCGGTGAAGTGAGCCAGGCCGTCAGTGCCCATGGTCTGCTCCATCATGCCGGTCAGAGGCAGGTTGGTCAGGAAAATACCAAAGGAAATGGGCAGCAGCAGAAGCGGCTCGAACTGCTTCTTGATGGCCAGATACATCAGCACGAAGCTGATCAGGATCATGACCGCCTGCTGCCAGGACAGAGCTGCGAAGCCGGATTCAGCCAGCAGCTGCGCCACGACAGAAATAAAGTTCATGGAGTGGTTCCTCCTTTAGCCCAGGGTCACCAGAACGGCGTCGGTGTCCACGGTAGCGCCCTTCTGAACCAGAATGCCGGTAACGGTGCCAGCCACAGGAGCGGGGATCTCGTTCTCCATCTTCATGGCCTCGAGAACCACAACGGTCTCACCAGCCTGAACAGCCTGACCAACGCTGACCTTCACGTCCAGCACGGTGCCGGGCATGGGAGCGGTCACGTTAGCAGCACCGGCAGCTGCGGGAGCGGGAGCGGCCGCAGGAGCGGGAGCAGCCACCGGAGCCGGCGCCGCAGCCACAGGGGCGGGCGCCGGAGCCGGAGCCACAGGAGCCGCAATGGGGGCAGCGGCAGGAATAGCCTCAGCGGCAGCGCCGCGGGGCACAGGGGTGAAATCGTTGATGCGCTCGATCTCAACCTCGTAACGTTTGCCATTCAGAGTAGCAATGTATTTCATAGCGATGATTCCTTTCATTCATTTCATGGTGAGGTGTGGAAAGCGGAAATCAATCCATCTTTCGCGCTTACTTCAGTTCCTGAACGTTTTTGATGCGGATCTGGTCAATGGGCAGGCCAGTCTCCTCGCACACAGCAGCCATAACGACCGCCATGCCCTCTTCGTCCATTGCGGGGGCGGGAGCAGCAGCGGGAGCGGGAGCAGCCGCAGCCTTCTTCTCACCGATGCCCAGGCCGCCGATCAGCTTAGAAACCAGCATGATGGCCACGGCCAGAACGATCAGGCACAGGAACACGGTAGCCAGACCCATCAGGGAGACCAGCAGCTGTTCGCTGATGGGCATGTGGGGGGTACCACCGGCGCGGAGTTCGTCCAGCATTTCAGGGTGAATCTTCCAATACATTTCGCAAGCACCTCCTTTTAGGTATAAATTTGCACAGGTATCAGGCTATTTCATATAATGGAATGTATTCCATTCTCGTTCGCCTGCCATGATTATAGCAAATACAGCGCGGATTTTCAACGACAAAAGTTGTGGTTTTGCCGGTTTTCCCCTCGCCGTTTCTGCCAAAGTTTCCGTTTGTTTTTTGTACATTTTTACCCGTTTTCTCTCATTGCTATTTTTCAGCCGCAAAATTTGCCCAATCAGGGTTCGCCATTGGTACACCCGGCTTTTTTCGGCTGGTGGTGCTTTTTTCCGGTTTTCCCGAAATTCGGACACTTCCCCGCCCCCGGTTTTGGTCTCTGCGGGTGCAAATCCGCCAGATGCCGCTTTTTTCCGCCCCGAAAAAGCGCAAAGGGGCACCAGGCCGCACAGGCGGCCTTTCTGGCGCGTCAATTGCGGTCCGGTCCCCCCGGAGATATGCTTCAATTGCTTAAATATCCGCCTCTCCCCTGCCCATTCGGGCGGGGCGGCAGGTTTTGCGGTCAGGCCGCCGGCGTTTCTGCCGGGGTCTCTTCGGTGCCGTTGCCGCTGTTCACGTCCCCCAGGGTCTTGCCGGGGTCGTTGGTCACGCCATACGGCCATTCCACATCGGTGGGAATGTCCAGCTTGTCGGCTTCCACCGGATGGTCGGCCGCACGGAAGTGCTCGTTCAGCAGGGTGGCCACCGCATCCCGGTCCAGCGCATAGCCGGACTGGCTGGCCGAACCGAAGGCGGGGGTGTAGTCATAGCCGCCGCCGGGCAGGCGCACGATGTAGATGTCCGAAGGGTTCACCTTGGTCATGGTGGCGTACAGGCCGTAAATTTCGGTCAGGTCCAGGTCGGTGTTGATGTAGTAAGCCACGTTCTTGCAGGCCTTGTAGTAGTCGGCCAGGTCGTACTCCTGTAAGAAGGTACGCACCAGCGCCGCGTAGAAGTACTGCTGGGTCTCCAGGCGCTTGTAGTCCGCCTGGGCGTAGTTGCGGTTGCGTAGGATCACCTCGGCGGTGTCGCCGCTGATCTGGTGGGTGCCCTGCGGCACCAGCAGCTCGCCGGTGGTTTTGTCGGTGATGTCCCAGGGCACATACATGGTAATGCCGCCCATCACGTTCAGCATGGTTTTGAAGGCGTTCATGTCGATGGTCACGTAATTGTCCACCGGCAGCTTGAACATCTCATAGATTTTGTTGGCAATGTTGTTGATGAGGTTGTCCTGATCCGGCCCCAGCGCGTACACGCTGTTGATCTTGCCGGTGGGGCTGGTGCGGCCCTTGGCCTCGTCGATGTAATCGCCAATGTAGCTGTCCCGCGGGATCTGCAGCACGTTGACCTTGCCGGTGTCCCGGTTCACCTGCACATACAGGATCACGTCGGTGTTGCCCTTGCCCTCGGCGTAGTCGCGGCCGCTGTCGTCGGCGTCGTAGTCGATGCCCAGCAGCAGCAGGTTGTAAAAGCGCGCACCGCCGGCCTCAATGTCCTCGTCGGTGATCTGGTTCAGCTTGCCGGCCTCGCCAGTGTCGAATATGCCGCCCACATCCTTGTAGACACAGCCCACGGCCACAGCCAGAATCAGCACCACCACCAGCACCACCGCCACGACCTTTTTCCAGGTGGCTGCCTGCCGGATGCGCTGCCAGATGCCTGACGCACCTGTCTGATTTTCGTTCATGGTTTATCCTCGCATTTCATTTTAAAAAAGGGAACGCCCCGGGCCGTGCCCTCGCGCCGTTCACCCTGCGCCGGGCAGCCCTGCCGCAAAGGCCAGTCCCGCTGGCGGCCCCTGCCGTGCATTCCGTTCGTCTCTCCCGCCGGAGCCTGTTCTGGCCGGCTGCGGCGGGGTGCGGGGCCGCACAGGCCCCTGCCCGAAAGATTGCAGAAAGGTTACAATCCGCATTTATTATATCTCATATTTCCACAAAAGGCATCTGTTTTCCCGATTTTTGGCTTTTCGTACAAACTTGACCAATAGATTTGCTGCGCTTTCCCGATTTTTCAACATTCTTTCTGAATATTCTGTGAACATTTTGCCCGTTTCCGCAAAAAAAATGCAGCCGCCGCAGGGAAGCGCTCCCCACGGCGGCTGCCGTTTTCGTTTTGGGTTCGGCGGGCAAAACCGAACCGGTCAGTAGGTGGCCAGGCTGGTGCCCGGGTAATAGTGGGCCAGAATGTCCGCATAGCTCCACCCGTTGGAGGCGTAGCCGATGGCGCCGAACTGGCTCATGCCGCAGCCGTGGCCGTAGCCCCGCACCGTGAATACAAAGCTGTCGCTGCCCGCATCGTACACCACGTCAAAGGCGGCACTGCGCAGGGTGATGCCGTTCAGCTGGTTCACCACGTTCTGCTTGAACCGGCTGCCGGACAGATGGGTGTTGCCCACCCGCATATCCAGCACATAGCCGGAGGAGTTCTTGCTCAAATCGCCGATCCAGTCGCTGGGATCGGCGCTGTAGGCTTCCAGATCCTCGCCCAGCCGCTCCTTCACGCGGGCGGCCAGGTCGGCGCGGGGGTAGCTCTTCACCGTCTCCCAGTGGGTGGCGTAGGTGGGGTCATAGGGGCTGTCCACCGCGATCAGGTAGGGTCTGGCCCCGCCCCACACGTCCTGGCTGGAGCAGGTGCCGTAGGCGGCGCTGGCGTAGTAGGGCGTAAAAGCCACGCTGCCGCCGTACACCACCACCTGATCCGCCACCTGGGCCACCGCGTTCCGGGTGGACTGGGTGGGCGTGATGCCGGACACCGAGGGGTAGCCCCCCTGGCTGAGCACCCAGCTTCGGGCCGCCACGGCCTGCGCCTTGATGGCCTCGGCCGGGGCACCGTAGCCCAGCTCGTTCTGGCAGATCATGGCCAGGCACTCCACCAGGTCCATGGTCTGGCGGGTGCCATTCATGGTCACGTTGATGGTTCGCCCGCTGGCCGGGGTAGCCGTGGGCTGTGGCGCCTGGGTGGCCTGCCCGCCGCTGGGCGCACCGGTAGGTGCAGGCGCGGCCGTGGTGCCGGGTGCCCGGGTGGGGGCAGGCGTCGCCGTGGTACCCGGGGCCAGCGTAGCATCCGGGGCGGCGCTTCCGTCCGGCGCAGAGGGATCGTCCGGCGAAGCCGTATACGCCGGGGAGATCTGAATGTCCGGCAAGTTGTCCAGCACCCGCTGCAGCTGTTCCAGCGTCAGGTCGGTTTCCGGCATGCCCACGTCTTCCTGAATCTGCCCGTTGCTCTCGCCGGAGGCGATCACCCAGCCCAGCCATTCCTGATTGCGCTGGCTGGTGCCCGTCTCATCGGGCGCGCCGGTCATGCCCTCGGGCATCAGGGGGCTTTGCGCCGCCGTGATGGCCGCCGTGTTTACGGAGGCGCTCTCGTCGCTGCGCAGGGCGCGGCCCACCACCACCAGGCAGCCGCTGCCGCTCTCGGTGGGGGCCACCAGACTCACGAACCGGTCGGTGTCCTGCAGATCCACCGGCAGGTCGTACAGGCTGCGGCTTTTAATGCCCAGCACAAAGGTCAGGTAATCCCGGTAGTTGGTCAGGTCCTGCATCTGCTGCAAAGGGAAGCTGTCGTCCTCCGGGTCCCAGTAAAACACGGCGGCCACCTTGCAGCGCAGAGTCTGCTCCTGTGTATATAAGGTAAAGCCGTAGTTGGCGGCCAGCACCTGCTGCTGGTCCAGCTGGTTCAGGTAGGCCAGAGCCTGGGTGGGGCACCACACCAGCGTGTTGCTGAAGGCGCTGCCCAGGTCGCTGCCCGCCGCAAGGCAGGCCCGCGTGCCAGGGGTGACGGTCTCTTCCTCCTGCTGGGCCGCATAGACGGTGCCGGGGGCATTGTCCTGCTCCAGATCATACACCAGCGTGCCCTTCTGGCCGGAGAAGGCCAGATAAGCGGCCACCCGCTTGTCCCGCCCGGCGGCCTGGCTGTAATAGCTCTGGGCGGCCTGGTCAAAGCTCAGGGTGCCGTACCCCTTGGGGGAAGGCCCCTGCCCGCTGTTGGCCCGCCACCAGGCAATGCCGGCCGCCAGCGCACACAGCACCAGCACCGCCGCAACGCACACCGCAAGCCGCCCCCGGTAGCTTTTTTTCGGGGCGGCGTAGGGGGCAGGCGGCTCTGTCTCCTCTTCCCCGCCGTACAGGCGCAGTGCGGCCCGAAGCCGCTCCTCCTGCGGGCTGCCCGGCTGGGCATTTTCCTCAAAGGCCTGGGCGTCGGCCGCCGTCCACTCCCCTTCCGGGGCGGCGGGTTCCGGCTGCGGCGCTTCGGGCGCAGGCTGGGCAGCCGGTTCCTCGCCCCCCTGTGCTTCCGGCGCGGTTGTCTCTTCCGTTCCGGCGGCATTCTCCGGCGCATCCGCCGCCAGGGGCGACGGGGCCGGTTCTTCCGGATGGGGCGTGTGCCGCGGCGGGCGGGGCGGCAGCGCCGGGGCGGTTTTGCCCGGTGTAAAGTGCAGGGTTCCGGGCAGCGGGGGCAGCCCGGCCGCCAGACGGCGGGCCATGTCCAGCAGCCAGTTCCGGGCCGCCGGGTCGTCCTTCGCCAGCAGCCGCACCCAGGCGATCTTCGGGGTGACGGCCAGCGCAAAGGCCGGGTTCTCCCCCTGCTCCGGCACGGCCATCAGGGCGCAGTCCGCCCCGCTCACCCGCAAGGCTTCCAGCCCCATGCGGGCCGCAGATTCCGCCCCGGTGCCCTTGGCGCGGGCGGCAATGCGGGCGGCCTTTTTGGCGTCGCCCCAGCTGTGGCTGCCAAAGTCATACACCGCCTTGCCCTCCGGCAGGCTGGCCAGCACCGGCCCCAGCAGCTTGCCGGTGGCCTCATCCACCGCCACCACCAGAAACTCTTTCTGCGCCATGGTCTGGGCTGCCGCCTGGGGCAGGCCCAGGCCGTCCCGCCCAAAGCAGGCGGCGCTCAGCAGCTTTTCCAGTTCATCCGCCCACTGGGCGGCCAGGTCCAGGTCTTCCGGGCTTTGGCTGCGGGCGCGCACGCACACCGCCTGCTCGCCCCCCTGCTCCAGCAGGCGCAGGCCGGGGCAGCCCTGGGCCGCCGCCTCCCGCAGGATGCGCACCAGCGCCGCCTGTTCCATGCCGAACAGGCGCAGAATGTGCACCCTCTGCTTGCTCTCCTCTGCCATCTGATCTCCTCCGCTCCAATTGCTTTTTGTCCCGGGCGCTTCTCACAAAACCCGGGCTGCCGGGCTTAGTCCTCCCCCTCCGGGGCAGGGCTGGCCCATAGGGCTGCGTCTCCGGCCAGTGCCTCTTCCGCCGTCAGGGCGCGGGCATGGCGCAGGGGCAGCCCGGCCGTCAGGCGGCGCACCAGATCCAGCGCATACTGGGAGGCCCGCTGCCGGATGCTCTCCCGATCCCGGCTGCCCAGCGTGAGCTTCTTGACCCACACGCCGTCCTTGGTAGCCGCGCCGACCCATACCAGCCCCACGGGCTTTTCTTCGGTGCCGCCGTCCGGCCCGGCAATGCCGGTGAGGGCCACGGCCACGTCGGCCTCACCGTTTTTCAGCGCACCTAGGGCCATCTGGGCCGCCACCTCGGGGCTGACGGCCCCTTTGGCCTCCAGCACCTCATGGCTCACGCCCAGCAGCTTTTCTTTCGCCTCGTTGGCATAGGTAACAAAGCCGAACCGGAACACCCCGCTGCTGCCGGGCACCCGGGTCATGCGCTCGGCCACCAAGCCGCCGGTGCAGCTCTCGGCCGTGGCGGCGGTCCAGCCCTTCTGGGCCAGCAGCCGCACCACCGTGTACTCCAGCCCGGGCACGTCCTCATCGTATACCGCATCGCCGTACAGCGCGTAGAAGTTCTCGGCGTACTGATGGCACATCACCTCGGCGGTCTCCACATCCTTGGCGCGGGCCGTAATGCGGATGTGGCACTCGCCGGTTTTGGCATAAATGGCAGCGGTGGGGTTCTCGTTGGCAAACAGCTTGCCGCCCATGGCCTCCAGCGTACTCTCGCCGCCGATGACGTGCAGGGTGATGCTGTGCAGGGTGCCGCCGGTGCGCTCGGCCAGCAGAGGGCGCACGCCCTCCTGCCACATGGCCTTCAGCTCATGGGGCGGGCCGGGCATCAGCACGGCGCAGCGGCCGCCCTCATCCTCAAACCACACGCCCGGGGCCGTGCCGTGGTGGTTGGGGATCTTTCTGCCCTTCACCGGCACCATGGCCTGCTTGCGGTTGTTCTCGGGCATTTTGCGGCCGGTACGGCGGTAAAAGTCCTCGATCTTTTCCATTTCTTCCGCGTCAAAGCGCAGGGTGTCGCCATAGCAGGCGGCCACGGTCTCCTTGGTCAGGTCATCGGCGGTGGGGCCAAGCCCGCCGCTAAACACCAGCAGGTCGCTGCGGCTCTTGGCCTCCTCCACCAGCTGGGCCAGGCGGCCCGCATTGTCCCCGATCACGTGCTGATGCAGCACGGTGATGCCCAGGTCGGCCAGCTCCCGGCTCAGGTACTGGGCATTGGTATTCAAAATGTCACCGAGCAAAAGCTCGGTGCCCACGGCAATAATCTCAGCAGTCATGGCGTTTTATCCTCTCTGGCCGGGCCGCTCACAGCAGCTCCACCGGCTCATTCTGGCGCACGGCAATGCGCTCCACCTCGGCGGCGGCCTTCTCCTCCAGCTCGGCCAGACCGGGCATGGCGGCCTCCGCCTCCAGGATCTCCTCCACCGAGGGCTTGGTCTTGGGATGGGGCGGGGTGAAGATGGTGCAGCAGTCCTCATAGGGCAGAATGCTGGTCTCGAAGGTGCCGATGGCCCGGGCGGTCTCGGTGATCTCGCTCTTGTCCATGCCGATGAGGGGGCGCAGAATGGGCAGATCCTGGGCGCAGTCGGTGCACTGCAGGGCCTTCAGAGTCTGGCTGGCCACCTGGGCCAGGCTCTCGCCGGTAATGATGGCGTCGCACTCGATCTCATGGGCAATGCGGGAGGCAATGCGCATCATGCTGCGCCGCATCAGCACAGTGAACAGCACGTCGGGGGCGTGGTCGCGAATGTACTCCTGCGGGGCGGTGTAGGGCACCACGTACAGCACGCAGTTGCCGGTGTAGCCGCTGACGATCTGGGCCAGGCTGTGCACCTTCATCTTGGCGCGCTCGCTGGTGTACGGGGGGCTGGCAAAGTGGATGTGGTGCAGTGCCAGGCCCCGCCGGGCCATGCGGTAGGCCGCCACCGGGCTGTCAATGCCGCCGCTGAGCATGTTCAGCGCCCGGCCGCTGGTGCCCACGGGCAGGCCGCCCGCGCCCGGGGTTTTGGGCCCATGGATGTAGGCGCCGTAATCCCGGATTTCCACCATCACGGTCATCTGGGGGTCCTTCACCTTCACCCGCAGGTGGGGATGTTTGGACAGCAGGTACCCGCCCAGCTCGGCGCACAGCTCCGGGCTCTTCATGGGGAAGGTCTTGTCCGAGCGCTTGGCCTCCACCTTGAAGGTCTTTACGCCCCGCAGTGCATCGCCCAGGTAGGCCTCGGCCGTCTCGCAGATGGTCTCGAAGTTCTTGTCGCACACCACCGCGCGGGACAGTGCCGCCAGACCAAACACCTTGCTGACGCGGCGGTAGGCCTCGTCCACATCCGCAAATTCATCCAGCGGCTCAATGTACATGGTGCTCTGGGCACGGTAGACCTTGAAGTTGCCGCAGCTCTTGACCCGGTAGCGCAGGATCTTCGCCAGAGTGGATTCAAAACTCGCCTTGTTCAGGCCCTTCAGGACCATTTCGCCCTGATAACAAAGAATGATCTCTTTCATGGAGTAGTCTGCTCCTTTTCTCATTTACTTTCTGTATGGTTTTGTCGAACGGCCCGTTTTTTCCGGTTCCTTCCGTTTTATCGAATGCGGCTGAGGGTGGCAAGGCCGGTTTTCAGCCCTTCCAGCAGCGCGTCCACATCCTCGGGGGTGTTGTCGGCGCAGAAGCTGGCCCGGATGGCCGTATCAATGCGCCGGGACTCCAGCCCCATGGCGGTGAGGGTGTGGCTGGCCGCGCCCTTGCTGCAGGCCGACCCGCTGGATACATACACCCCCATGGTTTCCAGATGGTGCAGCATGGTCTCGCTGCGGATCACATTCAGGCTGAAGTTCAGCACCTCGGGCACCGCGTCCTCCGGGCTGTTCAGGGTGACCTCCGGGAACTGCTTCAGCCCCTCCCGCAGGCGGGTGTTCAGCTCCACCAGCGTTTTGTGGCGCTGGGGCAGCGTCCGGCTGAGCAGCGTGGCCGCCTTCGCCATACCGATGGCATAGGGCAGGTTCTCGGTGCCGGGGCGCATCCCCTTTTCCTGCCCGCCGCCCAGATACGGCGGCTCAATGTGGTAGCCCTTGCGCAGGTACAGTGCGCCGATGCCCTTGGGGGCGTGGATCTTGTGGCCGCTCACCGAGTAGCTGTCGATGTTTGCCAGCCGCACCGGCACCCGCATCCAGGCCTGTACACCATCCACATGCACGGCCGTGCGGTCGTTGCGGGCCTTCACCCCAGCGGCCAGGCGGGCCACATCCACGGCGGTGCCGGTTTCGTTGTTCACCTGCATGGCGGCTACCAGAATGGTGTTTTTATCCACCAGCTCCAGCATCTTGTCCACGTTCAAGTGGCCGTCCGCCTCCGGGGCCACAAACTGAACGTCGTAGCCCTCCTGGGCCAGGCTCTGCATGGGAAGGGCCACGCTGGGGTGCTCAAAGCCGGTGCACACAATGCGCTTGCCCCACTTGCGGGTGCGGGCCGCGCCCAGAATGGCCAGGTTGTTCCCCTCCGAGCCGCAGCCGGTGAAGTACACCTCCCCCGCCGTGGCCCCCAGAGTGCGGGCCACGTCAGCCCGGGCCTTGTTCAGGGCCAGCTCACTGTGGGCGCCGGGGGTGTACAGGCTGGAGGGGTTGGCCCAGTGCTCGGCCATCGCCTTCGTGATGGTCTCGATCACGTCCGGGTTCACCATGGTGGTGGCGGCATTGTCCAGGTAATGAATGTTCGGGTCGTGCAGCATGGATGCGGTTCCTCTTTTCTATTGACAGCGGCCCGGGCCGGGCCGTTTTTTGCGCGGTGTCTGCGTGCAAATGCACAGACAAATACAATTTTAGTATACTACACACGCCCTGAAAGCACAACGGCGAAAAACCGGAGAAGCCCGGCTGCAATCAGCCGGGCTTCTCCGGTTTTTCGCCGTTTGTTTCGGTTCCGATTCTGTTCTGCAGGCCGACCAAAGCGGCCATGCCCGGCGTTCCGGGGTGCAAACGGCGCTTACCACGCCCGGGTTTTCCACCAGATTTTGCTTCTCCGTGGAAAACCTCTCACAAAGCAGCAAGGCCCTGCCTTCCCATGAGGGAAGCAGGGCCTTGCTGTACTCGTTTATGCTTCAAATCTTTACGCTTCAAGTCGGGCACACAACCGGCCGCACGCCCGCCGGGTCACTCGTGGATCTCCAGCGGCAGGCCGTCCGGGTCCTGGAAAAAGGTCATGGCGCAGTGGGTGTAGGGGTCCTGGCGGATCGGCTCGGTGGCTACGCCCAGGGCGTTCAGCCGGGCGGCGGCCTCGGCCACGCTCTTCACCCGGAAAGCCAGGTGCCGCAGCCCCGCTGCCTCCGGCCAGCTGGACCGGGCCGGGGCCTTCGGGAGGATGAACAGCTCCAGCTCGCAGCCGTCCAGGGCCAGGTCGATCTTCCAATCCTGCTTTTCTTCCCGCCAGACCTCCCGCACCACCTCAAACCCCAGCACGTCCACATAAAAATGGCGGGAGGCTTCGTAGTTGGTGCCGATGACGGCGATGTGATGCACGGCATTTCCGATGGGCAGACTCATAAGGGCACTCCTGTTCCGGGCGCACGCCGCGCCCCGTTTCTTTTACAGCACCAGGGTAACGATCCAGGTGTATACGGGGATCATAAAGATGCTCAGCACCGTGGTCACGGCAATGAGCAGCGAGGCAAACTCGGCGTCGCTGCCGCTCTCCTTGCTCATCACGCTCAGCTGAGTCATGGCCGGCATGGAGGAAAGCAGGAAGAACACCTGCTTGTTCAGCGCGGGCAGCGGCATCACGTACACCACCCCCAGCATCAGCGCCGGGCAGACAATGAAGCGGAACAGCAGCACCAGCAGCAGGTCACGGCTGATCTTCAGCTTCGACCAGTCGGCATCCCGCAGGATGCAGCCCACGAACATCATGGCCATGGGGGTGGCGCAGCCGCCCAGCTGGCTGACCGGGTTGGCCAGCACCGCCGGCAGCGAAAGCCCCAGAATCACCAGCACCACGCCCAGCAGAAAGCCCAGCAGCGGGGGGCTGAGCAGCTTTTTCAGCCCCGCCTTGCTGAACAGCGAGGATTTCTGCCCGCCGTCCTCCCGCAGCAGCTGCACGCCGATGGTCCAGAAGCAGATGGTGTTCACCATATAATACACCATGCCCACGGCGGCGGCCTCTTCGCCGAACAGCGAAATGATGATGGGGAAGCCCACCAGCACGCAGTTGGTGAAGGTCATCACGTTGATGAACACACCCCGCCGGGGGGCGTGGATGTTCAGCCGGCCAGCCATCCAGATGCCCAGCCCCAGGCTGATGAAGATGGTGATCATTGGCAGCGGCAGGCACACCACGATTTCCCACAGCTTCTGCCGGCTGCCCACCTTGGTGAGCACGTTGTTCAGCATATAGAGGGGCACCAGCACATTTACAATGAGCTTGGAGAGCAGCCCCGTGCCCCCGCTCTTTCGGAACCAATCCTTGCCCGCCAGCCATGCGCCGATGAGCATGAGGATCAGCATGGAAATCACCGATTGAATCGCCTGTACAACCATTGTTTTTCCGTTCCTCTCTCACATTGCCTGATTTGCTCATCCTTCTCCGGCCGCCCGGTCCCGCCGGGCTTCCTCACCGGTTTTTACCAGATAGTTTATGGCCTCGGCCGGCCACTTGCCCGCCGCGGTCTCGCCGGTGAGCATCACCGAGGCCGCCCCCTGCATCACCGCCGTGTACACGTCGCACACCTCGGCCCGGGTGGGCACCGGGTTCTCCCGCATAGAGTCCAGCATCTGGGTCACCACCATAAAGGGCACCCCTGCCCGGCGGCAGGCCGCAGCCATGCGCCGCTGTACCCCGGGCAGCTGCCACAGGTCCATGGCGTTGCCCAAATCGCCCCGGGCGATGACGATCTCGTCCGCCGCGCCGAACAGGCTCTCCAGATGCTCGGCGCCCTCCCGGCTCTCGATTTTGGCCAGAATGCGCACCCCGTCGGCCCCGGCCCGGTGCAGGGCCGCCCGCAGGTGCTCCAGATCTTCCCGGCCCCGCACAAAGGGCAGCATCACGCCGGTGACGCCGCACCCCTTCGCCAGCGCCAGGTTTTCCTCGTCCTCATCCGTGAGGGTGGGCAGGTGCAGGTCCAGCCCGGGGGCCGCCAGGCTCTTGCGGCTTTCCAGCGTTCCGCCCCGCACCACGGTGCAGAACAGCGCCCCCGGCCGCCCGCCGGTAACGGTCAGCTCCAGCTTTCCATCGTCCAGCAGCAGGGTCTGCCCCGGCTTTGCCAGTCCGGTCAACGCCTCTGGAATGGGGATGCCTCCCTGCCCCAGCGTGACGGCCTGCCGGTTTTTCAGCACCAGCGGCGCGGGCAGGCGGCCAATGCGCACCTCTGGCCCCTGCAGGTCGATCAGCAGCCGGCAGGGCCGCCCCTCCGCGGCCCGGGCGATCCGCTCCAGCCAGTCCCGATGTTCGGCCAGCCCGCCGTGGGAGAGGTTCATGCGCACGCCGGTCATTCCTGCGCGGAACATCCGGCGCAGCACGTCCTCGTCCGCGCAGGCAGGGCCGATGGTCCCGTAATACTCCATGGCGCTTTTCGGGGGCCGCGGGCAGGTTTGCCGCCCGGCGGAATACCCCCGCCTTCCTTTCCCCTGTGGTTCGGGCGCTTTGCCCGTGTATCAGTGTAGCGCAAACCACTGCCCGGCGCAAGGCCCGCCAAGGCCCGCAGACATAGAAAAAGAGCGCTTCGGATGCCGGAAGCGCTCTTTTTCGCCCAAACTTTGTATACAACTCATGGAGGTTTCGCAGTTCACGCGGCCATGCCGCATTCATGCCTTGAGAACCCGGCGGCGGCTCGCCAGCCAACCGCCATTTGTGAGAAACGCACCGCCCGGTTGATGCCGGAAGGCTGTGTGTGGCAGCCCTCTCTGGGCAGAGAAAAAGTGAACAGGCAGAGCGGCCCTTTCTCCGGCCCCTTTGCCTGTTCACTGGCTTTAGTATAAGCATTCTTGGCCAAAACGTCAATAATTACGTCTTAAAACCAGCGTTTTGCACAAAGGCTTTTCCAAAATCGCCCGTCCAGGCAAATTTCCAACAAATCAAGCAGGTTGTTCCATGCTTATTCCAGCGCCGCCTGCCACTCGCTCTCTTTGAAGCCCACCAGAACGCGGCCGTCGTCCAGCAGCAGGATGGGCCGCTTCACCAGCATTCCGTCGCTGGCCAGCAGGGCCAGCTGTTCCTCGCGGGGCATCGCGGGCAGCCTGTCCTTCAGGCCCAGGGCGCGGTACACCTGGCCGCTGGTGTTGAACCACCGCTTCAGCTCCGGGCCGGCGGCGGTCCACTCCGTCAGCTCTTCCAGCGTGGGCGGCTGGGCCTTGATGTCCCGCATGGGTAGGTCATGGCCCTGCTCCGACAGCCATTTGGCCGCCTTTTTGCAGGTAGAACAGGGAGGATATCCAATCAGCTGCATGGGGTGCGCTCCTTTCGTTTCCGGCAAATTACAGATGGTGCTGGGGCACCACGGCGAAGAAGTTCAGGTCCTCGCTGCTGTCGTTGATCAGGCGGTGGGTGTGGTGCTCGGGGCAATAGTGGCAGTCCCCGGCCGCCAGCATCTCAACGCCGCCGTCGTACTCCACCTTGCCGGCGCCCTCCAGAATGTAAATGATCTCGCTGTTGCCCTCGTGGGTGTGCAGCCCGATGGAAGCCCCCGGCTCCAGCCGGCCCCGCATGATCTTGCAGGCGCCGTCGTCAAACATGCGCATACCCAGGTTCTTCTCGCCGCTCTTGAAGTTGGGCAGCAGCTTCTCCTCCATCTTGGCAAATTCGATCTTCATACTGCTTCTCCTTTTTTTAATCGCCCCATGGGGCGTTGGTTTCTCTTTACTGGTTCAGCACAAAGCGCTCCAGCGCCTTGGCCACACCGTCCTGGTCGTTGGTGTCGGTCACGGCATCGGCCACAGCCAGAATGTCCGGGGCGGCGTTCCCCATGGCAACACCCAGGCCCACGGCCTTCAGCATGGCCGCGTCGTTGCCCGAGTCGCCGCAGGCCATCACCTGCTCCCGCGCAAAGCCCAGCACCTCGGCCAGCGCCAGCAGGCCGCGGCCCTTGTTCACCCCGCCGGCATTCAGTTCCAGGTTGGTGGGCAGGCTGCTGGTCACCTCCAGCTCCATGGCCTCGGCCTGCTTCTGCGCCTCTTCCCGCTGGGAGACCTGGGCAAAAAACATACTGATCTTCTCCGGGCCTTCGCTCTGTTCCGCCAGCCAGGCGGCCATATCGGGCACCACCGTGCGGCTGTCTTTGATGTAGGGCCGCATGGCTGGGTCGGCGTTTTCCACCGCACGGCGCAGGTTTTCCGGGTCCGCATAGGCCTTTCCCTGCCAGAACACATCCACCGACGCATCGTAGCGCCCCATGGCCCGCACAGCCTCCAGCCCCTGCTGCACCGTCATCAGCTGGCTGACCACCGTGCGCTTTTCCTGCAGATCCACCACGCGGGCCCCGTTGCTGGTCAGTGCGTACCGCACGCCGGGAATGGCCAGAAACTGAGCGGGCACGCCGTTTTCCGGGCGGCCGGTGGCCGGCAGCACCTGCACCCCCATGGCGCAGGCCCGCGCAATGGCCTGAGCAGTGCGGGGCGAAATGCGCTTCTGGCTGTCAAACACCGTGCCGTCCAGGTCCAGACCCACCAGACGGATGGGCAATTTTTTCGGTTCCATACGCCGCCCCTCAGCTCTTGCCCAGGGCGCGGGTCTTTTCGTAGGCGGCCGCCACCGCGTTGATGGCCGTGGCCCGGAAAGCCCCGTTCTCCAGTGCGTGCACCCCGGCAATGGTGCTGCCGCCGGGGCTGCACACCGCGTCCTTCAGTGCGCCGGGATGCTGGCCGCTCTCCAGCACCAGACCGGCGGCGCCAGCCAGCGTCTGGGCGGCGTATTCCAGCGCCTTGGCCCGGGGCAGGCCGCACTCCACGGCGCCGTCGGCCAGGGCTTCCATAAACAGGTAGGCAAAGGCCGGGCCGCAGCCGCTCACAGCGCTGCCCGCGTCGATCAGGTGCTCCTCCAGCCAGTCCAGCCGGCCGGCGGCGGCCATGCCCTCACAGAAGGCCGTCTTTTCCTCCTCGGTCACGCCGTGGGCGGCGCAGAGGATCATGCCCTTGCCGATGGCGCAGGGGGTGTTGGGCATAATGCGGATCACCGGGTAGTCGGCCCCGGCCATCTCCCGGATGCGGGCAATGGTCAGGCCCGCGGCCATGGTCACCAGCACAAAGCGCCGCCCATCCCGGTCACGGGCCGCCAGCACCGGGGCAATGCTCTCCAGCATATCCGCCATCATCTGGGGCTTTACACCCAGAAAGATATAGTCGGCCTCTTCGGCCACGCCCGGGTTTTCGGCCACGGCCACCGCCGCGCCCTGCTCTTCCAGTCGGGCCGCCAGTGCCTCCGCCTTGGCCCGGGTGCGGTTGGCCAGCAGCACCCGGCCTACCCCGCTCTTGCAGGCGGCCGCGGCCAGCGCCCCGCCCATGTTGCCGCATCCGATGAATCCAAAGGTCTTTTTGCTCATACGTCCCTCCCCGGGGCCAGCGCCCCGCCGTTTTCAAGTGTTCGCTGCATCGGGCAGCACCTGCCCGCCTGAAATTCACTGGTATGGCCCTATTGTAAGCCCACCGCCGCCTTTTGTGCAAGCCCCGTTTTCCTGCGGCGGGGCGCAAAAAGCGGCAGGCTCTCCGTGGGGGAGCCTGCCGCCGGTTTTTTTATGAAGTTTTCAACGGATCAAAGCTTATTTCTCCCCGCCGGGGTGGCGCTTTTTATACAGCAGATAGGAGTACAGATACACCACCACACTGCCCAGAATCACCACGGCGCCGATGACGCCGCCGGTGCTCGCCGTCGGAAACAGCGCGTTGAGGAAAATCACCACGCCCATGAGCACGAACACTAGGCCGCCCACCCGATGGGTGCGCTGCCACACCACCTCGTCCGCCAGCGTCCAGGGTGTTTTGATGCCGAAGGTGTAGTTCTGCCGCACCCGGGGCATATAATTGCCCAACAAGATGAACATCACGCCGATGGGGCCGCCCACCAGCAGCCCGGGCAGCTTGCCCTGCTGGGGCAGAAGGCCGAACACCGCTGCCTCGGTCAGCCAGGAAACCGCCGCCATCAGCAGCGTGATGGCAATGATGAAGCCCTGCCACAGCGGGCGGAACTTCTCGTAGTTCGCGCCTTTGGGGTCCATCCTGGGCACAAGGGCAAACAGCGCCAGGCAGGCCAGCGGCAGCACCGCCAGAATCAGCATCGTCCAGCGGGGGCCGTAACCGTTCACCGTGCCGTCCGCCCCCCAATGGGTGGGAATGATGTCGGGCATTTGAGGGTAAAAGTACAGGTGCGCCGCCAGGTTGAGCAGGCACACAAGGCCAAGAATCAAATACAGCCGCTTATTCACCTTCATGATGTTCCTCCTTTTCCGGGTCCGCCTGGCCCGGCACCAAACCGAAATCGTAGAACCATTTGAGCAGCTCCTGAAACACCGTCAGGTTCAGCCGGTACAGAATGTTCTGCCCCTGCCGCTCGTCCGTTACCAGGCCCGCCTGCTTCAGAATGGCCAGGTGGTGGCTCACCGAGGGTTTTGTCATATCAAAATGCTCGGCAATTTCCCCTGCCGTTAGGTCGCCCTCATTCAGCAGCTGCAAAATGCGCCGCCGGGTGGGGTCTGCCAGGGCCTTAAAGGGTTCGCCCATTGCGCCGCGCTCCTTTCTATTTTTGATATTTAGAAAATTATCTAAATATCTATTGCTGTCAGTATAGCACACCTCGTTCAGAAAAGCAAGCCCTTTTTTACGCTTTGCGTTTCCGTGCACAAAAAAGCACACCGCCCCAAAAAGGCAGTGTGCGTCATGCGGCAAAGTTTCGGTTTTATCACAGAGCGGGCCGGCTGGTTCTGCCCCTGCCCGTCACAGCTCGTGATAATAAGGGCAGATGTCCTCATAATGCCCGTCCTTCATCCGGAAGCCCTTGGGAATGGTGCCGATCTGCCGGAAGCCCAGGCGCTCGTACAAGTGGCGCGCATGAACGTTCGTGGCCACCACCGCGTTGAACTGAAGAATGCGGAACCCGGCGGCTTTGCCCTGCTTTAGCGAGTCCATCACAAGCTGCTCGCCGATGTGCAGCCCGCGGGCCGCCGCCGCAACGGCGTAGCTTGTGTTGCAGATATGCCCGCACCGCCCCACATTGTTGGGGTGGAGAATGTACATCCCCAACACCGTTCCGGCCTCGTTTACCGCAACGCCGCAGTGGGTCTGCTCCCGGAAGAACGCTCTTCCGGTTTCCTCTGTGAGGTTCTCTTCCTGCGAGAAGGCAAGGCCCTCCTCAACCACCTCATTCCAGATGCGCACCATGGCGCTCACATCCGAATCCTGATACGTTCTCACTGTGATGTTCATCGCTCTTCCTCCCTGGCGTCCGCTTGCTCTCCTTCGTAATTTCAATCCATCATACCCCAAACTGGGGCCGCAATCCACGGATTCTCCTTCCAAAGGCCGCCCGGGTGAACCTGCCCGGGCGGTCTTCCGCGTTCATTCCCCCCAAAAAACACAAGCGCCCGCCCCCGGCCGGCCTTTCGGCTGGCGGGGCGGGCGTTTGATGTTCAAATGGGGTTTACTTTTCGGCCACGCGCAGGCGCACCAGCGCACGGCGCAGGCGGGCCTCGGCCATGGCGCGGGCGGTTTTTTCGGTGGCTCTTGCCAGCGATTCCTCTGCACGCTTGCGGGCACTCTCGGCGCGGGCCTTGTCAATGTCCTCGGCCCACTCCCAGGTGGTGGCCACCAGGCGCACCTGGCCGTTCAGCACACTGAGCATTCCGCCGATGCAGGCGGCACGGCGCACCTGGCCCGCCTCGTCGGTGATGCGGGCTTCGCCCATGCCCAGGGCCGTCATATAATCGCAATGCCGGGGCAGAATGCACACATCCCCGGTGATGGTGCGGCAGAACACCCGCTGGGCCTGGCCCTCAAAGGCCTGCCCGTCCGGCGTGACCACCTGCAAATGGAAGCTGCTCATGGTCATTCACCCTTTTTTGCCTTGGCGAACACGTCGTCGATGGTGCCGGCGAACAGGAAGGCCGACTCCGGCAAATCGTCGCACTCGCCGTTCAGGATCATCTTGAAGCCGCGGATGGTCTCCTTCAGCGGCACATACTGGCCGGGCATACCGGTGAACTGTTCGGCCACCGAGAAGCTCTGGCTCAGGAAGCGCTGAATCTTCCGGGCGCGGTTCACGGCCAGGCGATCCTCCTCGCTCAGCTCGTCCATACCCATGATGGCGATGATGTCCTGCAATTCCTTATAGCGCTGCAGCACCTTCTGCACCGCGCGGGCCACCTGATAGTGCTCTTCACCCACCAGTTCGGGGCTGAGGATGCGGCTGGTGGACTCCAGCGGGTCCACAGCCGGGTAAATGCCCTGGCTGGCGATGTCACGGCTCAGCACCGTGGTGGCGTCCAGATGGGCGAAGGTGGTGGCGGGGGCCGGGTCGGTCAGGTCATCGGCAGGCACATAGACGGCCTGCACCGAGGTGATGGAGCCTTCCTTGGTGGAGGTGATGCGCTCCTGCAAAGCGCCCATTTCCGTGGCCAGCGTGGGCTGGTAGCCAACGGCCGAGGGCATACGGCCCAGCAGCGCCGACACCTCACTGCCCGCCTGGGTAAAGCGGAAGATGTTGTCGATAAACAGCAGCACGTCCTGGTTCTTCTGGTCGCGGAAGTACTCGGCCATGGTCAGGCCGGACAGGGCCACCCGCATACGGGCTCCCGG
>CAKSWY010000031.1 GCA_934513685.1 uncultured Oscillospiraceae bacterium | reverse complement strand
GAAAAGTTCGGAGAAGGGCACTACCATTGCGGTGGGGTTGCCAACGCAACAATCAACGAAGCCCTAAAACCCTTTTTGAAGAACTGGCGGTCATGTTCGAGGGCAGCACTGCCAGCGGTGCAGAGCGAGCCTACCGCAGAGCAGTAGACAAGCTGACGGAATTGTTGGTTGCCGATGGTGCAATCCATGCCGTCCGGCTGAAACAAAAATCCAAAACCAAGCGCAAAAAGAAAATCGCCGCCGCAATCTACGAATACTAAACAGACTGCGACGGCGAATGGGGCGAGATTTCATTGGATTTTGAGAATGGTACAGCAAAGATCGTCCGGCTTGCCGATTGGAATACGATGAAAACAAACCGCTTTGCGCACAGGGCAATAGAGTATCTTTTGAACTGTGAAAATGAGAAGCTGCACAAAGAAACGATGCTGGCATTTGAACTATGAAAGGAAAATGACGAGGAACGAGAATGAAAACAATCGCAATTAAGAACGGTGGTCGATAAGCAAGTACTATAAAGAACTTTAAAGTGAGCTCTAAAGATTTATTTAAGGCTACATGATAATAGGAGGTGGTTTTTTGGAAGCAGAAGAACGAAAAACAGCTATGAGCCACGATGAAATGCAGGATTATTGGAAGACGCTGTGCTCATTTACAGGTGAAGATATACCAAATGAAATTAACCAACTGATGGCGAAAATTCGCTATCCAAGATTTTTGTATAAGTATCGTGCGGTAAATAACAATAATCTTGACGCTTTACGTTCTAACAAACTATTCTTCTCTAAAGCCAGCAGTTATGATGATCCGTTCGACACCTTTTTACATATTGATGTGGAGAAGATTCGTCAGGAATTTGATAGCAATTACTGGCCCTGCAGCAGGAACTGCTCAAAAAAGCCCACAACAAGGAAGCCTACGATGAGATTGCCGATGAAATCTTCCGGCTCCGGGAACTGAAACAGCAGACCGCTGTTGACACGGTGGCAAGAGACGAACAAATCAAACGTATCACAGCACTTCAGGATTTCATCCGCAGCCAGCCCACCGAACTGACGGAATTCGACGAAACCCTGGTCCGGCGCTGGTTCAGACAGGTTACGGTTTTTAAGGACCATTATACGGTCGAGTTGAAATCTGGACTCAAAGTGGATATAGATGCGGAATAATTGTATGAGAACAGCAAAGCCCTCCTGACCACCATGATTGATGGCCGGGAGGGCTATTGCTTATTCTATTGAATCGAACAATGTAAGCTGGCATTCCTTGAGTGATACCATCTTACGTTCCTTTATTACATCGTCAAGGCCAACCTCTCCGAAAAGAAGAGGGGATAAAGGATTATGCACCTGAGTATTTCGCATGACTGTATTATGGCTATAATTGGCATAACAATAAAGACAACCATTTTTGCATGTGTTATATGTTCCAATATCAATGCTAGCAATACAACCACATTCTGGCCGCTGATTCTGATCTTTTCCTACAGATAGTTTGCATTTTCCTATTCGTTCAAAACGTTCTCTATCAATGCAGCGAGCATGTGCTATTCCAAATCTATCAAGTTCGATTGCTTCAGAACAGGTGTCTATATAGAAACCATACTCTTTTGCAATTTCAGAAAACCTTTGCATCAGTTCTATTTGCTGCTCTTTTGACTCTGGGTGGATTTTGAGCGGCTGAGTATTTCTTGCCGTATTGCGATAGAGGTCAAGAAAACTCACGGTGCATTTTTCCGTATAATCTCCTAATTTTGCTGCCAGAACCCTGAAATACTTGCAGTGGTATTCCATTGTATATCTATCATTGAAGAAGATTGGGTCATATCGCCAGACGACCTTTTCTCTTCCTATTGATTTGGATAATTGTTGGAATGCAGGAATTATTATATTGTTTTTGGATGGAATATTCGGCTCCACATCCTTATCATAAGCTGTTAATGTGAACTGAAAGTAATAATTATATCTTTCAAGTTCCGACAAACGGTTCAGCATAGGCACTGGATTTTTTGTCCAAAAAACAATTCCATCAACAACGTCGGGTGACAGATTGATCCTACCTATTTGATGGATATTCATCGGGTTCCTGACCAATACATATTCTTCTTTAAGCCTGTTAAAAAGCCAGTCAGAATAATATGTTGGAATGTCCGTTCTTCGACTGGCGCTTATTATCATCGAATCACCTCCTACTGAACTTCAATAAGTAATTGGGCGCTTGAGCAATCACGCCACGGTTGATATATACCATCAAATTCTTTTGGCAAATTGAAAACCGTTTGGCGAGAAGCATGCCTCTCACCATATCTTTGCGCAGGTTTACTATTTTATAATCAAAATAGAACTTTCCGCAACTTCCATGGAAATCAGCTGCCTTCAACTTATCAATAAGGTCAGAAAAATAATCCCTTCCCCTGTTTACACTATTTACATCGTTAATAAGAATCACCATTGGAACATTTTCCTGCTTATGGCTTATAATAGTATCCACAAGTTTTTGGAAGAATGCATTAATTTGTTTGATTTGACCAGTGTTGTAAAAATGTGAAATTATATATTGTAAAACAACAACATTAGCATCGGAGATTGTAAAATCTTCCGTCACAGCATCCAAATACTTGAACCGTGTCTTTTTCACGGTTGAGGTCTTGTAGGTATCTATTTTTTCATGGATACTTTTCCAACGCTTATTTATATCAATCCCCAAATAACTTATTGTTTTACTTGGCGAAGTCTCATGACAAAAGCGCTCCAATGCCATAAGATCTGGGCAAGCGCCACAACCGATAGATAGCACATGATATTCCTCAATTTCCATCATTGCGTCGCTTTTTCTCATAAGGTAAAGCATTTCTGACGCATACTTTGCTGTATAATCACAAACATAAAAATGCATCATACGTTCGCATTCATAATCTTTTCGACCCAACGGATATCTACTTGGATAGTGAACCTCTTCAAGACATTGTTTGCAGTTCCCGCAAGGCGTTCCCGGACAGCCAGAATTGTGGTCACAGTCATCACATGTAGTTGTGATGTATTGCCTGTGGCAGTAATTGACCACAACATCCAACAAAGATTTTTTCTTCAGCGTTTTTAATTCTTCTTTTGTCAGTTTTGAATTTGAATATTCATAAGACATACTACTGCCATTCTCATAGCCGCAATATGGACAATTATCGTACTCACGCTCCCTAAAACCGGGAATCTGCTCACTTACAGTACGGTGATATAATTTATGGCAGTTACTACAGACAGCAATAAATATGTTTTCCTCATATTCACACAACACGTTATTCTCATCATATGCTAACATTCTTTCACCTCGTTCTCATAACGCTATCTATGAATCATTTCTCTGTGTTCTATTCCACTCACTCAGTTTTCCAAACAGTCGGGTGTGTTAAACTGCTGTCAACCTGTGACATCCAAACCGCCCACTCAATTTTTCTGCCAGTTTTCCGCTTCGGCAGATATGTTCTCTCATACACTTCCGAACCGCTGAGTGAGTAATTTAAATGTAAGCCAATATTGCCGAAAATGCGGGAAATAAGCGTTTTTTCACACTTTATTTCTCTATCCTTGACATCAATACCACTGTCTCCACATGTTTCGTTCGCGCAAACAGATCCGCACAGCTAAGCCGTTCCGGCTGGTAACCATGGTCTGCCAGGTAGCGCACATCCCGGGCGGCGGTGGCCGGGTTGCAGCTGATCATCACAACGCGGCGGGGGGCCATGGTGCACACGGCGTCCAGAGTGGCGCTGTCACAGCCTTTGCGGGGAGGATCCAGCAAAATTACATCCGGCGCAAGGCCCTCGGCGGCCAGCTGAGAGGCAGCCTGACCGGCGTCTGCACACAAAAAGCGAGCGGTTACTCCCATGCGGGCGGCGTTCTGCCGGGCACTCTCCACCGCTTCGGGGATGATCTCCACACCCACCAGATCGGCGCAATCCTGCGCCATGGAAAGGCCGATGGTGCCCATACCGCAGTACAGGTCCAGCAAGCGGTCCGTGGGCTTCAGTTGTGCATAGTGCCGGGCCAGGGCATACAGCCGCTCGGCACTGGGAGTGTTTACCTGGTAGAAGGAGAGAGGGCCCAGCCGGACGGGCACGCCGCACATGGTGTCCTCAATGTAGCCCGGCCCATACAGAGGGATGCTCTCCAGCCCGGTGATTACGTTGGTGCGCTGGGTGTTCACATTCAGCAGAATGGTCTGAATTTCCGGGAACTGCTGCAGCATGGCGGAGCAGAATGCCTCGCTGTGAGGCAGGCTGTGGCCGTTGATGACAAGGCACAGCATGATTTGCCCGGAATGGGTGCCTCTGCGCAGAAAAATATGCCGCACCAGACCGGTATGGCTGGCTTCGTCATAGGGCGAAACTCCGTTTTCGTCCATCCAGGAGCAGACGGCCTGGGCAATCTGGTTCAGAATGGCGGGCTGAAGCAGGCAATCTTCACAGGGGATGATCCGATGGCTGCGGCCGGCATAAAACCCGGCGATGGTATGTCCATGCTCGTCCTTCTGAACCGGGAACTGAACCTTGTTGCGGTAACGGTCCTCCTGCGGAGAAGCCAGCACCTGGTCAATGGGCAGTTCCAGCCCGCCGATGCGGCGGAATGCATCCAGAACGATGTCCTTTTTGGCCTCCAGCTCGGCCTCGTAGGTCAAATGCCGGAAACAGCATCCGCCGCAGGGGCGGCAGATGGGGCAGTCCTCTTCCCGGCGGCCAGGGCCGGGCTGCTCCAGCTTGTCCACAATGCCGTAAGCATACCGCTTGCAGTCCTTGACAATGCGCGCCGTGATCCGGTCGCCGGGGGCGGTGCCGGGTACAAAAACGGCCTCGCCCTCATATCGGCCAACGCCGCTGCCTTCACTGGTCAAACCGGTGATCTTCAGCGGGATGCACTGATTCTTTTGTACAGCCATTTTCTCAATCCTCCAACAGCAGCATGGGCAGATACAGGCAGTGCCCATCGGCGAGTTCGTCCAGGCCCTCAATGGGGGTCCGCTCCGCCAGCAGGTTGGCGGTCAGCACGGCGGCGGTATCGGTCACGGTGGGCAGGTCGTAATAAACCACCCGGGCGGCACCGTCCTCCGCCAGCTGGCGGGCCTGAAGCTCATTCAGGGCAAACCCTGCCAGAAGGGAAGGCGTTTCACCATCGGTCCACCCCTGCCGAGCAGCTTCCTCCAAAGCGGCCTGACCGCTTTCGGCTCCGCCGAACAGAATGGCTTCGGGAGTGCTGCCCAAGCTCAAAACAACGGGGGTATCCTCGGCATCGGCCGCTGGCGCTTCACCGTCCCGGGCATCCTGCTGGGCCTGTTCGATTTGGGACAATTCGTCCGACAGTGTCTGGTCAGGCTCTTCCTGAACCGGATTGGAGAAAATGCCGTAATGCTCGCATTCGTTCAGTACGGCCTGAAGCAGGGGATAGGACAGGCTGGTTTCCTCCGGGCCGCGCAGAACGTACTGCATCAGGTAATCCCCGTTCAAGTCCGACAATGCGCCGCTGTTCCAATCCGCTGCGAGGGCTTCGCCCAGCAGCTCACCGCCGCTGGCAGGGTCGCTGCCCACATACCAGATGTTTCCGGTTTCCACAAGGCCCTCTTCCGGGGCAGCCCCAGTGAGAATCACCGGCAGCCCGGTCTGGGCCAGCTGTTTGGCCAGGTTCGCCGCCAGGGTGCGGTCGTCCGCTGCCACAATGGCAGCCCGGACTTCACGTTTCTGGGTGCGCTGAAGTTCTTCCAGCTGAGCGGTGGCATCGCCCTCGGCATCCAGCGTATAAAGAGTGCAGTCCGTCAGCTGCTGAGCCAGCCGATCCGAATCCAGATAGGCGGCACCGTTCTTATCGGTAAACAGCACCACGGCCGATGCGGGCGTAAAAGCACCGCTTGCCGTCAGCCAGACCACAAGGCAGAGCGCAAGCGCTGCAAGACAGCCCAACACGCAGAAAATTTGGCGACGGTGTGCTTTGAAACTCTTCATGGATAAAGTCCCTCCTGCGCCCTACGCAGAAAAAGCAGGCCACAGCGAAGCGAGTGGAGGCTGCGGCCTGCCGATGTAAATACAGAAAAATCAGTTTTGCCCGGAGGATTCCAAACTGGCCAGATATTTGCTGGGCGGAACCCCCTTTGCCTTTTTAAAGACCCGGGAGAAATAGAACTGGTCAAAGAAACCGACGGAGACCGCGATTTCTGCAATGGAAAGCTGGGAATTGCGCAGCAGATGGCAGGCCTCGCTGATGCGGTAACTGGTGAGATAATCAATGGGGCTTTGGCCAACGTTGCTCATAAACACCCGGTAAAGGTGGCTGCGGCTCACGCCGACGGCTTTGGCAATGTCGTCAATGCTGATGTCGTGCGAATAGTTGAACTGGATGTACTTCACCGCGTTGAACACGTACTGCGAGCTGGAATTGGCGGCCCGAGGCTCCATCTCCTGCGCCTCTTTAATGAGGCTGGCCATAAAGATGTACAAATAGCCCACCATCAGGGCTTCACTCTGCGGATCCGGCCCACGGGAAACGAAAATATTGTTCAGGGCAGCCCGCACGGTGTCAACGTCCTTGCAGTGGTAAACGGGACTGGCGTCCGTAAAGGGGGTTTGCTGCACCAGACGGTTGGCACAGGCCCCGTTGAAGCCCACCCAGTAATATTCCCAGGGATCGGCCGAGTCGGCACAATAGACGATCAGCTGGTTGGGCTTGATGAGAAACAGGTCACCCGGAACAAGATCATACGTTTTACCGCCCACTTTGTAGCTGCCCTTTCCGGACACCACCAAGTGGATCAGATAATGGTCACGAATGCCCGGGCCCCAGGTATGGCCGGGAACGCAGCGCTCCTGCCCGCAGTTAAAGATGGAAAGCTCCACATTGTCTGTGTAGTTTTGCTTAAAGGACTGCTTATAGACATTTGCCATCCGAATCACTCCCGATTTTTCACAAACTTCATACCGTTATTTTTTATTATAGCAGACAGCTCAACAAAAGTCCATGCCAAAGTGTGAAAACCGTGTTTACATCATCAAAAAACTTGATATAATGGAGATGAATTTGAAAGCAGATTCTCAAAAAAGCACGGCGTCTCGCATATTGCACAACGAAGCAGCAACGCTTTTGTGCAGGATGCCGGTTGAATCCGATTGGTTGGGCAGGGCTGCCCACAGAAGAGAACAAGAAGCAAATTGTGCATTGCGGCGCGTAGGCCGCCGGGCAAAGAAAGGTGTAATGAGCAATGGCAAAGGTTCAGCAGGTGATTGACCACATTCGTGAGGGCCGTTATGATCGGGCCTTTACCCGGCTGTATGCCGCGGACACGGCGGCACTGGAAAAGCAGAAGGCGCGCTACATTCAGGCGCTGGAGCAGTTCGCACTTTACTATGGCGCGGACCGCGAGGTGACGCTGTACTCTGCCCCCGGCCGCACGGAGATCGGCGGCAACCATACCGACCACAACCACGGCGTGGTGCTGGCCGGCGCGGTGAATCTGGACGTGATTGCGGTGGTAAGTAAGAACGAGGATGGCTTCATTCGCATTAAGTCTTATGGCTTCGACAGCCAGTTTGTGGTGGATCTGAGCGACCTGACCCCGCACGAGAACGAGTTCGGCTCTTCCGACGGGCTGATCCGCGGAGTGGCGGCCGGCATTGCTAAGGAAGGCGGCCGGGTGGGCGGCTTTGACGCTTATTTTACCTCCGACGTTCTTCAGGGGTCCGGCCTGTCCAGCTCCGCAGCATTTGAGGTGATGATCGGCGCCATTCTGCGGGGCGAGTACAACGGCAATGATATGGAAAAGTTCAGCCAGGTGGAGATCGCCAAGATCAGCCAGTATGCTGAGAACGTGTTCTTCGGCAAGCCCTGCGGCCTGATGGATCAGACGGCCTGCGCAGTGGGCGGCGTGATTACCATTGACTTTAAGGACAATGCGCATCCTGTGGTGAATCAGGTGCCGTTTGATCTGGCCGGACAGGGCTATGCGCTGTGCATCAGCGACACCAAGGGCAGCCATGCAGATCTGACCGATGATTATGCAGCCATCCGCCGCGAGATGGAGAGTGTGGCAGCCTTCTTCGGCAAAAATGTGCTGCGCGAGGTGAACGAAGCGGATTTCTATGCAAACATTGCCAAGATTCGCCCCGTAACGGGGGACCGCGCGGTGCTGCGGGCGGCCCATTTCTATGCGGACAGCCGCCGCGCCCGGCAGCTGTACGAGGCGATTCAGGACAACCGCTTCCAGGATTTCCTGAAGCTGATCGTGGAGGGCGGCCATTCCAGCTTTGAGTACAACCAGAATGCGTACAGCCTGTCCAACTACAAGGAGCAGGGCGTTTCCATTGGCCTGGCGGTTTCGCAGAAGATTCTGGCCGGCCGTGGTGCATGGCGCTTGCAGGGCGGCGGCTTTGCCGGGACCATTCAGGCATTTGTGCCGCTGGATCTGCTGGAGACCTACCGCAGCGCCATTGACGGCGTGTTCGGCGAAGGCTCCTGCTATGTGCTGAGTGTGCGCAACTACGGTGCCGTGCCGGTCACCGAGGAGATGTGAGCGCGAGACGACGAAATTTAAAAAGCGGTGTACCAATCTGCACAGTCCAGAATATTTGAAATCGTAAAATAGAATACTTAGGAAAATGGCCCGGGTTAGCAAAGTTTTGCTGTGCCCGGGTCTTTTTTCGTTGAACCTGCCTGCCCGCATATTGGCCGGATCTGCATCATATAGATAGCACCAGAAACGCGCGAAAGGGGCGAAGGTATGGAATTGAAGGTGTTTAAGGACACCCTTGCCGCGGCGGGCGGCTGCTACGATGCAAAAGCAGAGCTGCCGGTGGAAACCGAGATTTTGATTCCGGATTATCTGCCGCAGGTGTTCAAAATCGTGAAGTGTTTTGTGTCCTTGGTGGTGCTGCAAAAGCAGATCCTCAACGGGAGAATAACGCTGGATGGCTATCTGCGCTGTACGGTGTGCTATCAGGCGGAGGAAGAGCAGAGCCTGTGCCAGACGGAACAGAAGCTGCCCTTCACCCGCACCATTGACCTGGCCCCGGCGCAGGCGGGCGACGGCCAGATTCAGGTGGGCGGCGAAGTGGAATATCTGAACTGCCGGGCGGTAAACCAGAGGCGCATTGATGTGCGGGGCGCCTACGCGCTGAGCCTTCGGCTGGTGTGCACGGCAGCGCAGGAAGTGGTAACGGCGGTGGCGGACTGTGGGGCCGAACAAAAAACGGCGCTGCTGAGCGGGATACGTCCTGCCGCAAATCTGGATAAGCTTATCACCTGTGAAGAAGAGGCCGCCTTCCCGGAAACACCGGCTGCCGTGCTGGACATTGCCGGGGTCGGCCTGGTGGAGGAAGTGAAGGTTATTTCCGGCAAGGCTGTGGTCAAGGGCAAGATTCAAACGCGGGTGCTGTACCGCACCGGGCCGGGCTATCAGCTGGAAACCCTTCGTCGGGAGGTGCCGTTCAACCACATTGTGGATCTGGAGAATGTGGGGGAGGACTGCACCTGTTTTGCTTCGGTGGAGCCGGTTGGCTGTACACTGATGGCCGGGCAGGAGGGTCAGACGTCGCTCTCCGTATCGGCGCTGCTGCATCTGCGGGCCTGGCGGCGGGTGGAGTGCTACGGGGTGGCCGATGCGTTTTCCACCCGGTACGAACTGAAGGAGACCCGGCAAACGGTGACCATGGAGCAGCTGGCAGCCAATTTGGACGAACAGGTGGAGACCTCTGTCGTCGGCACTCTGCCCGATGAAAACGCGGAACTGATGCAATGCTTTGTGACGCTCAGCCCACTGGAATTGACGGAGGCGGGCGGTTTTGTACAGTTGAGAGGGCGGGCCATGGCCCATCTGCTGTGCATGAACAGCCTGGGTGAGATCGACTGTTATGACAAGGCTTTTGAGTATACGCTGCCGCACACGCTGGAAGGGGAGAGCGGACAGTACCGGGCGGAATGTTGGGCGGCCCCGGCCCAGGTGAGCTGGAGCCGCACCGGCGGTGAGGTGACCGTCAAGGCAAGCCTTCAGGTGACCGGGCTGGTGATGCAGCGGCAGACCGTGAGCGTTCTTTCCGATCTTGCCTGCGGCGAACCGCTGGAACGCCCGGACCCGGAGGTAGCTCTGCGCATTTATTACGCCAGAAAAGGGGAAACCCTTTTTGATATTGCAAAACGATACCATGTATCACCAAACGCCATTCAGCAGTGCAACCGGTTGGAAGGGCCTGCCCTGGAGCAGGATGTGCGGCTGCTGGTGCCCATGGTGGTGTGAAAAAAGGGGGAGTGACCATGGAAACCGGCAGCCTGTATCGAGACATTGCCAGCCGCACCGGAGGCGATATTTACATTGGTGTGGTTGGCCCGGTGCGCACCGGAAAGAGCACCTTCATCAAAAAGTTTATGGAACTGATGATTTTGCCGGGGCTGCAGAACCAGGCGATGAAGGCCCGGACGCGGGACGAACTGCCTCAATCCGCTGCGGGGCGCACCATCATGACAACCGAACCGAAATTTATTCCGGAAACAGCGGTGACGGTGGAACTGGAAGGCGGCGGCAGCTTTCGGGCACGGCTGATTGACTGTGTGGGGTACATGGTGGAGGGGGCCATGGGCCATGAGGAAAATGACCAGCCCCGCATGGTGAAAAGCCCCTGGTTCGAGGAGGAGATCCCCTTTGACCAGGCCGCGGAGACCGGCACCCGGCGGGTGATCCGGGAGCATTCCACCATCGGGCTGGTGGTGACCACCGACGGCTCGGTGAGCGACATTCCCCGGGAAAAATATCAGCCGGCGGAAGCCCGGGTTGTGGCCGAGCTGGAGGAACTGGGCAAGCCCTTTGTGATTCTGCTGAATTGTGTTCACCCGGAAACGGAGGAAAGCCGCATCCTGGCGGCCCGCATGGAGACGGAATATGGCCATGCGGTGCTTCCGGTGAACTGCGAAGACCTGACGGTGACACGCATCAACGAAATTTTACAGAGTGTGCTGTATGAGTTTGATGTGCGGGAGCTGGCCTTTGAGTTGCCCCGCTGGGTGACCCTACTGGAGCCAGATCACTGGCTGCAGCAGGCCGTCTACCAGGCAGCGTCCGAGTTTGCGGCGCAGGTCAACCAGATGAAGGACGTTGTGAACCACAGCGACCCGGTGAAGTGCGAGTACCTGAAGGGGTCCCGCGTCAAGGAAATGGAACTGTCAACCGGTTGCGTGCGGCTGGAACTGGATCTGAAGCCGGATATTTTTTATCAGGTGCTGGGCGAAACCACCGGGCTGGAGGTGTGCGATGAAGCCAGCCTGATGCCCTGCATTCTGGATCTTGCCAAAGCCAAGAAGGCCTATGAAAAGGTGCGCAGTGCCTTGGAACAGGTAGAGGCAACGGGATATGGGATCGTGATGCCGTCCATTGGCGAATTGCAGCTGGAAGAACCGGAGATCGTGCGGCAGGGCGGCCGATATGGCGTGCGGCTGCGGGCGAGCGCACCATCCATCCATCTGCTGAAAGCCACCATCCATACGGAGATATCCCCCATTGTGGGCAGCGAAAAGCAGTCCGAAGAGCTGGTTCGGGGCCTGCTGCAGGATTTTGAGGCAGACCCCATTAAAATCTGGGAGTCCAACATTTTTGGCAAAAGCCTGCATGAACTGGTGAACGAGGGGCTGCAATCCAAACTGCTGCATATGCCGCAGGAGGCCCGCGCCCGTCTGCAGGAGACGCTGGAACGGGTCATCAATGAAGGGTGCTCCGGGCTGATCTGCATCATTCTGTAAAGAAGCTGCCGAACAGGCAAAGGGACTAAGAGATTAAATGAGCACGAGTCAGACGATACTTCCCCTGAGACAGATTTAAGATGAGTGCGTTCTCTTCCACCTGAGAAAGAACGTAGTCAAAGAGGGGGGAGCGATGCGTGAATGCAAAGCGGCTGCTGGCGCTGTTTGGGGCGTTTGTACTGGCATTTTCGGTGGTGTTGGGGCGCTGCTATGTAACAGCCGACAACCAGACGTATGCCGCGGCCGCGGAGGGGCAGCGGATTACAAACCTCCCGCTGGAAGGAGAGAGGGGCGGTTTCTATGATGCGAACGGGGCGCCGCTGACCGGAAAAGAGCGGCAATATTATGCGCTCTGCATTCCGGGCGAAAGCAGCTATGCGCGGCTGTTCCATCTGGCAGCACCCGGCGCCCAGAACCTGCTGTACACCCGCCGCAACGCGGCAGAGCCGTTTTTGATTCCGGTATCGGGCGATTTGAGCAACACCGGGGTGTATACCTATGCGGTTCCAAAACGCTATTTGAAAACGCCCATTGCGTGCCATCTTTTGGGCTATCTGAACGGAGAAGGCGAAGGCGTGGCCGGGCTGGAACTGGCCTATGAGGAGGTCCTGCACCCGGCGGCGAGCAGCTACATTCAGTGCGTGACCAATGCGAAAGGGGCGCTGCTGAACGGGCAGCCGCCGAAACTCTATTCCGGTACCGAGCAGCGGGGTGTGCAGCTGACTCTGCGTGAGGAAATTCAGCGGGCCTGTGAAGGCATTGCCCGCAGCCAGATGGTCAGCGGCTGCATTCTGGTGCTGGAAACCGGCACAGGGCGGGTTCTGGCCAGCGTAAGCCTGCCGGAATTTGACCCGGAGCATGTGGCGGCAAGCATTCAGGCGGATGATACTTCCCTGCTGAACCGCCCCTTTTGTGCCTTCAACGTTGGTTCCGTGTTCAAGCCGGTGCTGGCAGCGGCTGCGCTGGAGCAGGGGCTGGATTGGTTCACGCACACCTGTGTGGGCTATGTGGAAGTGGACGGCCATATTTATCGCTGCGCGCAGGGCATTCCACACGGAACTGTCAATCTGCGGCAGGCGCTGGAACAGAGCTGCAACTGCTATTTTGTTCGGCTTGGGCAGCAGCTGGGCGGGCAGACTGTGTGGGAGATGGCGCGCCGCCTGGGGTTTGGGCAGGCGGTGTATCTCTCGGCCGGAATGAAAACCGTTGAGGGAACGCTGCCGGGGCCGGAGGTGCTGGAAAATACCGGCCAGCTGGCAGGGCTGAGCTTTGGCCAGGGACAATTGACGGCAGCGCCGCTGCAGATCGCAGCATTTATGGACACCATTGCCAGCGGCGGAAGCTGGCACAGCCCCTTTGTGGTGGAAGGGCTGGTGAACGAGGCGGACGGCAGCTTGCTGGAGAAAACTCCGGCCCCGGCGGAACGACGGGTGCTGGAACGAGCCGATGCAGAACGTTTGCAGGATATGCTGGCCACCGTGGTGAGCGATGGCATTGGCAGCGGGGCGCAACCAACCTTTGGTACGGCGGCCGGAAAAACCGGCACGGCCCAGACCGGGCGGTACAATGAGCAGGGGGAAGAACAGCTCAACTTCTGGTTTGCGGGGTTTTATCCGGCCCCAAAGCCGCGCGTTACCGTGGTGGTGATGCAGGACGGCCAGGCGGAGGCCCCGGTCAGCTCGGCAGCGGTGTTCCGGCAGGTGTGTGATGCGCTGCACTTTTTGCTGGGCCTGTCGGAAAGCAGCACATCGATGGAATCCGGCGGAACGGCTTGACAATTGGAAAAGGGCTGATTATAATCAAACATGGAATAGGAAAAAGCTGTGAAAGGGCCAATGGCAGTGCCCAACGGCAAGAGAGAAAGGGCGTCTCGGCTGAAAGCGCCCTGCCGAATTGCTGCCAGAGCCACCCCGGAGCTTTCGCCTGAAAAGCGAACGTATCCGCTGCGTTAAAGCGGGAAAAGCGGCGGCATTGCTGAAGAATGCCGCAATTTGGGTGGTACCACGGAAGCTGACAGCCTTCGCCCCTTTTGAGGGGCGGAGGCTTTTTTCGTGGTAGCAGCTTTTTCTCAGGACAAGTTGTAAAAACACCGACAGAGCGCCCGGCGCCGCAGGCCCGGGTTGCTCGGCAGGAAGTTTTGGCATGGAGGAGTTAGAAACTATGGAATGGACCGGACTCAATGAACTGCGTGAAAAATACCTGAGCTTTTTTGAAAGCAAGGGTCACCTGCGGTTGAACAGTTTCCCGCTGGTGCCGAAGAATGACCCCAGCCTGCTACTGATCAACAGCGGCATGGCCCCCATGAAGAAATGGTTCCTGGGCCAGGAAGAGCCGCCCCGTCATCGGGTGACCACCTGCCAGAAGTGCATCCGTACCCCGGACATCGAGCGCGTGGGCATTACCGCGCGCCATGGCACCTTCTTTGAGATGCTGGGCAACTTCAGCTTCCAGGATTATTTCAAGAATGAGGCCATTGCCTGGGCTTGGGAATTCCTGAACAAGGAGCTGGGGATCCCGGCGGAGAAGCTGTACATTTCCGTTTATCAGGACGACGATGAGGCCTACGACATCTGGACGAAGACCATCGGTATCGCCCCGGACCATATGGTGCGCTTCGGCAAAGAGGACAACTTCTGGGAGCATGGCTCCGGCCCCTGCGGCCCCTGTAGCGAAATCTACTTTGACCGCGGCCCCGAGCATGGCTGCGGCAAGCCCGATTGCCATGTGGGCTGCGAGTGCGACCGCTTTATGGAGGTCTGGAACCTGGTGTTCAGTCAGTACGACTCCGACGGCAAGGGCAATTACGCTCTGCTGGAGCGGCCCAACATCGATACCGGCATGGGCCTGGAGCGCCTGGCCTGCGTGATGCAGGGCGTGGGCAACCTGTTTGAGGTGGATACCGTTCAGGCCCTGCTGCACCATGTGGAGCGGGTGAGCGGCAAGACCTACGGCCTGGACGACAAGACCGATATCTCCATCCGCGTGATTACCGACCACATCCGGTCCACCACCTTCATGGCCAGCGACGGCATTCTGCCCTCCAACGAGGGCCGCGGCTACGTGATGCGCCGCCTGCTGCGCCGTGCCGCCCGTCACGGCCGGATGCTGGGCATCAATCGCCCCTTCCTGACCGAGCTGGTGGATACCGTGATCGAGACCAGCAAGGCCGGTTATCCGGAGCTGGAAGAGCATGCCGATTACATTAAGAAGGTCATCGGAACGGAAGAGGAACGCTTCTACCGCACCATCGACCAGGGCATGAACATCCTGAACGGCCTGATCGACAACATCGAGCGTGCGGCACAGAACGGCCGCGTCCGCATTCTGTCCGGTCTGGAGGCCTTCAAGCTGAACGATACCTTCGGCTTCCCCCTGGATCTGACCAAGGAGATCGCCGCCGAGGCAGGCATTAAGGTGGACGAGGAGACCTTCCGCGCCGAGATGCAGAAGCAGAAGAGCCGCGCCCGCGCCGAGCGCCTGGCCAAGGACATTTCCGGCTGGTCTGAGGATCTGTTCGGCGAACTGACCGCCGAGCCCACCAAGTTCACCGGCTACACTACGCTGGAGGACACCGGTGTGATTCAGGCCCTGTCGGACGAGGAAGAGCTGCTGGATGCCATTTCTACGGACGACGGCCCGAAGGACGGCGTGCTGGTGATTCTGGATAAGACTCCGTTCTATGCCGAAATGGGCGGCCAGGTGGCCGACCACGGCGTGCTGCTGGTGGGCGACGCCAAGCTGACGGTGAAAGACGTGAAGAAGACCCCGAAGGGCTATTACGTTCACAACTGTGTGCTGGAGAACGGCATGGTGCAGGTTGGGCAGGAAGCCAAGGCCTGCGTGAGCCGCGGCCGCCGCAGCGCCATTGCCCGCAACCACACGGGTGCGCATCTGCTGCAGGCTGCCCTGCGTGAGGTGCTGGGCAATCATGTGCATCAGGCTGGTTCTTATCAGGACGATGAGCGCCTGCGCTTCGATTTTACCCACTTCAGTGCGATGACTCCGGAGGAGCTGGCTCTGGTGGAGCACATCGTCAACCAGAAGATCTTCGAGGCGCTGGACGTGACCGCGCGCACGATGCCCATTGCCGAGGCCAAGAAGATGGGCGCAATGGCTCTGTTCGGCGAGAAGTACGGCGATGAGGTCCGCGTGGTGGACATCAACGGCTGGAGCACCGAGCTGTGCGGCGGCACCCATGTGACCAACACCGCGCAGGTTGGCTGCTTCAAGATCGTGGGTGAATCCAGCGTGGCTGCCGGTGTGCGCCGCATTGAGGCCACCACTGGCCTGGGCGTGATGCGGCTGCTGGACGAGCGCACCGCAATGCTGGAGGAGACCGCTTCTTCGGTGAAGGCCAACAACCTGAAGGATGTGCCTGCCCGTGCTGCTGCTCTGGCTGCCGAATGCAAGAGCCTGAACAAGGAGCTGGAAGAGCTGAAGGCCAAGATGGCCTCTGCCAAGATCGACGGCCTGTTTGAGAATGCCGTGGATGTGGACGGCGTGAAGATCATGACGGCGTATCTGTCCGGTACCACGGCCGACGCACTGCGCACCATGTGCGAGCGCGTGCGGGATAAGGCCCCCGATGTTGTGGCGGCTCTGGTTGGTTCCAGCGAGGGCAAGCTGACGCTGGCGGTTACCTGCGGCAAGAACGTTCTGGGCCGCGGCCTGAAGTCTGGCGTGCTGGCGAAGAAGATCGCTATGCTGGCCGGCGGCAACGGCGGCGGCAAGCCTGATTTCGCCATGGCCGGCCTCAAGGATGCGACCAAGGTGGACGAAGCGCTGAATGCTGTGCCCGAAATTGTTCGGGAAGAGCTGAAGTAACTCAAATGAAAATGGCCGATACGGGCGGGCCGCCGCCCGCCGCGTCGGCAAAACATAAAAAAGCCGGTTTGACCGGATTGAGTTGAACGATTTTATGAAAGGAGAGAGTTCCATGGAGGATTGCCTGTTTTGTAAAATCGCAGTGGGCGAGATTCCCTCGAACAAGCTGTTTGAGGACGATCAGCTGCTGGCGTTTTACGACATTGACCCGCAGGCCCCGGTGCATTTTCTGGTCATCCCGAAAAAGCACATTCAGTCTGCGGCTGCCCTCACCGAAGAGGATGGCGCACTGCTGGGCCATGTGTTTGCGGTGATTGCCCGCCTGTGCAAGGAGCTGGGCTGCGACAATGGCTACCGCGTGGTGAGTAACGTGGGCGAGGATGGCGGCCAGAGTGTGAAACATCTGCATTTTCATGTTCTGGCAAAACGCAGCCTTGCCTGGCCTCCGGGCTGATGCCAGAGGGCCTTGCTTGCTTTCCAAAGCAAACTGCGGAGGAAGTTCGGCAGTTTGCCTCGTGAAAAAAGGAGGAGATAAATCCATGTCTACCTACCATTTGGAGGTGGCCGGCCTGAGTCGTGAGCTGCCGATCTGCCAGATCAGCGATAAGCTCTCCATTGCCGCCTTTATTATGCTGGGCGATCCCGAACTGTGTGTTGCCAGTGCAAAAGCACTGCTGGAAAAGTGCCCGGAATTTGATGTTTTGCTGACGGCGGAAACCAAGGGCATCCCTCTGGCCCATGAAATGGCTCGCCAGAGCGGAAAACGCTACGTGGTTGCCCGTAAAGGTGAAAAACTTTACATGCCGAATCCTGTCGTTGTAACGGACAAATCCATCACCACTGCCGGCGAACAAAAGCTAGTGGTGGATCAGGCGGAGCTGGATGCCATGAACGGCAAGCGCGTGCTGATTGTGGATGACGTGATCAGCACCGGCGGTTCGATGCACGCGCTGGAAGCCCTGGTGGCACACAGCCAGTGCCAGGTGGTGGCGGAAGCCGCTGTGCTGGCAGAAGGGGATGCGGCAAAACGGGAGGATATCATCTTCCTGGCACCGCTGCCCCTGTTCTTCCACTGAGCGCCCGACGCAGGCCGCTGGCTTGTTTCTGCTTCAGTTTTTTAGCGGCGCAGCTTTTGCTGGCCGTTCTGCCGCTGGCGGCCTGGGTGCTGCTGGCGGCTTTTTGCATCGTTGGCCTTGGCAGAAAGCAAAGCCGCTTCGCCTGCTGGACAGCGGCAGCCGGAATGCTGCTCGGCGTTGCGATGGCGGGAGCCCTCGGCCGGTTTGTAATTGCCACGGTGGAAGAAAAGGCCGGGCAGACGGTGCAGCTTACCGTTTGCGTTGAATCGACCACGCCCTCCTATCAGGACGGGATGTGCCGTGGCCTGCTGCTGGTGGAAGAGGAAAACGGAAGCCCGGCGCATTACCGGGTTTATGGCACGGCATTTCCGGAATCGGAACTTGGCGAACGCTTTTCGGCACAGTTTGCGCTGGAAGGGTTGGACGGTGAGGAGTACCGCCTGGCCGACTACGCCGACGGAGCTTATTTGCAGGCCGAGATGCAGGGAAACTACCAGCCGCTGGTGCCCAGCCAAGCCGTGCGTTTTACCTTTGCGCGGCTTGGCCGGAAGATGGCGCGGAACCTGCTGACGCAGCTGCGGCAGCCATACAGCGGCCTGCTGGCTGCGATGACGTTGGGCCAGACCGGCTATCTTTCCGCAGAAGCCAAAAGCATTTTTCGCAGGGCGGGCATTTCCCATTTGCTGGTGGTGTCTGGCCTGCATTTGACGCTGACTGCAGGCGTGTTCCTGAGCAGGGGAAAGCAGCGGCATTTCCGTGCGGGAGCCCTGGCGGCGGCGCTGACGGCACTTTTCATGATGGAGCTGGCGGGGATGACGCCTTCGGTGGTACGGGCCGGTACGGCAATGCTGGTAAGTGTGGTTGGCACGTTCGTGCTGGCCGCGCCGGACCCGCTTACATCCCTTGGCCTGGCAGGTCTGCTGCTGTGCCTGGGGAACCCCTACGGCGTCTGTGATTTGAGCTTTCAGCTTTCGTTTTGTGCCTGCCTTGGTTTGATCGCCTGCCAAAAAGTGACCCTTCGGGCAAAGCAGAAACACGGCGGGGCCGTCTGGCTGCTGCAGCTGCTTCTGCCGCCGGTTTTTGCAGCACTGTTTACCCTGCCGGTGCAGCTGCTGCAGGGCCTGACCGTGAGCGGTGTTTCGGTGATCGCCAATCTGGCCACAGTTTGGCTGACGGCCCCGGCGCTCGGCTTTGGGCTGCTTGGTTGCCTGGTGGGGCTTTTGCCCGGCTGCCGGGTGGCGGCGGGCTTTTTGCTGGTCCCGGCTGGGCTGTGCGTGCGGCTGATGCTGGCGCTGGCCACCTGGGCGGCAGAACTTCCCTTTGCGGTGCTTGTTCTGCCCCGCTGGGAGACCCTGGGCGTACTTGCACTGTGTGTGCTGATTGAAGGAGTGTGCCTGCACAAAAAGAAAGGGCGCCTGATGTGGGTACTGCTGCCGCTCGTGCTTGCGGTTTCGGCAGGCGGCATCTGGCGGCTGAATCGGGACGTGGTTCGGGTTCAGCTGGTAGGGCCAACGAACAACCCCTGTGCGGTTGTTACGGAGAACGGAACGGCGCTGGTGCTGTTCCGGGGCGGAAGCGTTCAGCAAAACCGGACGGCAGAGTATCTGGAACGCTGCGGCATATCCGAGGCGGAGCTGGTCGTGGACCTACGGCAGGATGGCGATGAATTGCGCCTTGCCGCCCGGCAGGTCGTTGCGGCAGAGCAGCTGGCGCAGGGTGTGTCGGAATCGTTCTCCTGGAACGGGCATGAGGTGCTGGTGCTGAACCAGAAGCAGGGCAATCTGGCGCTGCTGATGGTGGATGGAAAGCGCATCCTCATGACGGCGGGGCGGGTGGAATTCTCCAGTCGATTTGATGCAGACCTGCTGTTGGCACCGACGGGGGCGATTCCAGCGGAACTTCAGGTCCAACAGATTCTTTGCGGACGGCAGCGGCCGGAGCTTGAGGACGAGGCGGCTGAGTTCCACTGGGGCAAGCGCGCCGCCGCCCTGCTGCGCCCCGGTGGAGAGATCAGATTTAAGGAGACAGCTCAATGAATTACGATGCGAAACAGCTGAAAGCCGCCCTGGGAAGCGGCTGCCCGGTGTTTTACTTCTATTCAACCGAGGAGTATCTGGTGCAGGCACACGCGCAAAAGGTGCTGAAAGTGCTGGCCAAGGAAGACCCGGATATGACCCGGCTGGAGGGGCCGACTCCTGCGGTGGAGGAAATTCTGCTGGCGGCAGGAACCATTTCGTTTTTCAGCACCCGCCGGGTGGTGGTGCTGCCTCTTTTGCAGCCTGCGACCTATGGGGACAAGGATCTGGAGCTGCTGTGCGATGCACTGAGCAGCACCGAAAATGCCGTGTTTGTAATTACCACCGTGTTTGCGGACGAGAAGGGGAAGCTGGCCAAACGGGCAAAAAAGCTGATCGACCTGTGCAAAACGATCGGCTTTGCAGCTGAGCTGGCACGGCCGACTGCGAACGAGCTGGTAAAGGAGATGCAGCGCCGCGCCAAAGAGCAGAGAACCGAGCTGCCCCCAGACGCGGCCCGCGACCTGCTGGAGCGCAGCGGCCAGGATCAATTCCTGCTTGGGAACGAAGTGGACAAATTGGCGGCACTTTCGGGGTATACCACCATTACCCGGGAAATGGTGGCGCAGGCGGGCACGCGCAGCCTGGACGCCGATGTGTTCGATATGGTCAACCTGATTCAGGCCGGCCGCCCCGGCCCGGCCCTGAAAAAGCTGAATGAGCTGCTTCAGCTGCAGAATGACCCCATCGCCATTACGGGGGCACTGGCCGGAAGCTACATGGATATGTATCGCACCCGCTGCGGTATGGCCCGGCAAAAGGCTTATCCGACCGTATTCAAGGATTTTGGATACAAAGGCAAAGACTGGAGACTGCGCCGCGCCTCGGAAAGCGCCGGCCGTTACCGCTTGAGCCAGCTGGCCAGCTGCCTGGAGCTGATTCAGGACCTGGATGAGAAGCTGAAAAGTTCCCCGGTGGATGAAGTGGTGCTGATTCAAACGGCGGTTTGCCGCTTGGCTGAGATGAGGGAGAGACGATGAGCGAGAAGATCCGCGTGAAGCAGGTGCTTCTGGTGGAAGGAAAATACGATGCCGCCAAACTGAGCAGCCTTGTGGATGGATTGATCCTCACAACGGATGGTTTCGGAATTTACAAAGACAAAGAAAAGCAGGCCTTATTAAAGGAACTGGGACGTCTGCGTGGGGTAATCATTCTGACTGATTCGGACGGGGCAGGCTTCCGCATTCGGAATTTTGTCAGCAATCTGGTGGGGGAGCAGTACGTGCGCCAGGCCTATGTACCGGCACTTCCGGGCAAAGAGGCCAGAAAGGCACAGCCCGGCAAGGAAGGCCTGCTTGGCGTGGAAGGCGTTCCGGCCGAGCTGATCCGCCAGGCAGTGCTTACGGCGGCAGGGGATGGACAGGAAGCACCTCGCAGTGGGCGGGCCATCACCTATGCGGATTTGTTCGACTGGGGGCTTTCCGGCACGGCAGGCAGCGCAGAGATGCGTCGTGCGGCCCTGCGCAGATTGGGGCTGCCGCCGCGGCTTTCCAAAAAGGCACTGTGTCAGGTGCTGAATGAACTGTACAGCTTTGAAGAGCTGGATGTACTTTTGCGTCCTTCGGAGGCAGCACATACCTAAAGAAAAGCCCGGAGAAGCGATGCTTCCTCCGGGCTTTTGAAATGAATCGGATGATTATCCCAATGCGACATCCAAAACCATCATAACGCTGAACCCAACCGCAAAAAACAGCGTACCGATGTTGGAGTGTGTGCCCTGCGACATTTCGGGAATCAGCTCTTCCACAACCACATAGAGCATGGCCCCAGCCGCAAAGCTTAAAAGATACGGCAGCGCTGGAACGATCAACTGTGCGGCCAGAATTGTGAGGGTTGCGCCGATCGGTTCGACAATGCCGGAGAGAACGCCGCCGCAGAATGCTTTGCCCTTGCCCATGCCCTCGGCACGAAGGGGCATGGAGATGATGGCGCCTTCCGGAAAATTCTGAATGGCAATGCCAAGAGACAGGGCCAGCGCACCCGCTGCGGTGATTTGTGCGCTACCGGAGAGGTACCCGGCATACACAACACCGACGGCCATGCCCTCGGGAATGTTGTGCAGTGTGACCGCCAGAACCATCATGGTGGTGCGCTGAAGCTGGCTTTTCGGGCCTTCGGCCTGGCCGCTTTGCGCGTGCAGATGCGGAATGATGTGGTCCAGCGTTAAAAGAAACAGAATGCCGAACCAGAAACCAAAGAATGCAGGAAGAAAGGACAGGCGGCACAGAAACGCGGATTGCTCAATAGCGGGGATAAGCAAGCTCCATACAGAGGCCGCAACCATAACGCCGGCGGCAAAACCGGTCAGAGAGCGCTGAACCATATCACTTAGGGACTTTTTCATAAAAAGCACGCAGGCGGCCCCAAGGGATGTGCCAAGAAACGGGATCAGGATTCCATAAAAAGCTTCCATTGAATGCTCCTTATACGTTTTTTTCGATGCTTAAAAGAGGAAGGGCATTTCACTTTCAAATTAGCCACAACTAACTTCCTTGTTTAATTATACCATTCAAATGAAGCGGTGTCTATGCATCGAGCATTTGTGTGCGGGTGTGAGCGCGGACACATGGATGAGAGAGTGGCTTTTTGCGTGAATTGTGACAGAGGGAGAACAAGAATTTAAACATCCAGAAGATTTGTGCAAAAATGAACTGAATTTTGTATTCTTTTAGCATTGCGTCAAAAATGTCGGATTGTGTATAATAGAAGAAACGTTCCGATTGGTAGGAAGAAAAATCACACTTGGAAGGGAGTGCCGCTGTGATGACTTGTGTACAGAAGCAATTTCTGTATTGCATGAAGGCGTTTATGGAGGGCACGGCCCCGAACATTTGCATTACGGAAGACCCGGCAGACTGGCAGGCGCTGTTTGTGCTGGCCACGCAGCAAATGGCGCTGCCGATGGTCTACGGAACAACACGCGCCCTGCCGGGATTTCAGGCACAGCCGGAGGAATTCCGGCAGGAAGTGCGCCGACAGACCATGGGGCAGACGGCGGCACAGATTCGCCGGACCCAAGCGTTTGCGGCCGTATATCAGGAATTGCTCATCCAGGGAATCCGGCCGGTGGTGGTCAAGGGGCTGGTCTGCCGGGAATTGTATCCCACTCCGGAGCAGAGAATCTCCGGCGAT
Organism: uncultured Oscillospiraceae bacterium; assembly: GCA_934513685.1. GTDB lineage: Bacteria > Bacillota > Clostridia > Oscillospirales > Ruminococcaceae > SFJ001. The sequence goes on along the minus strand of CAKSWY010000031.1, from coordinate 5,866 downwards.
GAGGATTTGCTGCTGGACCCGGAAAGCTTTTGCTGCTGTGTGGAGCTGCTGAAACAGCGGGGAATGGAGCTGGTTTCCGGCGGAGAAACGCCGGAGGGGGATGCAGCCCTTTTGGACCGCAAAACGGGCCTTTATCTGGAATTGCATCCGGATCGCACCACAAAGCAGGACGTTTGCAACGGGGGGCTGGAACGCTTCTTTGAACGGGCGGCCGACCGGGCCATTCCATTGCAGTGTGCGGGAATAACGGTGTATACGCTGCCCCATACCCAGCATATGCTGTACCTGATTCTCCATGCGTTCAAACATTTTTTGCACAGCGGATTTGGTGTGCGCCAGCTTTGCGACATGGTGCAGTATGCCAATCGATACGGGGAGTGCATCGACTGGGCGGAAGTTGCCCGCTGCTGTGATGAATGCCGTGCGCAGAAATTTGCCGCTGCACTTTTGGTACTGGGAAGACAGTGGCTTGGGTTGGATTTTGACCGGGCAGGGCATCCGGAATGCACCTTGCAAAGCGAGAAGGACGCAGCCGACTTGCTTCAGGATCTTTTAGAGTCCGGTGCCTATGGGGATTCTTCCATGAGCCGCAGGCACAGCGGAACCCTGACCCTGGAAACGGTGCGGAATGAGAAGCGGGGGCTTATGCGAACCCTGTTCCCGCCAATTTCCGCCATGCGCCGGAAATACCCATGGCTGGAACAGCGGCCTTATTTGCTTTTTGCGGCATGGGGGATGCGCGGCGCCGGCTATCTGTGGGAAATCCGGGGCAAAGGAAAAGAAAATGGAATCGGGGAGAGCCTGACCATTGCCCGCCAGAGAGAAAAGCTTTTGAAAAAATACGGAGTGCTTCCGTAACAATCCGATCGGGTTCTGACCGATAAAGAAAACGTCAATTCGATCGGAATTCCTTGCATCCGACAGCAGACGCCGCTATACTGAATCGTAAGGCCGCACAGTGCAAGCACGGAATGCAAACGGGAAGCCCGCGCCTGAAAAGCCTGAATGCAGGCGATGGTGCCCCTGCCAAACGAGAAGCTTTTGTGCATACAAAAGACTGAAGCTAAAATAAAATTAAACGTATATCTGCAAAATTAAAGCGGCATATCGGGACGAGTTTTACGAAAGTGCATTTTATACATAGACAGATGCACCAAAAAGACGTAAAATAATATGAACTGGCCCATTTTCTAATTTCTGGCCGGCAAAGGAGATCTCAATGAAGCACCCAATGCTCAAGGGATGGCAGCGAAAGCTGCTGATGTACCTGATGGATATGTGCCTGATCCTGGCAGCATACTTCCTTGCAATGCTGCAGCGATTGGATTTTAATATTGAAGCCCTTCGGTTTATGTATCTGGATCTGTGGGTTCAGAATCTGCCCTGGATGCTGGCGCTGTTCACCATCAGCTTCTGGCTGGGCGGCCTGTACGATGTGATTTGGAAATACGCCGGTGTGCGTGACATGGTTCGCCTGACCGTGCTGACGGCGGTGCCTACGGTGCTGATAGCCGTGATCGACTATGTGACCCATCACGGATATGCGGTGCTGCATCGCTCGGCCCTGCTGGTGGGCGGCATCCTGATCATCTGCTTTGTGGGCGGTGCACGGTTTGCGTCCCGTCTGGCGCTGCTGTTCCGCCAGGCGAACGAAAACACGCAGAACAACAGCAGCCCGCTGATGATTGTGGGCGCCGGCAGCGCTGCTTCCTGGGCGGTGAACCTGTGCAAGGCAAAGACCAACTTTGGCAACCCGGTTATTATGGTGGACGATGACCCCAACAAAAAGAATATGCGTGTGCAGGGCGTGCCGGTTCGCGGTACGCTGGATGATATTCCAGAGCTGGCGCGCCGGTACCACATCCGGGAAATCGTCATTGCCATTCCTTCCCTGAAGGGTGAGCGGCTGAACCAGGTGGTTGACCTGTGCCATTCCACCCATTGCCGGGTGCGGATGCTCAGCGACCCGCAGGCGATGGAGGAAAAGGGAGAGCAGACGGCATTCCGTGAGCTGAACATTTCCGACTTCCTCTCGCGGGACGAAATTCAGCTGGATACGGCCCAGATCAGCGGGTATCTGGAAGACAAGGTGGTTCTGGTGACCGGCGGCGGCGGTTCCATCGGCTCGGAGCTGTGCCGCCAGATCATGCGCTTCAAGCCCCGGCAGCTGCTGGTGTTTGACATTTACGAGAACTGCGCCTATGAACTGGAGATGGAACTGCGCCAGAAGTATGGCAAGGATGTTCCGATTCTGGTGCTGGTGGGCAGCATCCGGGATAAAAAACGCCTGGATGAAGTGTTTGAAGAGTATCATCCGTCGGTGGTCTTTCATGCGGCAGCCCATAAGCATGTGCCGCTGATGGAGGTCAGCCCGGCGGAGGCCGTTAAGAACAATGTGATCGGCACGAAAAATCTGCTCACCTCGGCAGCAGAGCACAATGTGGAGCGGTTTGTGCAGCTTTCCACCGATAAGGCTGTGAACCCGACCAACGTAATGGGCTGCACCAAACGCATCTGCGAGATGCTGATTCAGACGTTTGCGCAAAACACCGAGATGAAGTGCATGGCGGTCCGCTTCGGCAACGTGCTTGGAAGCCATGGCAGCGTGATTCCACTGTTCGAGTCGCAGATTCGCAAGGGCGGCCCGGTTACGGTGACGCATCCGGACATTGTGCGGTACTTTATGACCATTCCGGAGGCGGCACAGCTGGTGCTTCAGGCCGGTGCGCTTGCGCAGACCGGCAGCATTTATGTGCTGGACATGGGGGAGCCGGTTCGGATTATGGAACTGGCCAAAAAGCTGATCCGCTTTTACGGTTACGAGCCGGATGTGAATATGCCCATTAAGATTGTCGGGCTGCGCCCCGGCGAAAAGCTGTACGAAGAGCTGCTGATGGACAGCGAACAGGACAAGATGCGCAAGACGGCCCACGATAAGATTTTTGTGGCGCCGCCTATGGAAATTGATCTGGCAAAGTTCTACGAACAGATTCAGCAATTAAAAGAAGCTGCAGCACACAACGACAACAGCGTTGTAAAGCTGTTGGAAGAGATGGTACCTACATATCATCCAAATCGAGGAATGATGTAACAATTCAGCCCACGTTGAGGGACGTGCGGCTGAATTAAAATGGCATCTGCTTTATTTGTAACAAAAATGGTAAATAAATAAGGATGCTTTGAAAAGGCGGTGAAGTTGGCATTGTGAAAAAGATTTTGATTGTGGCGAACGTGGCGAAGGAGCACATTCTGAAGTTTCACGTGCCCCTGATCCATATGTTAAAGGAGAGCGGCTGGACGGTCCATGTGGCTTGCGCAGGGGAAGAGGAGATCCCCTATTGCGATCAGCAATGGCACATGGTGTACGAGCGCAATCCGGTCCGGTTTGCTACGCTGCGGGGCATTGTTCAGCTGCGCAGAATTTTGAAGCGGGAAAAATACGATCTGGTACATTGCCACACGCCCACCGGCGGGGTGGTTGCCCGGTTGGCAGCCTTGGGGCTGAGAGACAAACCGATCGTGGTGTACACGGTGCATGGGTTCCATTTTTACAAAGGGGCGCCTCTGGTAAACTGGCTGGTGTTTTTTCCGGTGGAGTGGCTGCTTTCCTGGTGCACCGACTGCATCGTGACCATTGACGAAGAGGACTACCAAAACGCCCAAAGGCTGCACATGGGGATGAAGCAGTTGCGGCTTATTCACGGGGTGGGCGTGCGGCTGGAACGTTACAGCGGGCCGGTGAGCGAGTACGCAAAAGATGCGCTTCGGAAGGCGCTGCAGCTGGAGGGTGAACCGCTGGTGCTCACCTATGTGGCAGAGCTTCTGGAGAACAAAAACCAGACGGTATTGCTGCGGGCGCTGAAACGCATTCGTCAGCAGCGGAATGTGGGCGTGCTTTTACTGCCCGGGCCGGATCACTGGAACGGCTATCTGGAACAGGAAGCACAGCGCTTGGGCGTTGCACCCTATGTGCGTTTTCTGGGGTGGCGAAGCGATGTGCGGCAGATTCTGGCCGTTACAAACATTTATGTAGCCTCCAGCCTGCGGGAAGGCCTGCCTTTGAACCTGATGGAGGCCCAGTGCGCCGGACTACCCATTGTGGCCTCGGAAAATCGAGGCCATCGGGAGCTGGTGCAGAATGGTGAAAACGGCTTCTTGGTACCGCCCAAGGATGATGTAGCGTTCGCAGAAAAGATCCTTCAACTGTATGATGACGCGGCTTTGTGGGAACGCATGGCCCAGGCCGGGCAAAAGCAGGTGAAGAAGTTTGCACTGGAACCGGTGTTGGAAGCCAATCGTGCGCTCTATGGAGAATTGTTGGGAGAGACGCCGCAGCCGGAACTGGCCGCGAGCGCCGCTGTTGAGTGAGCAGGAAGAAACGGGTCTAAAGCGGCGGAGAAAATGCTGCTTTGGGCCCGTTTGTCGGTTCCGGATTCGGCAGTTTCTGCCAAGTCGGGGGTTGCATCCTGCACGGGAATATGATAAACTCATCTAGATAAGGCTGTTTTGCAGACCTGCATATATCTGCTGGCTCCGAGCCAAACGTGCAGAGTTCGCCGGAGCATTTTATAGGGAGGATCATCCACATGTCTGGACATAGCAAATGGAACAACATTAAGCGCAAGAAGGAAAAGACCGACGGCCAGAAGGCTAAGATCTTCACCAAGGTTGGCCGTGAAATCGGCGTGGCTGTGCGTGAGGGCGGCGGCGACCCCAACGTGAATGGCAAGCTGCGCGATCTGATCGCCAAGGCGAAGAGCCTGAACGTGCCGAACGACAACATCATGCGCATCATCAAGCGCGCTGAGGGCGGCGAGAAGGAAAACTACGAATCCATCACCTACGAAGGCTACGGCCCCTGCGGCATTGCCATGATGGTGGAAACCCTGACCGACAACCGCAACCGTACCGCTGCCAACCTGCGCCATTACTTTGATAAGTTCGGCGGCAACCTGGGCAACATGGGCTGCGTGGGCTTCCTGTTCACCGAAAAGGGCGTGATCGTGCTGGACGGTGAGGGCCTGGACGAAGAGAAGGTCATGGAGGACTGCTTCGACGCCGGCGCCGATGACTTCGATATGGGCGATGATGTGGTCGAAGTGACCTGCAGCCCCGACGCTTTCAGCGATGTGCGCCAGAAGCTGGAAGAGAAGGGTTACACCTTCATTTCCGCGGAAGTTGAGATGGTGCCTTCCACCACCACGCCCATCACCGACCCCGACGCACAGGTGCAGATGGCCAAGCTGCTGGATGCCCTGGACGACGACGACGACGTGCAGAATGTGTGGCATAACCTGGAGAACGAAGAAGATCTGGATCGCTGAGTTCAGCGCGCAAGATTCATTCGGCCGCATTCGGCCGGCCTGAGGGCCTGTGCCGGGTGCGGCTTTTTCCTGCTAAGCAGGCAGAGGCCTGCATCTTGCCGGAATGCTGGTTGCAGGTGAAGCGCCTGGCCCATACTGACTATGCCGCCCAGGCGGCAGATAAGGAGAACGCATGAGCGAAAAAATTCTGTGTCCTTACTGCCTCTCTCCTTTGGAGGGACAGAGAAAGGAATGTCCCTTCTGCGGCAAAAGTCTGGAAAATATAAATCCGCCGGGCACGCTTCCGTTTGCCTATTTGCTGGGCAGCCGCTACACCATCGGCAAGGTGCTGCAGGTGGACGGCGAGGGCATTCTGTATGCGGCGGTCGAAAATGTTTCCGGCTTTCGGGTGAACATCAAAGAATATCTGCCCGTAACGCTTTCGTCGGGTCGGGACGAAAACCTGATCGTACATCCCAAGCAGGACAGTGAGGTGCTGTTCAAAACCACCCGCATGGATTTTGCGGATCTGTACAAGACGGTGCAGCGCATCACGCCGGCCA
>CAKSWY010000030.1 GCA_934513685.1 uncultured Oscillospiraceae bacterium | reverse complement strand
TGCTGTCACTAGAACCTGAATCTAGCGCGTCTGCCAATTCCGCCACATCCGCATGTCACTTAGGTGGAACAATTATGGATTATACAGGAAAAAGGCAGAAGTGTCAACAGGTTTTGCGAAAAAATTTGCAAAAAAATGAGAAAAGGCGAATACAGCCTTTGAAATATGCAGAAAAGAGACGAAAACCGGTCAGTTGATGCGCACGAGAAGGCCGTCGCTGCTGCCGCCGACCCGATACAGCCCGCCGGCCGCGATGGAAGAAGGCTCCGCAAACAGGGGGCCGTATTTGCCCACGAACTCCTCCGAGATGGAGTACAGGTATACATAGGTGTAGTGCTCTTTCAGCTCGGCGGCCCAGGCCTCGGGGCTTACATCGTTGGCCCAGGTGTCGTACCCGGCCCCCAGATGAAAGTTGTGCCCCAGGCTGGCGTCGCATACGGTGGGATACAGGCAGTACTCCGCGCAGAGCTTTTCCAGCACGGCGGTGTCATCCCCCACAAAGTAAACGCGGTCGGCCTCGGTGAGGGCGGCGGGGAAGGTCTCCTGGGTGTAGTAGGCGGCCCGAACGGTCTGATCCAGGCTGACCTGGGTGGCCGGCGCGACCAGATTGTTGATCTGCTTGGTCTGGTAGGGGAACACCGCCAGGCTGCCCGCCAGAAGCAGGGCAGGCAGCTGGGGCGAAGCCTCCCGGCGGGCGGTGCAGTCCAGCAAAAAGCCCACGCCCAGCAGGGCCAGCGCCAGCAGCCAGGTGTTCAGGTAGCGGATCTGCGAGGCCACCCGGGTGCCCTCGTATTCCCCAAAGCTGAAGAAGTACAGATACAGAAGGGAAACGCAGTACAGCGCAAAGCCCCACAGCAGGCCGCGGCGCAGCCGGGCAACGGAGGGGCGCATGGTGCGGCGCAGCTGCCCGGCAAGGCCCAGCAGCAAAGCCCCCAGCGCCAGCCACAGAATGGCGGGAACCCGAAGGGGGGCCTCCAGCTCCGGCGGCAGGAACAGCCCCCGAAGGAAGGCACTGAGGGCGATGGTGTACCGCTCCGGCCAGGGGGCCAGCAGGCTGGCCAGATTGGCAAGGGTGTGGCTGCTTCCGCCGCTGCCCAGATGAATGCGGCAGAGCAGGTTCCAGCTGAACTGGGCAGTCAGGCAGCCGCCCAGCGGAATGAGCCAGAGCCGCTGGCTGGCCAGATTGTGCGCCAGGCTGCGGTCATGGCCCAGCACGCCCATGCGCTGGCGCATGGAGTCCCACAGGATCAGCACCAGAGCAATGAGCGCCAGCGCAAAGCCGCTGCTTTTGGTGAGCGTCAGGGTCGCACAACCCAGCGTGATCCAGAGCGCGGCGAATTTATCCCGCTTGCGGCGGCCGAACCAGCCGAACAGCGTCCAGGCGAACAGAAGGGCAAGTACGCCGTCCACACACAGGTCAGTATAAAATTCGCCGTAAAAGGCCAGCGGCAGCAGAAACAGCGCCCCCATGCCCGCGCAGGCCAGCCCGAACCGCCGAAGATTGAACCGGCCCAGATAGGGCAGCAGCAGGCTGAGCTGAAGTAGGTTCAGGGCGCGATAGAGATACCCCTCGGTGAAATTGGGGGTGAGCCGCACAAACAGGTATTCCAGCAGGGCGGTGGCCGGCGGGTAGTCCGGAAAATGCATCCGGTCGGGCTGGGTGATGCTCAGGGCGTCCAGATGCGTCATCATTTTTACGGTGACGGCCCAGTGGCTGAACTCGTCGTTGCCCATTACCAGGCGGCCCCGCTGCACCCAGGCAATGTAGGCCACCCCCACCAGGGCCAAAAGCATGGCCGGGGTGAGCCATTGCCGCAGAAACAGCGTGCGGCCGTGGATACAGCGAACCAGGCAGTATCCGGCGCTCACAACACCACACAGGGCCACCGCGGCGATGCCCGGCTTCAGCAGTCCGAACAGGCCGAACAGATACAAAAGCAGAATGCCGCCGCACAGGGCCGGGGCAAGGCAATACTCCATGCGCTCATCAAACAGCAGGGCCAATGCCCCGGCGATGCAGAAAAATACGGCGACCCAAACCAGATAAATCAAGGAAAAACCTCCCCATGCGGCTTTGTATTTGAAAATAAAACGAAAATACAGCCACCAAAATTGCAAAAGTGTAACAATCTGGCCCTATTATAGCGTATTTGCCGGGGATTTACAAAGAAACCGCCGCAAAGGCACAAAATAGGCCGCCGACCGGTTTGGCGGTTGGCGGCAGGATGAAAGAATTCAGGGGCGCTTGCTGCCGCTGAGCAGGGCGGCGGCGGTGGTGAGCGCCAGCACCGCAACCAGCAGCAGACCGCTCACCAGCGCGGTGGCGGGGCCGACATCGTACAGGCCGCCCCAGTCACCGGCGAAGCTGCGGCGGAGCAGCTCCAGCATTTGCAGCCAGAGGGCCGCCCCGCAGGCACCGCCGCCGATGGCAAGCGGCCCGGCAGCGGAACGCCCGGCCAGGGCGTGCAGCAGTGCGCGAAGGCTGAAGGCCAAAGCGGCAAGGCCCAGCGCCAGTGCGCCAAGGTTCAGCGAGATCCCGGCCGAGGAGGAGAGGGAGAGAAGATGAAGCAGACGTTCCATGATAGACTCCTTTTACGATGATTCTATAAAAATGATAAGGAACGACAGGGGCACGCCCGATGGCATCACAAAAGCAGATTAGGTTCTGATGCGCTGTATTCGGCCTGTTCGCAGGTGCCGTCCATCGGTGCTTCGTATTCCTCAAAGTTCATGTGGGGCAGGGCCGCGGCGGAGAACAGGCACACGGCGGCAAAGCTTACGGCGCAGGTGAGGGCCAGCACCCGCATGGCGGCAAAGGCCCGGTGCAGGCTGGCCAACGCCAGCACTGCCGCCAGAAGGAGCATCAGAATGGCCCAAGCTGAGAACAGCCGCCGCTCGGTCAGGCCGAAGCGCTGGATGTAAAGGCCCAGCTTGGCGGCGGCAACAAGGCCGAACAGGAAGGTCTCGGCACACAGCAGGGCGGCAAGCCCGCGCAGAAGCAGCCGGGTGCGCAGTGGGCTGCGGCTCAGCTTGGCGGCCCCGGCCAGCAGGGCGAAGTTCAGGGCGCAGACCTGGCACAGCTCAAAGAAGCCCTGCCGGGCGTAGTTGGCGGCGGTGAACCCGGCGGGCAGCCGGCCGGTAAAGGCCCCGAACAGATACCCGGCCTGCACTGCAAAAAACAGCAGGTACAGCAGGCAGGTGCCTGCCAGCGCGGCGGCCACGGCGGGGCAGGGGGCCGCGCGCAGAGCTTCCGCCCCGGTGCGCACGGCCTGCCCGTTGACGGGCGGCACGGTGCGCCGCAGCGCCCCACCCACAAGGCCGTACAGCCAGGCCCCCACCGGCAGGCTGAGCACGAGCAGCACCAGGGTGAAGGCGTCCGGCTGGGGCAGAAGGCGGGCGGCCCAGTCGGTCAAATCCCGGGTGAGCAGGGCAAATCCGGCGTCGGCCTGGCTGAGCAGGTGAATGGCCATGCCCCAAACGGGCAGCATGACGGCCAGCGTGAGCAGAACCAGCCCCACACGGCGCAGGCCGCCCCGGCGGGGGCGAAGCTGCCCGATTCCGGCCAGCAGGGTGCGCAGACGCAGGAAAAACTGGCCGAAGGGCAGCACCACGAAGGCGCTGACGAGATCCAGCGGCAGCAGCGGGCCGGTGATGCCCTCGGCCAGCATTCCGGTGCGGGCCAGAGCCCAGTAAGCGGCCGCGCCGTGAGCGGCGAGCCGGCAGGCGGTGAAGGTGAGACCGGTGGGATGCAGGCAGGCGGCCAGGCACAGAACCGCCAAAACACCGAGCCACAGCCGGCTCTCCTTGGGAGCGGGGCGGCGCTCTGCGCGACTGAACCCCTCGGCCCACAGGCAGAATACGGCGGCGAACACAGCAAGGGCCGGGCCGCAGTACCAACCCTCAAACAACAGCCGCAGGTACAGGTAGCCCACCCCGTAGCTGGCCAGAGCAGCCAGCAGCTGGGGAACGGTCGCCGAAAAACGAGGAGACGATAGTCCATTTTGAGAGGGGGATTGGGGCGCGGCAGCGCCGTATTTGGGTACACCAATAAAAGGGGGACAGGATTTGCCCTCCGCACGGAGATAATTTTCCATATTCAAAACCTCATGTCGGATTGTGTCTGAACGTGTATGCAGCTTGCCCGGCGTTCACTCGCCTTCGACGGCGGGTTCCTCATCCGGGACGTATTCCAACAGGTCGGCAGGCTGGCAGTCCAGCGCGCGGCACAGGGCGTCCAGCGTGGAGAAGCGCACAGCCTTTGCCTTGTTGTTTTTGAGAATGGAGAGGTTGGCCGGGGTGATGCCCACCCGCTCGGCCAACTCTCCCGCCGAGATGTGGCGGCGGACCATCATAAGGTCCAGATTGACCTGAATTGACATACTGCCGCCTCCTTTATATGGTATAGTCCAGTTCGTCTTTCATGCGCACGGCCTGCTCGAAGCAGTTTTTGATGACCCGCACCAGCAGCGCCATAAACCCGGCGGCCACACCGGCCAGCCCCCAGGGCGCATAATAGAAGGTGCTGGCCAGGCACACCGCGCAGGCGGCGGCACAGCACCAGCTGATGGCCCGCAGGGCGCGCACGTTTTCCGGCACGAATACCTGCCCTTTGGCAATGCTGCCCAAAAGCCGGTGCAACCAGTAAAGCGCCGCCCAGGCGGGCAGGCTGCACAGGTACAGGCTGGCCATCATCAGCAGCCCCTCGCGCAGCCCCTGGCCGATGGTTTCGGTGTTCCAGCTCATGTACCAGCGCACCAGCCAGTAGCCGCCCAGGTCGGCGGCGGCCAGCGCCAGGGCAAACAGGCGCACGCACCAGCGGGTGAGCGCCAGGCTTTTTTGATCGTTCCACATGAATGTTCACGCTCCGTCTCGTTGTTGGTTTGGCCGATGCCGCCCTGCCGGGGAGAACGGCCTGGTTTGACCTTGGCATCAGCATAGCATGAATTACATCGTTTTGCAAGATGATTTTATTGTTTTTCGATAAAATGTTTTTGAGAATCAGAAAAACTCTGCCCCGCCAGCTGAGAAACGGCAGGATTGCGCTGCGTTTGTGCAGTTTTTCAGTTTTCCGTGAAACATTTTAGAGAAAATGTCTGAAAACTTTCACGTTTTTGAAACAAACCGGTTGACGAACTCGTTATAATAGCAAAAGGAGAAAAACAATACGGCCTGGCCGCGGCGGGAATGCCTGCCGCGGTAGGGGCGGAAGGACGTTTCGCGGGCCGCAGTGCGGCGGCCTGAAAAACGGGGGAAGGGAAAGAAGGTGCGATGCATGGCCTCCAATCAGGAGTTAAGCCGCCGGATCAGAGGGGCGGCGTTTGCCATCAGCGCAGGAATGTTTGCATTGTTGGCTGTGCTTGTGTTTGCCATCTGGCGCAGCGGGGCGCTGGATTCGCCCCAGGCTCTGGCAGGCCATATGCAGCGGTATGGGGCCATGGCACCCGTTGCCCTGATGCTGCTGCAGTTCTTTCAGGTCGTGGTGCCCATTCTGCCCGGTGTGGTGGGGTGTGTGGCCGGCGTGATGATGTTCGGCCCGGTATGGGGCTTTGTCTACAATTATGTGGCGGTGTGCCTTGGGTCGGTTGCGGCCTATGGGCTGGCCTACCGTTTTGGAGACGGGCTGGCCAGCGCCCTGATGGGGCAGCGCGCCTATGAAAAGTACATTGGCTGGATCCGCCGCCACGACTTTACCTGGGTGTTTCTGCTGACCATTCTTCTGCCGCTGGCACCCGACGATATTTTCTGCTATCTGGCGGGGTTGGCTCGCATGAAGCCTGCACGGGCGGTGGCCATTCTCATCACCTGCAAACCTTGGGTCATTCTGGCATACAGCCTGGGCCTTCAGGCCCTTCATCTGGCGTAACGCCGCAAAACTTCTGGTGTTTTATAAAAGGAGCAAGAACAATTATGAACGCCATCAAGCACTTTGTTTCAACGCACCGGCAGATCTGGACGCTGTGCTACTTTCCGCTGTACCTGATCTGCTTTTATTGGCTGGAGCATTCCACCGGCCGCAGCTATCACATTCTGCACTCCTCGCTGGACGCCTACATTCCGTTCTGCGAATATTTCATTGTGCCCTACTTCATGTGGTTCGGCTTTATCGCCGTGACCCTTACCTGGTTCTTCTTCAGGGATGTGGAGGGCTTTTACCGGCTGATGGGCTTTCTGGCAATGGGCATGACGCTGTTTCTGATCGTCAGCGCCATTTTCCCCAACGCCCTGCACCTGCGGCCGGTTTACCTGAGCCGCAAAAACGTGTTTATGAGTGCGGTCCACTTTTTGTGGCGCATTGACACCCCCACCAATGTGCTGCCCAGCCTGCACGTGTTCAACACGCTGGGCTGCTGGATCGCCATTCGCCGCAGTGAAGTTCTGCGCGCCCGCCGCGGGGTGCAGCTTGGGGTGAGTGTGCTGTCGGTGGCCATCATCCTGTCCACCCTGTTTCTGAAGCAGCACTCGTTTGTGGACGTATCGGCGGCATTTTTGATGGCTATTGCGCTGTACTATCCGGCGTTCTGCCTCCAGCCTCAGCGGCTGGCCCGCCGTCGCCCGCTGCGCCAGACCAGCAAGTAATGCGGCGCGGCTACGGGAAATGCAGTACACTGCCGCAATAAAGAAAATTTGAGAAAAATGCCGGATTTTCTCTTGACAAACCAATGCCCGGCGGTATAATGGGTACATCCTGAATCACGCCACAACAGCTGTGAAGAGAAGGAGTATCACCACGGTGATTTGCACAGAGAGCGGGCCGCTTTGCTGAAAGGCTCGTCAATAGCCCGGTGAGAAAAACATCTCGGAGCTGCAGCCTGAACCCTGCCCGGCGGGCAGAAAGTAGGGTTTGCCGTGGGCGGCACGTTACAGCCGCGTGCAATCGTTGTTACCGTTGCATTGAGCGGGCCTGACGCGTCAGGCCCAGGTGGGTGGCACCGCGGAAATGTTTTTTCGCCCCACATACGCTTTTGGAAGAAGAGCGTATGTGGGGCTTTTTGTTTTGGAGGGAAAGCGTATGTTGAAGCGTACCAAGTATTGCGGCCTGTACCGGGAAGCAGACATCGGCGAAACCGCCGTAGCCTGCGGCTGGGTGCAGACCAAGCGGGATATGGGCGGCGTTATTTTCGTGGACCTGCGGGACCGGGAAGGTGTTTTGCAGGTGGTGTTCAACGCGGCCAAGCTCTCGCCGGGAGAATTTGCGGCGGCGGACAAACTGAAAAATGAAACCGTGATTGCGGTGAAAGGCCCCATCTGCCTGCGCGATGAGGAGACCGTGAACGAAAAGCTGGCCACCGGCACCGTGGAACTGCGTGCGGTGCAGCTGGAGGTGATCAGCGAGGCAGACCCGCTGCCCTTCCCGCTGGATGACCCGGGCGTGAAGGACGAGCTGCGGCTGAAGTACCGCTATCTGGACCTGCGCCGCCCGGAGATGGTGGAGCGGCTGCGCTTCCGCCATCGGGTGCAGAAGTGCGCCGAGGATTATCTGGACAGCCAGGGCTTCCTCTCGGTGGAGACCCCTATGCTCACCAAGTCCACCCCGGAGGGCGCCCGGGATTATCTGGTGCCCAGCCGGGTGCACCACGGCGAGTTCTACGCCCTGCCCCAGAGCCCGCAGATCTTCAAGCAGCTGCTGATGGTGGGCGGCATTGACCGGTATTACCAGGTGGCCCGGTGCTTCCGGGATGAGGACCTGCGTGCAGACCGGCAGCCGGAGTTCACCCAGGTGGATATGGAGATGAGCTTTGTGGATCAGGAGGACGTGCTGGTCCATCTGGAAAAGCTGTTCAAGCATCTGATGAAAAACCTGAAGACCCCGGAAGAGCGCAAGGGGTTCGATCTGGAAAAGCCCTTTGTGCGGATGCCCTGGACCGAGGCCATGGACGTATACGGCAGCGACAAGCCCGACCTGCGCTTTGACCTGCCCATTGTAGAAGTGAGCGACATTGCCGCCGAAAGCCGGTTCAGTGTGTTCACCAAGGCGCTGGAGGCGGGCGGCGTTGTGCGCGGCATCAACGTGAAGGGCCACGGCGACTTCACCCGCAACTTCATCGATGGGCTGACCAACCAGGCCCTGAGCCTGGGCGCCAAGGGCATGGCCTGGCTGGCCTTTGACGAGGACGGCGGCATGAAGAGCGCACCTCTGGCCAAGTACTTCACCCAGGAGCAGCTGGACCGGCTGTGCAAAAAGATGGACGCCCAGCCCGGCGACTTCCTGCTGTTCTGCGCCGACAAGCTTTCCACCGTGCGCAAGGTGCTGGGCGGCCTGCGGCTGTATCTGGCCGACCAGCTGAACCTGCGCCGGGACGAATACAATATGCTGTTCATCATCGACTTCCCCCAGTTTGAGTGGTCGGACGAAGAGCAGCGCTGGATGGCCACCCACCATCCCTTCACCATGCCTTATCCGGAGGATCTGCAGTATCTGTTTACCGACCCCGGCCGGGTGCGGGCACAGGCCTTTGACGTGGTGCTGAACGGCATTGAGCTAGGCAGCGGCAGCGTGCGTATCCACCAGCGGCAGGTGCAGGAGATGATGTTTGAGGCCCTGGGCTTTACCGAGGCCCAGATCGAGGAGCGCTTCGGCTTCATGGTCAACGCCTACAAGTACGGTGCACCGCCCCATGCAGGTTTTGCTTTCGGTCTGGACCGCTTTGTGATGCAGCTGTGCGGGGCCGAAAGCCTGCGCGACGTGGTGGCCTTCCCGAAGCTGTCCAACGCCACCTGCCCGCTCACCGATGCGCCCAGCCCGGTGGATGAGGAGCAGCTTACGGCGCTGGGCCTGGGCGGCAGCCAGGGCGTGCAGGCAGCCCAGACGGCCCGCAAAAAGGCGGCCGACGGCATTGACCTGGATCACCTTTCCGACCTGGCCATGCTGAAAATCCCCATGAGCGAGCGGGAGGCCACCCGCAAGAACCTGAAGGAGATCATCGGCTTTGCGGATCAGCTGGCCAGGATCGACACCACCGGTGTGGAGCCGCTGGCCCACATTGCCCCGCTGAGCAATGCGATGCGGGAGGATGTGACCAGCCCCAGCGCGGACCGGGATGAGCTGCTGGCCGGGGCCCCGGCCAAGCAGGACGGCTGTATTTTTGTGCCGCAGGTTGTGGAATAAGGAGGAGACCCGAAGATGACCGGATATAAAACCATCACTGGCATGAGCCTTCGCCAGCTGAGCGAGGCGCTGGCGGCGGGCGAGGTAACCTCCCGTCAGGCCACACAGGCCTATCTGGACGCCATTGCCGCCGGGGACGGCGACGTGGCGGCCTACCTGACCGTGACCGGGCCGCAAGCGCTGGCGGCCGCCGATGCATCGGACGCGCGCCGGGCCGCCGGAAAGGCCCTTGGCCCGCTGGACGGCGTGCCCTGCGGCATTAAGGACAACATCTGCACCAAGGGCGTGCGCACCACCTGCGCCAGCAAGATGCTG
The DNA here is from genome assembly GCA_934513685.1 of uncultured Oscillospiraceae bacterium. GTDB lineage: Bacteria > Bacillota > Clostridia > Oscillospirales > Ruminococcaceae > SFJ001. The sequence continues at coordinate 20,246 of CAKSWY010000030.1, read as the reverse complement.
GAACACTGGATTCCCCCTTACGATGCCACGGTGATGACTGCGCTGCACAAGCAGGGCGCGGTGATGCTGGGGAAGCTGAACATGGACGAATTCGCCATGGGCTCCACCACCGAAAACTCTGCCTTCAAGCCCACCCACAACCCCCGGGCGCTGGATCGGGTGCCCGGCGGCTCCAGCGGCGGCGCGGCGGCTGCGGTGGCCGCCGACGAAGCGGCGTTTACCCTTGGGTCGGACACCGGCGGCTCCATCCGCCAGCCCGCGGCCTTCTGCGGCGTTGTGGGCATGAAGCCCACCTACGGGCTGGTTTCCCGCTACGGTCTGGTGGCCTTTGCCTCCAGCCTGGACCAGATCGGCCCCCTCACCAAAACCGTGTGGGACAACGCGCTGGTGCTGCAGGCCATTGCGGGGCAGGACCCCAACGATTCCACCAGCGTGGCCGCCCCGGCCGACTACCTGACCGGCATTGCGGACGGCGTGAAGGGCATGAAGTTCGCCCTGCCGAAGGAGTTCCTCTCCGAAGCGCTGGCCCCGGACATTGCGGCCGCCCTGCGCAAAACTGCCGACCGGCTGACCGCGCTGGGCGCTGCCGTGGAAGAGGTGACCATGCCGGAGCTGGATAAGGCGCTGCCCGCCTACTATGTGATCTCCAGCGCCGAGGCCTCCTCCAACCTGGCCCGGTTTGACGGTGTGAAGTACGGTTTCCGCGCGCAGAACTTTACGGACATTCACAGCCTGTATAAGGAGACCCGCAGCCAAGGCTTTGGCGCCGAGGTGAAGCGGCGCATTCTGCTAGGCAGCTATGTGCTCAGTGCGGGCTACTACGATGCTTACTACAAGAAGGCATTGGAAGTGCGCGCCCTCATCAAGGCCGCCTTTGACAAAGTGTTTGAGAAGTATGACGCGGTGCTCAGCCCCGTGGCCCCCACCACCGCCTACAAGCTGGGCGAAAAGGTGGACGACCCGCTGGCCATGTACCTGGGGGATGTTTACACGGTGCCCGTGAACATTGCGGGCCTGCCCAGCCTGTCGCTGCCCTGCGGCCAGGACCATGAGGGCCTGCCCATTGGCTTGCAGCTGATCGGAAAGCCCTTTGGTGAGGCGGCGCTTTACCGGGCGGGCTACACGCTGGAACAGGACCGGATCGGAGGTTGATGGAACATGATGCAGGATTATGAGATGGTCATCGGTCTGGAAGTTCATGTGGAGCTGAAGACCAACACGAAGATTTTCTGCCGCTGTGCCACAAAATTCGGTGCGGCCCCCAACACTCAGTGCTGCCCGGTGTGCACAGGTATGCCCGGCAGCCTGCCGGTGTTGAACAAGCGGGTGGTGGAATACGCGGTGAAGGCCGGTATGGCCACCAACTGCCGCATTGCCCTGAACAGCAAGCTGGACCGCAAAAACTACTTTTACCCCGACCTGCCCAAGGCCTACCAGATCAGCCAGTATGACAAGCCCCTGTGTGAGCAGGGCTGGCTGGATGTGGAGACCAGCACCGGCGAAAAGCGCATCGGCATCACCCGCATTCACATTGAGGAGGATGCGGGCAAGCTGATCCACTCCCCCGGCAAGGGTACCCTGATCGACATGAACCGGTGCGGTGTGCCGCTGATCGAGATCGTGTCCGAGCCGGACATCCGCAGCGCCGAAGAGGCAAAGCTCTATCTGCAGAAACTGCGGGCCATCATGCTGTATGTGGGTGTGTCCGACTGCAAAATGAACGAGGGCTCTCTGCGGTGCGACGTGAACCTTTCCGTCCGCAAAAAGGGCGAGAAGGCGCTGGGCACCCGCACCGAGATGAAGAACCTGAACAGCTTCCAGTATGTGGTCAAGGCCATTGAGTACGAGTTTGCCCGCCAGACCGAACTGATTGATCAGGGCGGCGCAGTGCGGCAGGAGACCCGCCGCTTCGATCCGGCCACCGGCAAAACCAGCTCCATGCGCAGCAAGGAGAATGCGGACGATTACCGTTATTTCCCAGATCCCGATCTGGTGCCGGTGGTGCTGACGCAGCAGCAGCTGGTCGACTGGAAAAAGGAGATTCCCACCCTGCCCGACGAGCGCAAGAAGAACTATGTGGAGAAGTTCGGCCTCAGCGCGCTGACGGCGGAGCAGCTGGTCATCCGCAAGGAAATCGCCGATTACTTTGAGCAGGCCGCCGCCGTGACCAAGGCCCCCAAGTTGGCCGCCAACCTGGTGGTGAACGAGGTGGCCCGGCTGGCCCCCGAGGGCACGGAGATTCCGGTCAAGCCGGAGCATCTGGCCAAACTGGCCGATCTGGCCGAGGCGGGGAAGGTGAACAGTTCCACCTGCCGCGAGGTGGTGGGCCTGCTGTTCAAGCAGGATGCGGACCCGGAGGAGCTGATCCGCCGCCAGGGGCTGGAGCAGGTGAGCGACCCGGCCTTGCTGGAGCAGTACGCCAAAGAAGTGGTGGCGGCCAGCCCCAAGGCTGTGGCCGACTACCAGGCGGGCAACGCCAAGGCGTTCCAGGCGCTGGTGGGCCAGATGATGAAGCGCACCAAGGGCAAGGGCGACCCGGCCCTCATCCGGGAGATCCTGCAAAAGCTGGTGTAACCTCCGGCTGGGCAGGCGGGATGCCGCTTCATTAAACGCAGAAATCAAACGCAGAAATCAGAAAAGCGCACGGAGCGAAAGGCTTCCGTGCGCTTTTTGCGTGATTTCGTTGCCGGTCAGATTTTATGCGGCGGCCGAACTGCCCGGCAAGGCCGCCGGGGCCGCAGGCTCAGGCCTGCACAATGCGGGCGGTACTTCCCAAGGCGCCTTTTTTCAGTACGATCTGCCGGGTGATGCGGTCTTTCAGTTCAGGCACATGGCTGATGACCCCGACCATTTTGCCGGGGCCGGCCAGCCCGAGCAGCACTTCCAGGGCCTTGTCCAGCGAGGCTTCGTCCAGGGTGCCGAAGCCCTCATCCACAAACAGGGCGTCGATCTCCACGCCGCCGCTTCCAGCCTGAATCACATCCGAAAGGCCCAGCGCCAGGCACAGGGCGGCCTTGAAGCTCTCGCCGCCGGAAAGGCTGCTCACCGGGCGCAGCTTGCCGGTGTAGTGGTCGAGCACATCCAAAACCAGAGCGTTTTTGCCGGAGATGGAAACGCTGTCGTCCCGGCGGCGCAGGAGATAGCGCCCCTCGCTCATGGTCTCAAAGCGCCGGTTGGCGGCTTCCACCACCCGCTCAAAGTAATAGGCCTGAATGTAGGCTTCAAAGCTCAGGTTTACCTTGCCTGCTTGCTTGCCCTTGACCGTGTTGTACAAATGGTTCAGCAGGTTGGCCTTGCGGCGGGCTTGCTCGCTCTCCTTGGCAAGGCGGTTCAGGGCATCGGCGATGGCCTGATTGGCTTTTTTTCGGGCGCTGACGGCGCTGTTGGCCTGGTTCAGCTCATAAAACTTGCGGTCGGCGGCCCGATGCCGCTCTTCCAGCTGGGGCAGCGGGGCGGCCGGCTGCGGCTGGTTGGCGGCTTCCTTTTCCAGTGCCGCCACGGCCGCTTCGGCCGTGTGCAGGTCGTTCTGATGCCGGTCCAGCTCCGCCCGTTCCGCGGTAAGTTCCTCCTCGGTGCGCAGGGCGGCTTCGTAAGCGGCCCGGTCGGCAAAGGCCAATTTATGCAGAATCTCGTTCAGCTCCCGGGCACTTGTCTGCGTCTGCGCGGCCTTTTCCTTCAGGACTGCGCTCTTTTTGGCCTTTTCGGTCGTCAGGGAGTTGAGTTCCCTTTGGACGTCATCGTAAGCGGTTTGGGCGGCGGTTTGCTCCTTCAGCAAGGCCTTGTGGCGGCCCTCCCATTCGGCTTTCTGATTCAAAGCCGCCTGTTCGCTGGGCCAATCCAGCCCCTGCGCCAGCTGGCCAACTCTGGTCTTGGCACTGGCGGTGTCCGCTGCCAGTTTGGCCAGTACGTCCCGCAGGTTGTCCCGCTTTTCGGCCTCGGCACGGGCGGCCTCTTCCTGCGTGGGCAGAAGCTTCCCCAGCTTTTTGCGGCGATCGTCCTGCGCGCGCAGCCGCTTGCCTTCGGCCTCGCAGTCGGCAAGGGCCTTGGTCAGTGCCCCGGCCAGATGGTCAGGTTCCGGGGCAGGGCCTTCGGAGGGCAGCGGCGGGGTGAGGGCCAGCTCCTGCCAGCGTTCCGCAAACAGCTTCCACTGCCGGGCGGTGTGCTCCTGGGCGGCGTTGTACGCGGCACTGGAACTGCCGGATTCCTTCATGGCCTGATCTTTTTCGCCGCGGGCGGCCTCCCGCGCGTCCTCGGCGGCCTTCAGGTCGGCTTCGGTGACCGGCTCATCGGGCAGGGCGGCCGGGGCCGGGTGATGCACCGCTCCGCACACCGGGCAGGGCATCCCCTCGCTCAGATCACGGGCCAAAAGGCCGGCCCGGCAGTCATCCAGGCGGCGGCGCAGCCCGGCGGCGTGGGCCTCGGCCTGCTGGAAGGCTTCCTGCTTTTCCTGATAGTCCTGCTGTGCGGTGTGCAGGTTCTCGGCGGCAGTCCGCTCCTCCTCGGCGGCGGCCTGCCAGTTGGCAAGGGCGTTCTTGACGCCAGTCAGGTCTTTGTAGCGGTTGCGGATCTGTTCCAGCTGCAGGGGTACTTCCTTCAATTCGTCCAACTCGCGGCGGGTCTGGCCGAGGGCCTGTTCGCTGGTTTCGGCGGCCTGTTTGGCGTCGTTCAGGTCGGCTTCGGCCGTTTTCGTCTTTGCTTCCAGCGCGGCAAGCGCCTCGGCGGCTTCCTGATGTTGGTGATAGAGGGGCAGCTGCTGCTCCAACAGGGTGAGCTTCTGCTTCAAATTCTCCACTTCGGGTTGGGCGGCCTTGGCCTGCTCCAGTCGGATAGAGGCGGCTTCAGCGGTCAACCGGGCCTGTTCCAGCTGAGGGGCCAGTGCCTCCAGTTCGCGACTTGCCTTCGCTTCGGCGGCCGCGGCGCCATCAGCCCGGTCGGCCAGCGGCTTTACCTGCTTCAGGGCGGCTTCACTGCGCCGGAACGCCTCTTCCCGCTGCTGCATTTCCGGCGCTTTGGCCTGCAGCTGCGTCAGCTCGGCCCGCTCTGCTTTCAGGCGCTGCCGGGTGCCCTGTGCGGCTTTGGCCTGTTCCTCCAGCCGGGTGGCGCGCTCAAGGGCCTGCTGTGCCTGTTCCAGCGCCGGTTCCAGCCGGGCCAGTTCGGCACGGTCCTCTTCCAGCAGGGCGGCCAGGGCAGCCTGCATCTGGGGCAGCAGGGCGGGAGTGTCCGCACGTTTCAGCTCGACAATGCCCGCTTTCTGCGCGGAGGTCTCTGGGCAGTCCACCTGCCGGAACCGCTCCAGCATGAGGAGATTCTGGGTTTCACAGGCCTTTCTGGCATCGCCGGCGGCCGCCTGCAGGGCGTTGGTCAGGTTCTGGTACTTCTGGGTGGCGAACACCTGCCGCAGAATGCCCTCCCGTTCGTCCGTGGAGGCGTTCAGCAGCTTCATAAATTCGCCTTGGGCAATCATGCCCACCTGCTTGAACTGGGCACAGTCAATGCCCAGCAGTTCCCGCACGGCGGCGTTCACTTGGCGCACACCCTGAACCGGCGGTTCACCGGGGAGGATCAGCAGGGCGTCCGGTTTTTCCTTCACGGTGCCGCTGCCCCGCAGCTTGGGGCGCTCGTAGGCAGGGTTCCGCTTCAGGGTGTAGGGTTTGCCCCGGTGTACAAATTCCAGCTGCACAAAGGTCTGGGCGTCCGGGGCGGCAAAATCACTGCGCAGATGCTCCACCGGGCGGTACGGGCCGCTCACCTCGCCGTACAGGGCAAAGCAGATGGCGTCAAACAGGGTGGTTTTTCCGGCGCCGGTGTCGCCGGTGATGAGAAACAGCCCCTGCCCGTCCAGCTGGGTCAGGTCCAGTTCCACACGGTCAGAAAAGGGGCCGAAGGCGCTCAGGGTCAGTTTGGTGGGTTTCACAGCTCCATCCCTCCTTCCTTGGCAAGCTGAGCCACGGCCTGCCAGGCCTCTTCGCTGGGCGGCTCGCCGTTTACCTGGGTGTAAAAGTCAAAAAACAACTCCCGAAGGTCTTTCTTTTCCACATCTGCGGCCGCGGTGCGGGCTTCGCCGGTGGTTTGCTGGGGGTAATCCAGCTTCATCACGTTGGGGTAAACCGCCCGCAGATGGTCCATGGCGTCCAGCACAGGGGTCTTATCGGTCAGGGTGGCGTAAATGTAATCCTCCCGCTGGGCGGGGTCGGCGGCGTCGATCAGCTTTTCCAGCGGGCCGGTGATGTGGCGAATCGGGTGCAGCGGCGCAAAGGGGGCAAAGCGCACCTGGGCGGGGCCGTGTTCCTCCAAGGTGACCAGCAGCGCGCCCTTTTCCTGCCCGGCCTCATCCAGCGAATAGGCCATGGGCGAACCGGCATACCAGGCATTTTGCCCCACCGGCTGGCGCTTGTGAATGTGCCCCAGCGCCACATAGTCAAACCCGGCAAAGCAGGCGGCGTCCACATTGTCCAGCCCGCCCACGTTGATGCTCTCGGAGCCGGCCTTCTGGGGGGCGCTTTTGCCGGCGGTGACGAACTGGTGGGCCACCAGCACCTGCCGGGCGGCGGGGTCCTGTTTGCAGCCGGTCAGGGCAGCAGCAACGGCACGGGTGTAATCGCTGCAATCGTCCTCAGGGAAGAAATGCGCCACGGTGGCCGGCTTGACGAAGGGCAGCAGCCACAGCTCCACCGGGCCGTATTCGTCCTGCAGGCGCAGGGGCGCGGGCGTGCCGGAAAAGCGCCCGGCGATGTGAACCTGGCATTTGGCAAACAGGTCCCTGCCGTAGTCCAGCCGGTCGGCCCCGTCGTGGTTGCCGCTCACCGCAAACACCGGCAGCCCGGCCTCAGCCAGCCCGGTGAGAAACCAGTCCAGCAGGGCGACGGCCCCGCCGCTGGGAATGGCCTTGTCGTACAGGTCACCGGCCAGCAGCACGGCGTCCACGGCTTCCTCTCTGGCCAGCGCGAGGGCCTGTTCAAGCATATGGCGCTGGTCCGCCAGCAGGTCAAACTCATTCAGCCGCTTGCCCAGGTGCAGGTCGGCCAGATGCAGAAATTTCATGAAAAGCACCTCCTAGAATCAAAGGGTCAGCACCCGCCGCTCGGTGACGATGCACTGGGCGGGCAGGTCCAGCGCATCGGCGGGCAGGTGGGGGGCAAGCAGCGCTTCGGGGCACAGCACAGCCCGATACGCCCCCGGGCAGCGGGCCAGCCAGCGGTCGTAATAGCCGCCGCCGTGGCCCAGGCGGGTACCGTCCGGCCCGGCGGCCAGGCAGGGCAGCACGGCCAGCTGAATGCCTTCGGGCGGGCAGGGCGGCAGATGCGCGGGCGGCTCCGGGATGCCATAGGCCCCGGGGGCCAGCAGGGCCAGATCTCCCAGCGGGATGGCCTCCATCTGGCCGGGGCCGGTGCAGCGGGGCAGGCAAAGCTGTTTGCCCTCGGCCAGCGCCGCCTGCAGAAGGGGCAGGGTGTCCGGCTCCGGCCCATGGGAAGCAAAGCAGAATACCGTCCGGGCCGCCTGCCATGCAGGCAGCAAGCACAGCTGCCGCGCCATGGCGGCCCCGAATGCGGCCCATTGCTCCGGCGTAAACGCCGCGCGGGCCTGACGCGCCCAGCGGCGTACCGCGGCCTTTTCGATTTTCAGAGAGGGTTCAGGCTGCAAGAAGAGCACCTGCCTTTCCGGTAAAATTGCAGAAAACTACTTTCAGTGTAGCACATTTTGCCGCCATTTGCCTGAAAATGTGGAAATTTGGTGGCTGCCCTTGCCGGGGTGGGGGAATGCCTTTATAATATGTTAAGAATGCAGGAAAGAACCAACTACGGTGCGGGTACGGCCCGCATTTTTATAAAGGACGGCACAGGCCGCCCACAAACAAGATCGGAACGATTGATGAAAAAAACGATAAAGCGCTTGTGCGCATTGGCTGCCGCGGCCTGCCTGGCGGCGGCCTTCTGTCTGCCTGCCTTTGCGCAGGATGCCCCGCCCGCGGTTTCCTGCGGGGCCTATGTGGTGATGGACGCGGACACCGGGCAGATTTTGATCGAACAGAACCCGGACCAGCGGATGTACCCGGCCTCCACCACCAAAATCATGACGCTGGGGCTGACGGCTCAAAAGACGGGCGGCAACTGGGATGAAAGCGTAACCGTGAGCGAAGAGGCGGTGTACTCGCTGCTGCACACCGATTCCTCCCACATTGCCCTGCAGCCCGGCGAGGTGGTCCCCTTAAAAGATGTGGTGTACGGCACCCAGCTTGCCAGCGCCAACGACGGAGCCAACGTGCTGGCCACCTACATTGGCGGAAGCATTCAGGGCGGCGTGGACGCGATGAACGCCCAGGCACAGGCCCTGGGTCTGACCGGCACCCATTTTGCCAACCCCCATGGCCTGCACGACCCGGACCATTACACCACGGCCCGGGATCTGGCGACCATCACCCGCTGGGCCTTACAGCAGCCCGGCTTTCAGGATGTGTTCTGCTACACCGGCAGCTGGACCATGGCCCCCACCAACCTGCAGCCGCAGGAGCGGTACTTTGCCTGCGATGATTGGCTTCGGGTGGGGAATGTTTGCCACCGGGAGTACGCCAAGGGCGGAAAAGACGGCTACCACGACGTGGGCGGCCACAGCTATGTGAATTACAGCGAGCAGGACGGCGTGCGGCTGATTTGCGTGATTCTGGGCGATGTGAGCAAAAAAGACCGGTATTACGATGCCTGCGCCCTGCTGGATTACTGCTTTGGCAATTTTGCACGGGCGGAATTGCCGGACGAGGGCAAGAGCTTGCCGCTGGATGTGCAGGGCGGCGGCGGTGTGCTGGGCCAGGTGCAGGTAAAAGACACGGCGGCCAGCGTTCTGCTGCACAGCGGCCGCACGGCAGAGGAGTGCACCGTGGAGTACGCCCTGCCGGAGGTCTGGAATCTGGGCCAGCCGCTGAGCGCCTGGCAGGTGGTGCACATTCCGGCCAGCGAGGGCCAGGCCGAAAGTGAGGTGTGCCTGGCCATGGCCGCCGACGGGCTGAACGAGCTGCTTGCCCAGGCGGCCGAGCATTCCGCCCGGCAGGCACAGGCCAGCAGCGGCGGCTTTACCGGGCTTTTGGCCGGGGCGGCCCTGGCGGCAGTGCTGCTGTTTGGGCTGGTACGGGTGAAGCCCTGGAAAAAACTGCGAAAAACCGCGGCGGCAAAGCCGGGCGGCGGTGTGGATTTCCCGATTCTGCAATGGGACGGGGAGACCACCCGCATGGACAGCAGCATCTACCGGATGCCGGGGCACAACGGGGCAAACGGACGGGGCCGAAAGAGAAAGTAAAGTCCTACCCGAACGGGTACAATCCGGCAGCGCAAACGACCAATTGAAAAGGCAGACTGGAGCCTGAACCACACAAGCGGTTCGGTTCCAGTCTGCCTTTTTGTGCTGCGGCCGTTTGATTTGTCGTTTCGGCGTTCGGCTGCCTGCAATCAGACACTGAGGAGCAAATCGAAGTGGCCGGATGACGCGCGAATGCCGCAAGAAACAGAAAATGGAAAGGGGGTGTCAGCTCATCCTACGTGAACTGCACGAAACGCAAAAAGCATCCAGAAGAACATCCCAAAGAATGCAAGCAGAAATGCAAAAAAGAACGGCCCCGCAGCGCGGCGGAACCGTTCTTCTATGAAAAGAAAGCGCGTGAACGTGTTACCCGCGGAAGGCCGCCGTGTACACGGCAATGACTTCCTGACGGGTGGGGGTGATCTGGTTGGTGGTCATGCAGGTGTCGTGCAGGGCCAGGTCGGCCAAGGTGCCGAAATCGGCCGGGTCCACCTTGTTCAGCTGGGAAAGCGCGGCGGGAATGCCCACGCTGCCGCTGAGCTGCCGGACGAACTGAATGACTGCTTCCGCCGCATGGGCCTCGCCCAGGCTGGCGGGCAGCCCCATGGCAACGGCAATGGAAACAAACCGCTGGCGGCACACCGGGCTGCGGCTGTTGAAGGCCAGCACATAGGGCAGCAGCACCGCGTTGCACACGCCGTGGGGCAGGTTGTAATGGCCGCCCAATGCGTGGGCCATGGCATGAACCATGCCCAGCCCGGCGTTGGAGAAGGCCATACCGGCCACATTCTCCGCATAGGCCATCATGGTGCGGGCCTCTTCGTCCTTGCCGTTGGCCACGGCGCGGGGAAGGTTCTGCACAATGGCGGTCATCGCCCAATAGGCGTCCTTGTCCGTGATGGGGCTGGCGTTTTTCGAGAGCGCCGCCTCAATGGCGTGGGTCAGGGCGTCCATTCCGGTGGCGGCGGTGAGCTTGGGCGGCATGGAGGACATGAAATCGGTGTCGTTCACCGCAATGCTGACCATGCAGTTGGGGTCCACCATGGCCATTTTGCTGTGGCGCACCGGGTCAGTGACGATGTAGAACGAGGTACACTCGCTGCCGGTGCCCGCGGTGGTGTTCACCGCCACGATGGGCAGGCCAGGCTTCGAGGATTTGTTTTCGCCCTCATAATCCTCCACATTGCCGCCGCAGGCCAGCACGATGCTGGCGGCCTTGGCTGTGTCAATGGCGCTGCCGCCGCCCAGGGCCACCAGAAGCTGCACAGAGAGGGTGCGGGCGGCCTGAATGCAGTCGTTTACCACCTGAACGGTGGGGTTGGGCTGCACGTTGTAGTAAACGGCGTACTCCACCCCGGCGTCGGAGAGAACCTGCCCCACCCGGGCTGCGGCACCAGAGTCATAGAGAAACCGGTCAGTGACCAGCAGGGCGCGCCGAATGCCCATCTTTTGCAGCTCCGGCCCGAGAAGCCGAATGGCCCCTTTGCCGAAAAAGCTGGTCTTTACCGCGTTGATGCGTTCTGCCATGCAACCACCCCGCTTATCGGGCCTGGCCGCACACCACCTGGATGGGGTCCCAGATGGAGCAGGCGGCGGAGGAATAGACGAAATCCACCTGGCCCAGCGCCTCCACGGTCATGCCGGCACGGATGGCCACGGCGATGGCGTTGATGCGGGCCGAGACGTTTTTGCCGCCCCAGGCCTGTGCGCCCACCACCTGGCGGGTGTTGGCCTCATACACCAGCTTGATGGTGATGGGGTGAGGGTTGGGGCAGATGCCGGGCCGGTCGGTTCCGGTGGCCATGGCGCTTTTTACCCGCAGGCCCGCCTTGCGGGCTTCGGCCTCGGTCAGGCCGGTGCGGGCAATTTCCAGCTCGGCTACCCGCAGGCTGCTGGTGCGCAGGGTGCCTTCCCGGCAGAAGGCGCAATCGCCCACGGCGTAAATGCCGGGCACGCTGGTGGCAAGGTCTGCCCCAATGAGCACGGCCCCGTTGGGCGCCAGCTCTGCGCCGGTACCAGCCAGAAGCCCGGTGTTGGGCTGCACGCCGATGGCCACGATGCACAGGTCACAGGGGTAGGTGCCCCGGTTGGTCTGCACCTGTTCGATGAAGGTTTTGCCGGGGAAGGCGCGCACCTGCTCGCCCAGATTGAACTGAACGCCCTGAGCCTCCAACTCCTGCTGGATGAGCTTGCTCACCTCCGGGTCAAACTGGGGCAGAAGCTGCTGCTCCTTTTCGATGATGCGCACGCTGCGGCCCAGCTTCAGAAACGCCTTGGCGATTTCAAGACCGGACCAGCTGCCGCCCAGAATGACGATGTCGCGCACATAGGGAGTGCGCACATATTCCTTTAGGAAAATCAGGTCCTCCACGCTTTTCAGCGTCTGCACACCCACCCGGTCGCTGCCGGGCACCTGAGGGATCCGGTTGGAAGAGCCGGTGGCCAGCACCAACTTGTCGTAATGGTCGGTGAATACCCGGCCGCTGGCCAGGTCGCACACGGTCACCTGACGGGTGGCCGGATCAATGCGCTGTACCTCATGGCGCAGGTGCGCCGTGATGCCCTGGGCGGCCAGCTCCTTTTCCTTGCCCTGAATGGCCTTGTTCAGGGCGTCCAGGCTCTCGCTCAGGTAATGGGGCAGCCCGCCGGTGCCGCAGGAGTAGAAGCCGCCTTTTTCATAGACGGTGATCTGTACGCCCTGCTGCCCGGCGGCGAGGCGCGCAGCGGCCGAAACCCCTGCGGCAATGCTGCCGATAACAATGATCTTCATAGTTTAAGCCTCACGATCCCGCCAAAGGCAGAGACCTTTGACGAAAAAACTTGCGTTCGCGTGATTATTTGCTCAGGGTGGGAGGATTGTCCACAATGCCCACGATGAAGGCGTCAATGGGGGCGGGCCGGTCCAGCGCGTGCTGGGTGGTCTCGTCTGTGGTGACCAGCACCATCTCGCCCACACCGGCGCCGATGGTGTCGCCGGCCACGATCATATCCCGCTTGGTGCCGTACACCGGCTCCACCAGCAGGAACTTATAGCCCACCAGATTCTGCATTTTGCGGGTGGCAACCACCGTACCCTTGACGATTCCTAAAATCATGGCTTACTCCTCTTTGCCCAGTACGGTGACCAGCTGCCCCTGCCTGAGCAGGAAGGCGTTGCCGTCGTCCGTGTCGATGTGAAAATCCAGGGCGCATTTGCTGTTGGCCCGCACAAGTACGCCGCCCATAATGCCGGGCTTGATGCCGTCGATGCGGATCTGCACCCGGTCGCCGTCGGCAAGGCCGAAGGCGGCGGCCTGGGCGGGGGTCATGTGCAGGTGGCGGTCGGCCACGATCACGCCCTCCGGCACGGTCAGCTCGCCCAGCGGGCCGCGCAGTGTCACGCCGGGGGTGCCCTTTGTGTCGCCGCTGGAGCGCACCGGCGCGTTGATGCCGATGGTGCGGCAGTCGGTCTGGGCCAGCTCGATCTGGGTGGCGCTGCGCTCCGGGCCGAGAATGCGCACCCGCTTCAGCTCTCCTTTGGGGCCGATCACGTCCAGGCATTCCTCACAGGCGAACTGGCCGGGCTGGCTCAGCGCCTTTTTAGGGGTGAGCTGGTAGCCGTAGCCGAACAGCTTGTCCACATCGGCCCGGGTGAGGTGGATGTGCCGCACCGAAATGCCCACCGGAACCTGACGGCTGCGCTTTTGCAGTTCGGCCTGCACCGCCTGGGTGACCAGCGTGACAAGCTGCTCCTGGCTGATGTTGTGATAAATCAAGGCACAAACGCCCCTTCCTCAGTGAATTTCAGAGGGCTCAGCGCAGTTCGGGCATGCACTCGGCCACGCTGGCATGGGGGCGGGGAATCACATGGGCGCTGACCACTTCGCCGATGCGGGCGGCAGCGGTCTGGCCGGCTTCCACGGCGGCCTTCACGGCGCCCACGTCGCCCTGCACGAACACGGTCACCAGACCGGCGCCGATCTTCTCCTGGCCCACCAGAGACACGTCTGCGCTCTTCAGCATGGCGTCGGCGGCCTCAATGGCGGCGGTCAGGCCGTTGGTCTCGATCATGCCCAGAGCGGCGGCCAGAGGCACCTGCTCACCGGCGGGCTGGCCGGACTTGCCGGTTGCGGGGCCCTTGGGGGGCATGATACGGGCCAGGTCGGTGTGGGGGCGGGCGATGACGTTCACGCAGAACAGCTCGCCCACGCGGGAAGCGGCCTCTTCGCCGGCCTCGGTGGCGGCCTTCACGGCGCCCACTTCACCGGTGACGATGACGGTGGTCAGGCCGGCGCCGATGGTGTCGGAGCCGATGAACTCCACGTCCGCAGCTTTCAGCATGGCATCGGTCGCTTCAATGTTGCCAACCAGACCTTTGGTCTCGATAAAACCCAGAGCTTTCATGAGTCGTTCCTCCTGTAGAACAAATCAAAATCGTTGATGTTTGTGTAAGATCGTTTCAGCAATGAATGGTCGTTTATGTGAGGGGCGGCAGCGGACCGCCCGCCCGATCAGATGATGCGCAGCCCGCCCTCGGCCAGCATACAGCGGCGGCGGCGGCAGAAGCTCTTCGCACAGGTAATGCCCTCGCCGGTGGGGCCGGCAATGGTCATGGTGCAGTGGCCCTCGCCGCCAATGCCCACGCCTGCCTTGGTGGCGCTGTTCTTCACATAGATGGTGGTCTCGATGAGCCGGGCAAACCGGGTCATGTGGTCCACATCCTTGGAGAAGATGGAGGAGGTGTGCCGGTTGCCGTGCTCAGCGATGAGGGCCTTGTCCATGGCCTCTTCAAAGCTCTGGCAGCGCACCAGAGGCAGCACGGGCATCATCTGCTCCACCAGCACAAAGGGATGGTCGGCGGGCACTTCGCAGATGGCTAGGCGGCAACTGTCGGGCACCTTGACTCCGATGGTCTCCAGAATGCGGGCGGCGTCCTGGCCGACCCACTTTTTGTTTACCTCGTGGCCGCCGCCCTTTTTGGGCTGCAGCACGATTTTTACCAGCTGTTCGGTCTGGGCGCTGCTCAGCAGATACGCGCCCTGCTTCTGCATCTCGTGCAGCAGGCCGTCGTAGGCGCTGCCCACGGCGAACACCTCTTTTTCGGCGAAGCACAGAATGTTGTTGTCAAAAGAAGCACCCTCGTAGATTTTGCGGCCGGCCAGCTCAATGTCGGCGGTCTCATCCACGATGACCGGCGGGTTGCCCGCGCCGGCACCAATGCACTTTTTGCCGCTGCGCAGCAGGGCGTTTACCATGCCCATGCCGCCGGTGCCTGCCATCAGGCGAACCTTGGGGTTGGCGGCCATCTTGTCCACGTTTTCCATGGTGGGCTCCCGGGTCATAGTGATGAGGTTCTCGGGGCCGCCGGCTTCCACAATGGCGGTGTTCAGCGCCTGCAGGCAGTCAGCGGAGACCCGCTTGGCGCGGGGGTGTACGTTGAATACCACGGTGTTGCCGCCGGCAATCATGCTGATGGTGTTGTTGATGATGGTTTCGGTGGGGTTGGTGGTGGGGGTGATGGAACAGATCACGCCGAAGGGGGCGTATTCCTCCAGCATCAGGCCGGCGTCTCCGCTGATGGCCTCGGTGGTCAGGCATTCGGGGCCGGGGGTTTTGTTGATGACGGCCAGGTGCTTTTCTACCTTGTCCTCATAGCGGCCCATGCCGGTTTCTTCCACAATTTTGCGGCACCACTCTTCCACATGGGCGCGGGCGCAGCGGCGAATGGCCTCGATGATGCGCTGACGGTCCTCCACCTTGTAGTTGGTCACCCAGTCGCGCTGGGCTTTCCAAGCGGCCTCCACGGCGTCGTCTACGTTTTCAAAAACGCCCCGATCGCCGCAGGCGCTGCAGCGGGGGGCCGCTGTAGAGGGGGAAGCGGTCGGCGTACTGCCCATGCCGGACAGTACCTGTTTGACGATCGCCTCAATTTCCTGCGAACTGATGTCCATGGTCTTGACGTCCTTTCCGTTGGCCGGGGGTGCCGCAAGCGGGCCAGCCCCGGCGCGTTGAAATTAAAACGGCGGATAAACAGAGAAGCAGTGTGCTTGAATGCATTCAAGCGGGATTACTGAAAACTTTGCAGGGTGCGGCGGATGACCTCGGCCATTGCATCCTCCCGGGCAGCGGCCCTGGGGGCGGGCTGCCCGGGGGCAGCCGCAGCCGGTACGGCCGGAACCGCCTTCGACGCGACGGGAGCAACCGGCACGGCCGATGCAGCAGGCTGCGCTTTGGGCAGGGGCGGCAGGCCCATGCCGGGGCGGATCAGCCCGGTCACGCCGTTCAGAGCCGCGGCGGAAGCCGGAGCGGCTTCGACAGGGGCCGGCGCAGGCTGCACCGCCGGTGCGGCCGGAACCGCGGGGGCACTCACCGGGGTATGGCCCAGCCGGGCGGTCACGGCGGCGTAGTAGTCCAGCGCTTCCACCAGATGGCAGGCCTCGGTGGGGGTGCGGCCCCAGGTCATGCAGCCGTCGTTTTGCAGCAGCACGCCCTTGTCGGTGCGGCACAAAAGGCTGACAGCCTGGGCCTGAGGCTCGGCGGCCTGCCCGGGAAGCAGCTGAACCCGGCCCAGTGCCCGCACCGCCGGGCTGAACGCGGCAGGCTGTACGGACTGCCCCTGCAGCCCCATGACGGCGGCGCAGGGCGGGTAAGCGTGCAGCACACACTGAACGGAGTCGTTTTCCTGATAGATCTTCAGGTGAATGGGCAGGTCCTCCGGCAGGGGCTTGGCCCGGGCGCTGAGCATCTGCTTGCCGTTCAAATCCACGCGAACCAGCATATCCTGGGTGAGGGCGGCCTTATCGGCCCCGGCAATGGTGACCCATACCGCGGACGGGCCGACCCGCACGCTGAGGCTGCCGTCGCCGGCCACCAGAAAGCCCTTGGCTTCCATGCGGCGGGCCGCCTCGATGATGGCCTTCTTGGCCTCGAAATCCGAGAGATAGGTGACACCTTGAATTACCATGTGAATCACCTCCTCAGCGGCGGAGGGGCGGGATCTTCAGCATTGCCCGCGCCTCGTCCGGGGTCATGGGCATCATGCCCTTGGATTTGACAATGTCCGATACCTGAGCAATGAGGGCGGCGTTGTTGTCCACATGAACGCCGGGGGCGATCATGTCGGAGTCCTCAAAGCCGATGCGCACGGTGGAAGCGCCCATGTCCAGGGCGACCTTCACCATTTCCCAGTCCTCCCGGTGGGCCTGGGTGTAGCCCCACAGGTAGTCGCCGCCGGGGAAGTTTTCGTGCAGTGCGTCGATCATGTGCTTCAGGGCCGGCACGGTGGAGGGCATTTCGCCCCCATGGCCGAACACCAGCGCGAAGAGGATGGGCTTGACGAAGTGGAACTTCTCGTCCAGCTCCCGCACGGTGTTGATCATGCCCAGCTCGAACACCTCGATCTCGGGGATCTTCTTGTTCTCGAGAATGCGCTGCACGCAGTACTCCACATCGTTGATGGGGTTCTGGTACACGGCGGTGCCCAGGTTTACCGAGCCGACGTTCAGGCTGTTGGCCTCCACCCAATCCGGGTAGCAGGGCTGGCAGCGCTCTTCGATGGTCAGGTTGGAGACGCCGCCGGTGGAGATCTCCACCACGATGTCGCACATCTCGCGGATGTAGGCGACGGTCTCCTGCAGCAGGCTCAGGTCCGGGGTGAGGCGGCCGTTCAGGTCACGGCAGTGCAGGTGCACCATGGCGGCGCCATGCTTGTAGCACTCGTACACGTCCCGGGCGATGGCCCTGGGGTTGATTAGGATGTCTGTGGCGGCCACAGGGGCCACAGAGATCATGATTTTTTTCATGGCAAAAGCTCCTTGCTTCAAGCCTTTCGAGAAAACGAATTGGAAGGATGATAACAGAAATTGTGTGTTTAACATCCTACCTTTAAAGCACTCATTTTGCCCGCACACCCCGATGTGGGCGGGCGGGCTGAATGAGTCATTTCCAGAAAATGTAGTGATCCTGTACCGTTCGTGCAATCTGATCGGCCTGCCGCCGCTCGATCACGGCCAGCAGCTGCCGGTGAAGTTCCACAAAACGGTCCACATCGCCCTGCTCCAGCACCCGGCGGGTGGTTTCGTACCGGCTGGGCAGCGTTAAGCGGGTGATGTATTCGGTGATGGTTTCCAGCATTGGGTTCTGGGCGGCCCCGGCGATCTGAGTGTGAAAGCGGCTGTCCAGCTCCAGCACCCGGTCCACCGAGGGATTGGGCGAGTGAAGCTCCGCCGAGAGCTCGCCAAAGGTCCAGTAGAGATCCGGCAGGAACGAGGCGATGTCTTCACGCTGGATGACCACGTTCAGCGTGCCGATGTCGATTACCGAACGAAGCTCCACAAAATCGCGCCAGCTGTTCTTTTGCAGAATGATGCTGTACAGCATGGGGTCGAGCATCTTCTGGTTGTAGCTTTCGCTGACGAAGGTGCCGTCGGCCCGCTTGATGTACAGAATGCCATAGGCCTGCAGTTTTTTTACCGCTTCACGCACGGAATTGCGTCCGGCCCCAAACTGGCGGCAAAGCTCCATTTCGGTGGGCAGCTTGTCGCCGGGGTGCAGGGAACCATCAATGATCCGGGAAATGATCCCATCTGCCACCTGGTCCACAACGGACTTGCCAGGTGTTTTTTCGCGCGAGTCATTTTCCATTGCGATTACCTCCAGACTGCGGCCGAGAGGGCAACCCCTCTGCGCCGCAAAAATGGAATGACGATACGGAATGTTGCGGGCGAAAACGCCCGAACATCATATGTTTCATTCCGCTGCCATTTTACCACACTCTCTGCGGTGTTGCAATGGTTTTTAGGCTCAAACACGCATCAGGGCAGTGGGCAGAGTGATGAGCTGGGGGAAGGCGATCATCAGTGCAATGCAGACGAAGGTCGCCAACAGGAAGGGGATCAGCGTGGGGAACACATCGCCCACCTTTACGTCCATCAAATCGCAGGCCACGTAGATGCACATACCAACCGGAGGCGTAACCAGACCCACGCCGATGACCACGGTGATGAGCACGCTGAGAACGATGGGGTCGATGCCAACGCCGATGGCGATGGGGTACAGGATGGGCATGAACAGGGTCAGGGTCGCGATGGACTCCATGAACATGGTCACGATGAAGAAGATCAGCAGGATCATGATGAGGATGACGGTGGGATTGGAGGAGAAGCCCAGCATGGTTTTGGCGACCCACTTGTCAAAGCCGGCGGTGGTCAGCATCACGGTGTACAGCTTGGCCGCGCCGATGACGATGAAGATACGGCCGCTGGTGCGGACGGTTTCGGCAAAGGCGAACTTGATGTCCTCCCATTTCAGCTCACGGTAGACAATACCGCCGGCGAACAGGCCGTACACCACCGCGATCACGCCCGCCTCAGTGGGGCTGACGATGCCCAGGGTGATGGTGCCCACAATGATGATGGGCATCAGCAGGGCGGGCCAGCTCTCCCACAGGCCGTGCAGCACGGGGCCAATGGAGAAATGACCAGGCTCCTTTTCCACGCCCTCTTTTTTGGCCATGAAGTAGCTGACGATCATCTGGGCCAGGCCGCACATGATGCCGGGGATGATGCCGCCCAGGAACAGACGGCCGGTGGAGATGCCGCAGATGCCGGCGATGACCACCATGGGAATGGAGGGCGGGATGATGATGCCGATGGTGGAGGAGATGGCGGTAACGGCCACGGTGAATTTCTTGGAGTAGCCCTTGCGCACCATTTCGGGCATGAACATACCGGAAACACCGGCGGTGTCCGCCACGGCGGAACCGGAGATGCCGGCGAAGATCATGCTGGACAGCACGTTTACGTGGGCCAGGCCGCCGTAAATATGGCCGACGATGGAGTAGCAGAAGTCCATCAAACGCTTGGAGATGCCGCCCTTGCTCATGGTAAAGCCGGCAAAGGTGTACAGGGGAATGGCCAGCAGCGCAAAGCTGTTCATGCCCTCAAACATACGCTGGGCGATGGTAACGGTGCTGCCGCCGCCCAAAAACAGGATGCCGCCGATGGCGGACAGGCCCAGGCTCATGGCAATGGGCACACCCAGGAACAACAGTACGAAAAAGGAAATCAGCAGCCAGGCAATCATTCCTTGTCGCCTCCTTCCGGTTTTTCAGTGAGTTCAACGATCAGATTGACCACGGCGCCGATGATGCAGATCACACCGGCAATGGGGAAGATGGTGTACACCTGGCCCATGGTAAACTGAGGCATGGTGGAAACGGCCTGCTTTGCGCGGGTGCACAGCTGCCAGCCGGAATAGGTGACCAGCACATAGAACAGAATGATGAACACGTCGCGGATGAGCACGACCAGCTTTTTGCCCAGCGCGGTTCTGCCGAAGATGGAATCCACCACTTCCACGCGCAGGTTGGTGCCCATGGCGTTGATGCCAACGCAGGCAATGAGCATGGACCAGACGTTCAGGTACTGGCTGCTCTCCATATACCATTTAAAACCGCCCACACTGGGAATCAAGCGCAGCACCACATTGGCGAACAGGATGATCATCATCGCTGCGCATAGGATGGAGGAGATCAACGTGGTGATCTTATCCATCGTTCGTTGTAACTTCTTCACAAATTTGCTCCTTTCGGATCGGTTGCTCTGACAAAAGCCTTGAAAAACTTGCGTTTTTCAATCAAAAGGGGCGGAGGGCAAATCCCTCCGCCCCACGATGTTTGCGTTGGAGACTGATTCAGATGTAAAGCGGCTCAGCGCTCAGCCTTCCAGGCGTTCAGCTGATCCAGCAGATCGCCATAGGTGGAAGCGTTGTCGGTCAGCACGGAAGCGGTAGCCTCGGCAAAGGGAGCCAGCTCGGGGGTGTTGATCTTCATGCCCTTCTCTTCCAGGCTGGAAACCAGGCTCTCGGTCTGCTCCTTGTTCAGCTGACGGTCGTAATCGGCGGAAGCCTTGGCAGCGGCCTCAACGATGGACTGCTGATCGGCGCTCAGCTTGTTCCAGCTGCTCTCAGCGATGGTGAAG
>CAKSWY010000029.1 GCA_934513685.1 uncultured Oscillospiraceae bacterium | reverse complement strand
GTGTGGAGGACGACTCGGCGGCTGCAGGCGTCCGGGCTGAAAAACGTCGTATTTCAATCCACGTCCTCCGTGTGGAGGACGACAAACATCGCGAAAGTGGAGGACATTAAAGGCGTATTTCAATCCACGTCCTCCGTGTGGAGGACGACCAAGTGGGAACCAGCAGAAAATGGCGGGCGCAGTGGATTTCAATCCACGTCCTCCGTGTGGAGGACGACCGCGCGGCAGTCCGGAGACAGGGTGCAAGCGAGCGGATTTCAATCCACGTCCTCCGTGTGGAGGACGACTCGCCGTTCAAGGTAGCGTTTCGGCTGGCTCACAAATTTCAATCCACGTCCTCCGTGTGGAGGACGACGGCAAAAACAGAGAAAAGTCTCTATTTGCACTCATATAATACAGCAATTTGCATAGATTTGCAATCGCACCAAAGTGCTCACGCCACCGTTTGCACGAATAATCCCAAACAATCTCCCCCAAAACCGGTGCGAAGCATCCGGGTACGCAGTGATTGCTCCATGTTCGCACGCCCTTCGTCGCCAGATGGTGCGCTCAGAAAATCAGAACGTCATCCTGATGGAAGGCGGGGCGAACTCCGATGTGTTCAACCTTGTTTTGATAATGGTTGCCCAACTGGTAAAAGCGCAGGCTGTCCACTTCCGGGTCGATCAGTTTGGTCAGCTCGGCCTTGAGTACGGCGTACTGTGCGGCATCCAGAAGGCATTCAAATACGGAGTTCTGCACCCGCTGCCCGTGGTTTACGCACTGTTTGGCAACTTTGCGCAGGCGCTTGCGCCCGGCGTCGGTTTCGGTGCTCACGTCATAAGTAATCAGCACAAGCATGGCGAGCCTCACTTCCAGAAAAATGGCGGGTAGATCTCCAGGTCACCGCGAAGCGTGCGGGCGAGCAGCAGAGCCTGCACATAGGGCACGAGGCCCCATGGCAGTTTTTCTTTCAGGAACGGATGGGTGATCTGTTCCTTTTTCTTGTTCTGCCAGGCGCTCAGAAAAGCCTTTCGGCCGTCGTCCGTCAGAAGAACGGCGCCGTTCTCCTGCGTTTGCAGGTGCTTCGGCGATAGGATTTTCTGATTGATGCAGGAAAGCACAAACCGGTCGGCGTATACCGCACGCAGTTCCTCCATCAGGTCCAGGGCCAGGCTCTGCCGCCCGGGCCGGGGACGATGCAAAAAGCCCACATAGGGGTCCAGCCCCACGCTTTGCAGCGCGGCGGCGCAGTCCCGGGCGAGCAGCGTGTAGGCGAAGGAGAGCAGCGCGTTTACATTGTCCAGCGGCGGCCTGCGGCTGCGGCCGTGAAAGCAGAACGCCTCATGCTGTTGGAGAATCAGGAAATCAAAGCAGTCGAAATACCGCTGGGCGGCTTCGCCCTCCAGCCCGAGCAGCTGATCCGGCGTTTCGCATTGTTCGATCAGCGGCAGCGCCGCGGCCAGCTGGGCGCTGGTGTGCTTCAGCTGCTCGACCGGTACGCGCTGGGGATGATCCCGGGTGGCGCGCTCCAACACCCAGCGGGCGTTGTAAACCTTGCCCAGAATAAAGCAGCGGGCGTATTGGCAGCTGGCGAACTCGCTGTCGGCAACCCGGTACTGCGTCTGGCGCAGCAGCACATTGCCGCGCTCTTCCCCAACAGTGCGGGCCAGAAATTGGCCGCGCGGGCTGAAAAAGCTCAGATCAACGCCCAGCCGGGCGCATTTGCCCATCAGGGCGGGGCTGGCCCCGGCATAGCTGAAGCAGACGATGCCCTCCAGTGTGTGCAGCGGAATGCGGGCCAGCTCCGTCTGGGCGTGGTTTACCACCACGGTTTCGCCGTCCAGCGTGAGATAGGCATCCTCGGACAAAACGTACAGGGTGTTCAGCAACTGTCTCATACGGTGCCTCCCAAAGGTTCCTCCAGATGTTCCCGCAGATAGGCGTTAGGGTCAGCCCGCCGGCAGAGCACGGGCAGGCACAGCGCTTTCAGCGAGCAGGCGCTGCAGTGCTTGCCGGGTTTTACTTTGGGGGTATAGCCTCGCGCAAAGTAACGGTTCATCTCCTCGGCCAGCGCCAGGGTGGTCTGCCTCAGCTCCGGTGTGAGCGCAACACGCTCGCGGCGGCGGGTCTCTTCGTAAAAGAGTGCGCCTTCCGGAATTTCGCACACCAGCATTTCTTCCAGCGCCATGGCCTGGGCGCACAGCTGGACCCGGTCGGCGTCCGTCTCTTTTTCGCGGCCGTGCTTGTACTCCACCGGCGTGGGCTGCCAGCGTCCCTCGGTATTTTGCAGGGGAATCCCTTCCGGATCGGCCCGGAACTCCACCACGTCGCAGGCGCCGGTCATGCGCAGCCGGTGGCTGACCACCCGCATTCCGCGGGTGATGAGCAGGCTGCCCCGGCGTTCAGTCTGGGCGGTATCGTGGCAGCGGGCGTGTTCCAGCCGCCTTTCGGCGGTGCGCAGATTCTCGCTCCACTGCTGCTCCAGGTGAATCAAGGCCCACTGGCGGCGGCAAAAGACGAAATGCTGCAGGCCGGACATGAGGAGATACTCATCCTCGGCGGCCATCAGGAGAGCCTCTCGCAGTGTACGCCCTCGGGTAGATCGTCCGAGACCGAAACATTATAGTCCCCATACTGGCGGGGGACTTCAACGCGCTTTTCAACCTGAACCTTCTCGAACAGCTTGTAGGCGGGTGCGTTGCCCAGCTCCGAATCATGCTTAAAGACGATCAGCTCCCGCACGGCCATTTTGCCCCGGGCGGCGCTGTGGTCGTTCTCGAACATATTCAGGATGGCCTGCCAGAGAAGCTGCAGGTCGTCCTCCGAAAAGCCGGTGGTTTTGCGGGCCAGATTGGCGGAGACATAGCCCTCGGCGCGGTACAAAGCGTAAGGCACGATGTGCTTGCGGCCCATCTCGGTGCCCTTCTTTTCGGCGTCGGCCTCGGTGGTGATGGCCACACGGGTGATGGTGACCTCCTGGGGCACGATGGGGTCAATGGAGCGGGCAAAGCTCAACTGCACGGGGCCGCGCACCTGGCCGCAGTTCAGCGCGCCCTTTACAAAGGTGGTCATCACGGCGCCAAAGGTGCGGATGTCATAGAAGTTGGAGCACATGAAATCCCGCAGTTTCAGGTCGATGCCCGGGTCGGATTTCTTTGCGGCCTTCAGGTCACCGGATACGCCGACCGCGGCCAAAGCCTCGGCATCGCTCCGGTTCAGGGGGACGCCCTCCTTCACATAAATCCGGTAGCCGGGCGTGTCTTCCTTCAAATCCTCCACATAGTTGCGGATCTTCCGCTTCAGGCACACGTCCGTCACAAGGCCGTAGCCGGTTTCGGGGTCGATTCGGGGCATATTGCCGGCGTCCGGGTTGCCGTTGGGGTTGCCGTTTTCCACGTCGAACAGGATCACAAAGTCGTAGCGATTTTTAATAGGGGTAGACATAATTTATTCCTCCTCACTCTTTTTTGCGTAGCGTTTCTGCATCTGGTGATAATAGCCCACCTGGAAGGCTCCCTGATCGGGCAGGGAGAGGCGCAGAGGGAAGGGTTCGTGAATGCGGCCCAGAAGATCGGCCAGCTGCTTTTGAAAATGCACTTCCTGTTTATTGGGCAGCTTGTTCAGGTGTTTTTGGGCCAGATTGATGAGGGTGGGGAACACCATGGCGGGAGTGCCGCAGGCCGAGTTGAAATACCGCTCCCGGATGGTGGTGTTGATGCCGGGGTTGGCGGCGTCCTGAATGGCCTCCAACATCGCGAACAGGCGGCCCAGCACATAGGGCAGATAGGTGGCGTTTTCGTTCAGTTCCACAGTTAAAACCTCCTTGTGGGCGGAAAGCGGGGACGGGTTCCGCAAATAATAGGCTTTCAAAATGGCGGCACGGCCGCGGGTTACGTCCTGTTCGGCGCGGATGCGCAGGGCCACGCCGTCCAGCAGGGTGGCGGGGTACGGCCCGCCGGTGAGAACGGCCCGAAGCAGGTCGCCGGGCAGCTGCGGGGCCGGGGCGGGGTTGCGCTCTTTGCGGTTGACCGTCTCCTGCGCGAGGGCCCAGACCGAGAGATTTTCCCGCTTGTCAAAGGCGGGCCGCACGATCTTCAGGTTTTCGGCGTGGGTGCACAGGTGCCGGGCAAACTCGCCCAGAGTGTCCCGCATAAAGAAGCGCACCGAAATGCGGGCGGCGTTGGGAGAAAGGCCCAGAATGTAAAAGTGCTGTTTGTGGTTCAGCGTCTCGTCCAGCCAGTCGCATGGCTCCCCGGCGGCGAGAAGTTCCAGTGCCCGGGTCAGGTCTCCCTCCTGAAGGCCAGTGCCCTCTGGAATGCCGAACATGGCGAACATTCCCAGGCTGGCGGCGGCAGGCGAGGCGTTCTCGGCCCAGCAAACCACGGTGGTGTCGCCAATGACGCGGCAGTGGTTCCGGTCCGCCAGAAGCGAGTTCAGGGCCGTGGTATAGGCAAAGGCGGCGTATTCGCTGACGGGGGCGTTCTCACCCTGGGTGTGCCCGTAGGAGCAAAAGGCGGGTGCATTGAACGACACCAGCGATGCACCGGAGCTTTGCGCACCCATAACCCCCTTAATGGACGGGTGAACCAGAGCAGGCGGTGCCAATTGGCCGGTGACGAGGCACGGGGCAACCGGGGCATTCGGATCGGCGGAGTTGTAGTGCGCCTGCCAGGCGGCGCGAATGGCAGGGTCCTCGGTGGCAAGGGTCCGGGTGCCGTCCGCGGCCTCGTACAGAAACAGCAGGTTGGCATTCCCGGTAATGTCCTTCCAAACATCGGCCAGGGCGGGATGGGTTTTGGCTTCACCGGGCTGCCAGGTGTCGAAAAAGGCGAGGATGGCCTCAGCAGCGGGGGAAGCAACGCCGTCCAGCAGCTTGTGGTGCAGGGCTGCGCAGGCCTCGAAGCACTGAACCGCGCGTTCCGGTTTGCCTTTTTCATCAGCCCCCAGCAGATAGGTGGAGTTGTCGCACAGAAAATTTGCCGCAATGCCGGAGGAGCGCTTTACATGGGCCGGAACGGAACGTTGGATGGGAGCCAGCACCTGCTTTTTGCCTTTTTGCACGGAAATGTGCTTGTCCTCTGCGTGCAGCAGCCGGCCGGAATCGTCGATCACCAGATAAAAGCTCACGTTGAAGGCGTGGTCCCAGCCGGGGGCAGAGATGGCCCCCTTTTGCAGAAGCTGCTCGTAATACGCGGTGAGCGCTTGCAGGATCATGTGAACACCTCCATATCCCGGCAGTTCAGCACGCCGTTTTCCAGCTTGGCGCGGAAGAACTGCGGGCGAAGATTTTCCGGGTCGGAATAGTCAAGATCGTACAGCATAAAGCCAAGATCCTGATTGAGCGGCTCGGTGGGAATGGGGCCGCCGGGCCATTCGCGGAAATTGGCCGGAAACTCCCGGCAGCCGAAGCAGGGCGTGTGGTAGCATTGGCCGCGCTTCAGCCGGCGGCGGAGCGTATCCTGAAATTTTCCGGGGTTGTCGCTTGGGGCTGCCTTATCCGTCATGGTGAAGTGGCACTCGATCACATAGTGTACGTCCTGCAAAAGCAGGGCGGCCCGCTGCTGAATGTCCTCCTGTGTGTACAGCACCGGCGCTGGCCCGCCCTTGGCGGCCGAGAGGGCCGCCGAGGCCAGCAGCGTGGATTTGACCTCGTTGCGGCGAATGTTGGTGAACTGGATGGGGTTCAGCACGTAGATACGGTCAATGTGGTACTTCATGCCGGGGTGCCAGTAGATGGCCTCAACCAGCCCCCGGGCGGCGGATGGGGTCATGACGTCGTAGCTGACCCTTTCGGTCTTCATCTCTGGCCGTGTAAAGCAGGCGTAATCGCCCCATACTTCCACGAGCATTGACATACGCATCACTCCTTTCAAGTGGTTGTGTATATAAAATGTAAGGGCTGACGTTTTTTGGGGCCTCGTCAGAAGAAAAGCCCGTTTCCGGTTTCTATCTCCATTGTAAGCCCAATTTCGGCGCTGTAAAGGCCCGGGTTGGCAAGCAGAAGCTCGCCGCCGGGCAGTTCTTCCAACGCCCCGGCCGCAAGAAGCGACTTCAGTTGTCCTTCGTAGCAGTCCACGCTGTACAGCCCAAGCTGACGCAGAAGCACACGGTTCGGCCCCTGCCGCCGCAGCTGCTCGCACAGGGCCTTGCCCTCGCCAATGGGCAGGTACACGGTGCGGGTCGGGCTTTCGATCAGCTGGAACTGCTCGGCGGCCCAGGCAAAGGGGAAAAACTGGCCGGGGGAGTCGCCCTTCTCAAAGGCGGGAAGAATCCCGTGCCGATCCAGTGAATCCTTGTTGGCGTACAGCTGCTTGAAGTAGGTGCGGATGGCGTCCGGTGTATCCAGCCGCTCAAAATGCCGCTGCACGTAGGCGAGGGCGTCCAGGTTGGCGCGGATCATCCGGGGCGCAGGGGAATCCTCCAGCCGGAACAGCCACACCGGGCTTTCCCCGGCGGGGCGCTTGCCGTTGCGGTTGCAGCGGCCGGCGGTTTGCAGCAGCGAATCCAGCCCAGCCTGCTCCCGGTACGCGGAAGGGAAGTCCACGTCCACACCGGCCTCGATCAGCGAGGTGGAGACCACCCGGCAGGGCTGCCCGTTCTCCAACCGGTCACGGATCTCGGCCAGCTGGCGGCGGCGATCAGCCGCGCACAGCAGGGTGGTCAGGCAATAGCTGCCCTCTTCGGGCAGGGCGGCAAACAGGGTTTGGGCCGTTTTGCGGCGGTTCACCACACAGAGAACCTGCTCCTGTTCTTCCAGCCGCCCCACCAGAGCCTCGGCGGAAATGGTGCCCAGGTCGCCCAGCGTGACCCGGCGAAGCACCTGGTACAGCAGCTCCGGGTCGGGGCTGAGCTCCCGAAGGGGCTGCTCGGGGGCAAACTCCCGGAACAGCCCGCCCAGATCCGGCTGCGTGGCGGTGCAGAGCACGGCAGTGACCCCGTAATGCTGAACCAGCTGGGCAATGGCAGAAACGCAGGGGCGCAGATAGTCACAGGGGAGCGTTTGCGCCTCGTCGAAAATCAGCACGCTGTTGGCCAGATTGTGCAGCTTGCGGCAGCGGCCGGAGCGGTTGGAGTACAGCGACTCGAAAAATTGAACGGCGGTGGTTACGATGACCGGCGCGTCCCAGTTTTCACTGGCCAGCAGGTTCCGGTACTGGGCGGGCGTAAGATCGTCCTTTTCCACCAGTTTGTAGTCCGCAGTGGAAAAGTGGGCCAGTACGTTTTCTTCCCCCAGCAGGTCGGTGAAGGTCTGCGCGGTCTGGTCGATGATGGAGGTATAGGGGATGACGTAGATCACCCGGCTCAGCTTGTGGGCGGCGGCGTGCTCCAGCGCGAAGGCCAGCGAGGCAAAGGTTTTGCCGCCGCCGGTGGGCACGGTGAGGGTGTAAACGCCGCGGGGGCCGGTGCGGCCCTGCTCCTGGCAGGCCAGAAGCACGCGGTTGCGCTGGGCGGCCACCGGAGAAGATGCAGCCCCGGCCTGATAGCGGGCCGCCTGGGCGCGCACCGTTTCCAGCAGCTCCGCAATGGGCTGCCCCGTTCCCCGCGGCGCGGGGCGGCCGTTCATAAAGGTTTCGGTGTCGATGAAATCGGCGTCCACCAGGCAGGAGAAGAGCATCCGCGTAAAGAACGCAGTGGTGAGATTGTCCTTGCTTTCGGCGACCCAAGCGGGAAGCGCCGGACGGGCCGTGATGGGCGGCAGGCCGCCCGCCACCGGAACCTGCCGCTTGATGCGCCCGAAGAGGGTGGGCTCGTCCGGTGCATCCTGGCGATGGCCGCCGTCGGGAATGCCGCTGTGGTGCCCGGCAATGGCAAAGGCAGCGCAGGGGTCGTTTTGCTGCAAAGCCGCCTGTGCCCCGGCCGTGGAATGATCCACCGGCGGGCCGCCGTGCAGGCGGCGCTGAAAGCCTGGGCTGTCCTTTCCCAGGTCGTGGAGAAGCCCGGCAAATTCGCCCTCGGCACCGGCCCCGAAGGCGGCGGCAAACTGCCCGGCCAGGGCGGCGGTGCCGCTCAGATGGTCGGCCAGCGTTTGGTTTCGGGTGCCATCCTCGCTGATGTGGGCAAGCGGGGTTTGATCAGCAGCCTTCATGGAAAACTCCTTTCACATTACAAAACAAAGGGGAAGCAGGCGATTTGCCTCGGGCGGATCTTGGCGTTATGAAAAAGAAAAGATTTACGGAAAGTTTCGCGGCTTGCGCGGCCCGGTCGGTTTTGACCTGCGTTGCCCTGTTTTATTTGAGATGCCTTTTTGAACTTGTTTTGTTGTCTTATTTTATTGTAAATAATTATAGCACACCGAAAAGCCTATAAAGCGGACTTTCAACTCGAACCATACGGAAGATCGTAACTTTGTGCAGAATGTACGAGGAAGGACGCGAAGTGTTGGCTGGTTTGCTGATAAGGCGTGCGCGGATCGCGACATCCAAGGCCGCACACCCGGTTCCGCATTCAGGGTCGGGGGCTTTTTGCCCGGAACGGATTCCACAACCGCTCCGAATGCCGCTTTTTGCACGGCTTTCCCGACTTTGGCATAGATTGGGGCACAAACCGCCGCAAAGGCGCGGGGAAGGGAGCGGTGCCGGGTGGGAGAGGTATTGAAAATTTGGGGTGGCGCGCGGCTGGAAGGGGAGGTCTGGCTGCCGCCGGCCAAAAACAGCGTGCTGCCCATTCTGGCCGCCAGCCTTTTGTGCGATGGGCCGGTTCGGCTGCGGCAGACACCGCGGCTGACGGATGTGGAAAACAGCCTGGCCCTGCTGCGGGCGGCCGGGATGTACACCGCCTGGGAGGGCGAGGACCTGCTGCTGACCCCGGGCCGGCCGGGGAAAAGCGCCCTGCCGGATGGGCCGGTGCGGGCCATGCGAAGCTCGGTGTTCTATCTGGCCCCCATGCTGCACCGCATGGGCGAGGTGCGCATGACCATGCCCGGCGGGTGCCGCCTTGGCCCGCGGCCCATTGACATTCATCTGGAGGGGCTGGCCTGCATGGGGGCGGCCGCCGTGTGGAAGGGCGAGCAGCTGACCCTTTCGGCGCCCGATGGGCTGCATGGGGCCGAGTTTGCCCTGCGGCTGCCCAGCGTTGGGGCTACCGAAACCCTGATGATGGCCGCCGTGAAGGCCCGGGGCATCACGGTGCTGCACGGCGCGGCCCGGGAGCCGGAGGTGGTGGACCTGGCCCGCTTTCTGATGGCGGCCGGGGCGCACATCTGCGGGGCGGGCACCTCGACGATCTGGATCCAGGGGCGGGAGCGGCTGAGCGGTGCGGCGTTCCGCCCGGTGGCGGACCGGATCGTGGCGGCCACGGTGCTGGCGGCGGCCGCCGCCACCGGAGGAAGCGTGACCCTGCGGCGCTGTGTGCCGGACCATCTGGAGCCTGTGCTGGAGGTGCTGGCGCGGGCCGGGTGCCGCATCCGGCGGGAAGGCCCGGCGGCACTGACGCTGGAAGCCCCTGCCCGGCTGGCCGGGGCCGGGTGGGTCACGGCGGGGGCGTACCCGGCGTTCCCCACCGATGCAGCGCCGGTGCTGGCGGCGGCGTTTCTCACGGCGGCGGGGCCGAGCTATTTTGAGGACACGGTGTTTGAGCACCGCTTCGGCTGTGCGGCGGGCTTTACGGCGCTGGGCGGCCGGGCGAAGGTTCGCGGGCGGCTGCTGGAGCTTGCCCCGGCCGAGCAGCTGCGGGGGGCGGCGGTGAGCGCGGCAGACCTGCGGGGCGGGGCCGCGCTGGCCGTGGCGGCCCTGCAGGCACAGGGGAAGAGCACCATTGCCCAGGCCGGGTACATCCGCCGCGGCTACGGCGACCTGGCGGCCCTGCTGCGCAGCCTGGGGGCGCACACCTGCTGGGAAGAAAAAACCGAACGGAAAAACGAACGGAAGCGGCAGGCAGAGGGCGAAAAATATTTTTCGGAAGCAGGCGGAATATCCCTGCCTTAGCCCTTGAATTTGACAAAGAAATCTGTTACTCTTAATAGGAATAAGAGCAATTTTAAAAGGCAGCCATGTCTGTCGGCAGGCTGCCCTTTTTTATCCTTGCAGACAAAACGGCTGCATGAAGAGATACAATCAGCGCTGAATGCGCGTGAAGATAACAGATCGGGGGATGTTTGAACGATGGCTTTTATGCTTGATACGGAGATGGCGAATGTAACCAACATCAAGGTGATCGGCGTGGGCGGCGGCGGCGGCAACGCCGTGAACCGTATGCTGCTGGACGGCGTGCAGGGCGTGGAATTTGTGGCCATGAACACCGACCAGCAGGCGCTGCTGGCCAGCAAGGCCACCCAGAAGGTACAGCTGGGAGCAAAGCTGACCAAGGGCCGCGGCGCGGGCGCCGACCCCGAGGTGGGCCAGCGTGCCGCCGAGGAGAGCAAGGACGAGATCGCCAGCGCCCTGAAGGGTGCCCAGATGGTGTTTATCACCGCCGGTATGGGCGGCGGCACCGGCACCGGCGCTGCCCCCGTGGTGGCGGAAGTGGCCCACGACCTGGGCATTCTCACCGTGGGCATCGTGACCAAGCCCTTCTCTTTTGAGGGCAAGCGCAAGATGAACATGGCCGAGCAGGGCATCGACAATCTGCTGATGCATGTGGACAGCCTGATCGTGATCCCCAACGAGCGGCTGAAGCTCATCAGCCAGGAAAAGATCACCCTGGCCAACGCCTTTGCCGCGGCGGACAACGTGCTGCGTCAGGGCGTGGAGAGCATCTCGGCGCTGATCAACGTGCCCGCCTTCATCAACCTGGACTTTGCCGACGTGCGCAGCATCATGAAGGACGCCGGTTACGCCCACATGGGCGTGGGCAGCGCCAAGGGTGCAGGAAAGGCCGAGAACGCCGCAAAGGCCGCCATTTCCAGCCCGCTGCTGGAGACCAGCATTGCCGGTGCCCGCGGCGTGATCATCAACATCACCTCCTCGCCGGACATCGGCCTGGACGATGTGGAGCAGGCCGCCGGCATGATCACCCAGTCGGCCCATCCCGATGCGAACATCATCTGGGGTACTGCTTTTGATGAGGGCCTGTCGGACGAGATGCAGATCACCGTGGTGGCCACCGGCTTTGACAACACGCCGGACGGTGCCCGCCAGGCAGCTGCGACTCCGAAGCCGGTGCTGGATGCCCAGAGCGCAGCAGCCGCGGCTCCGGCGCAGGACGGCAGCCCCGCAGCCCCCGCAACCCCCGCTGCCCCGGCAGCGGCGCCTGTGGAGGTTGAGGACGATTACGACATTGAGGGCCTCATTCAGATGCTAAACAAGCGCCGCTGAACCCGGCGGCCGATTGACCGAAAGGGGGCGGCGTCATGCCGCAGGAGGAAATGACCGCCCGGTTCCGCACGGCACTGATGGGCTTTCAAAAGCAGGATGTGCTGAGTTGGATCGATGAGCGGACCGCCGAGGCACAAAAACGCCAGGAAGAGGCCAAAGCCCGCGAAGCAGAGCTGCAGCAGCAGCTGACGGCTTTGCAGGAGGAAAAACAGGCGCTGGATGCACAGCTGGCCGAGGCGAAGGTCCAGGTGCAGCAGATGCAGCAGCAGCTGGAGGACTGCAAGGCCCGGCAGGAAAAGGCCGAGGCGGAGGCGCAGTCTTATAAAGTGCGCCTGTTTGACAAAGAGCAGGAAGTGGTGCGCCTGCGGGGCGAGAGCAGCGAAATGCGGCGGCAGCTGGATGAGCTGGCGGCGCAGCTTGCCGAGTGGAAAAGCCGCAGCGCCCAGCTGGAGGCCCAGACCCGGCAGGCCTCCGAGGCGGCGCAGAGCCGCCTGGACGAAGCCCAGGCTCAGGCCCGGGAGCAGCTGGCCCAGGCTCGCCGGGAGGCAGCACAGCTGCTGGCAGACGCACAGACCCAGGCGGAACAGCGCACGGCCCAGGCGGCCGGGCGAGAAGAGCAGCTTCGCCGGGAGGACCTGGCCCGCCGCGCCGCCCTGCAGGAGCAGGAACGCCGCACGCGGGAGGCGCTGGCCAAAGAGCAGCGCACGGCCCAGGCGGCCATGGCGGACGGTGCCCGGGATGTGGCAGCCAGCGTGGCCCTGCTGAAACAGCAGCTGGCCCAGGTGGACGAGCAGGTGCGCCAGGTGACCGAGCTTCTGCATCAATCCACCGGCGCAGTGCGCGTGGCACTGGGCGAAACCGAGCAGGGGCTGGCCAAGCTGGACCACCAGCTGAAACGCTTCCCGGAGCGGGAACCGGCGGTTCCGCCCCCCGCTGCCCCGGAGCCGCCCCGCAAACCCCGCAAACCCAGCAAACCCCGCACCCCGGCCCCCCGTGCCGCCGCAAAGGCGGAGAGCAGGAGCCGGTCGGAGGGCTTGCTGGAGCTGCTGGAACGGGTGCTTGGCCGCTGAAGGCCCCCAGAAATTCAAACAGTATGCGCCGGACATGCGCATCGGAAAGCACAGACACGGAAAAGACGCACCGGGCCAAAGCCTGCCTGCGGATTGAAGCGGTTCTGTGCTTTCGTTTTGCCCGGGTCGGGCAGAACGGAACGTGAAAACAGGAGCAAAACCCCAGGCGGCCCGGGAAATTCGACCGGCCGCGCGGGGATAAAAGAGGAGAAAAATACGTGGAACAGCCGAAATCAACGATCAAACGCCGCATGAGCGACATCCATGTGGGCGGGCTTCCCCTTTGGCTCTATCTGCTGGCGCTGGTGCTGCTGGCGGCGGCGCTTTGGATGGACTGCCTGCCCCGGAACATTGTGGGGGCCTTCTTCCTGCTGATGATTCTGGGCGATGGCCTGAATTATCTGGGCAACACCATTCCCGTCGTAAAAACCTATCTGGGCGGCTCGGTGATCTGCATCTTCGGCGGGGCCATTCTGGCGGCGGCCGGGGTGTTCCCCCAGAGTGCCATGGACACCATGGACGCCTTTGTGAACGACGAGGGCTTTCTGGTGCTGTACATTTCGGCCCTGATCACCGGCAGCCTGTTCAGCATTGACCGGAACCTGCTGCTGCAGGGCGCGGTGCGCATTCTGCCGGTGTCGCTCACGGCGCTGCTGGTGGGCTTTCTGGTGTGCGGCGGCATCGGCGTGGTGAGCGGAAACGGCTTCTGGAACAACATCCTCTATGTGGCCGTGCCCATGACCAGCGGCGGCATGACGGCGGGCACCGTGCCCCTGTCTCAGGTGTACGCCGCCCAGCTGGGCCAGAACGCCGGTGACATTCTCACCCGCATTGCCCCAGCCACGGTGCTGGGCAACTGCATCGCCATCATCTACGCCAGTCT
Source organism: uncultured Oscillospiraceae bacterium (assembly GCA_934513685.1). Classification (GTDB taxonomy): domain Bacteria; phylum Bacillota; class Clostridia; order Oscillospirales; family Ruminococcaceae; genus SFJ001. The sequence continues at coordinate 17,526 of CAKSWY010000029.1, read as the reverse complement.
GGCCGACAATCTGGGCAAAAAGCACCCGGCGCTCAGCGGCGGCGGGCGGCTGGTGAACGACGGAACCCCCGCCCCGCCCCCCCGCACCATGAACATCACACTGGAAAAAATGGCGGTGGGCCTGCTGGCGGCGCTTGGCTTTTATTGCCTGGGCACCGTGGGCCACAGCCTGGTCAAGCCCATTCCCATCTACGGATGGATGATTCTGCTGGTGATGGTGGTGAAGTGCCTGGGCTGGATGCCTGCCGAAGTGGAGGACGCCGCCTGCCAGTGGGGGCAGTTCGTCATCAAGGCTTGGACGGCGGCCGCCCTGTTTGGCATTGGCGTGACCCTGATCGACCTGAACACCATTGCCCAGAACATGACGCCGCTGTATCTCCTCACCATCTGGGTGGTGGAGACCGTGATCGTGCTCACAGCGTCCCTCATCGGCTGGAAAATCGCGCATTTTTACCCGGTGGAGGCCGCCATTGCGGCGGGCATGTGCACCACCAACATGGGCGGCAGCGGCAACGTGGCTGTGCTGAGCAGTGCCCACCGCATGGAGCTGATGCCCTTTGCCCAGATCGTCACCCGAAGCTGCGGCGCGCTGATCCTGACCCTGGGCGGCGTACTGATTCAATTCGTAGGCTGAGAAGCCGCATGGGTTACTGGTGAAATAACAAGTTTTTCTAACTTGCATAAACTATACCGATATGGTATACTATGAACATCGAACCAGAAAAGGAGGCCAAGTGATACAATGGCAATGGAAGTAACGGAGGCAACGTTCCAGCAGGAGGTTGCGCAAAGCCCCATCCCGGTGCTGGTGGATTTTTGGGCGCCCTGGTGCGGCCCCTGCCGCATGCTGGCTCCTGTGATGGAGCAGCTGGCCGACGAGCAGGAGGGCAAGGCCAAAGTGGTGAAGGTGAATGTGGATGACAACCCTGAGCTGGCCAAGCAGTTCCAGGTGTACAGCATTCCCACCGTGATCGCCTTTAAGAATGGGCAGGAGACTGGCCGGAGCGTGGGCCTGGTGCCCAAGGCGAACCTGACGGCGCTTCTGTAAAACAGCATCCAAACCATAAAAAGGCCCGGCGGAACCATGCAAATGCAATGGTTCTGCCGGGCCTTTTGCGCGTTATTCGGTGGGCGGGTCGGCCAGCGTGTTCTGCACATAGTTCAGAAATTCCCGGCTCACCCGGGACAGGGGGCGGTTCTGGCTCCACACCAGGGCGTAAGAGGCGGTGACGGCGGGCTCCACCAGCCGCTTGATGCAGATGGAGGCCCCGGCGGCAAACTCGGCGGCCGCGGCCGGATAGATGGCAATGCCCACGTTCTGCTCCGTCAGTTCGTAGGCGTTGAGCATATGAGCCATCCGGCAGCGCACAATGGGCTTCTGGCCGCTGGCGGCGAACCAGCCAGTGATCTCCTGCAGGCGGGTGGCGCGAGAGGGGATGATCAGCTCATAGGGGGCAAGCTGTGCCAGTGGAATGGAATCCCCGGGCCACTGGGCCAGCGGGTGGGCCGCCGGAATCATAGCGATCCACGGCTCGCTGTACACATGGATGCTGTTCAGGCCCTCGGCGTTGAAGGGATCCATGATCAGGCCAAGGTCGCACAGGCCCTTGTTGACCCGGGCCTCCACCTCGTCGGTATCGCCGTTCCACAGGCTGTACTGCACCTGGGGATAATCCTTGTGGAACCCGGCGATCCAGGACGAAAACAGCCGGGGAGCGTGCCCCTCCACCGAGGCCAGGTACAGGCTGCCCTGCAGGCCCTGTTTCATGTCCCGGATGTCCTCGGCTGAGCGCTCCACCAGCTCCAGCACCTGGCGGGCGTACTGCAGAAACAGCGTGCCCTCCTCGGTCAGCTGCAGGGCATGGGGCTTACGCAGAAACAGCGGCGCACCAAGCTCCGACTCCAGGTCCTGAATCTGGCGGCTGAGGGGCGGCTGGGCAATGCAGAGCCGGGCGGCGGCCCGGGTGAAGTTCAGCTCTTCCGCCACGGCGATGAAGTAACGGATGTGGCGCAGTTCCATCGGGAGGTCTCCTTTCTGTGAGACAATGTGGGTGAGTGTATTCTCATACTTTAAAGGTATTGCGACACAATCATTATATGTATTTTACAGAATGGGGTCAAGATGCTAGCATATAGGTAAGGAGGAAGTCAAAGGGACTTCCCTAAAAGAGCAGATGCAAAATGCAGATAAGGAGGAGCTCTTATGAAAAACATGTTGAAGACGATGCAGGACCTGCTGAAGGAGTATTACGAGAGCTTCGGCATGGAGCGGGGCGGCAAATAACCGCACCGAACCAAGGCTGACAACCCCCGCATGACCGCAGTGAAACCGGAAACTCGATTGAATGATCGACAAACGCAAGGAGGAACGGTTATGAAAAAGATGGTTGACCTTCTGAATGAATTCCTGAGCGAATACTACACCAGCTTCGGGCATGAGAAGTGATCTCCTCAACGAAGCTTCCAACATACCAACAAAACCAACAAGCAAAGCGCCCGCCCCGGCCAGAAACCGGAGCGGGCGCTTTGCTTTGTGCGTTGAGAATGTGCGATCTGCGACAGCGGATCAAGCAGGATAAGACCGCATGGACTGCATGAATCGCATCATTTTGCGCGTGAATCTGAAACTTATGGTATAAAATGGCTTAAAATCAACAACGAGTTCATGACTTGAGAAGGGCATTCGTGGATGTATGAGGATGCATTTCGCAAAATACAAACGCAAACGGAATGAAGCCGGGGCAATTGAGGCAATGCAGAAAGCTTACAGATCCCGCTCGGCCAGATCCAGCAGCAGCGGGCGGGCCTGGGAAGCCAGATACAGCGAACCGCAGACCACGACCCCCTTGCCGGTGGCCTCGGCCTGAGCAAGGGCGTCCTCCAGTCGTTCGCAGGTGGTGGTGTGTACCCCTTCCTGGCTGGCAAGGTCAGCCAGCTCCCAGGCTTCCATGGCGCGGGGGCAATCCGGCGTTACGGTGTAAATGCGCTCGAAGCAGGGGGCCAGCGTGTGCAGCACCTGGGGTACAGCCTTGTCCTTCAGCATACCCATCACGGCCACCAGCCCGTGGCAGCGGGCTTCCTTCAGGGTGTCGGCCAGGGCCTCGGCCCCATCCGGGTTGTGGCAGCCGTCCAGCAGCAGCAGCGGCTGGCGGCGCAGTACCTCAATGCGGGCGGGGAAGCTCGCATGCTCCAGGCCCGCGATGATCTGCTCATCGGTGATCTCGTAGCCCTTGCGCCACAGGGCCAGGGCGATCTCGATGGCCATGGAGGCGTTCATGGCCTGGTGCCGGCCGGGGAAGGGCAGCACCACCTCGTAGCCGCCGTACTCCATGCGGTTTTCAAAGGGCAGGCCCAGGCGGCGATGTACGTCCTCCGGGTCGGGGGTCACCAGCTCACAGCCCAAGCGCTGGGCCGCGGCCTCCACCACCCGCTGGGCGCGGGCCGGCTGGGCCGGGTAGCTGACGGCGATGCAGCCGGGCTTGAGAATGCCGGATTTCTCCATGGCAATCTTTTCTACGGTGCTGCCCAGAATGGCGGTGTGGTCCAGCCCGATGCAGGTGATGGCAGCCACCAGGGTGCCGGGCACCACATTGGTGGCGTCGTAGCGGCCACCAAGGCCGGTTTCCAGCACGGCAAAGTCGCACCCCTTGCGGGCAAACCAGCACAGGGCCACGGCAGTAACAGCCTCAAACTCCACCGGGGGTTCCAGCCCGTCCGCCTCCATGGCGTCCACGGCGGCGCAGATCTCGGTGGTGATCTGGCCCAGCTCTTCCCAGGAGATCATCTCGCCGTTGATCTGGAAGCGCTCGCGGAATTCCAGCACATAGGGCGAAATGGTCAGGCCGGTTTTGTATCCGGCCTGGCGCAGGATGGATGCGGTGAGGGTGGCCACGGTGCCCTTGCCGTTGGTGCCGGCAATGTGCACGCACTTCAGCCCGGCTTCCGGGTTGCCCAGGCGGGCCATGAGGGCCTGCATCCGGGTAAGGCTTGCGCCGGAGCCCATGCGGGGAAAGCTGTGAAGGTATTCCACGGCTTCAAAACCTGTCATTGAAGTTCCTCCTTTTTACAAAGCGGGCGGATGTTCAGCGGCCGCTGCTCAGAAGAATGCCGCACATACGCAGAAACAGCAGCAGACACAGGGAGACGAACAGCCCGGCGCACACGCCGGAAAAGTCGATCCATACATCGGTGAGCTGGCTGGAACGGCCGGCCATCAGCAGCTGGATGGTTTCATCGGTGTTGGCCACCAGCAGGCCAAACAGCAGCGGCCAGCTGATGTGCCGCACAAATCTTCGGGTGTACACCCGAAGGCAGAGCATGGACAGAAAGCCCAGAAGGGTGTACTCGGCAAAGTGGGCCAGCTTGCGGACCTGATGGGAAGTGAGCGGCCCCAGGTTTACCCTGGCCAGAACGGGGTTGACCATGGCCAGAACCTCGTCGCTGTGGGCGGTGGAAACCTGCGCCACCTCCATGGAATTGGAAAAGATAAAGACGACGGCCCAGATCAGCGCCAGCGTAAACAGAATGCGCAGGGCGATGACCCAGGGATTGATTTTTTCTTGTGCCATGAATTGGGTGCTCCTTTTTGTATGCAGCCGCAGCGGCCGCCCAAACGGCCGCGCCCCGCCCGCCGGCGGAAAAAGCCGGAAGAAACGGTGCGGTGCAGATTCGCCGTAAAAGGGGGCACCTTCGGCAAACGGCCGGAGGGCCGCCCTTCATTCGGCAACGTACCCATCATACCACAGGATGCAAGACCTTCCATGAACGGTTTGTGAAACCATCCTGAAATTTGTTGCACCCGGCCCTGAAAAAAGCGCCGTGCTCAGCCCGGAAAAGAGCGGCGCACGGCGCTTTAAACAGAAATTTCGGGGGGCAAATCGGCCCGTTTCGCGCTCAGCAGCCGCGGAACAGAGGCTCGCTGACCAGCTTGTCAAACATGGAGATGAACGGCCCCATGCAGAAGGCGGCCAGAATGGTGCCCAGCCCCAGAATGCCGCCCAGCTGCCAGCAGGCAACGGCGCACAGGCCGTCGGTGGCCATGCGGCAGAGGAAGAACTTGACGGGGGTGTGGTGCGCCAGTGCCAGGGCCGTGGCATCGTAGGGCGAGGCGCCCATGTCAGCGTTCAGGTACAGGCTGCACCCCAGGCAGGTGATGAGCAGCGCCAGCATACACACCACGATCTGAGCGGCCAGCCCGGAAGGCTGGTAGAGCTTTTCAAACAGATTGGAGAAAAACTCCACCACATAGCCCACCAGAAAGGCGTTGAACAGGGTGCCCCAGCCGATGCGGTGACGCAGCGAAAAGCACATCACCACAAACAGAATGGCGTTGATGGCCAACTCCACATGGCCCAGCGAGACGGAAAACCGGTCGCTGATGGCAAAGCACATGCCGGTGAAGGGGTCGTTGCCCAGGCGGGCCAGCCGGAACAGAGCAATGCCGGCCGACATGATGACCAGACCGAGCATCATCAGCCAGAACCGCCGGGTGCGCAAATTGGCAAGCTGCTGTTTCATCGGAATGCTCCTCTTCTTATTTCTTGAATTTATGGCAAAATCAGCTCAGCGCGGCCAGAGACTGCTCCACATTGGCGAGCTTGTCCTGCGCGTTGGCCAGCTTCTGGCGAATGCCGTCCACAACCTGGGCCGGGGCCTTGCTTACAAAGCCCTCGTTGGAGAGCTGGCGGGTGAACTGGGCGATCTCCTTCTCCACCTTTTCCTTTTCCTTGTTCAGGCGGGCCAGCTCCTTCTCCCGGTCGATCAGCTCCATCATGGGGATGAAGCCGCGGGCGGTGTGGGTGACCACCTGCACCATGCCGTCGGTGGGGCCTTCGTACTTCTCGCACAGGGTCACGTCGGTGGCAAAGGCGAACTTGGCCAGGTAGGCGCTGCCCTTGCGGAAGGCGGCGGGATCGGCGGTCTCGATGATCATGCTGGTCTTTTTGGCGGGATGGACGTTCATCTCGGCGCGGATGTTGCGCACGGCCTTGATGTAGTCGGTCAGCTTGGCGAAGTCCTCCTCATCCTGGGGATAGTTGTGGGCTTCGTCAAACACGGGCCAGCTCTGGTTCATGATGCTCTCGGCGCTGCCGGGCAGAGACTGATACAGTTCCTCGGTCACGAAGGGCATGAAGGGGTGCAGCAGCTTCAGGGCCTTATCCAGCACATACACCAGCACCTTGCGGGCGGCATCGGCCTGGGCCTCGTCGCCGCCGTTCAGGCGGGCCTTGGCGATCTCAATGTACCAGTCACAGTATACATCCCAGATAAAGTCGTAGATCTTGGCGCCGGCCAGACCCAGCTCGTACTTGTCCAGGTTGTCGGTCATATCGCGGGCCACCTGGTTCAGGCAGGAGAGCACCCACTTGTCGCTCATGTCCAGCTGATCCTCGGCGGGCAGGCCGGGCACAAAGTTTTCGGGCAGATTCATCTGCACAAAGCGGGCGGCGTTCCACAGCTTGTTGGCGAAGTTGCGGGAAGAGCGCACCTTCTCGTCGCTGTAACGCATATCGTTGCCCGGGGTGGAGCCGTTGATGAGGGTGAAGCGCAGGGCGTCGGCGCCGTAGTCCTTGATGACCAGCAGCGGGTCGATGCCGTTGCCCAGGCTCTTGGACATCTTGCGGCCCTGGCTGTCGCGCACGATGCCGTGGATGAACACGGTGTCGAAGGGAACCTCGCCCATGTTCTCAATGCCGGAGAACATCATGCGGGCCACCCAGAAGAAGATGATGTCGTAGCCGGTGACCAGCGTGTTGGTGGGGTAGAAGAACTTCAGGTCCTCACTGTCCATATTGGGCCAGCCCAGGGTGCTGAAGGGCCACAGGGCCGAGCTGAACCAGGTGTCCAGGGTGTCGGGGTCCTGGGTCAGGTGGGTGCAGCCGCACTTGGGGCAGACGGATGGAGCGGACTTGGCCACCACGGTCTCGCCGCACTCGTCGCAGTACCATGCGGGAATCTGATGGCCCCACCACAGCTGGCGGCTGATGCACCAGTCACGGATGTTTTCCATCCAGTTGTAATAGATCTTGTCGAAGCGGGCGGGCACAAACTTGGTGCGGCCGCTGCGCACGGCCTCGATGGCGGGCTTGGCCAGAGGCTCCATCTTCACGAACCACTGCTTGGAGACCATGGGTTCGATGGTGGAGTGGCAGCGGTAGCAGGTGCCCACCTCATGCTGCAGAGGCTCGACCTCTTTCAGGTAGCCGCCGGCCTCCAAATCAGCCAGAATGGCCTTGCGGGCTTCCAGGGTGGTCATGCCGGCGTACTTGCCGCAGTCCAGCACCTGAGGTTCGTCGGCCGCGGCCTTGCCGCTGGCAAACAGCTCATCGGCGGCGGCCTTGTCGGCAGCGCCGGTCATGTGGCCGTCGTAGGTGAACACCCGCACGATGGGCAGGTCGTGGCGCTTGCCCACCTCATAGTCGTTGGGGTCATGGGCGGGGGTGATCTTCACCACGCCGGTGCCCTTTTCCATATCGGCGTGCTCGTCGCACACGATGGGAATCTCCTTGTTCAGCAGGGGCAGGATCACATGGCAGCCGTGCAGATGGGCATAGCGGGGGTCATCCCCGTTGATGGCCACGGCGGTATCGCCCAGCATGGTTTCGGGGCGGGTGGTGGCCAGCTCCAGGAACTCACCGGTCTCCTTCACCGGGTAGAGCAGGTGCCAGAAATGGCCGTCCTGACTCTGGTACTCCACCTCGGCATCGGAAATGGAGGTGTTGCAGTGGGGGCACCAGTTCACCATGCGGTTGCCGCGGTAGATCAGGCCCTTGTCGTACAGGTTGACGAACACCTGCTTCACGGCCTCCGAGCAGCCCTCGTCCATGGTGAAGCGCTCGCGCTGCCAGTCGCAGCTGCAGCCCAGCTTTTTCAGCTGGCTGACGATGCGGCCGCCGTACTGTTCCTTCCAGGCCCAGGCACGCTTCAAAAAGCCGTCGCGGCCCAGGTCGTCCTTTGTCAGGCCCTCTTCCTTCATGGCCGCCACGATCTTGGCCTCGGTGGCGATGGAAGCGTGGTCGGTGCCGGGCACCCACAGGGCAGCGTAGCCCTGCATCCGCTTAAAGCGGATGAGAATGTCCTGCATGGTCTCATCCAGGGCATGGCCCATGTGCAGCTGGCCGGTGATGTTCGGCGGCGGCATCACGATGGTGTAGGGCTTCTTGCTGCGGTCCACTTTGGTGTGGAAGTAACTGCCCTGCTGCCAGAAGTCGTAGATTCGGTCCTCGACCTGGGCAGGATCATACTGTTTGGCCAGTTCTTTCATTGGTTGGGTCCTCCTGTGTGATGAGAAAACGTCCCGCAGGGCAAAGAAAAAAGCCGCCCCACAGAACGAACGTTCTATGGGACGGCTGAACGATTGTTCCTGCCGCGGTACCACCCACGTTGCCGCGCGGCGTGTGCCTGCGGCCCCTCTGCGGTGCGCCCCGCAAAAGGCGCATCCTGCCCGGATAACGGCGGCAAACCCGTGGGCGGCTACTGAATTCACCGCCCCTGCTCAGAAGCGACAGCGCAGGCCGGCCTTTGCCGGGCTTGCACCGCCCCCGGCTCGCTGAAAAGGCAACGGAACCCTGCGCCCTCTTCCTCGGCGCATTTGGCTCATGGCGGCACCGCGCGCTTTGTGCATTAGCAGCCTGTACATTCGTCTGCTGCCTGGCCTGCGCGGTGTTGCCGTATAAAAAACATAATAGCGTTTTTCGGGGGCGTTGTCAAGCAAAATGCCCGCCATTTGCGCCGGCAGAACGCTGCAAAAACGCTCAGGCCAGATGGCTGGCCCAGTCCAGCAGAATTTCCATGCGGCGCTGCAAATTGTCGCTGAAGCGTTCGCCCACCTTCAGCACCACGGCGTCCGGCACGGTGGGCTGCTCAGCCAGCAGGTTTTCCACGGTCAGCTGGTTGGTGTGCAGCACCAGCGCGGTGCCAAAGCCCTCGGCCAGGTGGGGGCCAAGGGCCGCGCCGAAACTGTCCCGTGCCAGCAGCAGGGTGCCGCTGCCGTCGCCCTGGTAGCGGGTCAATTCGCTTTCACGGCTGCCCTCGGTGAGACGGGCGGCGGGGGCGTTTACCTTATAATAGAGGTCATCGGTGCACCAGTTCCAGCGGCCGCACAGGTTGGCCAGATCCTTCGGGGCGGTCTCGCCCGGGTCGATGCTCACCTCCGGCAGGGCGGTCTCAAAGGGCAGGCCCAGGGCGGCGAACACCTGCTGGGCCGCCAGCCAGGCGCCGGGGTCGTTCCAGTGGGTGTCGTACTTGTAATACACCTGCTGGGTTTCGCTGGCGGTGCGCAGGGCCTCCAGCGGGAACACCACGGGAACCCCGGTGGCGGAAAGGGCCTGGGTCAGCGCCTCGACCCGGGTGGGGCGGCTCACCACTGGAATGTTATCGGGCATCTGGGCGGCATACACTCCCTCTTTGGCGGGCGCAAACAGAATGACCAGCTTGCTGCCCCGGGCGGCGAGGGCCTCGTTCAGGGCAGTGAGGGTCTCGGCCATGGTGCGGGTCTCTTCCTCCGTGTAGGCGGTGAGGCCCTGATAGTCGGAAAGGCTCCGGGAGTCGGATACATCCTTCAGAAACAGCCAGCCGTCCCTGCCCTGCAGCACACTGTCGGAGTCCAGGCTGCCGGTGAGCAGGTCAGCCCCGGCCTTCAGGCTGAGAAAGCTGTTGCGGAAGGGGGCGTTGTCGCCCAGCCAGCTTTCAAAGGCGGACGGCCAGTCGGAAACCGGCACACGTTTGCCCGGGAAGGGGGTCAGGGTGCGGTTTTCGTAGTTGGTGGTGTCGCAGCGGCTGTGCAGGGCCAGCCACAGCAGCCCCGGGCCGAGCAGCAGCGCAAAAAATCCCGCGGCCAGGGCACGCTGCCCGCGAGCCGCACACTTTGTGGGGGCGGACTTCTTTTCAGGGGTCAAAACAGGCATTCGCGCACCTCCTCAGAAGCGGAAATAGATAAAGGGGTTGTAGGTGCCGCTCACCAGCAGCACCAGGCTGGCAAAGCCGAGGGCGAGCAGGCAGACTGTCTGGGCCGGGCCGGTGCGCTGCCGGTCATACAGGGCGGCCTTCAGGCGGGGCAAACACGCCTGCACCGGCCCGCACAGCATCAGCCCGGCGGCCAGAAGCAGCAGGGTGCGGCCGTCCCAATAGCGGGCGGCCGGGTAGGCGGCAAAGCCCGCCGTGGGCATCCACATGGCCTTGAGCCACAAAGCGCCCGCCCGCAGGCCCGGGGCGCGGAACAGCACCCAGCCGCACACCACGCAGACCAGCGTGTACAGGCGGGTGACGGGAACGGGCAGCCGTTCCAGCGACTTTTTCAGCACCGTGCGCTCCAGAATCAGCAGCACGGCATACCACATACCCCAGGCAACAAACTGCCAGTTGGCCCCGTGCCACAGGCCGGTGGCCAGAAACACCACGAACAGATTGAACAGGGTGCGTCGCTGCCCGTTCCGGCTGCCGCCCAGGGGAATGTACAGGTACTCCCGGAACCAGCCGGAGAGGGTCATGTGCCAGCGCCGCCAGAACTCGCTGACGGTTTTGGAGAGGTAGGGGTAGTTGAAGTTTTCCGGGAAGGTGAACCCGAACATGGCCCCCAGCCCGATGGCCATATCGGAGTAGCCGGAGAAGTCGTAGTAGATCTGCAGGGTGTAGTACAGCGCCCCCAGCCAGGCCAGCGGGGTGCTCACCAGCTCCGGCGAAAGGGCGAACACCTCGTCCGCCCGGGCAGCAAAGCAGTTGGAGAGGATCACCTTTTTGGAGAGACCGTACAGAAAGCGCTTGATGCCGTAGCAAAAGCCGGTCAGGTCGGCGGTGCGGCTGCGCAGCTGGGCTTCCACCTCGCTGTAGCGCACGATCGGCCCGGCCACCAGCTGGGGGAAGAAGCTGATGTACAGCGCCAGCAAAAACCAGTTTTTCTGCAGCCGGATGCTGCCGCGGTACAGGTCGATGATGTAGCTCATGGCCTGGAAGGTGTAGAAACTGATGCCCAACGGCAGGGCGATTTCGCGCACCGGCAGCACCTGGCGGTGCAGCAGGGCAGCCAGAGTGTCCCCGGCGAAGCTGTAATACTTGTAGTACCCCAGCAGGGCCAGGTTGGCCGCCACCACCAGCACCAGCGTGGCGGTTTTGGCCCGGCCGCGCAGCCGGGCAAGAAGCAGGCCGCCCAGATAATTCAGGGTGATGGAGCCGAGCATGAGCAGGATGTACTTCGGCTCGCCCCAGGCGTAGAACAGCAGGCTGGCCGCCAGCAGCAGCGCGTTTTTGCAGGGGGCCGGCAGCAGGCGGTATAAAATCAGAACCAGCGGCAGAAAAAGCCAGAGAAAGACAAGGCTGGAAAACAGCATGAATGGGTTCCTCGTGTTGAAAAGACTGGAAAATGTGTTTCGATGACAAAATCATACACAAAAAGCCGAGGCGGGCATGACCGTTTGGGTTCATCGGTCGCTCACCCCGGCAGCTGTGCTGAAAAAACGGTCAGCCCAGGCTGATGCCCATGCGGCGGGCCACGGCCAGCATATCGTGGCTTTCAGGCACAAGGCGGCTCTTACCGGCGATCTCACTGAGGGCGTTTTCGCACACATGGCCGTTCTTCATGGCCACGGTCACGCCGAAGCGCTCAGCCTCCACCAGTTTGGCGGCGTAGGTGCCGAACTGGGTGGCCAGCACCCGGTCGTAGGCGGAGGGAGAGCCGCCCCGCTGCATATGGCCGGGCACGCAGACGCGGGTTTCAAATCCGGTCATTTGCTCGATCTGCCGGGCAATGCGGTTGGTGGCGGTGGTTTCACCGGCGGCAGCCCGGCGGGCAGCCCGCTCCTTCTTCTTCATGCGGGCTTCCTCCACGTCATACACACCCTCGGCCACCGCCAGAATGGAGAAGTTCTTGCCCTTTTGTGCGCGCTTTTCCACGGCGGCGCACACATGGTCGATGGAATAGGGCAGCTCGGGAATCAGGATGATGTCCGCGCCGCCGGCAATGCCGGCGTACAGGGTCAGCCAACCGGCCTTGTTGCCCATCAACTCCACCACCATCACGCGGCTGTGACTGCCGGCGGTGGTGTGAACCCGGTCGATCACCTCGGTGGCAATGTCCACGGCGGTGTGGAAGCCGAAGGTCACGTCGGTGCCGTAAATGTCGTTGTCAATGGTCTTGGGCAGGCCGATGATGTTCAGCCCCTCCTCGCTGAGCAGGTTGGCGGTTTTGTGGGTGCCGTTGCCGCCCAGGGTAAGCAGGCAGTCCAGCTTCAGGTCCTTATAATTCTTCTTCATGGCGGCCACCTTATCCACCTGGTCGTCTCCCACTACGCGCATCAGCTTAAAGGGGGTGCGCTTGGTGCCGAGGATGGTGCCGCCCACCGTCAGAATGCCGGAAAATTCATCCGGCTGCATCACCCGCGCGTCGCCGTTGATCAGGCCGTAATAGCCGTTGGAGATGCCCACGATTTCCACATTATCGCCCATGCGCTCATACAGCGCCTTGGCCACGCCGCGCAGGGTGGCGTTCAGGCCGGGGCAGTCGCCGCCGGAAGTAAGGATGCCTACACGTTTTTTCATACCTTTTAACCCCTCTTTGCAAGTGCGGTGCGGGCATACAGACAGCCCCGCCCGCGCAATTTCCTTTACAAATAAGAGAGTATGCCCCAAACGAAATTTTGTCAACCGATTTGTGTACACAGTGGGTGAAGGCTGGGTAAAATGCAGAAAAAATGATGGAAAGTCAGCCATCTTGCGGGATACGGTCGGAAGCAGTATAATGAACCCCAACGTAGAAAAACCGCTTTTTGGCTTTTTATAAAAGGAGAAGCAGCGATGAGCAAGAACCTGTGGGGGGCATTCAGCCGAAAGCTGGATAAGAAGCTCCGCAAGTGGATGATGATTCTGATCGTGGTGCTGGCGGCAGCCGTGGCGGTGCTGGTGGCCCTGCGGGTGAACGAGCACCGGAAAAAGCCGGAGGCGCAGGTGCTGACCGTTTCAACGCTGACCGATATGATCCCGGTGAGCGACCTTTCCACGGTTACCTCCACCTACAACGGCGTGGCCGAGGTGATGAACGAAAAAAATCCCGACAAGCTGGACTATTACGTCGCCTATGAAGCACAGGTACAGGCCGGGGTGGACTTTGCCGATTTGCAGCCGGAGATCGATGAGGCCAGCAAGACGGTGACGATCCGGGTCCCGGATGCCTATTACATGGATGCAGATGTGGATATGGCCTCGCTGGATTTTATGTTCAACAGCAAAAAGGCCAATACATCCGGCGTGACCGAGCGGGCCTACAAGGCCTGCCAGGAGGATGCAGATCGTGAGTGCGGCAGCAGTGAGGCCATTTTGGAGCTTGCCCGGGAGAATGCGGTGAATGCGGTGGAAGCCCTGACCCGCCCGCTGATCGAGCAGCTGTACCCGGAATACACGCTGGTGGTGGAATGAGGTGAGCGCGATGAAAAAACAGAGTGTGGCGGCAGCCTGCATGACGGCCCTGCTGCTTTTGACCACTGCCTGCGGCAAGGCAGAGGCGCCGGTGCTTCCAGTTCCGCAGGAGGAGCAGATGAAGGCGATCTGCCAGCTGGCGGTGCTGGAATGCGATTACCACAACCTTGCGAAATTTGAACAAAAGGATGCATCGAAATTTCTCTGGATGACGAAGGACAAGCGCTTCTGGGTGGAATATTCGGCCACCGCGGTTCTTGGAATCGATGTGAATCAGGTGAGCATGGACCTTGAGGGCAATGTGGTGAAGGTTACCCTGCCCAAGGCAGAGGTGCTTAGGTGCAAGGTGAACGGAGATTCGCTCAGCCCGGATTCCTACATTGTGGATAAGGACTCTGCCCCTGTGACGGCGGAGGACGAGGTGCGTGCATTTCAGGAAGCACAGAATAATCTGCAGCAGACGGTGGAGGCCGACAGCGATATGCTGGATCTGGCCCAGACAAGGGTGGAGGAACTGCTGAAAAATTATGTGACCAGCCTGGCCAAGGCCACTGGAACGGAGTATCGGGTGGAATTCCATTACCTGGAAGAGGACGAGAACGCCTGACCCGAAGCGTACAAACAGCCCGCGGCGTGAAACGCGGCCGGAATTGAAAAAACGCCCATCCTGCATGTCGGTGCAGGGTGGGCGTTTGCTTATGTTCTGCGTTTGCAAAGTGCAAAAACGGCTGAGGACAAAAATAGACCCGTGACAACTGTCACAGGTCTGTGGTCGGAGTGACGGGATTTGAACCCACGGCTTCCTAGTCCCGAACCAGGCGCGCTACCAACTGCGCTACACCCCGATGAAAAAATTGCAGCAGCAATCGGGTGCTGCTGCAATTTTGGTTGGGGATGATGGAATCGAACCACCACAAGTAGAGTCAGAGTCTACCGCACTGCCACTATGCAAATCCCCAATATTTGGATGTGTGAGAATCTGTTGTGCTCTCAACGTTGCTTATTATAGCGCGGGGGAGCGTCTTTGTCAACTGATTTTTTGATAAAATTTGAATTTTTTGAAAAACAGACGATGAACAGCGATGTTTTTACGGGCGTATAGCAAGGGCTTGTTTGGGGCAAGCTGTGGCCAGGAGGCGACTGATATGAAACAGCATTTGAACCAGGAGGAAAATACTGTGCCGGAAAAACCAAAACCCATACCCCGGGACCCGCTGCCGCCGCTGGTCAACCACCCGGCGGGCAAGGCGGCCCCCGGTGCGGTGGACCGGCGGACGCTCGCCCATTGCCTGCCCAGCCAGCAGGCGGCGGCCCGCGCCATGCTGGGCGGCAGCCTGCGGGGGTTGATGTATTATATGGATGTTCAGGCGGCGGCCGGTGTGGATGGCTGGGTGGAAACACCGCGCGCGGTGGAAAATCTGCGGGATGACCGCCAGAGATTCATTTATTAAGCCAGACGGAAACGCCGGAGGAGAACAATCGGGCCGGGATGTGGCAAGAGCGGGATCGACTGCCGGAAGGGACTTGCATTTTCCAATTCAAACCATTAGAATGTACCCAGACTAATGAAAAGGAAGGTGCCATCCATGGCAGAATTCAAATACGAGATCACGGAACGCATTGCGGTGCTTTCGCAGAACCCCAACGGCTGGGAGCGCCAGCTGAACATGGTCAGCTGGAACGGCCGCGAGCCGAAGTATGACATCCGCGACTGGGCGCCCGATGGGGTCAAGATGGGGAAGGGCATCAGCCTGACCCACGACGAGCTGGCCATCCTCAAGGGCATTTTGGAGGATATGGAGCTGTAATGGGCTACAAAGAGGAATTCTGTGAGATATTCCGCAGCCAGATCGCCCGCCCCGGCTCCGAAAAGCTGTTGACTTGGATGGAAGGAACGGATTTTTTTACCGCTCCGGCCTCCACGCGGTTCCACGGCGCCTGTGCGGAAGGGCTTGTGATGCACAGCCTGAACGTCTACCATGCGCTGATGGAACAGCTGGAAGAGGGCGACAGCCCCGAGAGTTTTGCCATCTGTGCACTGCTGCACGATTTGTGCAAGGCAAACTATTACAAGCCGGGCTTCCGCAATGTGAAAAACGAAGCCGGCCAGTGGGAGCGCGTGCCGACCTTTACCGTGGAGGACGCATTCCCCTATGGCCATGGCGAGAAGAGCGTGTTTCTCATTGAACGGTTCATGAAGCTCAAAACGGCGGAGGCGGTGGCCATTCGCTGGCACATGGGCGGCTTCGACGATGCCGCAAAGGGCGGCTGTTTTGCCATCAGCCAGGCGTATGACGCCTACCCCATTGCAGTCAAACTGCACATGGCCGACCTGAAAGCCACCTATCTGATGGAAAAGGGAACCGGCCGCCACTGAACCATCGCCGACACACTGCGGCAGCATTTGCAGCGAAAAACCCGTACACTGGTGTTAAAACCATCGGTGTACGGGTTTTGTTGTTTGCTGCGGACCCAAACGCCTGAAAACGGACGGGAGAAATCCCGTTGGGAAGGGAGAAAACGATATGGCGGATGTGGCATTTCAAAGCGCCGGAGAGGTGCTGGTGGCGTATCTGAGCGGAGAAATTGACCATCACACTGCGCAGACGCTGCGGCAGCGCATTGACGAGACGACCCTGCGGCAGCTGCCGCGGGTTCTGGTTCTGGATTTCGGCGGGGTCAGCTTTATGGATTCTTCTGGCGTCGGGCTGATTCTGGGGCGGCAGCGCCGCATGATGCAGCTGGAGGGAAAACTGGTGGTGCAGCACCCACCGGCTGCCGTGGAACGTATGTTGCAGCTGGCCCGAGTGGCCTACCAGAAAGGAGGACAGGCATGATGAAACCCATCAACACGGCGCGCTTTGTGTTTTTATCACGCAGTGTCAACGAGAGCTTTGCCCGCGGGGCGCTGGCGGCGTTTCTTGCCCAGGCGGACCCCACCGTGCCGCAGCTGGCGGACATCAAGACGGCGGTGTCGGAAGCGGTGACCAACTGCATTGTTCATGCATACCCCGGCGGGCTGGGCGTGATTACCCTGACCGTGGCCCTCTACGAGAACGGGCTGGTGAAAATTACAGTGTCCGACAAAGGCGTGGGCATCCCGGACGTTGACCGCGCCATGGAGCCGCTCTTTACCACCGGCAACCCGGAAGAACGGGCGGGCCTGGGATTCGCGGTGATGCAAAGCTTTATGGACGGGGTGCAGGTGCGCTCCAAGCCCGGAAAAGGCACGAAGGTGATCCTGAAAAAGCAGCTTTCGGTGAAGGAGTGAGCGACTCTCTTTTATACATACTATAAAGGAGGGGATCGGCTATGACGGTCAAATTGGGGCCGCGGGAGCAGTTTATTGAGCAGAATCTGGGGTTGGCGCACGCCTGTGCCGGGCGGTTTCGAGGAAGAGGCATTGAATACGATGACCTGTACTCGGCCGGGTGCGTGGGGCTGGTAAAGGCCTACGATGGGTTCGACGACAGCCGCGGGCTGTGCTTTTCTACCTATGCAGTCCCGGTGATTCTGGGGGAGATCCGAAAGCTGTTCCGGGACGGCGGCACCGTGAAGGTGAGCCGTTCCACCAAGGAGCTGGGGCTGAAAATCAATGCCTGCCGGGAGCGCTTTTTGAAAACGCAGGGCTGTGAACCAACCGTGAACCAGCTGGCCCAGCAGCTGAACGCCAAACCGGAGCAGATCGCACTGGCGATTCGGGCTGGCCAACCGGCACTCAGTCTGACGCCGGCGGGGGAAGAGGAGGACGCCCGAGAGTGGGACATTCCGGTGGACTCGCCAGAAGAAGAACTGGCGGACCGGATCGGGCTTGCCGAAGCGATGCAGGCCCTCCCAGAGCGAGACCGCCTGCTGCTGACCCTGCGCTTCTACCGCGGGAAAACCCAGAGCGAGACCGCCACAGTGCTCGGCACGACCCAGGTGCAGATTTCGCGACGCGAGAGAAAACTTCTGAGCGAACTGCGCGCAATGCTGCTGCAGGGGTGAGAGACAGTGAAGAAAAAACTTCCCCTTGAGGGGAAGTTGCCGAACGGAGTGAGGCGGATGAGGCGGATGAGGTGGCATCTCATGGCAGCAACCGGAAATGGAGAATGACGAAGTGTTATCCTACTTGCTTTGCTG
>CAKSWY010000028.1 GCA_934513685.1 uncultured Oscillospiraceae bacterium | reverse complement strand
AGCCCATTCAAGGTGCTGGCTCTTTCAAAAATTCCATTCTAATAAATTGCACGACAACTTATCAAAAAATAAGCTCCACATTATGGAAAAATGAATATAAAATGTATAAAAGTAGCAAAATCGAATAATTATAAGGGATTATGCATCAGACACACTTTTGTAAAAAGGGAGAAAACAGAAAACGCCAGTGCGTTTGAGACCCATTCAGGGCCGGGAAGCACTGGCGTTTTGCGTTTTTATGTGCGCCTGTGGGGCTGGTTTTGCGCCCGGGTTCGGGTTTTTACGCCGAATTTTTTCCTCCTGCGCAAAAAAGCAGCCGCAAAATGCAATGATTTGCCCCGGCCCTCTCGTTTATAAAGTACAAACCGTTTATAATAAAAAGCAGCAGAACCCCTGCCGCTTCCGGCCCGAAATGCAGCGTTCCGGGCCGCGAAGGCTCCCCGTTCAGAAAGGAGCGTTTTCCATGACCCCATCCCTGTTGTTCTGGCTGGCCGCCGCTGTGGCCCTGCTTGCGGCGGAGGGCCTGACCGTCAATCTGGTCTCCATCTGGTTTGCCGTGGGCGCGGTGGGCGGCCTGGCCGCCAGCTGGCTGGGCGCTTCGCTGCTGGTGCAGTTTGCCGTGTTTGCGCTGGTCAGCTTTGTGTGCCTGCTGGTCACCCGACCGCTGGTGCGCCGCCTGCGGCCCGCCGCCCCCAAAGGGCTGGACGCCGACGGCAACCTGGGCCGCACCGGCCTGGTGCTCACCCCCATCCGCCCCGGCTGTGAGGGCCGCGTACGGGTGGACGGTGTGGACTGGCGGGCCGCCTGCAGCACGTCGCTGGAGGCCGGGGCCCGCTGCCGCGTGACTGCCGTGGGGGCCACCACCCTGACGGTGGAGCCGCTTTCCGTCCCTTCCCACAGCGCAACCTGACCGTCCGCTCACCCACACACCGGGGCGTTTGCCCCGCACGCAAAGGAGAAACTCTATGCCTGCTCTGATTGCCCTGTTCGTCATCGTTCTTGCGGTCGTCATTCGCAACATCGTCATCGTGCCCCAGGCTTCGTCCTATGTGGTGGAGCGCATGGGCATTTACAGCGCCACCTGGGGCGCCGGGCTTCACTTCAAGGTCCCCTTCATCGAGCGAGTGGCCAAAAAGGTCAGCCTGAAGGAACAGGTGGTGGACTTCAAGCCCCAGCCCGTCATCACCCGCGACAACGTTACCATGCAGATCGACACCGTGGTGTTCTTCCAGGTGACCGACTCCAAGCTGTACACCTATGGCGTGGACCGCCCCCTCTCTGCCATTGAGAACCTGTGCGCCACCACCCTGCGCAACATCATCGGCGAGATGGAGCTGGACCACACCCTCACCAGCCGGGACGTGATCAACACCAAGATCACCGCCATTCTGGACGAGGCCACCGACAAGTGGGGCATCAAGGTGAACCGGGTGGAGGTCAAGAACATCATCCCGCCCGCTGAAATTCAGGACGCCATGGAGCGCCAGATGAAGGCCGAGCGCCTGCGCCGCGAGAGCATTCTGCGGGCCGAGGGTGAGAAGCGCAGCGCCATTCTGGTGGCGGAAGGCGAAAAGGAAAGCGCCATCCTTCGGGCGGACGCCGTGCGTGAGCAGCGCATCCGGGAGGCGCAGGGCGAGGCTCAGGCCATTTTGGAGGTGCAGAAAGCCTTGGCGGACTCCATTCGGATGCTGAACGAGGCTGCCCCCAACAACCAGGTGTTGGCCCTGAAGAGCCTGGAGGCCCTGGGCAAAGTGGCGGACGGCAAGGCCACCAAGCTGATCATCCCCTCCAACCTGCAGGATCTGGCCGGCACCGTGGCCAGCATCAAGGAGCTGATCACCGAGGCCCCGGCCGGCGAGAGCGGCCCCAAGGCGTAAAGAGGCTTTGGCATTTTTCCCAATTTATCCAGCCGAAGCACCCATGAAAATTGTTGCCTGCGCGGCCCCGCCGGGCCCCGGTTCCGGTTGC
Organism: uncultured Oscillospiraceae bacterium; assembly: GCA_934513685.1. Taxonomy (GTDB): domain Bacteria; phylum Bacillota; class Clostridia; order Oscillospirales; family Ruminococcaceae; genus SFJ001. The sequence continues at coordinate 28,989 of CAKSWY010000028.1, read as the reverse complement.
GCTGGGCCGCATTCCATGCTATAATAATTGCCAGCATAGGGCAATGGTGCCTGCGTGGGGGAGAACCCTCCCACGCAGGCACTTTTTTATTTTATCGCCCAGAACCTGGCGGCATACCGCCTGAAAGCTGTGAGGTAAGAGCATATGGAACCGCTGAAGCGCTACATTCCCATCGACTATTCCAAATACGCCCCGGACATTCCCGAAGACCAGCTGGAAACCTACTACGGGCTGCCCCAGAAGGTGCAGTTCTGCAAAGAGTGCGTGATGAGCAACCAGAAGCCCAACAGCTGCTATGAATTTGAGCACACCATCCGCTCCAAAAAGAAAACCATGGTCATCCAGCCGGACGGCGTGTGCGACGCCTGCCACGCCTGCCACAACAAGGAAAACCACACCATTGACTGGGCCGAGCGGGAGCGGGAGCTGCGCGATCTGTGCGACCAGTACCGCAAAACCGACGGCAGCTACGACTGCCTGGTGCCTGGCTCCGGCGGAAAGGACAGCTTTTACGCTGCCCATCTGCTGAAATACAAATACGGAATGCACCCCCTCACCGTCACCTGGGCCCCCCATATGTACACCCCCTGGGGCTGGGACAACTTCGAGGCCTGGATTCACGCCGGGTTTGACAACTACCTGTGCACCCCCAACGGCATGACCCACCGGCTGCTCACCCGGCTGGCCACCGAGAACCTGTTCCACCCCTTCCAGCCGTTCATTCTGGGCCAGAAGCAGCTGGCCCCCAAAATGGCCGCCCGCTTCGGCATTCCTCTGGTGTTCTACGGCGAAAATGAGGCTGAATTCGGCAACCCCATCGCCGACAACAACTCCGCCCTGCGGGACGAACACTTCTTCGCGGTGAATGACTACGACCACATCTATCTGGGCGGCGTCAGCCTGCGCCAGCTGGAGGAGGACTACAAGATCGACAAGGCCGACCTGGCCATCTATCTGCCCAGCGAAACCAGTGACCTGGAGAAGAACCACATTCAGGTGCGGTATCTGGGCTATTACGAGAAGTGGCATCCCCAGGGCGCCTACTATTACAGCGTGGAGCACGGCGGCTTCCGCCCCTCGCCCGAGCGCACTCAGGGCACCTACTCCAAGTACAACTCCATCGACGACAAGATTGACGACTTCTTCTACTACACCACCTACATCAAGTACGGCATCGGCCGCACCACCTACGATGCCGCCCAGGAGATCCGCAACGATGAGATCACCCTGGAAGAGGGCAAGGCGCTGTGCAAGAAGTTCGACGGCGAATACCCCGACCGGTTCGAGAAGGAGATCATGCAGTATCTCTCCATCGACCCCATGCACTTCCCCGAGGCCAGCAAGTGCTTCGAGCAGCCCATGATGGACCGGGAGTACTTTATGCACCTGGCCGACCGGTTCCGTTCGCCCCACATCTGGAAGTGGGAGGACGGCATGTGGAAGCTGCGCCACACCCCCTATGAGGGCGACAGCGAAGTGCTGTGGGGCGACCCCCGCGGCACCCATCACAACGGCTGATCGAGCGCCGTGAGAAAGCAGGAAAAGGACCATGGAAAAGAAAAAAATCCGCCTCATCGCCCGGCTGGACGTCAAGGACGTGAACCTGGTGAAGGGCATTCAGCTGGAGGGGCTGCGCAAGCTGGGCGACCCCAACGGCTTTGCGCGGGAGTATTACCAGCAGGGCATTGACGAGCTGCTGTACATTGACATTGTGGCCAGCCTGTACAACCGCAACAACCTCTCGGACATTGTGCGCCGCACCTGCGATGAGGTGTTCATCCCCGTCACCGTGGGCGGCGGGCTGCGCAGTGTAGAGGATGTGCGCCACATTTTGCAGATGGGTGCCGACAAGGCGGCCATCAACACCCAGGCCATCAAAACGCCCGAGATCATCACCCAGGTGGCCGAAGCCTTCGGCAGCCAGTGCATGGTGCTGTCCATTCAGGCCAAGAAAAGCCGCGCCCAGGAGGGGAAGTGGGAGGCCTACTACGACAACGGCCGTCAGCACTCGGGCCTGGACGTGGTGGAATGGGCCAAGCGCGGCGTGGAGCTGGGCGCAGGCGAAATTCTGCTGACCAGCGTGGACTGTGAGGGCCTGCAGCGCGGCATGGATCTGGAGCTGATCCGCGCCGTGACCGAGGCCGTGGACGTGCCGGTGATCTGCGGCGGCGGCGTGGGATGCGCCCGGGACGTGGTGGACGCCGCCAACGCCGGGGCCAGCGCCGTGGCCACGGCAGCCCTGCTGCACTACAAAAAGGCCACGGTGCCCCAGCTGAAGGCGGACATTCGGGCCGCCGGTGTGGAGGTACGGGTATGAAACAGATCAAGGTCATCAACTACGGGCTTTCCAACCTGCTCAGCGTGCAGCGTGCCTTCGAGCATCTGGGCGCTCAGGTGGAATTTGTGAACACCCCCGAGGGGGTTCTGGCCGCCGAGGTGCTGGTGCTGCCCGGCGTGGGCGCGTTTAAGGATGGCATGGCCGGGCTGGAACGGCTGGGCCTGATTGAGCCGATTCTGCAAAAGGCCGCCGCGGGCACGCCGCTGCTGGGCATCTGCCTCGGGATGCAGATGCTGTTTGACGAGAGCGATGAATTCGGCCTGCACAAGGGCCTTGGGCTGATTCCCGGCCGAGTGGAGAAGATTCCCGCGCTGGACACCGACGGCGACCCCCAGCGGGTGCCCCACATCAGCTGGAACGGCCTGTGGCCCGCCGGCGGCCGCACCGATTTTGCGGGCACGGCGCTGGCCTCGGTCACGCCCGGGCAGGAGTGCTACTTCGTGCACAGCTACGAGGCAAAGCCCACGAATGAGGCCGACCGCCTAGCCGACACCCGCTACGGCGGCCGCGCCGTGTGCGCCGCCGCCGCCCACGGCAGCGTGCTGGGCTGCCAGTTCCATCCGGAAAAGAGCGGCCCCGTGGGCCTGGGCATTCTGGAAGGCTTTCTGGCCGGGTGCCCGTGAGCGGCAAGCCGGTTCTTCCGCCCGGTGCACAGCCCGAAAAGGCCGCGCTGGAGCGCACATTCACGCCTCAAGCCGCGCGGAACAAAAACCAAATCGAACAAACAAAAACAGGCCCCTGCAAGGCAGAGCCGCCCAAATCCCGGGCGCAAACCCGGCCCCACAGGCCCCTATAAAAACGCAAAACGGCCCCGGATGGACGTGTTCAAGTTCCATCCGGGGCCGTTTTATCAAATCTGCGTTTGCGCCGTATGCAGGGTCAGTCCGCTTTGGCGGCCGTGTCTCCGGCGGCCAGGGCGGCGGCCAGGTCGGTCATGGGGGCGGGGTTGAACAGCACCTTGCCGTCCTTCATGTCCAGCGTGGAGGCCAGCGCCTCGGCGGCGGCGTAGGCATCGGCGCGGCAGCCGTCCGGCAGAAGCACCCGCACATACAGCTGCCCGCCGATGGCCGGCATGCCCGGCCGGGCGTAGGGGTTGGGCAGAACTTCCAGTTCGGCGTTGTAGGCCTGCACTAGGCACAGGGTCAGGTACGCGCCCAGGCTTTTGGCCACGGTGGCCCGGTTTTCAATGCGGCCCTGGTGCAGGGTCTGCCGGTTGCCCGCGTACTGGGCGGCGATCACCGGGGCGATCTCGTCCCGCTTGGCGGCGTCGAAGGTCAGGGGCAGGTCGGCGTTTTTTGCGGCTTCCAGAAAATCCGAACAGTGGGCCAGCGTAAGCACCCGGCCCAGATACTGGGCGTCGGTCTCATTGGGGCGGCGCAGGCGCTGCTCCATGGCGGCATAAAACAGCTGCCGCGCCTGGGCAGAAAGCCCGGCCGAGGGCGGTGCGCACAGGGCGAACGCCTTCAATTCTTCCATTACGTTCATGGCAAAACGCTCCTTTGCTTCCATTGTGGGCCATCAGCCCTTCTGATATTGCAGGGTGGTGCGGCTGCCGGGCCCGGCGGGGCCGGCCTGCAGGTGGGCGGTGGCGTTGTCCTCCACCAGAATGGTGAAGCCCATGGGGTTCACTTCGGCCGCCTTGCCGAAGGCGGTGATGACGCGCAGAGAATTCGACCGGTTCAGGGCGATCTCAGCGGACTGGGTCGGCCCCACGCGGCGGTAGTGCAGCAGGTCCGGCCCGGCCTCCACCAGCTCAAACCGGCCCTGCTTGAAGGCGTCGCAGCTCTTGCGCAGCAGGGCCAGCTGGGTCAGGATGGGCCGCAGGCGGGTCTCGGTGCTGTCCCACTCATAATAGCCCCGGTTGAAGGGGTCCTTGTAGCCCTGCATGGCCACCTCGTCGCCGTAATAAATGCTGGGCACGCCGGGCAGGGTAAAGATGGCGGCGTAGGCCATGGCCAGAAGCTTCACCCCGTGTTCGTAGGCCTCGGGGCTCATGCGGCGGCCGCTCTGCCAGTTCCGGTCGTGGTTGTCCAGCGGTTCGCCGGCCAGGGCGGTGATGGCCCGCACCGTGTCGTGGGTGGACATGAAGTTGAACAGGCTGTGCAGGGCCGGGGCGGGGTAGTGCTCGCAGATGTCCAGAATGGCCTGTGCGGCGGCCTGGCCGTCGCCGCCCCGCAGAAAGCCCAGAACGGCCTCCTTGAAGGGGTAGTTCATCACGGAATCCAGCCCTTTGCCCAACAGGTAGGTGCGGCGCACGCCGTAGGCCTCTTTGGTGGTGGCGTCCTCCCACACCTCGCCCAGAAGCAGCTTGTCCTCGCCGTGGGCCTTGACGGCCTGGCGGATGCGCTCAATGAAGAAGTCGGGCAGCTCGTCCGCCACGTCCAGCCGGAAGCCGGAAGCGCCCAGCTTCATCCAGGTGTCGATCACGCCGCCCTCGCCGCAGATGAAGTCCTGGTAATCGGGGTTTTCCTCCCGCACCTCGGGCAGGGTGTCGAACCCCCACCAGCTGCGGTAGCCGCAGGGGTACTGGGGGCCAAAGTCGTACCAGGGGCGGTAGCGGCTGTTGGGGTCGTGGTAGGCCCCGCCCACACCGTAGCGGCCCTCCCGATTGAAGTACACACTGTCGGAGCCGGTGTGGCTGAACACGCCGTCCAGAATGATGCGGATGCCATGCTCGCGGGCCTCGGCGCACAGGGCGCGGAACTCCTCGTTGGTACCCAGCAGCGGGTCGGCGCGGAGGTAATCGGCGGTGTTGTACCGGTGATTGGAGTGGGCCTCGAAGATGGGGTTCAGGTACAGGTAGGTGACGCCAAGGCTCTCCAGATAGGGCAGCTTCTGGCGGATGCCCTCAAAGTCGCCGCCGAAGTAATCCATGTTCAAATAGCCGCCGGTCTCGTTGGGCCAGAAATACGGCTCGCCGTGTTTATTCTCCCGGTACACCCGCCCGGCAAAGGGCATGGGCTTGTTCTTCACGCCCTCACAGAACCGGTCGGGGAAGATCTGGTAGAACACGCCGCCCTTCAGGCAGGCGGGGGTGGTGAAGTCCTTCTCGTACACGGTGAGCTGCCAGGACGGGCCTTCCACCCAGGTGAGGTAGCCGCCGCCGTTGGGGCAGCGGTGAATGCGGCGGAAGTCGGTGTACAGATCAAAATAATAGAAGTACAGCCCCGGCTCGCCCGCCTCGAACTGGATGGTGAAGTGGTTCACCTGGGGGGTCTGGTGTGTGAAGGTCATGCGGATGTACTGGCGGGGCTGGCCGTCCCGCCAGAGCACCAGGTGGGGGTCCACATAGCCGTACTGTTCCGGCACCGTCAGGTTCAGCGTGACCTGCTGGCCCTGGGGCACCGCCCCGAAGGGGGTTTTATACTGGGATGAAAAGCTGTTGAAAAACTGCTCGCTCACGAAATTGACACCTCTTTATAACAGGGGAGAATCCAAAAAGCGGCCCCGGCGGGCCGTGGTCGGCTTACCGGGGCCGCACAAGTGCGTAGAATTGGCGTGGGAAAACCGCTCAGCGCACGGGATGAGCGTTCCAGATGTCGCGGGCGTAGTCCATCACCGAACGGTCGGCGCTGAAGATGCCGCTGGCGGCAATGTTGGCCAGGCTCATCTGGTTCCAGTGGGTGCGGTCGGCGTAGGCGGCCTGCATTTTGGCCTGAGCCTCACGGTAGGCCTTGAAGTCGGCCATGACCATGTAGGGGTCAGAAGAGCGCAGGTTGTTCACCACCTCGTGGAAGTCGTCGCCGTTGAAGCCGCGCTCCAGGAAGTTGAGCACCTGCATGGCCACATCGTCGTTGTTGATGAACATGCTGGGATGGTAGCCCATGGCCTTCAGGCGGTTCACCTCGGGGGTGAGCATACCGAAGATGAACTCGTTCTCATGGCCGGCAGCGTCCGCGATCTCCACGTTGGCGCCGTCCAGAGTGCCCAGGGTGATGGCGCCGCTGAGCATGAACTTCATGTTGCCGGTGCCGGAAGCCTCGGTGCCGGCCAGGCTGATCTGCTCGGAGACCTCGCTGGCGGGCATCAGCCGCTCGGACAGGGACACGCAGTAGTCCTCCAGATAGACCACGCGCAGCTTATCCCGCATGGCGGGGTCGGCGTCAATGAGAGCGCCCAGCTTGCAGATCAGGCGGATCATCTGCTTGGCCATGTAGTAGCCGGGGGCAGCCTTCGCGCCGAAGATGTAGGTTTTGGGGGTGAACTCGGCGTTGGGGTTCTCCTTCAGGTACAGGTACTGGGCAGCGATGTTCAGCGCGTTCAGGTGCTGGCGCTTGTACTCGTGCATCCGCTTGACCTGGCAGTCAAAGATGGAGTCGGGGTTGATGACCTGGCCGGTGGTCTTTTCCAGATAGGAGGCGAAGGCCGCCTTGTTCTGACGCTTCACCTCGTCCAGCCGCTTGAGCACGGAGGCGTCCTCCTTGTAGGCGGCCAGCTTGCTCAGCTGAGAGGCGTCGTGCTTGAAGCCGTCGCCGATCAGGTCATCCAGCAGGCCGGTCAGGCCGGGGTTGGAGGCCAGCAGCCAGCGGCGGTAGGCAATGCCGTTGGTCACGTTCTTGAAGGCAGCGGGCTTGTACAGGTAGTAATCGTGGAACACACTGTCCTTGATGATCTGGCTGTGCAGCTTGGACACGCCGTTGATGGAGTGGCACACGTAGCAGCAGATGTTGGCCATGCGCACCTGGTTGTCGCCCAGGATGGCCATGTAGTCCACCTTGCCCACGTCGCCGGGGAAGGCCTGGAACAGATCCTCGCGGCAGCGGCGGTCCAGCTCCTGCACGATGGTGAAGATGCGGGGCAGGGTCATCTTGAAGATGTCGATGTTCCACTTCTCCAGCGCCTCGCTCATGACGGTGTGGTTGGTGTAGGCGAAGGTGCGGCGGCAGATGTCGAAGGCCTTCTCCCAGGTGTAGCCGCACTCATCCAGCAGGATGCGCATCAGCTCGGGGATGGCCAGGGTGGGGTGGGTGTCGTTCAGCTGGATGGCCACCTTCTCAGGCAGATTCTCCAGGGTGCCGTACACGTCCAGATGCTTCTGGATGATGTCGCCGATGGAAGCGGCAGACAGGAAGTACTGCTGGCGCAGACGCAGGATCTTGCCCTCCACGTGGTTGTCGTTGGGGTACAGGATCTTGCTGATCAGCTCGGCGGAGGCGTTCTTGGTGATGGAGCTGCCGTAATCGCCCGCGTTGAAGCTGCTCATATCAAAGTCAGGGGCCTTGGCCTGCCACAGGCGCAGCTTGGCCACGCCGTCTCCATCGTAGCCCTGCACGTACATATCGCTGGGCACGGCCAGAACGCTGTTGTAGTTCACGTGCTTCACGTGATGGAAGTCGCCGTCCCAGGTCTCCTGAATCTGGCCGTCAAAGCGAACTTCCACGGCCTGGTCGGGGTGGCTCTTCAGCCAGACCTGGCCGCCGGGCAGCCAGTTGTCGGCCCGCTCCTGCTGCCAGCCGTCCACGATCTTCTGCTTGAAGATGCCGTACTCGTACAGGATGCTGTAACCGGTGCCGGCAATGCCGGTGGTGGCCATGCCGTCCAGATAGCAGGCGGCCAGGCGGCCCAGGCCGCCGTTGCCCAGGCCGGCGTCCGGCTCTTCCTCATAGATGCTTTCCAGCTTGATGTCGGCCTTGGCCAGCGCCTGCTGGGCCACTTCGTTCAGGCCCAGGCTGAACAGGCTGGTTTTCAGGCTGCGGCCCATCAGGAACTCCATGCACAGGTAGTACACCTGCTTTTCACCGTTGGCGAGCACCTTGCTCAAAAACTTTTTGTGCTGGTCACTCATCATCTGGCGGCTGATCAGGGCCAGCGCGCGGTAGATCTGCTGGTTGCTGGCAACCTCCAGGCTGACGCCGTATTCGCTGGTGAGCTTATCGCGCAGCAGCTTATCAAATTCTTTCACGGAATAGTGTTTCATGTCTGCACTCCTAACTTTTGCGGGCGGGGTGGCGGCCCGCTTCTCCCCCTATGTCCCGCGGGCCGTACCAAACAAACGCGGCCTGCATTGCTTATTATAGGGGATATGAGCCGGGGTTTCAAGAAAAATCTGGCGGCATACAGATGTTTCAGGGCCGTCAAACCGGGCAAACTGCGCAAATATGGCGCAGGGAAGGACCGGCTGAAACAACGAAGCCGCGGCGTTTTTGAACGGGCGGCAAACTTTTTTGCGGCGCAGGCTTTCCCCGCCGTGGTTTTTATACTATAATAAAACTGCATATGCCCAGATGTTCGCCCTGTGCGAAAATTTGACAATTTATGCGGATAAAAATACAATACGACGGCCGGTGCGGGGCAAAAACGGCAGGTTTGCCGCCGCCGCGCCCGGCCGCCGGTTTGAAGCGCTGCATTCCATGCGGCGAACCACAGAATGAAAATGTGAACCGGAAAAAGGAGGAAGACCCATGGCTGCCAATCGTGTGAAGCTGACCATCTGCGGGGCCAACTATGTGATCGTTTCGGAGGACGAGGAGAGCTACGTGCAGGAGCTGGGCACCCGTCTGGATGAGGATATGAATGAGCTGATGACCAAGAATCAGGCCATCAGCGTGACTGGTGCGGCCGTGCTGAAGGCGCTGGACTACCTGGACGAACTGCGCAAGGCCACCATGAGTGCCGACAATATGCGCGGCCAGGTGCGGGATTATCTGGAGGATGCGGCCAAGGCCCGCCTGGCCACTCAGGAGGCTCAGCAGGAGATCGCCCGGCTGCGCCGCCAGATCGAACAGATGAAGGGGCAGCAGCATTGAGCGCCCGGAACACCCCGCTGGAGATTCTGGCCCCGGCAGGCAACGAGGAGATGCTGCGTGCGGCCGTGTACAGCGGCGCGGACGCGGTGTATCTGGGCTTTTCCGGCTTCAACGCCCGGAAAAGCGCAGGCAACTTTACCGCCGAGACCCTGAAGGACGCGGTGGCCTTCTGCCACGGGCGCGGCGTGCGGGTGCACGTGGCCCTGAACACCACGGTGTACCCGGGCGAGGTGCAGGACCTGGCCGATGCCATCCGGGCGGTGGCCGCAGCCGGTGCGGACGCGGTGATCCTGCAGGACATGGCCACGGCGGCTCTGGCCAAACGGGTGGCCCCAGGGCTGGAGCTGCACGGCTCCACCCAGATGAGCGTGCACAGCCTGGCGGGCGTGAAGGAACTGGCCCGGCTGGGCTTTTCCCGGGCCATTCTCAGCCGGGAGCTGAGCGGCCGGGAGATCGCCCGCATTGCCGCCGAAAGTCCCATTGAGCTGGAATGCTTCATCCACGGCGCGCTGTGTATGTCGGTGAGCGGCCAGTGCTACATGAGCGCATTTCTGGGCGGCCGCAGCGGCAATCGGGGCAGCTGTGCCGGTACCTGCCGCCTGCCCTTTGCCGCCGACGGCGCGAAGGAGGGCTACCACTTGAGCCTGAAGGACTTGTCGCTGGTGGATAAGATCCCCGAGCTGATGGAGGCCGGCGTGGTGAGCGTGAAGATCGAGGGCCGCCTGCGCACCCCCGAGTACGTGGCCGCCGCGGTGGCCGCCTGCCGGGCTGCCCGGGAACAGAAACCCTACGACAAGCAGCTGCTGGAGAATGCGTTCTCCCGCTCCGGCTTTACCAGCGGCTGGTACGACGGAAAGATCGACGGCACGATGTTCGGCGTGCGCACCCAGGAGGACACCGCCGCCAGCAAGGCGGCCCTGCCCGGCCTGCGGGAGCTGTACCGGCGGGAGTACTCCCGCATTCCGGTTCAGTTTGCCCTCTGCGCAAAGCCGGAGGGGCTGGAGCTGACCGCGGACGACGGCCAGGGCCACACGGCCAGCGCCGTGAGCCGCAGCCAGCCGCAGCCTGCCAAAACCGACCAGCGCCCCGGCATTGAGCGGGCGCTGGGCAAAACCGGCGGCACGCCCTTTGTGTTCGGTGGGCTGACGGTGGAGGGCGAGCCGGGTTACCTGCCCGGCAGCGAGTGGAACGAGCTGCGCCGCATCCTGCTGGAAGATCTGCTGGCCCAGCGGGAGAAGCTGACGCCGATTCCCTGCACCGGGGTGCAGCCCAAGCCCCCCGTGCGCCGCACGGTGCCGGTGCATCCCGGCCTGCGCGCCCGGTTTGAGCGCTGGGGCCAGGTGCCCCCGGAATGGGCCGAAAAGCTGGGCGGCATTACGCTGCCCATTGCCCAGGCGGGGGAGGTGCCCGCCGAACTGAGCCATAAGGTCACGCTGGAACTGCCTCGGGTGATGTTCGGCGTGCTGGAGGCGGACACCCGCCGCCGCATGGAAGAGGCGGACGACCTGGGCTTTGCCGCCTTTGAGGCGGGCAACCTGGCCCACCTTGAGCTGGGCCGGGGCCTTGCCACCCCGATGACCGGCGGTTTCGGGCTGAACATCACCAACCATCTGGCGGCCCGCCAGTATGCGGCCCTGGGGCTGAAAAGCCTGGTGATCCTGCCGGAGGTGACCGCCGCCGACATGGCGTACATTGCCCCCGGCGTGCCCAGCGGGGCCATGATCTATGGCCATATGCCCCTGATGATCACCCGGGCCTGCCCGCTGCACAACCGGCACACCTGCCAGAGCTGCAACGGCCGCGGCACCCTCACCGACCGGAAGAACAAGGTGTTCCAGGTGCGGTGCGGCCTGGGTGTGCGCACCATTTACAACCCGGTGCCCATCTACATGGGCGACAAGCCCGGCGCCCTGCCGGTGGACTTCGGCCTGGCCTACTTCACGCTGGAAAACCCTCAGCGCGCGGCCCAGGTGCTGGAGATGATCGCAAACCGTGCCCCTTTTGACCGGGAGTTCACCCGCGGGCTGTATTTTAAGGGTACGGCCTAACTCATTTTAATGAAAGCAACGCTGCTTCAGAGAGGTTCTGTTATGATTCCCACCGTTCGTTTCCGCCTGACCCGCCCCGGGGCAAAAGCCCCCTTTTACGCCACGCCCGGTGCGGCGGCGGCCGACCTGTGCGCCGTGCTGGATGCGCCCCTGACCCTGCCCCCCATGGGGCGGGCCATGGTGCCCACCGGCCTGGCCATTCAGCTGCCCGGGCCGGAGTATGTGGCGCTGGTGTGCGCCCGCAGCGGCCTGGCGGTGAAGCACGGGCTGGCCCTCTCCAACGGTGTGGGCGTCATTGACTCCGACTATCGGGGAGAGATTCAGGTGGGGCTGGTGAACCTGGGCAGTGAGACCTATACCCTCCAGCCCGGCGAGCGGCTGGCCCAGCTGATGATCCTGCCGGTGGCGCAGGCCGCCTTTGTGCAGGCCGACACGCTGGACGAGACCGACCGGGGCGCGGGGGGCTTTGGCTCCACCGGGCGCTGAGCGGCCCTGTCTTTTGAAGCAGCGGCAAAAATCGACACAGAAATTGAAATATTCCGTCTGCCCAGCTCGTACCAGTAAAAGGAACGGGCCCGGCGGATGCCAAAATGATTCAAGCGCGCGGTACACTGAACCCCAGAGTGGTTCCGGCGTGTGCCGCCCATTTTCAGAAAAGGAGCATCCCATGGCATTGATCCTGGCATCGGCCAGCCCCCGCAGACGGGAGCTGCTGAGCCTTATTACCAAAGATTTTACGGTGGAAACCAGCCAGGTGGACGAGACGGCCATCACCGCACCCACCCCGGCCAAACTGGCCCAGGCCCTGGCGGACGCCAAGTGCCGGGCGGTGGCGGCCCAACACCCCGAGGACATTGTGATCGGCTGCGACACGGTGGTGGATTACGCGGGCCGGGTGTTCGGCAAGCCCAAGGACCACGAGGACGCGCTGCGGATGCTGCGTGCCCTTTCCGGCGCACAGCACCACGTGCACACCGGCGTGTGCATCGCCTACCCCGGCGGGGAAGAGCGGTTCACCGTGACCACCAAAGTGAAGTTTTACCCCGTGGAGGAAGCCCAGCTGGAGGCCTATGCGGCCACCGGCGAACCCTATGACAAGGCGGGCGCCTATGCCATTCAGGGCGGAGCGGCGGCCTTCTGTGAGGGGCTGGAAGGCTGTTATTACAATGTGATGGGTTTTCCGGTAAGCAGGGTTGCACGGGCACTGGTAAAAATTGTGGAAAAAATTTGAAGAAAGTGAAAAAAACGGCCTTTAGCGTTGAAAAGGCAGCCCCTTGCGGTTATAATAAAGCTGTGCAACTAGGTGCCCTCTTCTGCGGCCGGGCCGGCCGCGAAGGGGCATATAAAGCAGAGCTTGTGCCGCGTGGGGGCGGCGGCTCTGCGCTTTTGGGCCGGCCGGCTGCCGGAACAAGAGCCGTATAGAGAGGAAAAAGGAGTATAACAATTATGTTCAACAAGGACATTGGCATTGATCTGGGTACTGCGAACACCCTGGTTTATTTGCGCGGCAAGGGCATCGTCATGCGGGAGCCCTCCGTGGTGGCTGTGGACACCAAGACCGACGACGTGCGCGGCGTGGGTCAGGAAGCCAAGGCCATGATCGGCCGTACCCCCGGCAACATTGTGGCCGTTCGACCTTTGAAGGACGGTGTGATCGCCGATTACGACATTACTGCCAATATGCTCAGCTACTTTATCAAGCGGGTGTGCGGCAGCAATAAGTTCTTTGGCCCCCGTGTGGTCATCTGCATTCCCTCCGGCGTGACCGAGGTGGAGCGCCGCGCTGTGCGTGAGGCCAGCCTGCGGGCCGGTGCGCGCCAGGTGAGCATCATTGAAGAGCCCATGGCCGCGGCCATCGGTGCGGGCCTGCCCATCAGCGAGCCCACCGGCAGTATGATCGTGGACATCGGCGGCGGCACCAGCGAGGTGGCCGTGATCAGCCTGGGCGGCATCGTGGCCAGCCGCAGTGTGCGCGTGGGCGGCGATGAGTTCGACCAGTCCATCATTGCATACATCAAGCGCAAGTACAACCTGCTGATCGGCGAGCGCACCGCCGAGGACATCAAGATCCAGATCGGCTCGGCCTATCCTCTGGAGGAGGAGACCACCCTGGAGATCAAGGGCCGCAACCTGGTGGACGGCCTGCCCAAGAACATCACCATCGGCAGCGAGGAGATCCGCGAGGCCCTGTCCGAGAGCCTGTACAAGGTTGTGGATGCTGTGAAGGAGACCTTGGAGCGCACCCCGCCCGAGCTGAGCGCCGACATCATCGACCACGGCATCACCCTGTCCGGCGGCGGCGCCCTGCTGCGCGGCCTGGATCAGCTGATCTCCACCGAGACCGGCATTGACGTACACGTTGCCGAGACCCCGCTGGACTGCGTGGCCCTGGGCAGCGGCGCGGTGCTGGATCACATCGACAAACTGGGCGATGTGCTGGATTCCAACAGCAGCCATTTCTAATGAAGAAAAAAGAGCCGGGTTTCGTTTGCTTTGAAAAACGGCTTTTTTGAGGCGCTTTCCCATTCGGCCCGCCGGCCTTGCCGCCCCGGAAGAACGGGAAAGTGATCGAAACTTTGTAAATGCAGTTGCATCGGTTTGGCGCCGGTGCAAGCGCGGGCGCGGCCAGCCGGCCCCGCCCGCGCTTTGCATTTACCCCAAAAACCGCAACACCCGGAAAGGGGGAAGCGCAGTGAAAGACTTTTTCTCCACTGCTAAATTCAAGATTCTGGTGGCCCTGGCGGTGGTTCTGGCGGGCATGATGGCCTGGGCCGGCGCCAACAACCGGCTGACCAGTGCCCCGCAGGAACTGCTGGGCGCGGCGGCCGTGCCGTTTCAGAAGATCGGCGCGCTGCTCAGCGAGGGCGTGTCGGGCGTGGTGACCAAATACGCCGAGTACGACTCCATCGTGGAGGAGAACGAGCAGCTGAAGCAGGAAAACTACGACCTGCGCCAGCAGCTGGTGGACTACGACAAGCTGAAGGCGGAAAACGAAGCCTTCCGGGACCTGAACAACATCCGGGAGCAGAACCCGGAGTTTGAGTACGCCTCGGCCTTTGTCATCGGGCGGGACCCGCTGGATCAGTTCGGCGGCTTTACCGTGGACGTGGGCACGCTGAACGATGTGAAAAAAGGCGATGTGGTGGTCAGCGATAAGGGCTACCTGGTGGGCATTGTGCTGGAGCCGGGGCTGACCTCTTCCAAGGTGCTGACCATTCTCAGCCCCAGCCTGAACGCCGCGGGTGTGGTGAGCCGCACCCGGGACAACGGCATTCTCACCGGCGACAGCGCCTACAGCGGCGACGGGCTGACCACCTTTACCGGCCTGCCCCGCGACACGCTGGCCACCGTGGGGGATGAGATCATTACCACCGGTCTGGGCGAGGTGTTCCCGGCGGACATTCTGGTGGGCACCGTGCAGGAGCTGGTGCCCGAGGCCAGCGGAAAAACCACCGTGGCGGTGGTGAAGCCCGGCGAGGACATTCTCACCCTGAAGCACGTTCAGATCATCATCAACCGGTAACGGCGGCCGCAAAGCCGGGCCGTTTGGCGTTCCGGCTTCGATGCACGTAAGGAGGAAAACGCACCATGGAATCACGGCGCAGACGCAACCTGCAAACCACCGTGCGCTGGCTGCTGTATGTTTTGCTGGCGCTGCTGTGCGCCGCCGCCCAGACCACACCGGGCTTTCTCGCCATCGGGGCGGCAAAGCCGGTGTTTCTGCTGCCGCTGTGCCTGGCGGTGGCCGTGCGGGAGGGCGAGTATCCGGGGGCCTGCTTCGGGGCCGGGGTCGGCCTTTTGTGGGACTTCACCTCCGGCCGGGTGGTGGGCCTTCTGGCCCTGAGCCTGCTGGTGCTGTGCTTTGCCTCGGCGGTGCTCATCCGGCTGTATCTGCGCATCAGCCGCCTGAACTTTGCCCTGGTGGTCAGCCTGTGCGCCGTGCTGGTGCTCAGCGAAGATTTTCTGTTTTATGATCTGATGCGGGGCTATTCCGGATTGGCCGCCCGCTATCTCACCGTAACTCTGCCCACGGCGGTGTTCACCGGCGTGGTGTCGCCCCTGATCCTGCTGGCGGTGGATGCCATTCGCAGCCGCACCACCCCGGAGCAGGGCCTGTAAAGGGCGGCGGGCCTGCACACCATCGGCAGGCCGGAAAGGAGACCGAAGCCCATGAAGAACAAACCGGAGAATCAGCAGCCCCGCGTGGTGTTGATGATCGCTCTGGCCTCGGCGGTGCTGGTGCTGTTTTTGCTGCGCCTGGTGTACCTGCAGGTCATTGAGGGCAATCACTATCTGGAGCAGGCGGACAACACCACCTCGTACCGCTTCAACATCACGGCAGCCCGCGGCGAAATTGTGGACTGCTACGGCCGCAGCCTGGCCACCAACACCACCGGCTACAATCTGGTGATGAACAACCTGATGCTGGGCGAAAACGACCTGAACGGTACCCTGAAAACGCTGGTGGAGATTTTGCAGACCTCAGGGGACGCCTGGAACGACGCCACTCCCATCAGCAGCCCGGACGCGGACGGCCATTACAGCTTTACCGACGGGGACAATACCTCGGACCAGAACCGCCTGGCCGCCATCAAAACCAACCTGGGCCTGCAGCAGTACGCCACCGCCGACGAGGTGATGAGCGCCATTGTGGCCAAGTATGAACTGGAGGACTATGAACCGGCCTGGCAGCGCATTCTGGGCGGAATTCGCTGCCAGATGACCAGCGAGGACTATTCCAACTACACCAACTTTACCCTGGCCACCGGCATCAGCGACCGCACCGTGGCCACCGTGAAGGAGCGCAGCCTGAGCCTGGGCGGCGCGGAGATTGTGGAGACCTCCATGCGCAGCTACCCGGACGGCACCGTGCTGCCCCATGTGCTGGGCTCGGTGGGCAAGATTCTGCGGGAGCAGTGGGTAGCGGACGATTACGCCCTGCGCCGCAAGGGCTACGCCATGAACGACCTGATCGGCCGCAGCGGCCTGGAAGCCGTGTATGAGGATCGGCTGCGCGGCCAGGACGGCTCGCTGCAGGTGGTGAAGGATTCGGACGGGGTGATCCAGTCCAGCCAGGTGGTGGAAAAGCCGCAGCCCGGTCAGACCGTGATGCTCACCGTGGATGCAGACTTCCAGAAAGAGGTGCAGGCCGCCCTGGAGAACCGCATTCTCACCCTGCAGCAGACCAAGCCCGTCCACAGCGGTCAGGAGGCCAACGCCGGTGCCGTTGTGGTGCTGGACGTAAAGACCGGCGGCATTCTGGCCACGGCCACCTATCCCACCTATGACCTGAACCAGTACAGCACCACCTACAGCGACCTGGCGGCGCAGGACCCCAGCCCGCTGCTGAACCGGGCCTTCAACGGCCTGTACACCCCCGGCTCGTCCTTCAAGCCGGCCGTGGCGGCGGCGGGCCTGCTGAACGGGGTGATCACCCCCACCAGCACGGTGAACTGCGTGAACCCCTACGTGTATTACGACTATCGCCCCACCTGCCTGCAGCACGGCCACAGCGGCCCCATTGCGGTGAGCGATGCCCTGAAATACAGCTGCAACATCTTCTTCTATGACACCGGCGTGCGCACCGGGCTGGAAACTTACAACGCCATGGCCCAGCGCCTGGGCCTTGCAGTGCAGACCGGCGTGGAGGTGGGCGAGTCCACCGGCTGGCTCACCACCCCGCAGGATGAAAACTTCACCAGCAGCCTGATCGTTCAGGCGGCCATCGGCCAGGCCAACACCATGGTTACGCCGGTGCAGCTGGCCACCTACGCCGCCACCATCGCCAACAAGGGCGTGCGCTACCGCACCCATATGGTGGCGGGCTTCCGAGACACCAACACCGGTGAGATTCTGGAGACGATGGACCCGGTGGTGGAGGACACCATTGTGGACAACGTGGGTGCCTTTGACGCCATTGAACAGGGCATGATCGGCGCGGCCAAGTACACCAGCGCCACCTCGAACTACCCCTACACCATCGCCGTGAAAACCGGCAGCCCCCAGCGCGCCGAGACCTACGGCACCGGCCGCGGCCGCGCCAACTACAACAACGGCGTCATCGTGGCCTACGGCCCGGTGGAGGACCCGCAGATCGCCATTGCCGCGGTGGTGGAATGGTCGGGCGGCGGCTCCAACATTGCACAAATTGCCGTAGATGTGTTCAATGCGTATTTCTTCGATCAGTCCAACAGCCTGAACAGCGAGGCGGCGGGCACCTTGCTGCCCTAAAGTGTGACTTTTTTGCGTTAAAACGATGGTGTTTGCGAAAGTTGAATGAGACGATTGTATATATTTAAACAAAATTACTATTGCACACACCAAAAAACTGTGATACTATGATACTGAGGGAATCCCTCTGAAACGGTGGGAAACGACAAGCTGTGCCTCCCCTTTTGTACAATTGTGCTGCGCTTGGGAAGGCCGCTTGTTTTGTGCCGTTTGGCAGCTGGCGCTTGCCCTGCTGGAAGGGGAGCGTTGGAGGGCTGCTTCATGCGGATCGAACCGAAAGTCACCATGATCGCCTCCGGAAAAGGAGGCACCGGAAAGAGCACCGTGTCGGTGCTTCTGGGCAGCCGGCTGGCCGCCCGGGGCAAAAAAGTGCTGCTCATTGAGCTGGATTCCGGCCTGCGCAGTGTGGACATCATTGCGGGCGTGTACGGCAAAACCGTATATGACATCGAGGATGTGCTCAGCGGCCGGTGCGAGGGCAGCAAAGCCGTGGTGGAAAGCCCCATCTATCCCGGGCTGTCGGTGATCAGCGCCCCCTATGAGGGTGGGGCCGTGCGGGGCGATGCCCTGGAAGTGCTCACCAAACGGATGACCGATTATTTTGACGAAATTATTCTGGACACCGCCGCCGGCATGGGCGAGGCCTTTCAGGCTGCCGCCCGGGTGAGCGACCGGGCACTGCTGGTGCTTACCCCGGATCCGGTGGCCCTGCGGGATGGCCGCATTGCGGCGGATGCCCTGCTGGACGGCGGAATGCACACGGTGCGCCTGGTGGTGAACCGGGTGCGGGCCGACAGCTTCCGCACCAGCGGTGTGCGCGACCTGGACGAATGCATTGATACCGTGGCGGTGCAGCTGATTGCGGTGCTGCCCGAGAGCGCTGAGGTTCAGCGTGCCGCAGCCCAGGGCCAGCCCCTGGCGGCCGGCTGCACGGCCTACCGTGCGGTGGACGCCCTGGCGGCCCGCCTGCAGGGGGAACTGGTTCCCCTGGTGGTGCGCTGAGCACCAGAAACTAAGAAACGACGACTGGAGGATGAGTTTGGATGACCATTGCACTGATTGCCCATGATTCCAAAAAAGAATTGATGGTGCAGTTCTGCATCGCATACTGCCGCGTGCTGAGCCAGCATACGCTGGTGGCCACGGGCACTACGGGAAAGATGGTCAGCGAGGCCACGGGCCTGCCCATCCAGCGCTTCCTGTCCGGTACCCATGGCGGCGACCAGCAGATCGCAGCGCGCATTGCCTGCAACGAGATCGACCTGCTGTTGTTCTTCCGCGACCCCATCAACGCGAAGCCCCATGAGCCGAACGAGCTGAATCTGCTGCGCCTGTGCGACGTGCACAACATTCCTCTTGCCACCAACATTGCCACCGCCGAGGTCCTGATCCATGGCCTGGAGCGGGGCGACCTGGATTGGCGGAACATTCTGCACCCGCAGAAGTGAGAACCGGCCCTTTGGGCGGGCGCCTGCAAAGGCCCTGCACCGCCGGCCGCAGAACCATGAAAAAACAGCCCCCGGCGTTTTTAAAAAACGCCGGGGGCTTTGCTGAATCCACCCCGGGGCCGCCCTGTGCGCGGCAAGAAAAGGAGCGAACACCCATGCCGGAAAACAAACAGCCGCTGGTCAGCATCATTGTGCCGGTGTACAATGCGGCCAGCCACATTGCCCGCTGCATTGAAAGCATCCGCCGCCAGACCTACCAGAACATCGAGATCATTCTGCTGAACGACGGCAGCAGGGATGTGAGCCTGCAGGTGTGCGAAATGTACGCCAAGATCGACAACCGCATCATTCTGCTGGACCGGGACAACCGGGGCGTTTCGGCCACCCGCAACCTGGGGCTGAAGCTGGCCCGGGGCGAGTACCTGCAGTTTGCCGACAGCGACGATTATCTGGAGCCCACCGCCACCGAAACGCTGGTAACGGCCGCAGTGGAACATCAGGCGGACATGGTCATCGCCCCCTATTTCCGGGTGGAAAACGTGACCAAGCTGGAGATCGACGGCATTTACAAAAAAGAGCAGGTGACCCTGCGCGGCTTTCTGGCCCCGGGCTTTTACGACAAAAAGGGCTTTGCCGTGCATTTGATGGAGCAGCCCGCCAGCTTTTTCTATGGCGTGATGTGGAACAAACTCTACCGCCGTGCCCTGGTGGAGGAGCACGGCCTGGCGTGCAGCGAAGAGCTGGACTGGAGCGAGGACCTGCTGTTCAATCTGGAATACATCCGCTACGCCGAGCGGTTCGTCTCGGTGCCGGTGCCGGTGTATTACTACGTGAAAACCCCCGGCAGCCTGGTGGCCACCAAAGTCGGCCTGAAAAACATGGTGGGAGTGGTGGCCACCAAGGCCGCGCTGTTCACCTACTACAAAAAGCTGTATGAGGACATCGGCCTGTACGAGGAAAACAAGATGCAGATCTACAAGTATCTTGTGGCGGTGGGGGCGGATTGCTGAGAAATCGCGGAAGCCGGGTCTGCCCTTTGAAAGAGGTGGGCTGGCCGCCGTGCCCGCCTGCTATGCGGCCCCGTAATAAGCCGGATACACAGCCGAAAACACAACAAAAAGCGCCCGGATCGAGACGCAGTTCCAATCAGAGGAACCGCCCCGATCCGGGCGCTTTTATTGTTTCTCAGCACGTTTTACGGCGTTTCAATTGATTGGGCCTTTACGGTTCAGCTCATGGCGTGGGCGCTCCACCCGCTGGAGGTGACCACGCTGCCGTCCGGGCTGGCCCAGAGGGCTTCCACCCCGTCCAGCTGCTCCACCAGGGCCTGCCCATCGGCAAGGCTCATGCAGAACAAGCCGGTGGAAAGGCCGTCCGCCAGGCCGGAGTCGCTGCACAGCACCGTGACCGAGTCAAAGTAGGCGGCGGGGTAACGGGTCTCGGGGTCAATGAGGTGATGGTAGCGCACGCCGTCCAGCTCAAAGTAGCGCTGGTAATCGCCGCTGGTCACCAGGCTGGCCCCCTCGGGCAGCTCCAGCGCGGCCAGAATGTCCTGCCCGCCCCAGGGGTTTTCCACGCCGCCGGTCCAGGCGCTGCCGTCCGGCTTGTGGCCGATGGCCCGCAGGTTGCCGCCCACGCTGATGAGGGCGCTGGTCAGCCCCCGCGCCTCGGCCGCCTGGGCGACCTGCTCCACCGCGTAGCCCTTGCCGATGCTGCCCACGTCCAGCTGAAGCTCCGGGTCGGCATAATAGACGGTGCCGGCGTCCTCGTCCAGAATCAGGTCGTCGATGTTCCGGTGGGCGGCGGCCGCCTCCAGCGCGGCTTCGTCCGGCAGGAACGCCGCCGATGGGTCGGCCTCGGCGGCGGTGCGGGCGTCGTGCCACAGGGCCAGCAGCCGCCCCATGGCCACATTGGTGCGCCCGTTGGTGAGGGCGTACACTTCCTTGGCCTGGGCCAGCAGGTCAAGGATCTCCGGCTCGGCGGCCACCGGCCCTTCGGCGGCGGTCTGGTTCAGGTCGTACAGGTTGGTCATGCTGTCGTAGTGGTTGTAGATGTCGAACAGCTGGTGGTAGTGGGTCAGGTCCTGATGCAGCCGGGTCATCTGCTCGTTCCAGGCCTCCTGGCTTTCGGCGTAGCCCTGCACCTGGGTCACGGTGTCGAACACGTCAAACCAGGCGATGGAATACTGCTTCCAGCCCTTCATGGCCGGGTCGGCGGAAGCCTGCCCGGCGGCACAGCCGGGCAGCGCCAGGCAGAGGGCCAGGGCGGCGCAAAGCCCCCGGATCCCCCGTGAAAAACGAAAACGCTTCATGGGAACGCTCCTTCAAATTGCGCAAGTGCGGAAAAACAAAAAAGCACCCCGCGGCGAAATGCGGCCGCAGGGTGAAAAAACCTGTTGGGCAGCGGCTGCAAAACAGCAGCCCTGCTTTAGTTTACCGGTTTGTCGGCGTTTTCGCAAGCCTTCTGAATGGCTTTCACGAAATTTTCGATGGGCATGGCCGTGCCCGCCAGAATGTCCTGATCGGTGGGGCGGCCCTGCTCGTCCAGCCGCAGAGCGCTTACCTCGTCGGCGGTGCGGCCGTTCAGCCAGCGGCCGAAGGCGTCGGCCTGCCGGTACCAGCTGCCTGCGCCGTCGGCCGCAGGGCCGGAGGAGGCGGAACCGTCCGCCATGCCGTTGCCCAGCAGGCTGTCCGCCCCATAGGCGTCGCCCTGGGCGTATTTGGAGAGCAGGGCCTCGGGGTAGCTCAGCACCCCGGCGGCGCTCAGGCCAAAGCCCGCCTCGGTCTCATCCAGCCGGGCGCTGGTGATGCGGCCCTCACTGTTCAGGGTGAGGGCGGCCACGGTGGTGGTGGCCCGGGCGGTGCCCGCCTGCTGGGCGGTGGCGGCCATGCCGTCCGCCCGGGTGACGAGGCCCAGCGTCAGGGTGTCCTCGGGGGAAGCGCCCATGGGCACGGCGTTTTCGCAGGCGGCCAGCACTCCCTGCTGGAATTCGCTGATGTCAATGGTGCAGCCGGCGGCCAGATCCGGGTCGGCCGCATGGCCGCCGGGCGCGGCGATGCCCGCCACCTCCATGGGCGTTTTGCCCTTCACATAGGCGCAGAAGGCCTCCGCCTGCTCGTCCCATTCCCGGCCGATGCCGCTGGCCTGGCGCAGGCCGTAGTCGTCCCCCAGCTCCCGCTTGGTGGGGAAGGCGTCCGCCGCCGTAAAGCCCAGCTGGCCGGAGTCATCCACCGGGAGTTTTGCCTGCACCATATCAATGATGCAGTCGGCAATGCGGCCCTCCCCGTCCAGCAGAACGGCGGTGGCGGTCACGTCCGCCTGGGCGTACCCGGCCTCGCCGTCAAAGGGGTCCATGCCGCTGGTTTTGGCGGTGAGGGCCAGCCCTGTACCCCCGGCGGCGTAGCTGGTGCCCGCGCCGGAAGAGGCGGCCGAAGCCGATGGGGCGGGGGAGGCGGACGAGGACGAACCATTGCCCCGGCCAAAACAGCCCGTGAGGGCCAGTGCTCCGGCCAAGGCCAGAACCAGGGGGCGGCAGATGCGTTGTTTCATCATACGAAAAAAATCGCTCCTTTCCTGCGGCAGGCAGCGCCTGCCAAACCTGTGGGCGCACAAAAGCGAAAGGCAGACTTTCGCTGCGGTTCCACAAGGTGTTGTACAGAAAAGAAGCGCATGGGGCCGGCTGGGCCGGTTCCCCTCATTCCCAAAGGCGGTGCTCAGACCCGGTTCCCGGTCAGGGCGGCGTGCTCGCCGGCCAGCTCGGTGAGCAGCCGGGAGAAGGGCCAGGCCAGGTTGGTGGCGGTGGCCAGCGCTTTCAGGGGGATGTTCACCCCGCTGGCCTTCAGCGCCTCCAGAAATTCATCCAGCGCCGGGTCCTTGATGCCCGCCAGCACCAGAGCCGGAACCTGCGGCAGGGATTGGGCGGGCTGGCTCAGCGCTTTGCCGCTGCCGCCCAGCAGGCGGGAGACGGTGCTGTCGGCCTGGCTGGGGGCAACGGCCCGCAGCGCTATGCCGAAGGGGACCGCAGCGGCCTCCAGCGCCTGCCAATCGGCGCTGCCCGGCTGAATGCCCCACACAAGGCCCTGTGCGGTGGATTTGGCGGTATGGGAAATGTGTGCTTTCATGGTACGAACCTCCTTGCGGCGGCCCTGGGGATAGTATGGCCGCACACTGAGATAAGTATACCGGAAACTGCCCGGCGGGGCAACTGGCGGTGAAAGAGCCATGTCGCAAACCAAAACCGGGAAATTCCAAAATCAAAGAAAACACAGTGCGTGAAAATCAAGAATTGTTCTCTAATAATAAAAACTTGACAACGTATAGGAAACAAACTTAAAATGAAGTCATCACGCAAAAAGGAGAGCAAACCATGAATTCATCGGAAAAAACAGCGGCCCTTCTCAAGCTGCTGGGGCAGCCCCCTTATGTTCACAGTGTGACGGATCTGGGCGGGCGGATCGAATGCAGCAAAAGCGGCACCTTCAAACTGCTCACCGCCCTGGTGCAGAGTGGGCTGGCGGCCCAGACCAGCAGCCACAAGTACACCCTCGGCCCCGCCATCTACATTTTGGGCAAAACCTATGAGGAGCGCATCGGCCTTTCCCGCATGGTGAAGCCCTATCTGGTGCGCCTGCGGGATCTCACCGGGGAAAATGCCTCGTTCAGCATGCTGATCAACGGCAAGGCCAATCTGGTTTACCGGGAGGAGAGCCTGCAGCTGGTGCGGGTGGCCGGCCGTGTCGGGCAGGAGCGCCCCCTGTATGCCGGCGCCACCGGCAAGGTGCTGGGGGCCTTTCAGGACGAGGCGGTGATCCGCAAGCGCCTGATGGAAGAACCGCTGACGGCCTTTACCGAGCGCACCATCACCTCCCCGGCGGCCCTGCTGGAGGAATATGAGCGGATTCGCAAGCAGGGCTATGCCATCAGCGACGGCGAGCTGAACATCGAGACCATCGGCATCGGCGCACCCATTCACAACGGCAGCGGCAGCGTCTGGGCCGCCATTTCGGTGGGCGCGCCCCGTATGCGGGTGGACGACGCCAAAAAGGAGCGGTACATTTTCCTGGTCAAGGAGATCGCCGAAGAGATGTCGGAGGACCTGATGAAGGGGGACATGAACGGCGAGGCCTGACCGCTTTGGCCATGAAACCAAAGGCAGTGCGCCGGGCAAAACCCGGGGCGGAAGTGCGGAAAATTGAAACAGGAAATGACGTTGTTCTCCATAAAGAAACTGCGTTTTCTGAAATACACAAAAGAAGAACCGGAAAACTGGGCAGGCCTCCGAAAATGCCGTAAGAATGCGAGAAACGCTTGCGGCGGATTTGCGAATGTGTTAGTATATCGGCAGATGAAGTTTCCTAATAGGGAATTGCAAAATCGACATAGAAAACACATTCAAAGGAGTGCAGTAACATGGATCTGAGCCAGGTTGAAGTTTACAACAAGGAAGTTGCCGAACAGCGCGCACAGCGCGACAAGGACTACGCCGAGTACGAGGCGGCCGGCCGCATCTGGGGTCTGGTTCCCCGCGAGCGCATCACCAAGATCAAGTTCCCCCGTGTGAGCAAGGAGATCATCGACGGCTACCTCTCCATGGAGGATATGTCCACCACCGTTTCCGACGTGCTGGACAGCTACGGCATTGACGGCGCCATCCCCACTTCTTACCTGAAGCCGGTCATCCCCGGCAGCAAGATCTGCGGCCCCGCCGTGACCATCCGCAACATCCCCGTGCGCAAGACCCCCACCCAGGGCGCCCATGACCATGACTTCATCGCCATGTCCACCCGCGACATCTACTATCTGGGCGAGCCGGGCGACGTGCTGGTCTCCGACTTCGGCGGCAACCTGGATGTGTCCAACATGGGCGGCCAGAGCTGCACCGTGGGCAAGAGCTGCGGCTTTGCAGGCAACATCGTCAACGGCTGCTGCCGCGACGTTTCCTCCATTCGCGAGTACAACTACCCCGTGTTCTCCTGCGGCACCACCCAGATCACCGGCAAATACCGGATGGAGTGCGTGGAGATGAACGGCCCCGTCACCCTGTGCGGTAAGCTGGTCATCCCCGGCGACCTGATGGTGGCCGACGATTCCGGCGTCTGCATCGTGCCCTATGAGCTGGCTGAGCCTGTGCTGGAAGAGTGCCTGAAGATCGCCGCCTCCGAGGAGCGGATGCGTGAGCTGATCGAGTCCAAGGCACCCATTTCCGAGCTGCGCCCCCTGTTCCGCGCCCGTTATAAGTAATCGGAACAACCAAAGATTCTGTACGGTCGGCCGGCACCGGGTGCGGTGCGGCGCACCGTTCATTTGATAAGTGAGGTTAAAAACTATGAAAAAGCTGCTTTCCCTGGCGCTTGCTGCAGTGATGGCCCTGTCCGTGGCCGCCTGCTCCGGCGGAGCGTCCTCCTCCAGCGCCGCTGCCTCTTCCGAGGCCGGTTCCGAGTCCGGCGAGTTCAAGTTCACCCAGCCGGTCACGGTCATTGTTCCTTTTAAGGCGGGCAGCGCCACCGACAACCAGATCCGCCTGATACAGTCCAAGCTGGAGAAGGCTCTGGGCACGACGCTGGTCATCGTGAACTCCGAGGGCGGTTCCGGCACCATCGGCACCACCGAGTATCTGAACAACTACGCGGCGGACGGCTACACCATTCTGTACAGCCTGGCCACCCCCGTGGTGTACAAGCCCCTGGGCGGCGACACCGCTTACACCTACGACGATCTGACCAGCGTGGCCCGCACCTCCAGCCAGCCCATGTACCTGATCATGGCGGACTCCAACCCCATGGCCAACGCGCAGGACGTGCTGGACTACATCAAGGCCAACCCCGGTAAGTTCACCTACGCCAACGTGGGCAACGGCGGCAACGGCCATCTGGCGTTTGCCTCCTTCCTGGTGGGCGAGGGCCTGGAAGCCACTTCCGTGCCGTACTCCGGCGGCACCGCCGACTGCTACACCGCCATGATGGGCGGCGAGGTGGATGCGGCCGTCTACGGCGAGGCCGACCTGCTGGCCCGTGAGGACAACCATGGCGTCATCAACCTGGGCAGCAAGTCCACCGTGGACAGCCTGAAGGACATTCCCACCCTGGCCGACCTGGGCTACGAGGGCTACGAGACCAACAACATGGCCGGCTTCTTCTACAACAAGGACGTGCCCGCCGAGGCCGTTGCTGCCTTTGAGGCGGCCGTCAAGACCGTGCTGACCGACGAATCCTTTGTGGCCGAGGCCACTGCCGCCGGTTTTGTGCCCAGCTTCGGCACCGGCGCGGAGATGGATGCTCAGGCTGAGCAGGCCATTGAAAACGCAAAGCCGGTTCTGGCCGCAATGGGCTGATTGAACCGCACGACGGACCGCGAGAAATTGGAAAGCGGTCCGTCTTTTTGAGAAAGGCAGAGCAGTATGCAAAAACGAAATTGTATTTCTTCCCTCATCTGCGCCGCCGTGTTCCTGTTCTTCCTGATTCAGGCAGGTCGCCTGAACGATACGGCCGCTTACTGGCCTGAGATCATCTGTACGGTGGGCCTGGTCCTGTCCGGGCTGGAGATCCTTCTGGAAGGCATCAAATGGAGCAAAGCGGACGACAAGCAGGAAAAGCTGTGGGCCCTGACCCCGGAACAGACCAAGCGCAGTCTGATTTTGCTGGGCATTATGCTGCTGTGGATCGCCGGGCTGACGACGCTGGGCTTCCTGGTCAGTTCCTCCGCCGCACTGTGCGTGATCGCCATTGTGTTTGACCCCCACAAGAGCAAAAAGAGCATCCTTACGGACATTGTGGTGGGCATTGTATTCGGCCTGATTTTCTATTTCCTGTTCAAGTTCCTGGGCATCCACTTCCCCAAGGCCCTGTTGATGTAAAGGAGGCGCAGCGATGCAGGACATTCTGACCTATTTCCTCCAGGCGCTGGCCCCCACCAACCTGGCGGTGATCCTGTTGGGCACCGTAGTGGGCATCATTGTGGGCGCACTGCCCGGCTTTACCGCCACCATG
Organism: uncultured Oscillospiraceae bacterium; assembly: GCA_934513685.1. Lineage (GTDB taxonomy): Bacteria > Bacillota > Clostridia > Oscillospirales > Ruminococcaceae > SFJ001. Next base: position 2,193 of record CAKSWY010000028.1, on the reverse strand, counting down.
GGCATTGCGATCCTCATTCCGCTGACCTATACTTGGAACGCTTCCACCGCCCTGATCTTCCTGGGCGCGATCTACTGCGGTTCCATGTACGGCGGCTCCATTTCCGCCATTCTGATCAACACGCCGGGCACGGCGGCCGCGGCCGCCACCGCCATGGACGGTTACGCCATGACCAAACACGGCCGCGCTCACGAGGCGCTGACCGAGGCGGCGGTGGCCTCCTTCTGGGGCGGCCAGGCCAGCACCGTGGCGCTGCTGTTCTTCGCGCCGGTGATGGCAAAATGGGCCTTCAACTTCGGTGCACAGGAGAAGTTCCTGATGGCGGCCTTCGGCCTGACCATCATTGCCTCCCTGTCCACCAAGAGCATTCTCAAGGGCCTGATGATGGGCTGCATGGGCCTGCTGATCGCCTGCGTCGGCATGGACCCGGTGCTGGGCAAGGCACGCTTTACCTTCGGCAGCACCTACCTGATGGGCGGCATCACCATGATTCCCGCGGTCATCGGCCTGTTCAGCGTGTCGCAGGTGTTCGGCACCCTGAAGGACGCCATCAAGCCCGCAAACCCGGAGGACATTGCCCGTTACAAATCCTCTCGGTTCCACCTGAAGGACTTCTTCCGCTACCCCATCACCTACCTGCGCTCTGCCCTCATCGGCATTGTGGTGGGCGTGATCCCCGGCACCGGCGGCGACGTCTCCAGCTATGTTTCCTACAACATGGGCAAGATGTTCTCGAAGGAGCGGGATCAGTTCGGCGACGGCTCCCGCGAGGGCGTGGCCTGCTGTGAGGCGGCCAACAACGCCGTGACCGGCGGCACCCTGATTCCCACCCTGACGCTGGGCATTCCCGGCAACGCCACCACGGCCATTCTGCTGTCCGGCCTGACCATTCACGGCCTGGCCCCCGGATACTCCCTGTTCACCACCGGCAAGAACATCACCTATCCCTTCATCATGGCGCTGTTTCTGGCCAACGTGGCCTTTGTGATCATCGGCCTGCTGGGCGCAAAGTACTTCGCCCGCGTGACCCTGACCCCGCAGAATGTACTGGCGGCCTGCGTGCTGAACCTGAGCCTGATCGGCTGCTACGGCGTGCGCGGCAACATCCGCGATGTGTACGCCATGCTGATCTTCGGCGTGGTGGGCTATCTGCTCAAGACCTACAAGTTCAACGTGGTGCCCATTGTGCTGGGCATGATCCTGGGAGACATTGCCGAGGAAGCACTGCAGCAGGGCCTGATCCTGTACGACAACGACCTGGGTGCGATGTTCTCCACCTTCTTCCAGCGGCCCATCTGCCTTGCGCTGATGCTGATGATGGTGGTCTCCATCTGTGCGCCGTTTGTGATGGAGCACCGCAAGAAGCACCCCAAGAACGCTTGACATTCTCCTCTCTTTTCTCCGTTTCTTACCTATAAAAGTTGCGAACGCCGCAGGCCGAAGCCTTTTTGAAAGGGCTTCGGCCTGCGGCGTTTTGCGGCATCTATGCGCACATCCGCGCATAGACATATACAATATACAACGATAGACAGAAAGAGCCGGTGCCCGCCTGGCGTTTCAGGCGGGCACCGGCTGTGTGCATTTTTAAATCGTCCGAACGGGAAGGGCAAACCGCGGCGGGGCCGCGCCTCAGTTCAGGGTCTTGCCGAAGAACTCCAGCTCCGGCTTCAGCTGGGCCATCAGGGCGTCAAAGGCGTCGGGGGTCAGGCTCTGGGCGCCGTCGCACTTGGCGCGGGCGGGGTCGTTGTGCACCTCGATCATCAGGCCATCGGCACCCACGGCCACGGCGGCCTTGGCCAGAGGCTCCACCATCCAGGCAATACCGGCGGCATGGCTGGGGTCAATAACGACGGGCAGATGGGTCATGTGCTTGAGCATGGGCACGGCGGAGATGTCCAAGGTGTTGCGCATACTGGTTTCAAAGGTGCGGATGCCGCGCTCGCAGAGGATGACGTTCTCGTTGCCCTCGGCCATGATGTACTCGGCGCTCATCACGAACTCTTCCAGGGTGTTGGCCAGGCCGCGCTTGAGCAGCACCGGCTTTTTCTGGCGGCCCACGGCCTTGAGCAGCTCAAAGTTCTGCATATTGCGGGCACCCACCTGAATGAGGTCTACATTCTCGAACAGGGGCAGGTGCTCGGTGTTCATGATCTCGGTGACGATGGGGGAGCCGGTGGCGCGGCGGGCCAGCTT
>CAKSWY010000027.1 GCA_934513685.1 uncultured Oscillospiraceae bacterium | reverse complement strand
TTGCTGTCAAATTGATTTCGAGTCAATCTCGTTACGACCGCTTCGATACGTCTGCTTATTTAGTTTTTATCGCACCGCCCCGCATAGCGTTTGGAAAAATGCGAGATTTCGATGCAAGATAACGATGAAATGCTGGGTACGCGATACCCGATAAAGCCCGCCGTTATGGGATTTTCTGCGGACAAGGTGACCTGTTGGATGCAAACTTTCGAGTCGTTCTCGTTACGACCACTTCGATACATCTCCATGAAATGGGCGGCCGGGGCAAAATGCCGGACGGTCTGCCCAGTTATTATAGCAAATTTGCGGCACAGGGTCAACTCTTTTGCAAAAATGCCCGCGGGATGTTCAGAACAGCTTTTTCTCCATGCGGGCGGTGAGGGCCTTCATCTCGTCGATGATCTCCCGGCGGCGGCTGTTCAGCAGGTAGGAAATGCCGGTGACGCTGACCGTGGCGGCCAGGTTGTGGGCGGCGTCCCAGATGGGCGCCGACAGGGCCGAAACGCCCATGCCCAGCTCTTCGTTTTCAATGCCGTAGCCCTCGGCGCGGATGGCGTCCAGCGCGCGGATCAGCTGCTCTCTGGTGGTGATGGTGTTGGCGGTGTGGGCGATCAGCTCGTGGTTTTTCAGGTAGGTGTCCAACTCGTCGCTGCTCATGGTGGACAGGAGGATCTTGCCCGAGGCGGTGCAGTACAGGGGGTTGATGTAGCTGTCGGCGGAGCAGTTGACGGTGTACATGGCGTGCTCCGGCAAAAAGCGTTTGACAATGACCAATTCGTCCACATCCAGCACAAACAGGCTGCAGTTTACATGGTACTCGTTGGCGATGTGGATCATGGTGTCGCGGGCGCACTCCAGCAGCACCTTACGGCGCACCTCGCCCTCCTGGTGGTGGCGCCCCAGCATGGCCGGGCCGAGCATGTACTGGCCGGTGGGGATCTGCCGCACAAAATCGTTGCAGTGCAGGGTGTTTAAAATTCCGTGTACGGTGCTTTTGTTCAGCGCAAGGCGCTCGCTGATCTGCCCGAGGGTCAGGGCGGTGTTCAGATCGTCAAAGCAGTTGAGAATGTCGATGGCGCGCTGAACCGACTGAATGATCTTTCCGGTGCTGGTCTTTTCCATGGTGGTGAATCTCCTTGCCGGGCGGCCCGGCGGTTCCTATTTCTTAAAAATGATTATAGCATAAAGCGGAACAAGACGAAAGATGTTTGACATTGTCAAACCACAAAACCGGGAAATAGAACAGGAATCCGGGGTGCAATTTGGCGATTCAGCCAAAATTCGGCTCTGACGTTTGATAATATCAAAAACTCGTTTGACTTTATTGACAATCTCTGAGGATTTGTCATAATAAAGTCAAGTTCAAACGGCCATTTGACAATAACGAACGCCACTCAAATGGAGAGGGGATCAAAACCAGGGACGAACGCGGAACTGGCAAAGAGAACGGCGCAAACGCTGCCCGTTGACCTGCGCTCCGCTTTCGCGTCCAGAATACCCATGATTTAAGCAGATGCTATCGCTCGCGACGATAACCAACTCTTGCTTTTTTGTACTACCACATTACCCGTTTACCTAGTACAATAATGGGCATGCGAAGGACGACCCGCAAACGAGAGAGGAATTGTTATGGCAGAAAAAACCAACACCCCCACCAAGAAGTATACGTTAAAGGACAAAATCAAGGCCATGGGCCCGGGCCTGCTGGTGGTTGGCTCGTTCATCGGCCCCGGCACCGTTACCAGCTCCACCCGCGCCGGTGCGGCTTACGGCTACCAGCTGCTGTGGTGCGTGGTATTCTCGGTGATCGCCGTGATCATCATGCAGGGCATGGCGGCCCGCCTGGGCATTGTTACCCAGAACGGCCTGGCCGAAAACCTGGTGACCGAATTCAAAGACCGCCCGGCCCTGCGCAACTTTATGGTGGCGCTGGTGTCCGCCGCCATCATTCTGGGCGGCGTGGCCTACATGAGCGGCGATTTGACCGGTACGGCCATCGGCATTTCGGCCCTCACCGGCGTGCCTTCCCGTATCATCGCACCCATCTGGGGCGTGTGCATCCTGTTCCTGAACGCCCATCAGAACGCCATTAAGTGGCTGGAAAAGCTGCTGACCGTCTGCGTCAGCGTGATGGCCGTGGTGTTCTGCGTGACCATGTTCGTAGTAAAGCCCAACTGGGGCGAAGTGCTGCAGGGTGTGATCCCCACCGTTCCCGGCGGCGCCATCATGACCTGCGTGGCCCTCATCGGCACCACCGTGGTTCCCTACAACCTGTTCATCCACGCCACCAGCTCGCGCCAGACCTGGAAGGACCCCGAGCAGATCCCCCTGGCCGAGTTTGACGTGCGCTGCTCCATGATCATCGGCGGCTTCATCACCGGCGCGGTCATGATCACCGCCGGCACCGTGATGCGCGGCATGGAAGTCAACTCCGCCATCGACATGGCCGCACAGCTGGAGCCCCTGCTGGGCAACCTGTCCGTTCCCTTCCTGGCCATCGGCCTGATCTGCGCCGGCATCTCCAGCGCCGTCATCACCCCGCTGGGCGTTTCCTACGTGCTGGCCGGTCTGTTCGGCTGGAAGCTGGATCGCAGCGACAAGCGCTATTTCTTCACCAACGTTGCCATCGTGCTGTGCGGCATCGTGGGTACGGCCACCGGCTTCAACCCCCTCACCATCATCATGGCGGCCCAGGCAGTCAACGGCGTGTTCCTGCCGGTCAGCGTGTTCGTGCTGCTGTACCTGGCCAGCCGCTCCAGCGTGATGGGCAAGCACAAGAACAAGCCCTACCAGGTGATTCTGGGCACGGCTGTGTTCGTGATCTCTCTGGTCATCGGCATCAGCAGCGTGGCATCGCTGTTCTGATCCGCAAACAAACTGTTCCGAAGAGCGCCGGACGGGCCGCAAGCAAAGCGACTTTTCCCCACCCGCTTTTCTCTCAATTCCTGACACAAGAAACAACACAAGCGAACCATAGGAATCTCATCGCCCGCACGGCATAGGCACCGAAGAACAGCCGGCCCGCCCCGCCAGGTTTCTGGCAGGGCGGGCATACCGCGGGCCATCCTGAACATCAAAGGAGTGCAGCATCATGAAAGACAGCAAGCCTACCATTTACGATCCGAATTTCCTGCCCACCAACATTTACAGCGGTGTGCCCACCTTTTTGAACCTGCCTGTGCTGGAAAACAAGCAGGATCTGGCCCAGATGGATGTGGCCGTGATGGGTGTGCCCTGGGAGGGCGGCTGCACCATCGGCGGATATTCTTCCTGCACCGATGGCCCCAAGTCCATCCGCTCGGCGTCCATCCGGTACACCGGCTATCTGCCCGACTTTGACCTGGACTGCTTCTCCCAGCTGAAGGCGGGCGACTACGGCGACATTCCGGTGCAGAACGGCAACTATGAATTCACCTTCGGCGAGATCCGCAAGAAGGTGGGCGAGATCTACGATGCAGGCGCGGTGCCCATCATTCTGGGCGGCGACCACGGCATTGCCTACCCCACCATCAGCGAGCTGGCCAAGCGCCACCCCGGCAAGGTGGGCGTGCTGCACTTCGATGCCCATCTGGACAACTACAGCAACTTCGGCGACGATCCGTACTCCCGCTGCTCCCCCTTCTATCAGCTGTACAACGACCCCAACATGGACCCCACCAAGATCGTGCACATCGGCATTCGCGGGCCCCGCAACCATCAGGAGGAGTTCAACAACGCCAAGAAGTACGGCGCAAACGTGATCCTCTGCCGTGAGATCAAGAAGAACGGCTGGGAGGCTTCCATCAAGAAGGCCATCGAGCTGGCTTCCAAGGACACGGAAGTGGTGTACGTGACCATTTGTGCCGACTCGCTGGATGCGGCCTTTATGCCCCAGGGCCCTCAGGACATGGGCGGCCTGACCTCCTTTGAGCTGCTGATGATGGTGCACGAGGCCGGCCTGGCCGGTGCCCGCGCGCTGGACTTCGTGGAGATCTACCCCGATGCCTACAGCCTGCAGCCGGCCTCTCATGTGGGCTGCTGGCTGGCCCTGTACTTCCTGAACGGCGTGGCCGAGCGCCGCAAGAACGGAGGAAAATAAATGACTTTCACCGAGCAGCTGAATGCCCTTGCCGCGTTTAGCAGCACGGACCCGGAAACCCAGGGCGTGACCCGCCTGCCCTTTACGCCCCAGCAGCAGGACGCTGCCCAGTGGCTGAAGCGGCAGATGGAGGCCGCCGGGCTGACGGCCCGGGTGGACGCCTACGGCACGGTGGCCGGTGTGCTGCCGGGCAAAAGCGAGGAGACCCTGCTGATCGGTTCCCACTACGACAGTGTGCCCAACGGGGGCCGGTATGATGGGTGCAGCGGCGTGATTGCCGGAATCCGGGTGGCGCAGGCGCTGCGCGAAGAAGGCGTGGTTCCCGCCTACACCCTGATGATTCTGGGCCTGAACGACGAAGAGGGGGTGGCCCTCACCGAGGGCTTTCTCTCCAGCCGGGGGGTGTGCGGCGAGATCGACGAGGCCGCGCTGGACCGGGTGCGCCACCGCACCACCGGCGAGAGCCTGCGCCAGCTGACCGGCCCGGAACGGGCGGAGCACATCGCCCTGCCCAAAGCCTGCAGGGGCTATCTGGAATTCCACGTGGAGCAGGGGCCGGTGCTGGACCATGAGGGCCGGGGCCTGGCGGTGGTGGAGCACATTGTGGGCATCTGCCACGGGTTCTGGTGCATTTACGGCGAACAGAACCACGCCGGAACCACCCCCATGGACCTGCGCAAGGACCCCATGCCGGTGTTCGGCGCCATTGCGGCAGCCCTGCCCGGGCTGGCCAAACGCTACCCCAAGGCGGTGGCGACCATCGGCAATGTGGAAGTAGACCCCAACGCCCCCAATGTGATTCCGGGCAGCGTGCGCTTCAGCGTGGATCTGCGCCACACCGACAAGGCCGTTATGGCAGCCCTGCGGCGGGACGTGGAGCAGCTGATCGAAGAGACCGCGGCGGCAGCCGGGCTGAAATGCGACCACCAGCCCAGCACCGAAGCCGACCCGGTGACCATGGACCCCACCCTGTGCCGCCGCCTGGAGGCCTGCCTTGCGGCAGAGGGCCAGCCGGTGTACCGGATGGACAGCGGCGCCGGGCATGACGCCCAGATTTTTGCCCGGCATGTACCCGCGGTGATGATGTTTGCCCCCAGCCGGGACGGCCAGAGCCATTCCCGGCGGGAATTCACCGAGGAGAAGTATCTGGAACAGGCCGTGCGGGTGATGACCCGCTTGGTAAAGGAGAAATTTTAAAATGAGCGAAGCTGAGAAGAAAGCCGTCAGCTCCGACCCCAGCCTGGAATTGGAGCCGGTGAACATGTACGTTCTGTTTGCCCGCATGTTTGCGGACATTGCCCGTGAGGTGGAGGCTGACTTCGGCGAGGCGGGCATTCAGGCTGTGCGCCGGGGTGTGCAGCGCTTTGGCGAGCGCCGCGGCCGGGACATTGCCCGCCGCGCCAAGGTGATGGGCCATGCCAACGACGCGGAACACTATCTGTCCTGCTACGACATGGGCCGCACGGACTATTTTTACAGCAAGGACGATGTGAAGTCCCACTCGGTGGAGCAGGTGTTCACCAAGTGCGTGTTTGCCAAAACCTGGACCGACGACGGCGACGAGAAGTACGGCATTCACTACTGCCAGGTCATCGACCCGGCCATTGCCTGCGGCTACAACGAGAATCTGAAGTGCATTCACGACAAGCATTTCTTCAAGGACGGCCAGTGCCACTTCCTGTTTGAGATGCAGGACGAAAAGTAAAAAACTTCGTGCAGCGCGGGGCCGCCGGGAACACCACCCAGCGGCCCCTTTTGCGCTTTACAGTGGGCCTTTGACAAGGCACGCCGGGCCGGATTACAATTATCTCGTAACGCTTACAGAGCGAACAGGAAAAGGAGCGGCGGTGAAAAAGCGCGCATTTTGCGCCGGGCCGCCAGAACGCAGAATTGAAGGAAGTGGACGATATGTCACGGGACAAGCACATTGAAATTGCCCTGCAGGACGCAGAGCGCTACGCCCGCCCCCACATGGACCAGGGCAAGGTGGCCACCTACATTCCGGAACTGGCCAAGGGAGACGCCACCAAACTGGGCATCTGCATCCGCACCCCGGACGGGGAGGAGTATTGCCAGGGCGACTGCCAGACCGAGTTTTCCATCCAGAGCATTTCCAAAACCATCACCCTGATTCTGGCTTTGCAGACCGCCGGATACGACCGGGTGTTCAGCAAGGTGGGCATGGAGCCCAGCGGCGACGCCTTCAACTCCATGATCCGGCTGGAGACCCTGACCACCCACCCCATGAACCCCATGATCAACGCCGGGGCCATTGCCACCACCAGCTGCTGCATCAAGGGCTGTGCCGACCCCTTCGGGGCGTTTCTCACCCTGGCGCGGACGCTGTGCGGGCGGGAGACCATTCGCCTGAACAAGGAGGTGTTCACCTCGGAGTATCAGGCCGGGGGCCGCAACCGGGCCATGGCCTATTTTATGCAGAGCGAAAACCTGCTGGAATGGGACGCCGAGGACGTGGTGGAGCTGTATTTTAAGATGTGCTCCATCAACGTGAACGTGCGGGATTTGGCCCACTACGGGCTGGTGCTGGCCTGCAACGGCAAGGACCCTGCCACCGGCAAGCAGCTGGTGGACCCCTGGATCTGCCGCATTGTGAAAACCCTGATGATGACCTGCGGTATGTACGACGCCTCGGGCGAGTTTGCCGTCAAGGTGGGCCTGCCCGCCAAAAGCGGCGTGGGCGGCGGCATTCTGGCCTCGGCCGAGAGCCGGATGGGGCTGGCCACCTTTGCCCCCGGGCTGGACAAGCGGGGCAACAGTGTGGGCGGCTGGTATGCGCTGGAATTCCTCTCGCAGAACCTGGGGCTGCACTATTTCAGCGGCCAAGCGGCGGAGTGAGAACGGTTTGTGCGTAAATGCCAAAGGGCGCGGCGCTTGAAAAGGCGGCCGCGCCCTTTTTGTGCCCCGGCCGGGTGGAACAGCCCCCTCTGGCACAGAAAAAGCAGCTGTGGTATACTGACAAAAAACCGATGCGGCAGCGCCCCCACAAGGCGGGGCGGCCCGTAAAAACGCGAGCGCGAGGAATGACGGAGATGCAGAACAAACTGACGGAACTGGTAAAGAAGTATCGGGAGCCCATTGCCTACCTGTTTTTTGGCGGGCTGGCCACCCTTTTAAACATTGTATTGTATGTATTGTTTAAAACTCTGTTCGGCTACGAGGCGGCCAACAGCTGGGGCAACGTGGCGGACAATGTGATCTGCATTCTGTTTGCCTACTTTACCAACCGCATCTGGGTGTTCCGGAGCAAGGCCCACGGCAGCGCCGCCCTGCGGGAGTTCGGCAGCTTTGTGGCCTGCCGCCTGGGCACGCTGGTGGTGGACGCTGCGATCATGTTTGTGGGCGGCAACCTGGTTGGCCCCGCGCTGGTGAGCGCGGCGTATCTGGGGCTGTGGGGCGTTGGCGTAAAAGTATTTTCCAACGTGATCGTGGTGGTGCTGAATTATGTGTTCAGCAAGCTGCTCATCTTCAAGAAAAAGTGAGGGGGCAAAACCTGCCGCTGTGGTGGAAAAGCCGCCCGGGCTGTGGTATACTGAAAACAAGCTGAGGGCGTTTTGAAAAAAAGCAGAGCGCCTAAACCAAAAGGAGAAACGGGGCGGCCCGAGGGCGCAGCGCCCCAAGGAGGCAACAGCAATGAAAAACAAAGTGCGTGGTTCCGCATTCCGTCTCACCGGGCTGATCCTGGGCATCATCGGGGTCACGGTGTCCGTCACCGCGGTTGTGTTCAGCGCGGTGGGCCTGCACCGGGCACGGCTGTGCAAGCACTGCAAGACGAAGGAACTGTACCAGTAAGCAGCAAAATGAAAAAGGCACCGCCCCGGCGGCCCGGCAGTTTTTGCCGAAGGCCGCCGGGGCGGCGCTTTTTATGGGGTAAGCCGGGTGCAGCGTGTTGGCGTGCGCGGCCAGGCAGACGGGATGGTCTGCCTGGATGGGGTCAGTTCCGCTTTGCCTTGCGCAGGCCAGGAACAGCCCGGCGGCGCACAGCAGCGTCAGCACGCTCCAGACCTCTGCGTGGGAAGCATCCCCGGTTTTGGGAGAGGCGGCGGCCGGCGCGGCCTGGGCAGAGGCGGGAACCGCCGTGGCGGAGGGCGCCGTCCGTCAGGCTGCGGTTGGAGGTACCGGCCAGCGTGACGCCCTGGGCCATCGCCTGGCCTCCTGTGCTGCCGGCCTTCGGGAAGTAGGAGGAGCCGCCCTTGGCAAAGACGTTGGCGGCGGAAATGGTGCCGCTGCCGCCGTTGCCGAAGGTGCCGCTGCCGCCAATGGCAATGAGCTTGCCGGGGCCGGTGATGGAGCCGCCGTTCAGAATCACGGCGCTGCCGCCATTGGAGGTGGTGGCGTTCCGCCCGCCGCCGTAGGCCGCCAGAACCGAGCCTTCGGTCAGGGTCAGGGTGCCGTTTACTGTGCAAAGCAGAATAATGCGGCAAGCTCTAAGAAGTCTTCAGCCCGTGGCAGGACGAGGGCGGAAAAGCTTGAGCACAAAATCAAAACCAAACTTAGACATCATCGGGACTCGTGCTCTTCCGTTAAATATGAAAGCGATAATGAAAAGCTTGCTAGAAAGTTGAAGGATTTGTTCAATGAAAAGGATGAAGCGCGTAAGGCTCAATATGTGGAATGGTTGAATTCGTGCTTTGCCTACATTATGCCAAAAGACGCTGATTATAAGGGACTGTATGATTTTTTGATGAAGTGATGCGTGTTCTGCAATATAAAAGAGAAGGCGCTTTGTATCAGCAGAACAAGTGCCCAAATTCACATATTGGATGCTGTTATTGCGACAGTACAGGCAAAAATAAAAAGGGTGTGCGGCTTTTTGCGGCTGCACACCTTTTGAGTTTTATGCAATGCAGTTCTTTACAAGACTACATCCATCCGCTACCTCCCCAATTCACCACCAAACCAGAACAACGCTCTTTTTGCACTGCATAAATCTTAGCATCGTTTGGCGTAAAATTGGCGTATGGTGCGGAATTTTTCGAAAACCGGCGCAAACAAAAAGCCTGCAGCTTCTCGGTTTATCAAGAAGCTGCAGGCTTTATTTGCTTGAAAATGAGGGGTTACTGATCGATGGGCTTCATGGTGGGGAACAGCAGAACATCGCGAATGGAAGCGGAATCGGTGAGCAGCATGACCAGACGGTCCACACCGAAGCCCAGGCCGCCCGTCGGGGGCAGGCCGTATTCCAGAGCGGTGACGTAGTCGTAGTCCACCTGCGCCTTGCACTCGGGGTCGATGGCCTTGCGCTCGGCCACCTGGCGCTCGAAGCGGCCCTTCTGGTCGATGGGGTCGTTCAGCTCGCTGAAGGCGTTGCCGAACTCGGTGGCGTTGATGAAGTACTCGAACCGCTCGGTGAAGGCGGGGTTGGAGGGCTTGCGCTTGGCCAGGGGACTGATCTCCACGGGGTAATCGTAGATGAAGGTGGGCTGGATGAGCTTCTCCTCCACATAGGCGTCGAAGAACTCGGCCAGGATGGCGCCCTTGGTGGGCACCTCGGGCAGCTCCACATGATGCTCCTTGGCCAGGGCGATGGCTTCCTCATCGGAAGCGACCTGGTCAAAGTCCACGCCGGAGTACTTCTTCACGGCTTCCACCATGGTCATGCGCTCCCAGTGGGACAGGTCAATCTGCTGGCCCTGATAGGGCACCACTAAACTGCCGCACACGTTCTGGGCCACGGTCTTCATCATCTCTTCCACCAGGTCCATCATGCCGTGGTAATCGGTGAAGGCCTGATACAGCTCGATGGTGGTGAACTCGGGGTTGTGCTTGGGGTCCATGCCCTCGTTGCGGAAGATGCGGCCCACCTCGTACACCCGGTCCATGCCGCCCACGATGAGGCGCTTCAGGTACAGCTCGGTTTCAATGCGCAGCACCATGTCCATATCCAGGGTGTTGTGATGGGTCAGGAAGGGACGGGCGGAAGCGCCGATCTCGAAGGGGGTGAGGATGGGGGTCTCCACCTCCAGGAAGCCCTTGGCGTCCAGGAAGCTGCGCAGCTGGCCCAGGATCTTGCTGCGCTTGATGAAGGTGTCCTTCACCTCGGGGTTGACGATCAGGTCCACATAGCGCTGGCGGTAGCGGGTCTCCAGGTCCTTCAGGCCGTGGAACTTCTCGGGCAGGGGCAGCAGGCTCTTGGCCAGCAGCACCACCTCGGTGCAGCGAACGCTCAGCTCGCCCATCTTGGTGCGGAACACCTCACCCTTGACGCCCACCACGTCGCCAATGTCCATCTTTTTGAAGGCGGCGTAAGGCTCATCGCCCAGCACGTCCCGGCGGACGTAAATCTGGATGTCGCCCTCATTGTCACGCAGGTGGGCAAAGCTGGCCTTGCCCATGACGCGCTTGCTCATGATGCGGCCGGCCATGCACACGCTGACGCCGGCTTCTTCTTCAGGGGCCAGGTGCTCATACTTGGCCTTGATCTGGGCAGAGTAGCTGTCCTGGGGGTATTTGGTCAGCTGGAAGGGGTCATTGCCCGCTTCCTGCAGGGCCTTGAGCTTATCCCGGCGCACCTGCACCAGTTCGTTGTAGGCCTTTTCGGTCATTTCCGGGGCGGCCTGGCCGTTTGCATTTTCCTTCGGCATGGAAGGTTCCCTCCTGCTTTATTTTGCTTTATTTCATGTGCCGCAGACTGCGGCGGTTGACATACAAAATTATTATAACAAAAAAACGGCGGGAGAGCCAGCCCTCCGCGCCGTTTTCGTACATGAACTTTTTGGCGGTATACGCCGGAATTTTAGCACATCTGCCCGCTTAGTGCTGGGTGCGGGTGATCTCCCGCACCTTCAGGCGCAGGGTGTGGCCGGTGGGCAGCAGAATCTCGGCCACATCGCCCACAGCCTTGCCCAGCAGGCCGCTGCCCACGGGGCTTTCATCGCTGATGATGTTGTTGTCGGGGTTGGCCTCGGTGGCGCCGGAGATGGAGTAGGTAATGAACTTATCCTCTTCGTCGTCCTCGTCCAGGTCCTCCAGAGAAACGGTGGTGCCCACGGTGACGGAGTTGGTGTCCAGCTCCTCGCTGTCCAGCACGCGGACGTGCTTCAGCATGACCTCCAGGTCGGCGATGCGGGCCTCGATCTCGCCCTGCTCGTCCTTGGCGGCGTCATACTCGGCGTTCTCGGACAGGTCGCCATAGCCGCGGGCCACCTTGATCTTCTCCGCCACTTCCTTGCGGCGGACGATCTTCAGATGTTCCAGCTCATCCTCCAGGGCCTTCAGGCCCTGCTGGGTTACAACAACTTCTTTGGCCATAACTAAACTCTCCTTGTGGTTTATGATGGGTCCCCGGCAGCGGGCGCGCTTGCGTCGGGCGCGGGGAAGGTTTTACGATACACCCCAATATTATACTGGATGCAGGGGGCGGTGTCAACGAAAAACCGTGGGACAGGCGGGCTTTTTCGGGCGAAAAAGCGCCGGGCTGCCGACGGGAACAAAGCCGCGCCCCCGCTCGGGCTGAGAGCGGGGGCGCGGGGAACGTGCAGACGAGGGGTTATTCCAGCCGGTCGTCCACGCCGTTCTGGTTCTGGTCGGGGAACACGCCCGGCTCGGGGCAGCCGTCGCCCGGCTCATGGGGATGGGGTGCGGGGCCGCCGCCCAGCACCTCGGAGGTGCGGATGCCGTTGCGGACGCGGCAGTCCTCAATGCACTGGCTGAGCACGGCCTTGACCTTCTGGGGGTGTTTTACATGGCGGATCTCCATGACGGGAATGGAGGCATCGCTGCTTTGCACCCGAAGGGTGCCCACGCCGAACAGCCGCTCGCCCAGAGTGCGGGTGAGGCTGATGTCCCGCACGCGGTACAGGCGGACCTCTTCCTCATGCAGGCTCATGAATCCGGTGTTCAGCACCAGCTTGTTGGCGGTGAGGGAGTAGCGGGTGAAGCTGAGGGGCAGCCCAAGCACCCGCTTGCGGTCGGTCCACAGGACGGGGTCTTCGGCCACGCTGACGGCGAAATCGCCGCTTTTCAGGGGTTTGGAAGGTTGCGCCATAGGAAAAACTCCTTTCTTTGCAGGGGCACAGGCCAAAACAAAACGCCCGCCGACAGAAGGCTGCCGACGGGCGTTCAGATCGTTTTATCGGGAACAGAGCGGCTGCTCAGCGCGCGCCCGATTCCGGCCCACAGGCGAAATTTAGTCCACCTTCACGATCCAGTTCTTGGTGTCGGGCAGCTTGCCCCACTGGATGCCGGTGAGGGTGTCGTACAGCTTCTGGGTCAGGGGGCCGATCTTGCCGCCGCTGATCTCCACGCTCTCGCCCTTCCAGGTCAGCTCCTTCACGGGGCTGACCACGGCGGCGGTACCGGTGCCGAAGACCTCTTCCAGCTTGCCGTCACGGCCGGCCTGCATGATGTCGGCGATGGCCAGCTTACCCTCGACGACCTCATAGCCCCAATCCTTGCACAGCTCGATGATGCTGCGGCGGGTGACGCCGGGCAGAACGGTGCCCACGCAGGCGGCGGTGTAGATCTTGCCATCGATCTTGAACATGATGTTCATGCTGCCGACTTCTTCCACGTACTTCTTCTCAACGCCGTCCAGCCACAGAACCTGGGCATAGCCCTTCTTCGCAGCCAGCTCGCCGGCCTTGATGGAAGCCGCGTAGTTGCCGCCGCACTTCACAGCGCCGGTCAGGCCCGGGGCTGCACGGATGTAGTCGTCTTCCACGTAGATCTTCACAGGGTTCAGGCCCTCGGCGTAGTAAGCACCGGAGGGAGCCGCGATGATGCAGAAGGTGTAGTTCTTGGAGGAATGCACGCCCAGGCCCACATCGGTGGCGAACACGAAGGGACGGATGTACAGGCTGGTGCCGTCGGAATGGGGAACCCAGTCCTCATCCACCTTGACCAGAGCCTTCACGGCCTGCTCAAAATCCTCAGCGGGAATGGGAGGAATGCCCATACGGTCGCAGCCGTCCATAAAGCGATGGGCGTTGCAGTCGGGGCGGAACAGCTGAACGTGGCCGTCCGCGGTGCGATAGGCCTTCATGCCCTCAAACAGCTCCTGTGCGTAATGGAACACCACGGTGGCGGGGTCCATTTCAAAGCTGCCGTAGGGAACGATGCGGGGGTCAAACCAACCCTTGCCCTCGGTGTAGTTCATAACGAACATATGATCGGAGAACTTTTTACCGAAGCCCAGCTTGGTTTCGTCCTCAGGCTTCTGCTTGGGATGAGTGGTTTTCGTAATCTTGATGTCCAGCATACAATAAAACCTCTTTTCCTACTTCCCGGCCCGCCTCTGTATCAGTTTCATGGGGTGGGTGTATGATGACGCGCACTTCACGCGCCGGAAGTCGATTTACTCTATTATAGTAAATTGAACGACCGGATACAAGGGGCAGAGTGAGAAAAAGCAAGAATTGCACCGGGTATATGGGCTATGAAACCGCATATAAATGAAAGAGCAAAAGCGGAAAGGGGGAGAGACGGCAGTGCGGACAAGGCTTGTGAGCCTGTTGATGAGCGGGGTGCTGGCCGGGACGGCGCTGGCGGCCCAGCGCACAGCGGGGCTGCCGTTGGGCACGGCGTTGCTGACGGCGGGGGGCGTGCTGGGTCAGCCGACCAGCGCGGTGCAGGCGGCCCGGCAGGTGCTGGAGGCCCGGCCCGTGGCCCAGACCCGGCAGGAGGACGAAGAAAGCCCGCCGGTGTTTGAGGCCCCCACGCCGGAGGAGATCACGGCGGGGCAGCCGGAGCCGACTGCCGCCCCGGAAGAGCCGCCGGAGGAAGAGGAGACCCGGCCGGAGGGGGCGGGCTCGGTGGTGCAGGCCCATTACGGGCAGGGCAGCGGCGGCATTTATCTGCCCTGCGGGGCGGGCAGCCTGAAAAACTGCACCGACCTGCCCCGGGAGACGGTGGCGGCCCAGATGGAGGGCGGACTGCCCTTTGAGGTGGAGCGGGACAGCCCGGAGCCGCAGGTGCTCATCATGCACACCCACGCCACCGAGACCTACCGGCTGAACCGGGGGCTGTGGTACCCGGCCGACTCCACCGGGCGCAGCACGGACCTGACGGTGAACATGGCGGCGGTGGGGGCCGAGATGGCCCGGGTGCTGAACGAGGCGGGGGTGAACACGATCCAGGACACGACCCTGCACGACTACCCGGGCTACACCGGCAGCTACGGGCGCAGCAACGCCACGGTGCGGCGGTATCTGGAGGAGTACCCCAGCATTAAAATCGTGCTGGACGTACACCGGGACGCCATTGAGCGGGACGGGGACCGCATTGCCCCCATTGCCCAGGTGGGTGAAGAACAGGTGGCCCAGGTGATGCTCATCTGCGGGTGCGACAACGGGGGCAACCTGCCCAATTACACCCAGAACCTGCGCTTTGCCGCCGTGTGGGAGGCCGCTATGGAGGGGGCCTACCCGGGCCTGACGCGGCCGGTGCTGTTTGACTACCGGTATTACAACCAGGACCTGACCACCGGCAGCCTGCTGATCGAGGTGGGCGGCCACGGCAACACGCTGGAGGAAGCCCTGGCAGCGGGGCGGCTGGCCGCCCAGGGGCTGGCGGCGTCGCTGGGGGCTTGAAGCACCCGGCGGGCAGCAAAAAAGCGGCAGGCGCTGAATGCGCCTGCCGCTTTGCGGTTCTATTTAAGGGGAAAAGACTCAGAAGTCGAAGGGCTCGCCGTTCTTGCGGCGCTCATAGAACTCGGCGGTGGCGGCAAACAGCACGTCGCCGGAGGAGTTCAGGGCAGTCTCCACAGAGTCCTGCACCACGCCGATGATGAAGCCAACGGCCACGACCTGCATGGCAATGTCGTTGCCGATGCCGAACAGGGAGCAGGCCATGGGGATGAGCAGCAGGCTGCCGCCGGCCACGCCGGAAGCGCCGCAGGCACCCAGAGCGCTCAGGGCACCCAGCATGATGGCGGTGGGAATGTCCACCACGATGCCCAGCGTGTGGGCAGCGGCCAGAGACATGATGGTGATGGTGATGGCCGCGCCGTCCATGTTAATGGTGGCGCCCAGGGGGATGGACACGGAGTACAGGTCCTTATCCAGGCCCAGCCGCTCGCACAGGTCCAGGTTCACGGGGATGTTGGCGGCGGAGCTGCGGGTGAAGAAGGCGTACACGCCGCTTTCACGCAGGCAGCGGAACACCAAGGGGTAGGGGTTGCGGTGCAGCAGAATGGCCACGATGGCGGGGGACACGATCAGGGCCATGAACAGCATGCAGCCCACCAGCAGCGCCAGCAGACGGCCGTAGCTGGTGAAGATCTCCAGACCGTTGGCGGAAACGTTGCTGAACACCAGGCCCAGAATGCCGAAGGGAGCCAGCTCGATGACCCAGCGCACGGCAGTGGAGATGGCGTTGGACACATCCTGCAGCACGACCTTGGTGGAGTCGCTGGCCAGGCCGCGCAGGGCCAGGCCGAACACCACGGCCCAGGTGAGGATGCCCACGTAGTTGGCGCTGGACAGAGAGGTGACGGGGTTGGTCACCATGTTGTTCAGCAGGGTGCGCAGAACCTCGGCAATGCCGCTGGGAGCGGATTCCACCGCGGCGTCGGTGAGGGTGAGGGTGATGGGGAACAGGAAGCTGCCGATGACGGCCACGCCGGCGGCCAGGAAGGTGGTGAGCATATACAGAACCACCACCGTGCGGAAGCGGTTGCCGATGCCCACGCTGGCGTTGGACAGAGAGGCGATGACCAGCACGAACACCAGGACGGGGGCCACGGCCTTCAGTGCGCCCACGAAGATGTCACCCAGAATGGTCAGGATGGTGAGGTTGGGAGCGACGGCACCCAGAACGGCGCCCAGGATCAGACCAACCAGAATGCGAAGGATCAGGGGGATGCCCTGCCAACGTTTGACGATTGCGTTCATTTTGCGATTCCCTTTCTCTTGCGGCGGCGCGGATGCACGAAACTGCTCCGTCCGCCTTGCCATTTTGCCGTTCGTACAAAGACAGAAGAACGGCGTTTTCCCCCACACCCGGGGCGAAATGTACCACCTAGTATACGGAGTTGGCCACAGATTGTCAACAAATGTCCTTTTGACAATAACAAATGGGACGAAATTCCGGGACAGTGGGACAAAAGTGAATGCAATTCCATAAAGTGCGCGGGGAGTGCGCAGGAATTACGCGGGAAGCCGGGGGTTGGGCTGGCAGGGGGGCTTGGTATGACGTACTTTATTATTATAGTAGAGCTTTAGCAGAGCTTTTTTAAGGAGGTAGGGGGATTCCCCTTTTGTGTTGAGGGCGGGTTGTGGCGGAGATAGGCGTTCCACCTCATCCGCCTCACTGCGTTCGGCACCTTCCCCTCGAGGGGAAGGCTTTTGCTGCGGCGGGAAGACCTTTGCTGTGCGGCATTTTGGCGGCTGCGGCTGTGTGGGGATTGCCGCCGGGCAAGCGGGATGGTATGATGCATATAAAAATCGGGGGGTGCGCCGTAAAAACTGGGCTGCAAACCGCATTACAGTATTTTTGCTGTGCACAAAATCGAAAACAACAGTTGGACATTGAACCGGCGGGCTGGTACACTAAAGACGGCCAAAGAAAGGCCGCCACAATTGAAGGAGGTTGAAAGGCATGAGCTTGGGCGATTTGTTTACTCTGCAAGGAACCCTGTTTGCAATGATTCTGGTGGGTATGTTCCTGCGAAAACGAGGGATCATTGATGAAAGCGGCAAAAAGTGCCTGACCGACCTCTGCGTGAACGTCATCATCCCGTGCAGCATTGTGAAATCCTGCCTGGTGGCGTTTGACCCCGGCCTCATCCGCACCGGCGGGCTGCTGCTGGCGGTGGGCTTTGCCTTGCAGCTGCTGTGTGTGGTGCTGAACAAGTTTTTGTACAACCGTTACGGCGATCAGCAGAAAAAGGTGCTGCAGTACTGCACGCTGGTTTCCAACGGCGGCTTTCTGGGCAACCCGGTGGCCGAGGGCGTGTACGGCGACATGGGCCTTTTGTATGCGTCCCTGTTCCTCATCCCCATGCGGGTGGTGATGTGGTCGATGGGCACATCCTACTTTGTGGCAGGTGACACCGACAAGAAAAAGGTCATCAAGAATGTGCTCACCCACCCCTGCCTGGTGGCGGTGTACATTGGCCTGTTTTTAATGTTTACCCAGATCCCCCTGCCCGGCGTGGTGGAAAAAGCCGTGCGGAGCATCGGCGGCTGCAACTCGGCCATTACCATGTTCCTGGTGGGCACCATTCTGGCGGAAGTGAAGCTGCGGGACCTGGTGGACGGCACCGCGCTGGTGTACAGCGTGCTTCGGCTGGGCATTCTGCCCCTCATCGCCTGGGGCGTAAGCCTGGCGGTGGGCATGGAGCCGGTGGCCACTGGCGTTGCGGTTCTGATGACCGGTATGCCGGCCGGCGCCACCGCCGCCATCTTCGCAGCCCGCTACAACAGCGACGCGCCCTTCGCGGCCCGCTGTGTGGTGCTGAGCACCCTGTTCTCCATGCTGACCATCCCGCTGTGGTGCTGGGTGGTGGGCTGAAGAACGCCCCTGATTTTGACATCCTCTTTTCTCACACATATATATAAAAGCAAGCAAGGCCGCAGTGCTGTGGAGGTTCCACGGCGCTGCGGCCTTGTGCTGTTCTGAATGGCGCGGTACGGCAAGTTTCCTGGCGGGGGCATTAAAGCTCCTCTTCGGGGCAAAGCTCCAGCAGGCCCTGGGCCTGGTAATAATCCAGCATTTCCCGGATCATGGCCTCGGGCAGGTCGAAATATTCGGCCAGCTGCCAGGGCTCCCGCAGGCCGGCGGCCATAGCGGCCTGAAGGCGCTGGGGCGGAAAGTACCGCTTGTAAATATACCGATTGGCGATGTTCTCCTGCTTTTGCCGGATGGTATAGGGACTTTGGACGGTGTAAAAGGCCCCGGTGGCAAAATGGCCCTCTTCGTGGAGAAGGATGGCCTGCTCCTCGGCGCCGGATTCAATGGCGGCGGGGTTCAGGGCCAGCGCGCCGTCCGGCGAGCAGAGGGCCTTGTGGTTCTGCATCGGGCAGGTGAACACGTCCACGCCCATGGCCTCCAGCCGGGCATAGCAGGCCCGCAGTGCGGCCGTATCCATACAAACGTCACCTCCCGGAAGCGTGGCGGCGAGCCTTCGCCGCCGATGGGGCAGGCCGCGGGGGCCTGCCTTACAGTTTTTGCTGCTTGCGCAGCGCTTTCATTCGCATAAAAAGGGCAATGTCGTCCAAGTCCGCGTCGTCCAGCGCTTCCTTCACATCGCCATAGGCGGCGAAGAGCTGATTGTCCGGCGCGGGGGGCAGGGAATGGTCGGTGCGCCCCAGCAGGTAATCGGTGGTGACCCCCAGCAGCTCCGCCAGGTTGCCCACCACGCTGGACAGGGGTTCCTGTTTTTCGTTCTCGTACTTGGAAAGGGTGCCCTTGCTGAGGCCGCCGCCGGCAAAGCGGGCGTTGTATGCCTCGGCCAGGCTTTCCAGGGTGTAGTGATGCGCCTTGCGCGTCTCTTTGAGCCGTTGCCCGAACATAATACCACTCCTTCTGTGCTTATGTTATCATTTGCGATAACTTTTTGCAAGAAAAATTTCGGAAACATAAAAAAGTTGATTGACAGGCGGCGGAGATGGGCGTATTATGTTGCTACAACGAAACACAACCAAAAGTTGTTTTCACGGTGGCTCTGACGGAAAATCCCACACCCCAAACGCATTGGCCGGGGTGCGGGCGATGCTCGGGCAGCCGGTGAAAACAGCCGGAACGCTGCAAAAGCGGAAAACCGGGGCAGCCCCCGAGAACAGAAAGGATGAGACAGCATGAGCAAAAACGGAACACGCCACAACCCTTACAAGGGGCTGAAGCGAACCCTGCGGGCCAAGGGCCTGCGCTATGAGGATGTGGCCGAACTGCTGGACCGGTCGGTGCCGGCGGTGTGCAAGAAGATGAACGGGGAATCGGACTTTTACCTGTATGAGCTGCACAAAATGTGCAGCAGCTACGGGCTGGATCTGGACGCGTTTATTTGATTGGAGAAAGTTGCGAAAATACTAACATTCTGCGCCGGGCCGCAATGCAGTGCGCATGGCAGGCGGGCGAAGCTGCCCGGACAACCGGCGACCGGCGGCGCAGAAGAAGGGGCGGACGAGCAGGCGAGAGGAGGATGCGGATGGACGGCGCGTGAACGGCGGGGCCGGGCGGCGGGCAGGCCCGGCCCCGGAAAAACAGCAAAGCTGCCGGAGAAGCCGGAAGGCGGACAGGCAAAGATTCAACCGAACGAAGAAAAAATGTGGAAAACCCACCGGGCTGCGGACGAATACGCCCGCTGTGCGGCCGACCCCTTCTATTATGTGGAGCGGTATGTGCACATCGAATGCCCGGAGGCCCAGACCCTGCTGCAGCCCTTCCGGCTGTGGCCGGCCCAGCGCCCGGCGCTGGAGGCCATGGCGGAAAAGCGCCGGGTGATGGTGCTGAAAGCCCGCCAGCTGGGCATGACCTGGCTGGCCCTGGCGGAGGCCAGCCGCCTGCTGCTCTGCCGGCCGGGGCGCACGGTGGTGTGCATCTCCCGGGCGGAGAACGAGGCCCGGGAACTGGTGCGGCGGCTGGGGGTGATCTTCGGGGCCATGCCGCAGCTGATCCAGCCGGAGCGGCAGGCCACCGAGGGCTGGGCCGGGCCGGTGTTCCGACAGAACCGGATGGACCTGACCATTCGGTTTGAGGACGGGCCGCCCAGCGTATGCCGGGCCTTCGCCACCAGCCCCGGGGCCGCCCGCGGCTTCACGGCGGACCTGATCCTGCTGGACGAGTGGGCCTTTCAGCCTGGCGACCGGGAGGTGTGGGCCAGCCTGCTGCCGCTGGTGAACCGCCCCGGCGGCGGGCGGGTGATCGGGCTTTCCACCATTCGGCGGGGCAGCCTGTTTGAGCGGCTGTATAAGGACCCGGACTGCGGCTTTGAAAAGCTGTTTCTGCCCTGGACGGCCGACCCCGGCCGGGACGAGGCCTGGTACAAGGCAACCCAAGCGGCCCTTGGGGAGGACCGCACCTGCCAGGAGTACCCCGCCAGCGCCGAGGAGGCGCTGAGCATTCGGGGCGGCAGTTATTTCCCCGAGGTGCGGCGGGCCAGCCATCACCAGGAACACCCGCCGGAAGGCCCGCTGCGCCGGGTGGCGGCGCTGGACTACGGGCTGGACATGCTGAGCGTGCACTGGATCGCCCTGGACGAGCGGGGCAACGCCTGGGTGTACCGGGAATACGACGCCCCGGATCAGACCATCGGCGCGGCGGCCGCGGGCATTTTGAGCCGGAGCGGCGCGGAACCGGTGGAACAGTATCTGGCCCCGCCGGACCTGTGGGCCAGAAGCCAGGAGAGCGGCCGGGGCCGGGCGGACCTGTTCTGGGAGGCGGGGCTGCCGCTGGTAAAGGCTTCCAACGCCTATGCCGACGGCTGCGCCGCCATGAAGGAGTGGCTGGCCCCCGGGCCGAACGGCCCGGCGCTGACCATCGACAAGCGGGCCTGCCCCCGGCTGTGGGAATGCCTGCAGCAGGTGCAGAAGGACGAGGCCGACCCCAATGTGTACGCTAAAACGCCCCACGATCTGACCCATGACCTGGACAGCCTGCGGTATTTCTGCGTGAGCTGGCAGCCGCCTGCCCGGCCGCCGCGCCCGGCGCTGCCGGACTGGGAGCCGGATTTGTGGGAGGACTATGAGAATGCGGACGAGGCGGGCAGGGCCTATTTGTATCAGAAATACGGCGGCCCGCCCGCCGAATGAGAGGAGGAGAGGACGATGCAGCTGCCCACAGCAGCACAGGCCCGGCGGGCCTTCTGGCAGGAAAAACTGGGTCTGGCCCGGGCGGCCTACGCCGACGAGCTGGCCCGCATGGAGCAGCGGGAGGCCCTGTATGAGGGCACCCGCCAGGTGCAGGCCGACCCCAACACCCGCCAGACGCCGGGCAAACTTTCCAGCAATGTGCGGAACATCGTGTATGAGCTGATCGAGAGCCAGGTGGACGCTACCATTCCCATGCCGCGGGTGGAGGCCATTCACCCGGAGGATGAGGAGCTGGCCTGCCGGCTGGAGGACTTTCTGCGCAGTGAGGCCAAGCGCCTGGATTTTACCCAGCTGAACGACCTGCAGGAGCGCACCGTACCCATTCAGGGCGGCGGTGTGTGGCAGGTGGAGTGGGACCCGGAAGGGGGCTTCCACTGCAGCCTGGGTGCGCTGGCGGTGCGGCCGCGCCACCCGCGCTGCCTGATCCCTCAGCCGGGGGTGAGCGAGGTGGAGGACATGGATTATCTGTTCCTTCAGACCAGCCACACCAAGCAGGCCATTCGCCGCCGGTGGGGCAAAGATGTGAGCGCCGCGGCGGAGGAGGAGCCGGAGCTTCGGGGCGGCGGGGAGGCAAGCGAGGAGCTGGTGACCCTGAACACCGCCTACTACCGCAACGATCGGGGCGGCATCGGCCTGTTTGCCTGGGTGGACAATGTGACTCTGGCGGATTACGAGGATTATCAGGCCCGCACCCGCCCGGTGTGCGCCGCTTGCGGCGCGCCCAAAACGGCGGAGGTGTGCCCGCTGTGCGGCGGGCGGAAGTTCGCGGCCAGCCGGGAGGAGGACGAGCCGCTTTTGCGGGACGTGACCCTGCCCGGCGGCGAGCGGCTGGCCATGCTGACCGCCGGCCCGGACGGGCAGCTGTTCCAGACCCGCATTCCCAGCTACCGGCCCGGGCACTACCCCTTTGTGGTGCAGCGGAACGTGCGGCGCTTTGGGGCGGTGCTGGGGGCCAGCGATGTGGATGTGGTGGCCGACCAGCAGGAGACCATCAAAAAGCTGGGGGCCAAGATCGACGAGAAGATTCTAAAGGGCGGCAGCTTTGTCACCCTGCCCCAGGGCGTTGGGGTGGAGACCACCGACCGGGAGCTGAAGATCATCCGGCTGAAAAACCCGGCGGAGAAGGCCCTCATCGACGTGCTGAACGTTCAGCCGGACCCCAGCCGGGAGCGGGTGGTGCTGGAGGACAACTACGCCTGGGCCAAGAGCACGCTGGGCATTACCGACGCCTATCAGGGCAAGTACGATTCCAGCGCGGTGTCCGGCACGGCAAAGCAGTTCAGCGCCGGGCAGGCCGCTGGCCGGCTGGAGAGCAAGCGCCGCATGAAAAACGCGGCCTTTGCCAGGCTGTACGAGATGATGTTCCGGCATTTGCTGGCCTACGCCCGCCAGCCGGTGCCCTACACGGCCAAAACGCCGGACGGGCAGGTGCGCTACGCCCACTTTGACCCCTACGACTTTCTGCGCCGGGATGCGGCGGGCCGCCTGTACTGGAACGATGAGTTTCTGTTCACGGTGGACCCCAGCGCCACGCTGGCGGCCAACCGGGAGGTGCTGTGGAACATGATCGACCTGAAATATCAGGCGGGGGCCTTTGGCCCGGTGAACGACCCTCGCAGCCAGCTGCGCCTCTGGACGCTGCTGGCCGCGGCGGAATATCCCCATGCGGCCCGGATGCGGGACAGCTTTGAGGAGCAGGCCCGCCGGCAGGAATTGGCAGAACAGGGAGGTGAAGCGGAATGATCTGCCCGGAATGCGGATTGGAAACCCGCGTAGGCACCTGCTGGGTGGAGGTGAGCGGGGACGACCGGCCCGACGCTCCCACCCGGGTGGTGCGGGTGCAGCAGCTTTTGTGCCGCAACCCGCGCTGCCCGAAAAAGGACCGGGAGGTGGGGCAGGCGCGGTGCGTGCTCTACCCGCCCGAGGAGGCACAGTGAACCCGGCGCGCGGAACAAGCCGGACACGGAAGGGAGGTGAGCGCACATGAAGATGGACATCGGCAACAGCGGCAGTATGCAGGTGAAGGCCCCGAAGCCCCGCCCCGCGGCCAAGAAGCCCGGCAAGGTGAAGGGCGGCGACCTGCGCAGCGGCAAGTAAGGCCCAAAGAATGAGGTGCCGGGCAGACCGCCCGGCGGAAAGGAGACCGAATGAAGCACATGGACGAAGCAGCCCGCGCTCAGGCGGCCGGGGAGGGCGAAGCCACCAAAGCCCCGGCGGGGCTGGACCTGGAGCGGCTGCAGCGGGAGCTGGACGAGGACCCCACGCTGCAGGCCATTCTGGAGGAGGTGCGCCGCGGCGCGGCGGCCCAGCTGCTGGAGGGGCAGCTGGCGGCCATCGGCCGGCTGGACCCCCGGGTGCAATGCGCGGAGGATCTGGTGAAACTGCCCTGTTTTGCGGCATTTGACGAGCTGGTGCGCGGCGGGCTGGACATGGTGAACGCCTACAAGCTGGCAAACTTTGACGAACTGACCGACCGGCGCAGCCGCGCGGCCGCCCAGGCAGCGGTGAACGACGCCCGGGGTCTGCACCATCTGGCGGGCGTGCCCGGCGGCGATGCAGCCGGCGGCGGCCTGAGCGACGAAGAACTGCGGGTGTGGCAGGGCATGGGGTTCACCCCCGAAAAGGCCCGGGCCTACCACAGCCGGTTCACCAAGGCGTGAGCACACAGAAAAAAGGAGGAGAGACGAATGTTTGTACCGGTAAAACGACTGGTGGGGGACGTGGAGCCCTTTGAGCGGCTGCCTGGTGCTTCGGGCCTGAGCCTGGGCATGGCGGCGGTGTACAGCGGCGCGGCGGGCCTGGCCAAGTGCGGCGCCGCGGCCAAGCCCACCCACATTGTGATGGGCCCCAAGGGCGCGGACGGCCGCTACCCGGCCATTCCCGTACTGCCCACCACCATTTTTGAAACCGAGAGCACCGCCGCGGTGCCCGCCAGTGCCATCGGCAGTGCCGTGACCCTGCACACCGACGGCCTGACCGTGACGGCCACCACCACGAACGGCGTGTTCACCGTGAGCGAGACCGAAAACGCCGCGGGCGGCCGGGTGCGGGGCCGCTTTATCTGAGAAACGGGAGGGATAGATTATGGCAAGTGTGATCTTCAGCAAGAGCAGCGACGTGAACAATTCCATCTTCGGCAAAAGCCAGGAGCCGGTGCGCGCGGTCATCACCCAGGGCGTGGAGAGCTTTGAGGCGAAAAGCATGCTGTCCACGGTGTACAGCATGGACACCTCCACCAGCTTTGCCGAAAAGTACACCAGCGAGACCAGCCTGGGCGACTTTGAGGACGTGGGCGAAAACGGCGCGTACCCCAAGGCCAGTATGCAGGAGGGCTTTGCCAAGGTGATCGAGCCTACCACCTGGAAGTCCAGCTTTGAGGTGACCCAGGAGCTGGTGGAGGACGGCAAGTTCGGCAAGATGAAGAGCCGGGCCTCGATTTTTACCACCAGCTACAACCGCACCCGGGAGAAGTTCGGCGCGGCGCTGCTGGCGGGCGGTGTGGGCACCAGCGTGACCATCGGCGGCAAAAGCTACGCCACCACCTCGGCGGACGGCGTGAGCCTGTTTTCCACGGCCCACCCCAGCCGCACCCGGGGCGCAAAGCTGGCCCAGGCAAACTGCTTCACCGGGGCGTTCAGCGTGGAGATGCTGGACAAGGTGCAGGAGGCCATGCAGGGCTTTATGGACGACGACGGCAACCTGCTGAACGTGACCCCCAACACCATTGTGATTCCCAACGTGGGCAGCCTGAAGCGGGCGGTGCTGGCCGCGGTGGGCAGCGACCTGGACCCCGAAACCAACAACAACGCCATGAACTTTCAGGCGGGGCTGTGGAACGTGTGCGTGTGGAATTACCTGCCCAAAACCATCGGCGGCAAGCCCTTCTTTCTGATGATGGACACCGACTTCAAGGAGGACTACGAGTGTATGCCCTGGGTGGACCGGGTGAAGCTCACCGTGCGCAGTGAGATCGACCCCAACACCGACGCAAATGTGTTCCGCGGCCGTGCCCGCTTCGGCGCCGGGTTCAACAACTGGCGCTGCATCGCCCTGTGCGGCGAGGGCGTCAGCGGCAAAACCCTGTAAACCACAGCCAAGAGAGGAGGAGACGCCCATGACCTGGCAGGAATGCCGAGACGCGAGCCTGCAGAAGCTGTTCCAGTGCTACAACGGCCCGGATGAGGACGAAGCCACCCTGCGCTATCTGGCGGCCATGCCCGCCGCCGCCAACGAGGGCATTGCCCTTTTGTGCGCCGCCCGGCCCCTGCGGGGCGTGGCGGAGCTGCCGGAGGGAACCCGGGAGGCCGACCTGGGCAGCCTGGCGGCTGACTACGGGGGAATGGGCCAGCCCGAGGTGTTCTGCACCGGGGGCGGCCGCCTGAGCCGGGTGGAAGGCTGGGCGCTGTTGGGCGGGCGGATGCTGCAATTGCCCAAGGGCGTGCCGGGCCGGGTGCTGGTGGGCTACGACCGCACCCCGCCCCGCCTGAAGGACCCGAAGCCCGAGGACCGGCTGGAGCTGGCGGAGGATGCGGCGGTTTTGCTGCCGCTGTACATTGCCAGCCAGCTGTATAAGGATGAGGACCTTGGACTGGCCACCCTGTACCGCAACGAGTTTGAGTTGGGGCTGGACCGGCTGACGGCCCCGCCCCCGGGTGTGGCGGGCGACCGGTTTGTGAGCACCAGCGGCTGGTGCGGCTGAGCGAAAGGAGGCGAACGCCATGGCGGCGCATTTTACCATTCCGGCCTCGCCCGGCCGCAAGGTGCAGAAGGTGGACCGCTTTTTGGGGGTGGACCTGACCAACGACCCCAAGAACGTGGACCTGTGCCGAAGCCCCAGCGCACCGAATATGATCCGGGATGTGCCGGGCAAAGTGCGCAAGTGCATGGGCTATGAGCAAACGGCCGCCTACCCCGGCGGCATTTACGGCGCATACACCCTGCGGGGGCAAAGCGAGACGCTGCTCATCCACGCGGGCGATGCGCTGTATGAGGCAAAAAGCGGCAAGGCCCTGTGCACCGGGCTGGCCCGGCAGCCCAGCCGCGCCTGGCAGCTGGGCGGGGCGCTGTACATTCAGGACGGCAGCCGTCTGTTGAAGTACGACGGCAGCCGGGTCTGCCCCGCCGAAGAGGGGGCCTATGTGCCCACCCTGACCATCGGCAAAAGCCCCGCGGGCGGCGGAAAGAGCTACGAGGCGCTGAACCTGATCAGCCCCTGGTTCACCGAGCTGTTCGGCGGCACCGCCGATGCAAAGCAGTATCAGCTGAGCCTTGCCCCGCTGGACCGGCCCCAGGGCAGCGCCACCGTGCGCGCCTGGCTGAAAACGGCCGGGGGCGACTGGCAGGAGACCACCGCCTTTTCGGTGGATTACACCGCCGGAACCGTGACCTTTGCCCAGGCCCCGGGGCAAAGCCCCATCACTGGGGAGGACAACGTGAAGATCACCGCGGCGCGCACCGTGCCGGGCTATGCCAGGCGGGTGCAGGCCTGCCGCACCGGGGCGCTGTTCGGGGTGGGCGGCGTGCCCGACCGCCTGTTTGTGGGCGGCAACCCCGACTACCGCAACCGGGACTGGTACTCCGGCCAGGGGGACGGCACCTATTGGCCGGACACCGGATACAGCGAGGTGGGCGGCGCGGCCAGCGCCATCATGGGCTATGCCATCCTGAACGGGCGGCTGGCCTGCTACAAGGACGGCGCGGAATCGGAGCGCAGTGTGGTGCTGCGCAGCGGCGAACTGCGGGACGGCGAGCCGAGCTTCCCAGTGTATGCCACGCTGGAAGGCCCCGGAGCACTGAGCCGCCGGGCCATGGGCAGCCTGGAAAACGAACCGCTGTGCCTGACGGGCCTGGGCGTGTACGCCCTGACCACCAGCGATGTGACCGGCGAGCGGTACAGCCAGAACCGGAGCTTTTATGTGGACGGAGCCCTGCTGGCGGAGCCGGGGCTGGAAAACGCCCACGCCTGCGTGTTCCACGACCTGTACTGGCTGTGTGTGAACGGCAAGGCGTACATTCTGGACGGGCTGCAGAGCACCGTGACCGACCGGCAGAAGCCCTATTCCACGCGGCAGTACGCGGCCTTTCTGCGGCTGAACCTGCCCGCCAGCGCCATGTGGGTGCAGGAGGGGCGGCTGTATTTCGGCACGGAGGAGGGCAAGGTCTACCGCTTTTATCAGGACAAGGACCGGCAGGCCAGCTACAACGACGACGGCAAGCCCATTGCCGCCTGGTGGGAAACGCCGGATCTCTCCGGCGAAGGCGGGTACAGCGCCAAGAGCTTCCGGTATCTGGCCGCGCGCATGAACAGCGCAGTGGCCACCGGGGCGGACCTGTGGGCCATGGCGGGCGGCGTGTGGCGGCTGCTGAAGCAGGCCAGCCGCCGGGACCGCTACCTGAGCTTTTCCCAGATGACCTTTTCCCGCATGAACTTCGGGTGTGACCGTTCCACCTGCGCGGTGCGCGCAAAGCTGGCCCTGCGCCAGCTGGACAAGGCACGGTTCCGCCTGAAAAACAGCGCCCTGAACGAGCCCTTTGGCCTGATGGATCTGGCCGTGGAGTACACCGAACAGGGACGATACAGGAGGTGAAAAACGGATGGCGAATTTTCCGACCATCACCCAGCAGGAGCTGGAGAGCGTGGGTGTGGTGGGCCTGCCGGATACCCCCAGCATGACTGCCCGGGCCATGCAGGAAAAATTTGAGGAGACGGCCCGAAGCCTGCTGGCCCCGAAATTCAACGCGCTGGCCGCCCAGCTGGAGGGCCCCGGCGGGGCTGCGGTGGGGGCCGCCGTGCCCGAGGGGCTGCCCAGCGGCACCCCGGCCACGGTACAAGGGGTGCTGAACGGCCTGAATGAGGCCCGTCAGGCCCACACGGCCCGGCAGGATAACCCCCATGCCGTGACGGCCCAGCAGACCGGCGCCTACACCCGGCAGGAGACCGAGCAGGCCATTGACCGGCGGGTGCTGGAGATCGGCGCGGGCGACATGGCCCGGGCCGAGTATGACCCGAACGGCCGCCGGCAGGATGTGTATGCCTACGCGGACGACGTGGGGGTGCACTGCTACACCCACCAGAAGGTGGGCACGGTGCACCGGCTGACCGGCAGCGGGGCCTGCGGCCGGGTAAAGCTGACCGCCAATGTGGCGGCAGGCGACACGGTGCAGGTGAACGGCAAAACTGTGCCCGCCTATGCGGGCGGCGAACCCTTTGCCGATGCCTTTGCGGGCGAAGCACTGAGCGGCCGCTGGCTGAGCTTTGTGTGGGACGGTGCCCAGGTAAATTTTAAGGGCGGCGGGGGCCTGTCCGCCACAAAGCTGGCCCTCGCCGATGCAGTGCCCGCGGACGTGCGCCGGGGCAAGACCTTTTATGCGGGCAGCCGCGGCCGCCAGGTGGGCACCGCCGAGTACCCGCAGTATCTGGGGGTGGTGTCCGCCACCACCGGCGCGAACGCCGTGCTGGCGGATTACACCCTGACGCCGGGCGTCTGGCGCATTGTGGCGGCGGCCTGGCGGGACAACCGGGAATACGGCTACATCGCCGTACAGGTGGGCGGCACCGAGCACGGCGGCATCGAGCCGACCTACGGCCACGGCCGGGTGCTGGATGTGACCCTGAACCTGACCGAGAACACAGGCTGCCGCGTGCTGACCCGCTCCGACTATGTGGTGGGCGGCTGCTGGGCCATTGTGCGGCAGCCCTGACCCCTTTGCGCAGCCCGGCGGCCAGCGGCGCGGCAGAACGTGGCAGGGAAAGCCGCCGCACTCCGGGCAGCGCGCAGACATCCAATGGAAAGGAGCGGATTATGGCAAGAAAACTGGTAAGCCTGGCACAGTATGAGATGCAGGCGGCCGCCAACAAGGGCGGCGCCAAGGAGATGTACAACAACAGCGGCTGGAGCGTGGGCAACAACGCGGCCCGCAGCACCGGGCAGGGGGCGGCGGCCGCCTCTTCCGGCAAGCGCACGGCCGGGGCTTCGGCGGGCACGGCCGCGGGGGCAGGCAGCACGGCCCAGAGCCAGCTGCTGGAGCTGTACAGCGCCCAGCAGGCCGCCCTGCGGGCCGCCCGGCGCGCGGCCTATGAGAGCACGGTGGCCGACCAGCAGCGGCAGTATCAGCTGAACCTGGGTCGGGTGAACGCCGCCGCCGACCAGGCCCTGCGGGAGGCATACCTGAACAAGATGGAAAGCCTGAAGGGGCTGAACCAGGCGCTGACCGCCCAGGGGCTTTCCGGCGGGGCAAGCGAGACGGCGCTGGCCGGGCTGTACAACAACTACGGCAGCGCCCGCGGCCAGATCGAGGCCCAGCGGCTGGAGCAGCAGGGCAGCCTGCAAAGCACCCTTCAGGCCAACCTGGCGGCGGCCTACAACACCATGAAAACCGGCGAGATCAGCGACCTGAAGAGCTTTGCCAGCGATCTGGCCCGGTTTTATGCCTCCAACGCGGGCAAGACGGTGAGCACCGGGCAGGGCGGCGAGGGGGCCTCGGCCATCTGGTATGCACTGGCTCGCCGCGCCCTCAGCACCGGAGCGGACAGCGACGAGGTGCAGCGCCAGTTGAGCGGCGCCGGGGCGGACCGGCAGATGGTGGAGCAGATCATGGCCCTGCTCAGCGACGGCTGAACCAGCCCCCAAACCCATAAAAACGCGGCGTGCCCGTTGAGCGGCACGCCGCATTTTGCTGCGCCGAAAAAGCGCCCCGGGCCGGGGATGCGGTCCCCGGTTTTGGATGAAATGGATTTTGACCATGCTTTATGACGCAAAAGCAGTGGGAAACGGGGACGAAGCGGCAAAAAAATCCGGGCACAACTTGACCCGGCGCATGGAAAACAGTACACTAAAGATGTGTGAAGGAGCCGCCCGGCGGGAGCGTTTTTGCTGCAGGCGGCCATGAGGAATTTTAGAAAGCGAGGTGGGAGCGCGTGGACGCTGATCCCGGTCGATTGTGCAAGAACAACTTTTCCATCGGGGCGGTGTGCCTGCGCTGAACCCGGCAGGGTACCCTGCCCCCGGGCCGGTGCGGTGTGCTGCCCTGGCCCCAACGAAAGCAGGTGTACCAATGATTTCTATTTATCTCACCGATTGCGGCCGGCTGCTGGAGCAGGATCAGATCTGCCCCGGCGCCTGGATTCACATGAGCGCTCCCAACGAGAAGGAGATCGGCCGGGTGTGCGCCCAGCTGCATGTGGACCCCGACCTGGTGCGGGCTTCCCTCGACGAAGAGGAGCGAAGCCGCATTGAACAGGAGAACGGCACCACCCTGATTCTGGTGGACACCCCCGTGGTGGACAACGACGGCCACGCCACCTATTATTCCACCATCCCCTTCGGCATCATCCTGACGGGCGAAAACATCATCACCGTCTGCCTGAAGGATGTGGCCCTGCCCCGGGCCGTGACCGGCGGGCAGGTGAAAAATTGCAGCACCAAAAAGCAGAAGCGCATGGCGCTGCAGTTCCTGTACCGGAACTCCACCCTGTTTCTGACGCTGCTGCGCCAGATCGACAAGGCCTCCAACCAGGTGGAGAACGAGCTGCACAAATCCATGCAGAACAAAGAGCTGATTCAGATGCTGGGGCTGGAAAAGAGCCTGGTGTACTTCTCCACCAGCCTGAAGGGCAACGAGATCGTGCTGGAAAAGCTGCTGCGCATGAACTTTGTGCGGGATTACCCCGAGGACACGGACCTGCTGGAGGACGTGATCATCGAGAACAAGCAGGCCATTGAGATGAGCAACATCTACCGGGACATCCTCTCGGGCACCATGGATGCCTTCGCCAGCGTGATCTCCAACAACCTGAACATCGTGATGAAGCTGCTGGCCGCCGTCACCATCATTCT
Source organism: uncultured Oscillospiraceae bacterium (assembly GCA_934513685.1). Taxonomy (GTDB): domain Bacteria; phylum Bacillota; class Clostridia; order Oscillospirales; family Ruminococcaceae; genus SFJ001. The sequence goes on along the minus strand of CAKSWY010000027.1, from coordinate 2,525 downwards.
GACGGTGCCCACCATCGTGTTCGGCCTGTGGGGCACCAACGTGCCGGTGCCCTTCGAGCACAGCCCCTTCGGCTTTGTCATTGTGCTGGGGCTTGGGCTGCTGGCCACGTTGGCCGCCGTGCTGCTGGCCAAGGGCCGCAAGTGGCTGTAAGCGGCTGAGTTCAAAGCAAAAAGCAGTGCCTCCGTTTTCCGGCGCTTTTGCCGGAAGAGCGGAGGCTGTTTTTGTGCGGGGCATCCGCGCCCGGGCCGGGCAAAAAGTGCCGCCGCCTATCTGGCGCAAGCCCGCGCTTTATGTTATACTGTATTGCGTGTAAGCCTGCGGCCGCCCGGCGGCCCGGCGGGCGAACCTGGAATCAAACCCCGCGCCGGGGCCTGCCGGCGTTTTTGAAAGGATGTTGTGACCAATATGAAGTGCATCAAAACCCCCATGAAGGGCATGAACGATTATCTGCCCGGCGATATGCGCCTGCGGGAGTATGTCATCGGCCAGATCAAGTCCACCTACGGCAGCTATGGCTTCTGCCCCATCGAGACCCCCTGTGTGGAGCACATTGAAAACCTGACCAGCAAGCAGGGCGGCGAGAACGAGAAGCTCATCTTCAAGATTCTCAAGCGCGGCGAAAAGCTGGCCGGCGCCGAAAGCCAGCAGGACCTGTGCGACAGCGGCCTGCGCTATGACCTGACCATGCCCCTCTCCCGCTATTACGCCAACAACATGGCCCAGCTGCCCAGCCCCTTCAAGGCGCTGCAGATCGGCAACGTGTGGCGTGCGGACCGCCCCCAGAAGGGCCGCTTCCGCCAGTTTACCCAGTGCGACATCGACATTCTGGGCGATGCCACCAACCTGGCCGAGATCGAGCTGATGGGCGCCACCACCACCATGCTGTGCAAGCTGGGCTTCACCGGCTTCACCGTGCGCGTGAACGACCGGCAGATCCTGAAGGCCATGGCCCAGGCCTGCCAGTTTGAGGAGGCCGACTTCGACAAGGTGTTCATCATTCTGGACAAGATGGACAAGATCGGCCTGGAGGGCGTGAAGAAGGAGCTGCTGGACGCCGGCTTCGCCCAGGAGAGCGTGGACAAATACGTGACCTGGTTCGAGCGGGCCGGCCAGGGCCTGTCCGCCCGGGAGTTCTGCGGTGAGGGGCTGGCGGATGTGCTGGACCCCAAGGTGCTGGACGGCCTGGACGAGATCCTCAGCTGCGTGCAGGCAGGGGCTTCCGGCGACTTCAAGCTGGCCTTTGACCCCACCCTGGTGCGCGGCATGAGCTACTACACCGGCACCATCTTTGAGGTGGAGCTGCCCGGCTTCAGCGGCAGCATTGCCGGCGGCGGCCGCTACGACGAGATGGTGGGCCACTTCTGCGGCCAGAAGGTCTGCGCCTGCGGCTTCTCCATCGGCTTCGAGCGCATCATCACCATCCTGAAGGATCAGGGCTACCAGATCCCGGACGACACCCGCAAGGTGGCCTTCCTGGCCGAGAACGGCCTGAGCGCCGAGAAGAAGGTGGCCATGTTCCAGGAGGCCGCCGCTCTGCGCGCCGAGGGTGTGCAGGTAATGGTGACCACCCGCGCCAAAAACGCCAAGCATCAGAAGGAGACCCTGCGCGGCCAGGGCTATGAGGAGTTCAAGGAGTTCTTCCGCCGGGAGGACTGAGCGCCGGAACCCTTCTGCACGGCAAATGTAAAAAAGAAAACCGGACGGGTTCCCCGCTGCCCTGCGGCGGAAAGGCCCGCCCGGCTTTTTTTATCTTTACGGGCAGGCGGCCTGCCCGGCCGTGCGCCCCCTTGCGCCGGGGAAGAAAAACGGCTACAATAAAGTGGCCCTCCGCACAGGAGCGGGGCCGCCCTGCATAGAATGGGGCGGCCCGGGGCAGACGAACTGCCCGGCATTTCCCCGGAAAGGAGCATCTCTCATGAGTGTACCGCACATTGACCCGGCCCAGGCCATCCAGAAGATGGATGCGGGCGAGGCGCTGGTGGTGGACGTGCGCCAGCCGGATGAGCACGAGCTGCAGCGGATTCCCGGCTCGCTGCTGCTGCCGCTGGACGACATCAACGCCGAAAGCGCCGCGCGGGTGCTGCCGGATAAAAACGCGCTGACCTATGTGTATTGCCGCAGCGGGGTGCGCAGCACCGCCGCCTGCGAAAAGCTGGAGGCACTGGGCTACACCAACCTGTACAACCTGGGCGGCCTGACCACCTGGCCTTATGAGGTGGAGTGAGCCTTTTGCATCCGCGTTTGCACAGACAAGCAGCCGGGCCGTGGAAAAACGGCCCGGCTGTTTCTTTTTGTAAGTTTTATAAAGAAGGGCAGATTCACTGCGAAATATCCTCGGGTACGTCGATCCAGCCCTGGCACTCCACCTTGCCCTCCATGGGCACCACATAGGGCGTGCAGTAGGCGATGCGCTGGTCCTTCACAAAGCGGCGGATGACCCCGCCGTGGGTGACCACAATCACCTTGTCGTAGGTAAGGTAGCGGCTGAGCACACCGGTCACCCGATCGGTCAGCTGATCCACCG
>CAKSWY010000026.1 GCA_934513685.1 uncultured Oscillospiraceae bacterium | reverse complement strand
CGTGACGAGAAAATAACGTAAAACGGAGGATTTCTACTAGATTTCTCTTTGTAGCGAAACTATCGCTTCGACGTGCTCCGTATGTGGGAACAAATCCACCGGCCAGGCCCGCTCCATGCGATAACCTAGGCGGGTCAGCAGCTCCAGGTCGCGGGCCTGCGTGGCGGGGTCGCAGCTCACGTACACCATACGGCTGGGCTTCATGGCGGCGGCGGCGCGCAGAAACTCCGGCGTGCTGCCCGCCCGGGGCGGGTCCAGGAAGATCACATCGGTCTTCTGGCCTTCCGCGGCCTGCCGGGTCAGCCACTGGGTGGCGTCCTCCTGATAAAAGCGCGCGTTGGCTGCCCCGTTGCGTCTGGCGTTGGCCGCCGCATCCCGGGCGGCTTCCGGGTTCAGTTCCACGCCCACCACCTGGCCCGCGTGGGGCGCGGCGCACAGGCCGATGGTGCCGATGCCGCAATAGGCGTCCACCACCCGCTCTTTGCCCGTCAGGGCGGCCGCGTTCAGGGCCAGCGCATACAGCCGCTCGGTCTGTACCGGGTTCACCTGGTAAAAGGACCGGGACGAAATGAGGAATTCCTGCCCGCAGAGGGTGTCTTTCACCGCGGGGCGGCCCCACAGAAGCTTCTCCTGGGTGCCCAGCACCGCGCTGGTGCGGCGGGGGTTCAGGTTCTGCACCACGCCGCTCACCTGCGGGGCCAGCGCCCGCAGCCGGGTAATAAAGTTCCGGCTTCCGGGCAGCTGGGGGGTGGGAGTCACCAGCGTCACCAGCACCTGCCCGGTGGTGCGGCTGTGGCGCAGCAGCACATGGCGCACAAGGCCGGTGCCCTTGTCCTCATCGTAGGCCGTCCAGCGGCAGGCCTTTGCAGCGGCCAGCACCGCCTCCAGTACCTGATTCAGGCTCTCGTTCTGCAAACGGCAGCCCTGCACCGGCACCACCCGATGGGTGCCCCGGGCATAAATGCCCAGAATCAGCCGCCCCCGCGGGTCGGTGCCGAAGGTGGCAATGGCCTTGTTGCGGTAATTCCAAGGTGTCTCCATGCCCAGAATCGGCTCCACCGGGCCGAATTTCCCCAGCAGCTTCTCCACGCGGCGCTGCTTTTGGGCCAGCTGCTCTGCATAGGCCTGCCCCAGCAGCGGGCAGCCGCCGCAGCCTTTTTGTTTGTACTCACACCGATCGGTCATGGAACCTTCTCCTGTCACACATTAAAAGAATGCCTTCTGCACGGCCATCAGCACACCGGCCCGGCTGGCCGCAAAGTTCAGGCCGCCCTGCAGGTAGCAGGTATAGGGGGCGCGCAGGGGGCCGTCGCAGCTCAGCTCAATGCTGCTGCCCAGAGTAAAGGCACCGGCGGCCATCACCACCTCGTCCTCATAGCCAGGCATGGCGTAAGGCTCGGGCGAAACGTAGCTGTCCACAGGACTGCCCGCCTGAATGCCCTGGCAAAAACTCACCAGCGCGTCGGCACTGCCCGCGTCAAAGCAGGTCACGATGTCGTTGTGCTCCTGGTTGTAGCGGGGCACCGGGGCCTTGCCCAGCAGCTCCAGCAGGCACTGGGCGTACATGGCGGTTTTGAGGGCCTCGCAGGTCACGCCCGGGGCGTAGTACAGGCCCAGGAACATCTCCCGCATCACATCGAGGGTGCAGCCCAGCTCCCGACCCACGCCCGGGCAGGTGAGGCGGTTGGCGCACTTCTCCACCAGATCGGCCTTGCCGGCAATGTAGCCGCCGGTGGGGGCAATGCCGCCGCCCACATTTTTGATGAAGCTGCCCACGATGATGTCCGCGCCCACGCTGGTGGGCTCGGCGGTCTGGGTGAACTCGCCGTAGCAATTGTCCACCATCACCACAATGTTCGGGTTGGCCGCCCGGGCGGTGTCGATCACCTTTTTGATGGTGGCAAGGCCGAAGGCATTGCGGCCGGTGTAGCCCCGGCTGCGCTGAATGTGGCAGACCGTGGCCTGAGGTGCCTTTTGGGCAATCAGGTCGTAATCCGGCTGGTAGTCCGCCGTCAGGGGGGCCTCGTCGTACTTCACGCCATAATCGGCCAGCGAGCCAAGGCCCTTGCCCGCCCCGTCAATGCCGATGACGCTTTCCAGCGTATCGTAGGGGCGGCCGGTGGCGGCCAGCAGGGTATCGCCGGTGCGCAGCAGTCCAAACAGGGCCACGGTGAGGGCGTGGGTGCCGCTCAGAAAATGGCTGCGGCAGAGGGCATCCTCGGCGCCCACCAGATCGGCAAACACCCGGTCCAGCTTTTCGCGGCCCGCGTCGTCGTATCCATAGCCGGTGCTGCCCACCAGCTGGGTGGCGCTCACCTTATTGTCGGTAAAGGCGCGCAGCATCCGCCACTGGTTTTCATCGCGGATCGCCTCCACCTTGGCAAACTCCGGCGCACACAGTTCCAGTGCTTTTTTATCCAGCTCCAGCACCTGGGGCTTCAGGTCAAAATACTGTTCAATTCCACTCATACGGTATCCAATTCGCTACTTTCTGTATAATATTTAAAGTAATTTCCGATTTGTTGCATCCCAAGGCGGGTGTAAAAGGGCACAAGGGCCGGCCGGCAGAGGAATTCCACCGCCTGGCCCTCCTCCAGCAGCTGCCGGGCCATGGCCGGGATGAGCCACCCGGCCAGACCCTTTCCGCGGCATTCCGGGGCGGTCAGGCCCATGGCCATGTAGGCCCGGCCCTCCCAGACGGCCCAGGCGCTCACCGTAGAAACCGGTTTGTCCCCGGCCGCTCGGGCCACCCACATACGGGCCAGGCCATGGTTGCGGCGGGTGCAGCATTCGGCGTAAAAATCCTCCCAGGCGTCCCGGGACTGCCCGTCCATGATGAGGTCCGCCACCTCCCCCATGGAAGGTGCTTTGTCCAGCCAAAAGCCTTCCGGAGCAGGGCGTTCCGCCAGATCCGGCCCCGGGACCATCCGCGCCAGCACGGACTTCTTCCAGCCCGCCGGGCCGGGGCCGTTGGAGTGCAGGCTGGCTGCCCCCACAAAGCCCAGAAAGCTGGCCAGTTCGTCCCCTTCCGGGGCTTCGCTACCGTGGGGCACGGCCAGCCAGGCCGCCCGGCCTTTTACCGCCAGCGGGCAGCCCCCAGCCAGGTAAAACGCCCAGCCGCTGGCAGGCTTTTCTCCATACAGCGCAAAGGCAGCGCCAAGCTGAGGCCCCAATGCGGGGACCCCAGCCAGCGCCGCCCGAAACTGCGCCGCCCCCTGCCCGGGGGTGACGGCTGTAATCACTTCAGTTCGTTGACCAGCCGCTTGAAGTGCTGACCGCGCACCTCAAAGTTGGGGTACAGGTCAAAGCTGGCGCTGGCAGGGCTGAACAGCACCTCGTCGCCGGGCACCGAATCCTTGCGGGCCAGCTCCACGGCCTCTTCCAGGGTGGCAGCGTGCTCCACCTTGATGCCGGCCTCGGCATAGCCGGGGCACTCTTCCAGCGCCTTCTCGATCACGGGGCCGGTGGCACCCATCAGAACCAGCACCTTCACGTGGGCCACGATCTCCGGGGCCAGAGGCGCATAGGGGATCTTCTTGTCGTAGCCGCCCGCAATGAGGATCAGCTTCTGGTCGAAGCTGCGCAGGCCGGCAATGGTGCGGGTGGGGCTGGTGCCGATGGAGTCGTTGTACCAGGTCACGCCGTCCAGCGTGCGCACCGGCTCAATGCGGTGCTCCACACCCTTGAAGGTGCGGCCCACCTGCTGAATGGCCTCCAGAGGCACCCGGCCCCACACGGCGGCAATGGCAGCCAGCAGGTTCTCCACATTGTGCAGACCGCGCAGCTTCATCTCGCTGTGGGCCAGCACGGGGGTCACCACGCCGTTCTCCGCCATGCACAGCATGTCGTCCTCTTTGCGCAGGAAGGCCCCGTTGTCGGTGTCATGCAGGCGGGTAAACCACACCTGCTCGCCCTTGCAGTCGGCCTTCATGCCGCGGCTCACGTCGTTCTCGTAGCCCAGCACGGCGCGGCAGGGGGGCTGCTGCCACAGCAGGATGTTCCGCTTGGCGTTGATGTACTCGGCCATGTCCTTGTGATGGTCCAGATGGTTGGGGGTCACGTTAGTCACCACGGCCACATTGGGGCTCTGGTCCATGCTGATCAGCTGGAAGCTGGACAGCTCCACAACCGCCTCATCCTCGGGCTTCACCTCGCCCAGAATGGGCAGCAGGGCGCGGCCGATGTTTCCGCCCAGATGCACGGTGCGGCCCGCGGCCTCGAACATGGCGGCGATCAGGCTGGTGGTAGTGGTTTTGCCATCGCTGCCGGTCACGGCGACCTTTTCGCAGGGGCAGTACTTGAAGAACAGCTCCATCTCGCTGCTCAGCTCGGCGCCGTGCTCATGGGCCTTCTGCAGCGCGGGGGTGTAGAACTCAAAGCCGGGAGTCCGCATGATGATGTCCTGCCCCTCAAAGCCGTCCATGTAGTTCTCGCCCAAGCTCAGGCCAATGCCCAGCTTCTTCAGGGTTTCACCGTACTCGCCGAAGGCTTCCAGATTCGGCTTTTTATCGCACAAAGTAACCTTTGCGCCCATTTCAACAAACTGGGGGATCAGCTCTTTGTGGCTGACGCCCGCACCGATAAAAGCGACTTTTTTGCCGCGCACATAGGCGGCCAACTGCTCATTCAGATGCATCTTACACACCTCACTTGAATTTTGCCGGTGGAGACTCTCTCCGCTGCCCCGGCATGAAACAGCAGGCCGCGCACACACTTCGCCGACCTGCTGGGCGTACTGCGTTTATTATAGCCTGTTTGCCGGCCGGTGGCAAGGAAAAATGCCTTTCCCCTGCCTTTTTTCTTTCACGCTGCCCGCTGTTTTTTGTCAAAAGTAAAAAATTCCTGAATTTTTGCCAAGATGGCCCGGAAGGGTTTGCGTTCCGGGCCAAAACCTGCTAACATAATTTCGTATTGTATATACATATACCTATAAATAATACTGCTGCCCGGCGGCAGTGCGCGGCGGCCGCTGTGCTGCTCCGCCCCGGGTACGTTCCATATATGACCGGTTCCGGTCCAGATCAAGGAGATCCCCTATGTTCCATGCTGCTTTTTCCCGCTTCGCCCGCCGTCTGGCGGCCGGGGCTGCCGCCCTTTCTCTCGCGTTCAGTCTTGCCGGCTGCGGCAGCAGCCTGAACAGCTTCACCTGGCAGGTGGAGCATGTGCCCGAAAACCTCGACCCTCAGCTGGCCAGCGAAAGCCCGGAAGTGATCGCCGTGACCCACCTGTTCAGCGGGCTGTTCCGCCGGGATGAAAACGGCACGCTCCAGCCGGAATGCGCCGAAAGCTACGAGTGTTCCGCCGATGGAAAGACCTACACCTTCCACCTCAAAGACGGGCTGGTCTGGCACACCTACAAGGATCAGGACACGTCCACCCCCGTCACCGCGGCGGATTTTGTGTTTGGTCTGCAGCGCACCCTTCGCCCCGAAACCCAAAGCCCCTGGGCCGAGAGCTTCACCACGATCCGGAACGCACAGGCCATTCTGGACGGGCGCATGGACGCCAGCCAGCTCGGCGTCAGCGCCCCGGACGACCACACCCTGGTCATTCAGCTGGAAGCCGCGGACAGCAACCTGCCTGCAAAGCTCTGCCTGCCCGGTGCAATGCCTTGCAACGAGGCCTTTTTCCAGAGCACCGGCGGTACCTACGGCCTTGGCAGCAAAACCGTCCTGGCCAACGGCAGCTTCTATTTGTACAACTGGACCGAGGGCGGCCTGTTTCTGCGCCGGGCCGCCAACGGCAGCCTGATCAACAGCCTGCGGCTGGTGACGGCGGACACCGTTTCTTCCTCCAGCAGTTCCTCCGATTTCCAGTCGGCAGCCGCCAGCGTGGACGCCGCCCAGCAGGTGGCCAGCGGAAAAGCGGACGCCGCCTTCTACACCGGCACCGGCGATGTGGGCAGCCTGAGCCAGACCCAGTATGCCGCCACCACCTGGGTGCTGGCGTACAACTGCTCTGTTCCCGGGCTTTCCAACACCTCCGTGCGGGCCGGGCTTTCCGGCATTGCCCAGAGCGTATCGCTGGAGCTGAGCGACCTTCGGCAGCCCGCCACCGGGCTGATTCCGCCGGTGGTGCAGCTGAACGGCAGCAGTTACCGGGAAACCGTCGGCAATGCGCTGGCTGCCCCCTCGGACCCCCGCCAGAGCTACCGGGACGGTCTGGCCGAAGCCGGGCTGACCAAGCTGGGCAGCGTAACCATTCTGGTGCCGGAGGGCGAAAGCCAGCTGGTGGGCCAGATCAATCAGGCCTGGCAGAAGGAGCTTTCGGCCTTCTTCTCGGTGAAAGAGCTGCCCCTGGCCGATCTGCAGCGGCAGGTGGCCGATGGAGATTACCAGATTGCCCTGCTGCCGCTGACCCCCTCCGAAAATTCTCCTCTGAGCCTGCTCAGCCAGTTTGCTTCCGGCGGCTTCAGCGGATTCTCCGACAATAACTACGATGCCCAGCTGGCGCAGATTCAGGCGGACGCGGCCCACGGCGGCAGCGCCGAGCGATACGCCCAGCTGGAGCGCATGCTGCTGGCGCAGGCCCCCATTACCCCGCTGTTCTTCCAGGCGGACCGTCTGGTGATGGTCTCGGGCATTCAGGGGCTGGTGTTTGACCCCTTTATCCCCTCGGTGGATGTGACGTTTGCCACCAAGAAGTGAGTGGCTTGAAGTGAGCAGCTTCTTGCTTTCTCCGAATGTTTAACGCAGCGGTACACCCCGCCGCAGGTGCTTTCAAAGCAGCCGGTCGTTGTTCGACCAGCTGCTTTTTTGCGTGCAAACAGCGGCGTGATTGGGGCCTATACAAGATCCAAACTGCCCATTGTAAATTCATGAATGGTTTACGAAGTGCTTCCCGCGGGCCATATCCCATATAAATCACCCATATAAATAATTAGAAACAATTGAGGGGTGCAATCTGCCTGCCGCAAAACGGGCACAGTTGTTGCGGCTGTTTTGCAGCCCTTTTTGCAGAAACCGGATTTCTGTGCTCCCGCGGCAACTTGGGCAAGGCCGCTGGAATACACTGACGGCACCACAGCCGTTCTGCACACGTTTTTAGCCACCGGATTCTATGGCAGTTCAAGGGAGGAATGGTTCATGTTTGCGTTGTTTCTCAGCTCCATCGCCACAAAACTTCTTTATCTGGCGCTTCATCTGGAAACCGGCAGCTTTCCGCGCCCGCTGAACGCGCGGGAGGAGGCCGAGGCCTTCGCCGCCTACCGCGCCGGTGACGCCGCCGCCCGCGACAAGATCATTCGGCACAACCTGCGGCTGGTCGCGCACATCGCCAAAAAGTATTATGCGGCCCCCGGCGAACAGGAGGATTTCATCAGCATCGGCACCATTGGGCTGATCAAAGCCGTGGAGAGCTTTGACTACACCAAAAAAGTTCGGTTCTCCACGTATGCGGCACGTTGTATAGAGAATGAAATGCGGATGCACCTGCGTCACATCCGGCGCTCCCCCGCCGCCCTTTCCATGCAGGAGCCGATCGAGGCCGCGCGGGACGGCAGCGCCCTCACGGTGATGGACGTCATCCCGGATGACTTTGCTCTGGACGAACACTTTGAGCAGCAGGACGAGGGCCGCCGCCTGCGCCGCCTTGTAGACACGCTGACGGCGCGGGAACGCCAGGTGATCCTTCTGCGCTATGGGCTGGGCGGGCAGCCGCCCCTCACCCAGCAGCAGGCGGCCGCGCTTCTGGGCATCAGCCGCAGTTATGTCTCCCGCATTGAAAAGCGCGCCCTGGATCTGCTGCGCCGCCAGGTGGAGCAGGAATAAATTTATCGTTTATTCGTTTCATCTCAAACATTTTCAATTTTCACATTTTTGCCGCTGCAATTTTTATTGACATTTTCCCACAGACGCGGCATCTTTAGCCGTGTAAACAGTTAAAGAAACCGTCGAAGCGGAGATAGCGTCCGTTCTGACCTTACAGAGAGCCCGTGATGCTGAAAGTCGGGCAGGCAACAGGCAGGCAAATGAACCGCTGAGGGCGCAGGGAACCGCGGGGTGAATCTTTTCTCCCGCTTAGTATTCTACGACGTGAGGCATACGTTACTTGCCGGGGATATGTTGGTATCCTGTAAAAGCGCACAGCTGATGCTGTGAATTCAAGGTAGCATCGCGGATAATTGCAGTTATTCGTCCTTGACAGAACCCGTTCGTTCTGTCAGGGGCGTTTTTTATTTTGTGCAAAACGGCCTGGCAGCCAGCAGCGAACAACCGTTTCGTTCTTTCTGATAAGGAGGTCTGTCCCATGAACATCCAGTCGGAATCCATCCTGACCCCGGACGGCATGACCATGCTGAAAAATTTTCTCTCGATTTAACACAAGTTCATTCAATCAGAAAAGGAGCAGATACCATGATCAAAGAAGCCATTGTAAAAATTGTGGGCAAACAGGACCTGACCTACGACGAAGCCTACGCCGTGATGAACGAGATCATGAGCGGCGAAACCACCCTCACCCAGAACGCCGCGTTCCTGGTCGCCCTTTCCACCAAGAGCGCCAAAGCCGAGGTGGAGCGCGCCCTAGCCAGCGGGGCGGCGATCATTGGCGTAAACAACCGCAACCTGAAGGACTTCACCGTGGACACCGCCAACAGCCGCCGCCTGCGCAGCCTGCTGCCGCCCGAGGTGCGCTTCGTCTCCGAAAGCGGCGTGCGCTCTCTCCGACGGATGTGCAGGCTCTGCGGGAGATCGGTGCGGACGCCGTGCTGGTGGGCGAAGCCCTGATGCGTGCGCCGGACAAGGCCGCCATGCTGGCCCGCCTGAAAGGAGCGCCGGTATGACCAAAATCAAACTCTGCGGCCTGAGCCGCCCCGAGGACATTGCCGCCGCCAACGCCCTGAAGCCGGATTTTGTCGGCTTTGTGTTCGCCACCAGCCGCCGCCAGGTCACGCCGGAAGCGGCGCTTCGGCTTCGGCAGCTGCTGGACCCGGCCACTCCCGCCGTGGGCGTGTTCGTGGACGAAACTCCCGAGCAGGTGGCCAACCTGCTGAACCGCGGCGTGATTCAAATCGCCCAGCTGCACGGCCATGAGGACGAGGCGTATCTGGCCCGGATTCGCGCCCTTGCCCCAGGCCGCCCGCTGTGGCAGGCCTTCCGCCTGCACCGGCCTGAGGACGCGGCCCCGGCCAACGCCTCTTCGGCGGAGGCGATCCTACTGGACTCCGGCCGCGGCAGCGGCGAAGCCTTTGACTGGGCCCTGCTCGCCGCAATCCGCCGCCCGTACTTTCTGGCGGGCGGCCTTGGGCCCGAAACCGTCACCGCCGCGCTGAACGCCCTGCACCCCTACGGGGTGGACGTGAGCAGCGGCATCGAGACCGATCACAAAAAAGATGCAGCAAAAATGGCGGCCTTCGTGGCCGCCGTGAGAAGAGGAGATGCCCTACGGGGTCGAGCGCTTCATCTCCACCTGCGCCGAAATCGGGGTGGACGGGCTGATTCTGCCCGACCTGCCCTTTGAGGAAAAAGAGGAGTTTCTGCTCCTGTGCCGCCAATACGGGGTGGACCTGATCTCCATGATCGCCAAAGAAGCCGAGGGCTTTTTGTACATTGTGTCCAGCCTGGGCGTGACCGGCACCCGCAGGGAGATCAAAACCGATCTGGCCAGCATTGTGGAGGTGGTGCGTCGGAACACCGCCATCCCCTGTGCCATCGGCTTCGGCATCTCCACGCCCGAGCTGGCCCACCGCATGGCCGCCATTGCGGACGGTGCCATTGTGGGTTCGGCCATTGTGAAGCTGATGGCCCAATACGGCAAAGAGGCCCCAGCCCATGTGGGCGAATTTGTGCGCCGGATGAAGCAGGCCCTGTAAATTTTGGGCTGCCGTGGCCTGCGCTTTCTGTGTGCGGCGCGTTTTCCCAATCTAATTTTCCAAAAATTCAAACGCAAAACCCGGCCCCGAACTGCACTGCTGTGCGGTTCAGGGCCGGGCTGTTTTTTCTTAATGCCGTCTTATGGTCAGAGGGTTCTGCGTTCCATCTGTTCGCTCAGTGCATCCAGCCGGGTGGCCAGCTGGGCGGGGTTCCACTCCGCCGGGTCGGCCTGGTCGGCGCTGAAGGCGGCCACCGGCACCCCAAGCTCTGCGCTCAGGCGGCGCTCCACCTCCGGCAGGGTGCCGCACCAGGGGCGGCAGCTTCGGTTGTAGTGCACCAGCACCCCTTCAACGCCATAGCGGCGGCAAAGCCCGCACCGGCTTTCCAGCCCCTCCTCCAGCGGGGAGCCGTTTACCGTGCGGCAATAGGCCCGAAGCATCCCGTCCAGATCCTGATAGGCAAACCCCAGCGACGGGGTCAGGGTGTCCGCCGTTACCAGAAGGTTCCGCTCGTCCAGGGCGCGGCACAGTGTGTCAAAGGCCGGCCAGCAGGGCGTTCCCTCAAAGAATACCCGCCGCGGTTTCGGCCCGGGCCTTGTCGGGCGGCGGCGCAGGGTTTCTGCCGCTGCCCACAGTTTTTGTGCCGTATCCGGGCGGCAGCGGCCGGTTACCAGCAGGGGCATAAAGTCGGTCAGCTCCAGGTTGGTCAGCGGCGGCGGGTCCAGCCGGGCCACGTCCAGCACCTGCTGCCAGGCGCGGCTGCTCTCGTTTGCACAGCGGCAGGCCGCGGCAAACCGCGCCTCGTCCCACGGGCAGCCGGTGATCTTCTCCAATTGGCCGATCAACGCCCGCACCTGCCCCCGCAGATAGGCAAGCTGGCGTTCGCTCACCTCCGGCGTGTCCCGGTAGGGGAAATCCAGCAGCAACAGGGGCACATTCAGCATACGGGCCATCTGGCTGTACCACTGGAACATATTGGAGCAGATGTTGTCACAGCAAAGCAGCAGGTCCGGCTTGGGCAGCCCGGCAGCACCCCCGGCCGCCGCGGCCGCCAGCCCAATGCGGCTGTACGAGCACAGGTCGGCCGGATAGCCCAGCTCCGCCGCCTGCTGCAGCAGGGCTGCGCTCTGCCCTTTGCGGGCGCTGGCCGCGGCAAAACTCTCCGGGCAGTACACCTCCAGCTCAAAGGCCGCCGCCAGTTCCAGCGGAAATTTCGTGGACATCCACGCAATGCAGGGTCGTCTCATGGGTTCAACCGGCTTTCTGTTTGCATTGTTCGCGTTTCACTCCGGCCTGCTCAGGCCTTTTTCTCACCGGCCATGCGCTCCATGGCGGCCAGCGCGCCGGATTTTTTCAGCACAAACACCAGCACCGCCGCAATGATGGAGCCGGTGAGGGCCACCACCATAAACGGCACAAAGTAGGTGAAGGGGCCGCAGGCCCGGCCCATCAGCAGGTGGGCGATGGGCCACGCCAGGAAGGACGAAATAATGCCGGTGCCCACGATTTCACCCAGGCAAGCCAGCGGCAGCTTGGGCTGCCAGCGGTACAGCAGGCCCGCCAGCAGCGCGCCGCACATACTGCCGGGGAAGGCCATCAGCGTACCGGTGCCCAGCAGGTTGCGGATGACGCTGGTGCAGAACGCCATGCCCAGCCCGTACCAGGGGCCGACGAACACCGCCGCCAGCACGTTTACAATGCTCTGCATGGGGCAGCAGCGGGTAAAACCGATGGGAATGGACAGGGTGCCGCCGATCACGGCCAGCGCCGTGAGAATTCCGGCAATGGCAAGTTTTTTGGAAGAAGGCAGGTTTTCGTTTTTCATCGTAAGGCTCCTCTCGAAGGCCGCACAGCGCGGCCGCAGAAATAAAAAAGAAAGGGCGGACGACCGAACAGGGCACACAAACTGGATGCAGCGTGCCTTTTCAGGCCAACCTGAACCCACCCGCCGCCATGGCGCCGGGTGTTTGGTTCAGGGGCGGTCGGGGCTTACTGGCCCCCTCTCATGCCGGAACACGGCCTCCCATCGCTGCATCGCCTGCCGGTACGGATGCAGGGCGCTCCCCCTCCATTCGTTGGCACGGGCGGGCTTTTTCAGCCCCGCCGTGTCTGCCGGCCTGCGTGTGTCTCCCGTTCGGTCATCCCCCTTTCCGTTTTATGGGCGCAATGCGCCCGCCTTCTTAGTTGTTTCCCGATTCTTGCGCCGGCGCAAAAAAGCACCCGGGCCGCCTGCCCGCAGTGGGGCCGCGATCCGGGTGCTGAGCATCCGTGGTTTCGACAGTCCCTCCGTTGGCATGATCCAAATCAGGTCGGCAGGTCGAAGCCGCTGCTTCCTCTCAGCCCCCGCCGGGGCTCCCTGCTGTCGGGCTCAGTATAGCGCATTTTGCGTGGGCTGTCAAATCACAGCGCCCGCTCAATGGCGTCAATGACGATCTCCATCGCCTTGATGCGGGCATACCGCTTGTCCACCGATTCAATGATGTGCCAGGGGGCGTTGGCCGTGCTGGTTTTTTGCAGCATTTCATCCACCGCCTGCTCGTAGGCTTCCCATTTTTCCCGGTTGCGCCAGTCCTCATCCGTGATCTTCCAGCGCTTTTCGGGGGTGTTCTGTCGGTCGTTAAAGCGGGCCAGCTGGGTGTCCTTGTCGATCTGCACCCAGAATTTCACCACCACGGCGCCCCACTGGGTCAGCTCCCGCTCAAACTCGTTGATCTCGTTGTAGGCCCGCTTCCAGTCCGCCTCGGCGCAGAAGCCCTCCAGCCGTTCCACCATCACCCGGCCATACCAGCTGCGGTCAAAAATGGTGATGTGCCCGGTCTTGGGCAGTCTGCTCCAGAAACGCCACAGGTAATGGCGGCTCTTTTCCGGCGGGGTCGGGCTGGCAATGGGCACCACCTCGTAGCCGCGGGGGTCCAGCGCACCGGCAAGCCGCTTGATGTTGCCGCCCTTTCCGGCGGCATCCCAGCCTTCGTACAGGATGACCACCGGAACCTTTTTGCGGTACAGCCGGTTGTGCAGCCGGGCCAGCTTTTTCCGGCATTCCTTCAGGCGCTGCCGGTACTCCTCCTCCGGCATGCTCACGTCCAGCGGAACCTGGCTCAGTGGCTGCATGGGCAGCAGCGGCCAGTGGGCATCGGGCATCATGCCCTCGCCGGGGCGCTTTTCCAGCGCGGCGCGGATGCAGCGGCACAGGTACTCCGCCGCCTCAGCCCGGGCGCCGCCCTCATCGCCGCCGTTCAAAATCTTCCAGGGGGCCCAGCCTGTGTCGGTGGCCTCCAGATATTCGTCAAAGCAATCCAGCGCCCGGTCGTAATGCTTTTGCTGCCAGCGGTCGTTTTCGCTCACCCGCCAGGCCGTGTCCTCATCGGCGGTCAGCGCCTCCAGCCGCTTTTTCTGGGTGGCCCGGTCAATGTGCAGGAACAGCTTTACCAGCAGGTACCCGCCGGCCACCAGCTGCCGCTCAAACACCTCAGTGCTTTGCAACCGAAGCTCGTATTCGCCGCTGTCAATGGTTTTCTGCTGGCGCTGGCGCACCACCTCGTCCATCCAGCCGGAATCCAGGAACACGATCTTGCCCTCTTCGGGGATGGTCTGCACATACCGCTTCAAAAAGGGATACCGCTGCTCCTCAGGGGTGGGGCGGCCCATGTTCACCACCTGGAAAAAACGGGGGTCCAGCTCCTTGATCAGCGAGCGGATCAGGCTGCCCTTGCCGGCCGCGCCCCAGCCCTCAACCAGCACCAGTACGGGCAGCTTGTTCTCCTTCAGCTTCATCTGAAGCGCGGCCAGCTCTTCCCGGCTTTGCTTCAGCCGGGCCTTCTGCTCGCTCTGTTCCCCGGCCGGGCGTGGCATCCAATCCTTCAGCATTGCGGCATCCTCCTTTTTTGCAGGGGCTATGGCCCTGTGTATGGCCCTATTGTACCGCATCCCACCCGATTGTACAAGAAAAATCCGTCACTCTGTTGAATTTGAGCAATTCACAGTCATTCTTTTCGTAAAACACTCACAATCCGCCCTGTTCCCGGCGTTTGTTCCAGGCGGCGCGGGCGCGGGCATATTTTTCGCGGGTGGCCTGCCCGCCCCGCAAATGCCGTTCCGCCTTGTTGCGGGCCAGCACCTTCCGCACCTCCCGGTACAGCCCGGGGTTCTGCCGGCGCAGCCGCTGCGAAACATCTTTGTGCACCGTGGATTTTGACACCCCGAACTGCCCGGCCGCCGCGCGCACGGTGGCCTCGTTTTCCACAATGTAGCGGGCCAGCAGCACCGCCCGTTCCTCCATGTTCCCCTTCATTGCGCAACACTCCCATTTCCGGCGGCCTCGTGCAGGTTCCGCCTGCCCTGAGACACTATATGCGCCCAACGCGGCAAAAAGCACCCCGCATAAGGGATGGTCACCCCGGCCATGCTGTGTTATAATAGAGTTTTAGAAACAAAGCCGCGCTTTTACAGCCCGGGAGGAGGTTACATGATGCAGGAGCAGAAACTGGATTGCGCCGTGATCGGCGGCGGGCCGGCAGGGCTTTCAGCCGCCGTCAATCTGCGCCAGCGGGGCAAAACCGTGCGGGTGCTGGGGGCTGCCCCCGGCCTGCTGGCCAAGGCGGAACAGATCGACAATTATCTGGGCCTGCCCGGGCTGACCGGTGCGGCCCTGCTGGAGGCCTTTGCCGCCCACGCCCGCTCTCTGGGCATTGAGGCCGAGGAGGGCCGGGTGGCCAACCTGATGCCCCTGGGCGACCGCTTTCTGGTCAACTTCGGCGGAGACATTCTGGACGCCGGCAGCCTGATTCTGGCCTGCGGTGTGTCCAAAGCGCCGCCGGTCCCCGGCGAGGCCGAACTTCTGGGCCGAGGCGTGAGTTACTGCGCCACCTGTGACGGAATGCTCTACCGCGGCAAGCCGGTGGTGGTGTGGGGTCTTGCGCCGGATGCCGTCCACGAGGCCAACTTTCTGGCCGGCATCGGCTGCCCCGTCACCTTTGTGGCAGCGCAGCGCCCGCCGGAGCTGAACCCCGCCGTTGCCTTTGTTCCCGGCGGCGTGCGCCAGGTGTTGGGCACCGAGCACGTGGAGGGCGTTCGGCTCACCGACCAGACCATCCCCTGCGAAGGGGTGTTCATTCTGCGGGCTTCCATCGCGCCGGACACGCTTCTGCCCGGCCTGGCCACCGAAAACGGCTTTGTAACCGTGGATCGGCAGATGGCCACCAACCTGCCCGGTGTGTTTGCCGCCGGCGACATCACCGGCACACCCCTGCAGGTGGCCAAGGCCGTGGGCGAGGGGCTGACGGCCGCCCTCAGCGCCGCCCGCTGGCTGGACCAGCAGGCCGCCGCCCAGCCCTGAGCCGGACCATTCACCCAAATTCATCGCAATGCAAGGAGACCATACCATGGAGCAGCGTAAAGACTACATCAGCTGGGACGAATACTTTATGGGCATCGCCCTGCTTACCGCCATGCGCAGCAAGGACCCCAACAGCCAGGTTGGGGCCTGCATCGTCAGCCCCGAAAACAAAATTCTCTCGCTGGGCTACAACGGTATGCCCATCGGCTGCCCTGACGACGAAATGCCCTGGGGCCGGGAGGGGGACCCGCTGGACACCAAGTATATGTACGTGTGCCACGCCGAGCTGAACGCCATTTTGAACAACGCCCACGGCAACCTGAAGGGCGCGCGGATCTATGTGACCCTCTTTCCCTGCAACGAATGCACCAAGGCCCTGATTCAAAGCGGCATCGGCGAGGTGATCTACCTGTCGGACAAATACCACGACACCCCGGCCAGCGTGGCCAGCCGCCGCATGATGAAGATGGCCGGCATCAAGTTCACCCCCTACACCCTCAAGGGCCGCCAGGTCAACTTTGAGCTGTAACACCCGTTGAAGCGGCTTGTGTTCGCGCATACATAGAAAGGCAGATGCGTTATGGAAACCATGTTCATCGGCATTGCCGGCGGCAGCGGCAGCGGAAAAACCACCCTTACCCGCCGCCTGAAAGAGCGCTATCCCCGGCAGATCGCCGTGGTGAACCACGACAATTACTACAAGCGCCACGACGAACTGCCCTTTGAAGAGCGCTGCAAGCTGAACTACGACCATCCGGACGCCTTTGACAACGACCTGCTGCTCGCCCACTTAAAGCAGCTTCGGGCCGGGCACTCCATTCAGTGCCCGGTGTACGATTACCGGGTTCACAACCGGAGCGACCGCACCATCCGCATTGACCCGGCCCCGGTGGTGATCGTGGAGGGCATTCTGCTGTTCGCCGTACCGGAGCTGTGCGACCAGCTGGACATCAAGGTGTTTGTGGACACGGACGCCGACGTGCGAATTCTTCGGCGCATTCTTCGGGACGTAAAGCGCCGCGGCCGCACGCTGGACAGCGTAATCAACCAGTATCTTACCACGGTGAAACCCATGCACGAACAGTTTGTGGAGCCTTCCAAGCGCAAGGCTGACCTGATCGTACCCGAAGGCGGCCGCAACCAGGTGGCCCTGGAGATGCTGATGCACCGGGTTGCCCGGCACCTGAACGCGCAGGATTGACTGCATACTTTTTTGGCATTTCTTTAAATTGGCATTCCTTCAAAAAGAACGAAAAGCGTCCCCCTGATCGGCGTGCACATTGTGCCGCCGCCCAAGGGGACGCTTTTGTTATACATGATTATAATTTAAAATCCGTACTCAATCGGCTCAGAAGAAACTTAGCTGGTTGGAATCCGGCAGGTCGCCCAGAGCGCCCGCCTGCCGCAGCGTTTCCATCACCGCGCTGGACACGCCGCTCATGCTCTGCAGCTCCTCCACCGAGAGGTAGCCGCCCTGTTCCGCCGCCTTTTCCAGCGCGATGGCGGCCGATTCGCCCACGCCCTTCAGCGAAGCATAGGGTAGGCGAACCTTATCGTCCTCCAGCACGTATTTGGTGGCGCGGCTCTTGCCCAGACAGATGGGCAGGAACTCATACCCGCGCTGCAGCATCTCGTTCACCAGCTGGAGCGAAACCTGAATGTCCTCGTCCTTGGCCTTGCGCTCTTCCCGCAGGCGGGCGTTGATCTCCTTCAGGTGGCGCATGGCCACGTCCTTGCCGCCCACGGCCGCCTCGTAATCAATGTCATCGCCGCGCACGGTAAACCACACCGCATAGAACGCCTGCGGATGGTACACTTTAAACCACATCAGCCGGATGGCCGCGATCAGGTACGCCACCGCGTGGGCCTTGGGGAACATGTACTTGATCTTCCGGCAGGAATCCATGTACCACTCGGGCACGTCGTGCTCCCGCATGGCTTCTTCGGCGCCCTCCGGGAAGCCGTTTTTGGCCACCTTGCCCTTACGGGTCAGCTCCATGATGTTGAAGGCCAGCTTCGGCTCCAGCCCCTTGTGCAGCAGATAGGTCATAATGCTGTCACGGCAGCCGATCACCTCAGAAATGGAGCAGGTGCCGTTCTTGATCAGGTCCTGTGCGTTGCCGTTCCACACGTCGGTGCCGTGGGAAAGGCCGGAGATCTGAATCAGGTCGCTGAAGCTCTGGGGCTGGGCCTCCAGCAGCATCTGCCGCACGAAGGGCGTGCCCAGTTCCGGAATGCCGAAGGTGCCGGTTTTGCTGTCGATCTGCTCCGGGGTCACGCCCAGCGCCTCGGTGGAAACCAGCAGGCTGATGACGTGCTTGTCGTTCATGGGCACCTGGTCCATGGTAATGCCCGTCATTTCCTCAAAATACTTGTACATGGTGGGCACATCGTGGCCCAGCTCATCCAGCTTCAGCAGGGTATCGTGCAGGTATTTGAATTCAAAGTGGGTGGTCAGCACGCCTTTGTCCCGGTCGTCGGCGGGGTGCTGAATGGGGCAGAAATCGTAAATCTCGTTGTGGCTGGGCACAACCACCATGCCGCCGGGGTGCTGGCCCGTGGTACGCTTTACGCCGGTGCAGCCCAGGGTCAGCCGGTTTTCCTCCACACGGTTCACGGTGCGGCCCCGCTCCTCCAGGTACTTTTTCACGTAGCCGTAGGCCGTCTTGTCCTGCAGGCCGGACACGGTGCCCGCCTTGAACACGAACTCCTTGCCGAACAGCTCTTCGGTGTAGCGGTGCACGCTGGACTGGTACTCGCCCGAGAAGTTCAGGTCGATATCCGGTTCCTTGTCGCCGTAGAAGCCCAGGAAGGTCTCGAAGGGGATGTCATGCCCGTCCACCAGCATCTGGGTGCCGCACTCGGGGCAGACCTTATCCGGCAGGTCGAAGCCGTCGGCCACGCTGCCGTCGGTGATGAACTCGCTGTGCTTGCATTTGGGGCACAGATAGTGGGGCGGCAGGCTGTTCACCTCGGAAATTCCCGAGAAATGCGCCACAGCCGAAGAACCAACGGAACCACGGCTGCCCACCTGATACCCATGCTGGTTGGAATAGGCCACCAGCTTGACCGCGATCACATACAGCACGGCGTAGCCATGGCCGCAGATGGAGTCCAGTTCCTTCTGCAGGCGCTTTTCCACCAGCTCGGGCAGCGGGTCGCCGTAGTGCTCCTTGGCGGTTTTCCAGGTGGCGTCCCGAAGCTGCTGCTCCGCGCCCTCAATGGAGGGCGGATAGGTGCCCCAGGGAATGGCACGGAACCCGTTTTCAATGCGGTCCGCCAGCCGGTTCGGGTTTTCGATGACCACTTTGTGGGCCATCTCCGGGCCGAGGTAGTCGAACTGCGCCAGCATATCGTCGGTGGTGCGGAAGTACAGGGGGGCCTGATTGTCCGCATCCTTAAAGCCGCTGCCCGCCTGAATGATGCTGCGGTAAATGGCATCCTCCGGCTCCTGGAAGTGGACGTCGCCGGTGGCCACCACCGGCCGGTGCAGCGCCTCGCCCAACTCCACCACCTTCCGGTTGAAGTCCTTGATCTGCTCCAGCGAGTTCACGGTGCCGTTGCGCAGCATGAACTCGTTGTTGCCCAGCGGCTGAATCTCCAAAAAGTCGTAGTAGGCGGCAATGCGCTTCAGCTCGTCCATGTCCCGCCCAGCCACAATGGCCCGGTACAGCTCGCCGGCCTCGCAGGCGGACCCCAGCAGCAGGCCCTCCCGATACTGGTTCAGCAGGCTGCGGGGCACACGGGGGCGCTTGAAGAAATACTCGGTGTGGGCCGCGCTGACGATTTTGTACAGGTTTTTCAGGCCCACCTGGTTTTTCACCAGAATGATGAGGTGATGGTACTTCTTCTTCAGCACCTCTTTGTTGCCGCCAAGGCCGGTGTTCACGTCCTCCACCCGGCGGATGTCCTTCGCGGCAAGATCCTCCAGCATTTTGCAGAAAATCGCTGCCAACGCCGCCGCGTCGTCTCCGGCCCGGTGGTGGTTAAACTTTGGCAGTTCCAGATATTTGTTCACCGTATCCAGCTTGTAGTTGCCCAGGCCCGGATACAGTGCCTGCGCCATGGGAAGGCTGTCGATGTAGGGGTTGCGGAATTCCACCCCCGCCCGCCGGGCCGCCGCCTGCAGGATGGGAATGTCAAAGCCGTGGGCGTTGTGGGCCACCAGCACCCGGTCGCCCGCGAAGTCCAGAAACTGCTTCAGGGCCGTATCCGGGTCTGGCGCACCGGCCACCATGCCGTCGTTGATGCCGGTCAGCTCCACCACCTTGGACGGGATGGGCATGGCCGGGTCCACAAAGGTGTCGAACGCCTCGGTGACCTTCCCGTTTTCCACTCGAACGGCGCTGATCTCGATGAGCTTGTCCATCTGGGTGTTCAGGCCGGTGGTCTCGGTGTCAAACACCACAAAGCTGCCGTCCAGCGGGCCGCTGGCCCCCTTGCCGTACACAACGGGGATCATATCGTCCACAAAATAGGCCTCGCAGCCGTAAATCAGCTTGAAGTCCGGGTCCTTTTTGCGGATGTCGTCGGTGGCCAGCATGGCCTCGGGGTAGCCCTGGCACACGCCGTGGTCGGTGATGGCAATGGCCTTGTGGCCCATGCGGTGCGCCAGCTTCACGATCTTGCCCGGGTCGCAGAAGCCGTCCATGCTAGAAAGCTTGGTGTGCAGGTGCAGCTCCACCCGCTTTTCGGGGGCGTTGTCCTCTCGCTGCTTGCGCTCCACGATCAGCACATCGTAGGGGTACACCACATAGTCCCGCTCGTACTTGTCAAAGGCGCAGTCGCCTTTGATCACCAGCGTGGTGCCGGGCTTCAGACCCTCCCACTTGCTGCAGTCCTCCCCTTCCTGGGCGCGGACCTTCAGGTTCACCGAGCCGGTGTAGTCGGTGATGGAAACGGTGTAGATCTTGCGGAAGTTGCCCTTCACCTCGCTGGCGAACACCTCGCCCCACACCGTCACCTTGCCGCCCTCGCCGCCGATGTCCTTCAGCGGCTGCAGCGCCTCCGGCTTGAAGAGTTTGCCGTGGAACACCTCCACCGGCTTGTCCGTCAGATCCAGGCCGGGAATCTTCAGGGCCGCCGTCTGCTTCTTTTCCACAAAGGCCGTCACCGGCACCTTCTGCTGGATGTGCTCTTCCCAGGCCTGATTGCTGAGCGCCTGCTCCATGGCCAGCTTCACGGTGGGCAGCACCCCCGTGCGGTTCTCGATGCGCTGGGCCAGCTTGTCGCCAAAGCCGATGCTCTCCAGAATGTGCAGGCCTGTGCGCAGATGAATGGTCAGCTGGCTGCCCTCCAGGTCCACCCGGCTTTTATCCAGAAAGCCGTTGACCGGCAGCCCCTCCTCCTTCAATTCCTCGATCAGGTCCATCACGGCGGAAGGCGTGATCTGCCCAAAGGGGAACAGGCTGTACACGGAGACTTCAAACCCCGCAAACGTAGAGGCAAGCGACAGGGCCAGCTGTTTGCGCAGGGTGCTGGCCAGCGGCACGGGGCCTTGCAGATAGATGTGGATCTGCTTGCTCTGGCGCATCAGCTCCACCCGGTCCACAAGCACCTGGGCAAAGCTTGCAGCAAAGGTCGGGTCCTCCCCAAACTGGGGCCAAAGGGCCGTCACCAGCGGCTTCATAGGCGCGTTCTCCTTTCGTTTGTTTTATGCATATCTCTGATTGTTGCGTTCGCAAAAAGTCTGCAAAAACCGGCCATGCAGCCGCGTTCAAAAAACGTCAGGCCGTTTGCTGCAGCGCTGCCGCTTGAATGGCCCAAAGGCCGCCAAAGGCCCGCAGGGCAGCAATGCCCCGGGGCCTTTTTATGGTTTGTGTTCGGAATCCGGCGGCGGCCATTTCCAATTTTCGGAATCGACCGTCAGGAGCGGCTCAGCCCAGGCGGCACACCTCGTCCACCAGCTGGCCCACAATGTCGCCCCGCAGCATCCGGATGCGTTCGCCCTTGATGAACAGCAGGGCCTCGTCCTTGCCGCCGGCAATGCCGATGTCCGCCTCGCGGGCCTCACCAGGGCCGTTTACCACGCAGCCCATCACGGCAATTTTGATGGAGCGGTTGAAGCCGCGGCGGCGCAGCTCCTCTTCCACCTGCTGGGCAATGTTTGCCACCGGAATGTTCGTGCGGCCGCAGGTGGGGCAGCTGATGATCTCGGGGCCGGGCACCTTGTGGCCCGCCGCCCGCAGAATGTCCAGCCCGGCCAGCACTTCCTTCTCCGGCTCATCGGTGAGCGAAACCCGGATGGTGTCGCCGATGCCGTCCAGCAGAAGGCCGCCGATGCCCATGCCGGATTTGATCAGGCCCATGCGGTAGGTGCCCGCCTCGGTCACGCCCACGTGCAGGGGATAATCGCACTGCTGGCTCAGCAGCCGGTAGGCCGCCATCATTCGGGGCACATTGCTGGATTTGATGGAAATGACGATGTTGTTGAAGTCGTGCTTTTCCAGAAGGCGCACATGGTACATGGCGCTTTCCACCATGGCCTCCGGGGTGGGCGCGCCGTAGCGGGCCAGAATCTCCTTTTCCAGGCTGCCCGCGTTCACGCCAATGCGGATGGGAATGTTTTTGGCGTTGCAGGCCCGGGCCACCGCCCGCACGTTTTCGTCCGAGCCGATGTTGCCGGGGTTGATGCGGATCTTATCCGCCCCCGCCTCCACGCAGGCCAGCGCAATGCGGTAATCGAAATGAATGTCCGCCACAAAGGGAATGTCCACTGCGTTCTTGATGGCCTCCACAATGCGCACATCCTCCAGCGTGGGCACACTGGCCCGCAGGATCTGGCACCCCAGGGCCGCCACCCGCTTGGCCTGGGCCACATTGCCTTCCACGTCCCGGATGGGGACGTTCAGCATGGTTTGCACCGCCACGGGGTTCGTACCGCCAATGGTCACGTTGCCGATCTTCACTTCTCGTTTCAGTTGACGTTCCATCGTTGTTCTCCCTATCATTCACCAAATCCGGGCCGGTTCAAAGCAGGCGGCCCACATCCTGCATGGTTACAAACATCATCAGCGCCAGCAGCAGTGCCATGCCGCATACATTGATCCACTGCTCTACCTTGACGGGCAGCGGCTTGCCCCGCACCCCCTCCAGCAGCAGCAACACGATGCGCCCGCCGTCCAGCGCGGGCAGGGGCAGCAGGTTAAAAATGCCCAGGTTCACCGTCAGCAGGGCCATCAGGCTCAGCACATCCCGCCAGCCGTAACCGGCGGCCTCGCCAATGGCACTGATGATGCCCACCGGGCCGGAAAGATCGTTGATGCCAGCCCGGCCGGTGGCCAGGTCCTGCAGGCTGCGCACCACAATGCGCCCATAATACAGCACCGAGCAGCCGGTCTCTTTCAGCACGTTCAGCGGCGTTTTTTTCAGCCCGTACACCACAAAGCCCAGGCTCATGCGGGTGGTGCCGTCCTCCTGCTGCTGGGTGTCAAACTGCACCCCCTGCAGCTGAATGGTCGCGCCGTCCCGGCGCACGGTAAAGTCGGCCCGGCCGTCTTCGGTGCGGGCCAGCTCATACACGATGTCGTTGGCCACAAAGCAGCGCCGCCCGTTCACGGCCAGAATCTCGTCTCCCACTTCCAGGCCGGTGGCATGGCACATGGCCCCATCAGAAAAGCTATAAATCTTCCGGCTGACGATCTGATCCTGGCCGCAGATGAGAATCAGCAGCACCAGAAACCCCAGCACAAAGTTCATCAGCGCACCGGCGGCCACCACCAGCACCCGCCGGGGAATGCTCACCTGGCCGAAGGGCAGCCCGCTGGCCCCCTCGGGGCGCTCGTCCGGGTCGGCCTCGCCGTCCTCCCCTTCCATGCTCACATACCCGCCGATGGGCAGCAGCCGCAGGCTGTATCGGGTGCCGCCGTGAACCCGGCTGAACAGCGCCGGGCCCATTCCGATGGAAAACTCGTTGACCTGAATGCCGCACTTTTTGGCCGTGGCGAAATGCCCTGCTTCATGAAACAGGATCGCCAGCCCAAATACGAACACCGAAGCCGCAAGCGTAATCAAAAAATGCAAATTCAGCCTCCCTTACCCAGGGCCTTTTCGCAAAGGGCGCCGTCCGCCCCTGCCGACGAAAACAAATCTCTTACAGATGGCTCAGCACAAACTGCCGCGCCATGCGGTCGCACTCATACACATCCGCCAGCGTATAGCTGCCGCCGAAGCGGTCGCTGTCCACCACGGCCTCCACCAGGCGGCCAATATCCAAAAAGCCGATCTTGTCCTCCAGGAACAGCCGCACGGCCTCTTCGTTGGCGCCGTTGGCGGCGCAGGGGGCCAGCCCTCCCTTGCCGATGGCCCGCTTGCAGGCCGCAAGGCACCGGAAGGTCTCATCGTCCGCCACGTCAAAGGTGATGCTCTTCAGCTGGGTGAAATCCAGCTCCGGTGCAGGGCCAGGGCAGCGCTGGGGCCAGGTGAGCGCATACTGAATGGGAATGCGCATATCCGGTACGCCCAGCTGGGCCAGCACGGAATTGTCGCTGAACTGCACCATGGAATGGATGATGCTCTGGCGCTGCACCACGATCTGAATCTTTTCCGGGGGCAGGCCAAACAGCCACACCGCCTCGATCAGCTCCAGCCCCTTGTTCATCAGGGTGGCGGAGTCGATGGTGATCTTCGCGCCCATGCTCCAGTTGGGGTGCTTCAGGGCGTCCGCCTTGGTCTTGCCCGCCAGCTCGGCCTGCTTCATGCCGAAGAAGGGGCCGCCGGACGCAGTGAGCAGGATCTTGGTGAGGGACTTGGCCGACTCTTTGTCCTGCAGGCACTGGAAGATGGCCGAATGCTCGCTGTCCACCGGCAGCAGCTTGACGCCGTGGCGCTTCACCGCCTCGGTGACCAGATGGCCGCCGGTGACCAAGCTCTCTTTGTTGGCCAGCGCCACGTCGTGCCCGCTTTCAATGGCGGCCAGCGTGGCCCCCAGGCCCGCAATGCCCACAACGGCATTCAGCACCACATCCGGGCCGTCCATCTTCGCCAGCTCCACCAGGCCCTCCGGGCCTTCCAGAACCTTGGGCGCATCGGCCATGCCGGCCAGGTCCGCCCGCAGGCGGGCCGCCGCGGCCGGGTCCACCATGGTCACATAGCGGGGATGGAACTCCGCGATCTGCGCTTCGATTTTTTCCACACTGGAATGGGCCGCCAGGGCAAACACGCCATACCCCTGCGCCCGGATCACATCCAGGCTTTGGGTACCGATGGAGCCGGTGGAACCCAACAGGCTGATTTGCTTTACCATATGCTTCTCCTTACGCTTGGTATGCGTAGAACACCCAGCGCACCACAATGGTGACAAAGGGCGCAATAAACATCACACTGTCAAACCGGTCCAGAATGCCGCCGTGGCCCGGGAAGATGCTGCCGTAGTCCTTGATGCCGCACTGGCGCTTGACGGCCGAAGCAAACAGGTCGCCCAGAATGCCCAGCACAGACGCCACCGCGCCCATCAGCGCGATGAGCAGATACAGCTTTCCGCTCACCCTGCCCGCCGTAAACATCTCCAGCCGGTTGGCCAGCGTGCTGTAAATCCAGGTAGCCAGCACACCCAACAGCACCGAGCCGCACACGCCGCCGATGGCTCCCTCAATGGTTTTGTTCGGGCTGACCTCCGGCGCCAGCTTGTGCCGGCCCAGAAAACGGCCGGTGAAATAAGCCGCCGAATCGCCGCCCCAGGCATAGCACAGTGCCAGCAGCACAAAGAACACCGCGTCATAGTGATACGTCTCGTAGGGCAGCAGGCGCTTCAGCTCCACCAGCGAATAGAAGCAGAGCATCATCAGGCCCGACAGGCACACGAATCCGCTGAGCTTGGCCACATCCACGGTGCGGTGCTTGAGGATGACGCACACACACAGATACAGCATGAACACAAACGCCGCCGGAAGCAGCACCGCACGCGCAGCGCTGCCATGCGAAAGCATCACCAGAATGGTGAAAGGCACAAAGGGTGCATACAGATACAGCTGGCTGGTTTTGAAGCCGAACGCCGCAAATGCCTCATGAACGCCCAGCAGGCACAAGGCAGCTACCACCAGATCCAGTACAATGGTGTTGAACATGCTCAGTACCAGAGCCAGAAAGCACAGCCCCACCACCGAGGTAATGATACGTGTTTTCACAGGTTGTTTTCCCTTCCTTTACGGGTAAAATCGTCCCCCTCCTGCGGGGTGAGTGAACCGGGATAAACCGTTCAGATGCCGCCGAAGCGGCGGGTGCGTCGGTTGAATTCTTCAATGGCCAGATCCAGATCGTGGCGGGTAAAGTCCGGCCACAGCACGTCCATCTCCACCAGCTCCGAATACGCTGCCTGCCACAGCATAAAGTTGGAGAGCCGTTTCTCTCCGCTGGGGCGCAGAATAAAATCGGGGTCTTTCTGGCCATGGGTGTACATCTCGCTGCACATGGCGGCCTCGTCAATGTCCTCCGGGCGCAGTTCGCCCTTCGCAACCTTTTCCGCCAGGGCGCGGGCCGCCCGCACGATTTCCGCCCGGCCGCCGTAATTCACGGCCACGTTCAGGGTCATGCCGGTGTTGTGGGCGGTTTTCTGCTCAATCTCATCCATCAGCTTCTGGTAGCGAGGCTCCAGCGCCGTGCGGTCGCCCAGAAACACCACCCGGTTGTTCTCTTTTTCGTAGTCGAAGGCCTTGATAAGGTATTCGCCGAACAGGTGCATAATCGCCCCCACCTCTTCGACCGGGCGGCTCCAGTTTTCGGTGGAGAAAGCGTAAAAATACACCGACTCTACGCCGATCTCATTGCAATAGCGGGTGATGTCCTGAAAGACCTCCGCACCTTTTTTGTGGCCGGCGGTGCGGGGCAGACCCCGCTTTTTTGCCCAGCGGCCGTTGCCGTCCATAATAATGCCGATACTCAGGCCCTGAGCGAACTGTTCCGGCTGTGCCATACGGATCTTCTCCTCTCTGCTCGGGCGGCGGCCCGCCCGGGTTTGTGCGCCCATCTGTGCTGTTCGGCCGCATTTTTTGCTGCCCTTAGAACGCACAAACGGCCGGCGGCAGCCCGCGCAAAATGCGCCGGGCCGCCCCCGGCGGCGGTTTGTCACATCACGAAAAGCGGCCCCTTCATCAGACCTCCATGATCTCCTTGTTCTTGCTCTCGCAGATCTTGTCGATCTCCTTCACAAACTTGTCGGTGATCTTCTGCAGCTTGCCTTCCAGATCCTTCTGGTCGTCCTCGGTCAGTTCGCCGCTCTTCTTCAGGGCCTTGAACTTATCCATGGCCTCACGGCGCACATTGCGCACGGCCACCTTGGCCTCCTCGCCCATGTGCTGCACGTCCTTGGTCAGCTGGCGGCGGCGGTCCTCGGTGGGGGCCGGGAAGGTCAGACGGATCACACGGCCATCGTTGGTGGGGTTGATGCCCAGCTCGCTGGTGAGAATGGCCTTTTCAATGGGGCGCAGCAGCGAGGCGTCCCAGGGGGTGATGGTCAGCACGCGGGCTTCGGCCACAGCCACAGCCGCCACCTGCTGAATGGGGGTGGGGGTGCCGTAGTAGTCCACCGCGATCTTATCCAGAACGGCGGGGTTGGCACGGCCGGCACGCACGGCGGCCAGCTCCTTCTCCAGATGGCGGACAGCACTGGTCATCTTGTCCTCATAGGGCTTGGTGTACTCGCTCATATCCATACTCCTTTTCATTCAGGCCACAAGGCCGCATTTCATTTTTCAGTTCTGCAACAGGAAAACGGCTCAGTTTTCCTTCACCAGAGTGCCCACCTGCTCGCCCTGCACGGCGCGGGCGATGTTGCCGCTGTCGGCCAGGTCAAACACCAGAATGGGCAGGCCGTTGTCACGGCAGAGGGTGGCGGCGGTGCTGTCCATCACGGCCAGTTTCTCTTCCAGCACACGGGTAAAGGTCAGGGTGTCGTACTTCACCGCATCCGGGTACTTCTTGGGGTCCTTGTCGTACACGCCGTCCACCATCGTGGCCTTGAACATCACATCTGCGCCAATCTCAATGGCACGCAGCGCCGAGGCCGTATCGGTGGAGAAGAAGGGGTTGCCGGTGCCTGCACCGAACAGAACCACCTTGCCCTGCTCCAACTCGGCCACGGCTTCGTCCCGCACAAACGGCTGGGCCACCTGCGGCATGAACAGGGCCGTCTGCACGCTGGTCTCCAGGCCAAGCTGGCGCAGCATATCGGAAACCGCCAGGCAGTTCATCACCGTGGCCAGCATACCGATCTTATCGGCGCAGGTGCGTTCCATCCGGCCGCTGCTGCGGCCGCGCCAGAAGTTGCCGCCGCCCACAACAATGCCGATCTGCACGCCCAGGTCATGGGCCTGCTTCACGCCCTGGCAGATGGCTTCCATGGTCGGCTCGTCAAAGCCGGTTCCCTTATCGCCGCTCAGGGCCTCGCCGCTCAGCTTCAAAAGAATTCTTTTATATTGAACACTCATTTAAACACCGCCGCTTCCAATCATATTTATTGGTATTGTACAATAAAATGCACACAAAGTAAAGCAGGAACCCGCGGTTCTCCCCGCAAAAGCTGCCCGCTGCGGCGCAAAAAAGCAGACCGGGCAAATCGCAGCCTCTGCGGCCGCATCGCCTGGTCTGTTCGGTTGCCTTTTTACAGCATATTCGGCATCGTCTGCCCCTGTGCCCGCCGGGCAAGTGTCATTCGCGCGCTGATCTCCCGCCACAGCTGCTGTTTGCCGTCCTGGCCGGTCTGCGAGGCCATCACAAGGTCGGCCGGGCAGCGCTCCTCCTGTGGAATCCGCATGGAAAAACAGGTTTCGTTT
This sequence comes from uncultured Oscillospiraceae bacterium, assembly GCA_934513685.1. Classification (GTDB taxonomy): domain Bacteria; phylum Bacillota; class Clostridia; order Oscillospirales; family Ruminococcaceae; genus SFJ001. The sequence goes on along the minus strand of CAKSWY010000026.1, from coordinate 5,859 downwards.
CCGCAGCTGCTCCATTCCAGCTTCCAGTTCTGGCGGCGGCAATATTCGCCCACCAGGCACATCTCCAGCTCTCCCGGCGTCTTTTCCGTACACAGTGCCGTCTGCAGGCTGCTCAGCCGGTCCAGCGAAATGGTGTAGCCGTCATCCTGCACCTTCAGCAGCGTGCCGCCGGTGTTGTGTTCCAGCGTGATCACAATGGTTCCGCCCTGCCGGCCGCGCGTCACCGCCTCGGCCACCAGATTCAGCAGCACCCGGTCCGCCATGTGCGGCTCCACACGCAGATAGACCGGCCCATTGCCGCGGAACACCAACGCGCAGTGCTGGGTTTCCACATACGGCCGCATGACCTCCACCAGGGTGCGGATCTGTTCCGCCAGGTCCACCGCGATCAGGCTCGGGCGTTCCTCGTCCCGCAGGCAGCTCAGCAGGTCGGCCTGGTTCACCGCCAGCCTCGCCAGGCATAAACTTCCCTGGCTGATCGCATCCAGCAGGGCTTCTTGATCCTCACCGCCGCCAGTCTGCTGGCGCAGCAGTTCCACCGCATTCAGAACGGCGTTCAGGCGGTTCATCGCCTCGTTTTCCGCCGCCCCGTAGCGCGTCTCGCAGTGGCAGAGGCTCTCATAGGTTTTCAGCCGCTCGCCCAGATTCGGCAATCCGTTCACTGCTCTTTCGCCTCCTGCCCGGCCTGCGTTTTTTCGCGGTGCAAGCACTCTGCCAGGAAGCGCAGCGCCCGGCCGTTGCTCACATCGCCCACGCATTGCTGCCGAAGCGCCTGAAACAGCGGCGTGTTTTTCTCCTGCATCCGCTGAATTTCACGGCGAATGCCGCTTTCAACGCCCTGCGGCGACACACCGCGCGCGGCCGCGACCTCCCGATACACCTCTTTTACCAGGGCGCGGGGCGCTTTTGTGCGTACCATCGCCTGCACGGCGTCCTCCAGATAAAGGTACCCGCAGTCATTTGGCACCAGCGCCAGCCGGTCCAGCAGGCGGCGAACCCGCGGCAGCGGAGCCTGAGGTTCTTCGCCGCAGATCAGCTGCGCCCGCTCAAACAGCTTTTGAAGCGTATAGGGCTTGGCAAGGCAGTAATCCGCGCCCAGTGAAAACAGCCTGCTGCGCAGAGGCTCGTTGCCGGTGCCCGCCGTAATCAGCACCCGCGGCGGATGGGCCAGCTGCAGCCGGTTTATGTGCTCCAGCAGCTCCACCGCGTCCATGTCCCGTAGGAACAGATCCGTCAGCACCAGATCCACGAGGTCAGGGTGCTCGCTCAGGCACCGCAGAAGGGCAGCGCCGTCCACCGACGCGCCGACCTGTTCAAACTGCGGGCCAAACACCGGCATTGCCTGCCGCAAAATCTCAAGCTGCTGCCAATCTGGCATCGCCACAAAGGTGCGAATCGTTCCCATCATCCGGTTTTTTCTTCCTTCCATTGCCGCAGAGGCACACTGCGCGGCAGCACCGGCGCCATGCGCAGTCGGCTCAGCAGCTCCTCGGCCACATCCTCCCAGTTTTCCGCCGGGACCGTATTTTCGTAAAGATAAAGCAAAAGGCTGTGCGCCTGCTCTCTGGTCAGGCCCTGCACACACAGGGCCGTCTGCTGCTGCAGATTTCCGCGCTCCAGCCGCAGGGAGAAACGTGTCAGCTCTCCCTGAAAGTCCATCGCGTATTCCAGAACCGCTGCTTCCTGAAAAGGCGGCAGGCTGGAAAGGCATTTTTTGTACGTTCGGCCATGCTTCATCACGTTTCCCCTCTTTTCGCTCTGTTTTCTTATTCCCCATTTTATCGCATTTGCGCTCAATTTTCAACGTTCTTTCGTCCGTCACTTTTCGTCTTTTCAAGCTGGAATCTTCTGCGCACAGCTGCTTCTTTGCATTTTGGAGGCAAAATTGAGGGGGCTATTTCGTGCTTTAAGTCTTAACTTCGCTGTTTTTTCGTTTTGCGGAAAAACCGTCAAATCCGTCGTTTTTGAATTTTTGTGCTGATTTTTTGGCTGTTTTTCAGGGCTGCAGGGCAGATTTTTGTTTCGTTTTGGCTTGAAAAAAGGGAACAGCTGCCTGTTTCAGGGGGCAACAAGCAGAATTTTGGGGGGTGTTTTGTCATATGCCATAGGATATGGATGCCGCATTGCCACAGCGCTATGGCAGCGATTCGCGCTCCACCTCATCCGGCCCTACCGGGCCACCTTCCCCTCAAAGGGAAGGCTTTTGCCACGGCACTCTACAATAAAAAAGCCATCGATCGTTCGATCGATGGCTTTGGTCCGAGTGGCGAGAGTCGAACTCACGGCCTCTTGAACCCCATTCAAGCGCGCTACCAAACTGCGCTACACCCGGATGTCACTCGCTGTGACGGATATTATTATACCCCATCGAACCGCCAAATGTCAACCTTTTCTTTCGCGTTCTTTTACAAAAATTGCAAAATCCCTGCTTTGCGCGGCCGGGCGGGGCAATTTTGAAGGCATCTTTTTGAACATACATCCCTGCGCCGATTCAATTTTCCGACAAATCCGCAAATCCTCCTGTGCACAGCTCCGCAGATTTTCACAACAAGTTCACAGGCTCTGACAAACAAAAAAGCCATCAATCTTTCGATCAATGGCTTTTGGTCCGAGTGGCGAGAGTCGAACTCACGGCCTCTTGAACCCCATTCAAGCGCGCTACCAAACTGCGCTACACCCGGATGTCACTCGAAGCGACAAGCATTATTATAGCACCAGTTTTTGAAATGTCAACCTGTTTCTTTGGATTTTTTGAAGTTTTTCAAAACAGGCCAGATGGCGCAGCTTTGCGCATCAGGCAGCACGCACTGCTGCCCTCCCCTTTTCCCCAAAAACAGCCGAATACGGAAAATATCTGGATAAGTAAATGACGCAAAACAGGCAGCAGTCACCTGAAAGGTGGCTGCTGTTTTTCGTGCGGGAAAGGAGTATCAATGAACAAAGAGCCGTTTGCAAATCTGCCCGATGTGCTGAACGCAAATCAGCTTGCCGAAGCGTTGCACCTGTCTAAAGCCGGAGCGTACAATCTGCTGAACGCAGACGATTTCCCCACGCTGAAAATCGGCGGGAGGAAGCTGGTCATGAAGCAGGATTTATTGCTCTGGCTGAAAAAGCACACCAATGGTCAAGAGCCGGGAAAAACGGAAAACAGCCAATAACGACTGCTCGGACGCACTATACGTCCGAGCAACTACTATTTGAAAATTTCTATTTTTTCCAATTCAAGAGTTGAAGAAAATCGCCGAAAATGCCACCTTTGCGAAGTGGACCGCAGAAAGGAACTAAAATGCGAACAAGATTTACCAAACGAAAAAACAATTTTCTCAAAGCGTCAAACTCTTTTTAAATATGTGCTATATTTTTTTTGAAAAGTGTAACGAAAGTCAATCAAAAAGTGCTTATAAGGGTGAAAGGCCTTTTACTACAGAGGAAAGGAGATGAAGGCTTTGGATGACACTAAGATTATAGACCTGTTTTTTGAACGCGATGAAACCGCAATCCGGTACGCTTCCGAAAAATATGGAAACCGTCTGCGTTCGCTATCCCACAGTATTGTAAAAGATAGGCAGACTGCCGAGGAATGTGAAAATGATACTTACATGGAAGCGTGGGATATGATTCCGCCCCATGAGCCAAGAAGCTATCTGTATGCGTTCCTTGCCCGGATCATCCGTCATCTTTCCCTGAACTGTTGCCGTGACCGCAGTCGGCTGAAACGCAGTGCATTCATATGCGAACTCAGTGCAGAGATGGAACAGTGTATTCCTGCGCCCGACGATGTTCAATGCCGCATCGAGGATAAAGTCTTTGCCGATGCGATCAATGAATTCCTCAGCCGACTGGATGAGGAAAAAAGAAATATTTTTGTTCGCCGGTATTGGTATCTGGATTCCATAGCTTCCATCTCCGAACGCTTCGCCTTATCACAGAGCAAAATTAAAACGACGCTCTTTCGCTGCCGAAATGAGCTTCGGGAGTATCTTGAGAAGGAGGGTTACTCCATATGAGAGGAAATGATTTTTTAGAAAAGATGGGGCTGATTGATCCTGCCTATGTTGAAGCAGCAGATACCGCAACGAACAAAAAGAAAATTTTCTGGATGCAGTGGGGAGCGATTGCTGCTTGTTTTGCAGTCATTGTTGTTGCAGCAACGATGCTCTTCCCACACGATGAACCAGAATTGCCCTCTGACCTGCCGATGCTGTCGATTTCTGAAAACACTTCGGGTGGAATGGGATATGAGGGATATATGGCTTATGACATTTCGGAACTCGTAAACGCGAATCCCTGGAATGAAGAATCCGAGATGTCCGCACTCCCTGTCTATCAAAACCTCTTGCACTACAATGAGTACCATATTGCATCAGGAGCGGATTTTGATAAAATGCGGGAGTTTATCCTGGATGTTGCTGGGAGATTGGGGCTTGATCCAAGCAACCTGACGGTCACTGACAGTGCACCCAGCGAAGAAGAAAAACAGCAAATAACAAAAAAGTATGAAGCGGGAGGCTCGGTTGTTCCTGATGGATATTTTGATCCGACTGCACTAATCATAGAAGCCGATGGAATAAAAATAGAAGTAGACCAAACCATGACAGCGACGATACATTTTGATCCTGTCGTATCTCTCCCGGAAGAGTATAACTTTACCCATTATGCGTCCTACGTTGATACGGCTGCCGTGGCAGATTATTTAAAAAGCGAATATAGAGAGCTGATTGGCATGGACAATCCTCAAGTAAACATTCATGGTGGGGATTACAATATCTATAGCCAGCAAAGTTTTTCCATTGAGTTTTTTGATGCGGCCGACCATGATATCGAGCAAATCATCAACTACAATTTCAATCGGGTGGCATTCTATTGTGATGACAATGGAAAGCTGTTCCTGGCAAGGGTATTTCAGCCCGATTTGTCAAAGAAAATGGGGGATTATCCAATCATCAGTTCGGGTAAGGCAAAAGAGCTGTTGTTAAATGGCAATTATCTTTCGACTGTCCCGTATGAATTTCCCGGCGCAGAGTTTATTAAGAAAGTCGAACTCATCTACCGGACAGGCGGATATGAAGCGTACTATATGCCATACTATCGCTTCTATGTTGAACTGCCGGAAGCTGAACACGAAAATGGATTAAAAGACTACGGAGCATTTTATGTTCCTGCGGTGGAAGGCACCTATATTTCCAATATGCCAACATGGGACGGAAGTTTCAACTAAGTGGAACCGGAATTATCCCTTGGCAACAAGGGCGCACATACAGGGGCAAGCCCTGTATGTGCGCTCTGCGAGGCAGACAGCTCGGACGATTGAAAGTCCGGGCTGTTTTGCGTCACTCCGTTCCGTACAAGGGGCTGCACCCCTTGCGCCGCTTTGCGGCTATCCCTGCGGACTTTGTGATTGGCGCAATTTGCTGACGCAAACAGCACCACTCACAAAGTTTTGAATATGTATCCATGACCGTTTACCGATCTTCGGTAGTGTCAAGTTTTATGCGCAAATTTGATTCTGGTATCTGGCAGAAGTCTATTACAGGGGGGGGCTTCGGCGCCCCCTTGGTTACGTTTGGACGGCCGGGGCGCAAAGGGTCAAGGGCGGCGGCAGCCGCTTGTCTTGCCCTTGACGCTTCGCGAGCCGACTGCCACTCACCCGACCAGCAGGTCTTGCTCGATGACCTCAAGGTGCTTCATATTCATGTATTTTTTGCAGCCCCACTGGGTGCCCGCCACATGGCGCAGCCTCGCGCAGACCAGCATCAGGGCGGAATTGCCGTCAGGGAATGTCCCCACCACGCGGGTTCTGCGGCGGATCTCCCGGTTCAGCCGCTCGATCACGTTGTTGGTGCGGATGCGCGTCCAGTG
>CAKSWY010000025.1 GCA_934513685.1 uncultured Oscillospiraceae bacterium | reverse complement strand
CCGTCAACGCTTTGAGGGGCGCATCGGTTATCAAATACTCATCTTTCGACATTCTCATATTCCTCCATGGTATCTTGCATCGTAGTATCCGATTTATTTGCATTCACAACTTCCGATTTGCAGATCTGTTCGGCTCCATATTATCATATGGCCGGATCAACTACAAGAACAGCCACAGCAGTGCAAGCTGCTGTGGCTGTTTGCTGCCTTACGAACACCGCCCTTTTGCCGCGCTGTTCCTGTTTTTTATCGGTGACTTCTCACTTATTTTCAATGCTTCCGATGTGGTTCAGCTGAATGGAGAGCGTGCCGTCCGGGTTGTTCAAAAACTGGATGTACTCGGGGTTTTCAAAGTACTCGGCGGGCACGGTCAGCTCAATGCCCGTGTCGGTTTTGATTTTGTGGGTGCGGGCGGTTTTGGCCGCGTAGGTGGGTTCCACCTTCACCTCGGCGGGCAGACCGGCCTGGCGCACCCGCTCCTCAAACTCCTTCAGCACCGGCTCTGGGTCCTCCAGCTCGCTGAACACCTCTCGGGCCGCCTCCAGCGGGGCGAACTTTTCCTCGGTCTGCCCCTGCTGGGCGAGGCTTGCCTTCACCCGGGTGGCGGCCTGCACGGCCTGCACCGGGTCGGCCCCCTGCTCGGCGGCCAGCTCCACGGCGATCTGCTGCACGGCCTTCACGGTCTCCCGGGTGCTGGGGGCGGCATCGCGCTGCAGCACCGCCTGGCGCAGAAGCTCAAAGTCCTGGTTGTTGCAGCGGCGGCGCTTTTCGGCAAAGCGCACCTCAAAGCTGAAGGGGTCCGCCACGGCCCAGCTGTCCAGCTTCTGGCCGGGACCGGGCAGAATGGCCTGGTGGCGCAGCAGCTGGTTGCTCAGCGCCCCGTCCTCGGTGAGGGCCTGGTGGGTATAGGCGCTCTTGTGCCCCAGCAGCATCAGAGCAATGAGGCTTCGCCCGTCCTGGTTGAACTGGGCCAACACCAGATCGGCCCCCTCGGCCTTGTCCAGCTGGCGGAAGGACTCGTAGCAGGCCGAACCCACCACCCCCGCAAACTCGGTGAAGGGGATCTCCCCGATGTTGTACCGCTGCATGGTGGCGGCAAAGCCGCTGTCGTTCCAGAACTGGCCCTCGTGGCCCGCCGGGTCCGCCAGAATGCGGCCCATGTGCTTTTCCAGAAAGCCCCGGGTCTCCGGGTCGTTCAGGTCCATCTCCTTCTGGCTCAGCACACACAGGTCGCTGGTGCCGTCCATGATCTGCAGCACTGCCTTTTCCACCGTCAACATGGTTTTGGTCCTCCCTTTCCTGCCCTTGGGGCGCAACGCCTATTCTAGCACGCCCGGCCTGCCCCGGCAAGCGCGGGGGGCATTTCTTCCCATAAAAAGTGCGGGGTACGGCGCCCTTCGGCGGTACCCCGCATTTTGCATCCATCTATGCGCCGGTCACTCCCGGATGACCCGGCCGTCCTTATCCCGGCGGCCCACCTCGCCCAGCGAGGCCTGGCCGTACCGGCTGTAGGTTCCGTAAGCGCCGTAGCGCCCGCCGTAGCCGCCATAGGCCCCATAGCGCCCGTAGCCGTAGCGGGCATAGCCATAGCCGTAGCTGTGGCCGTGGCCCGGCCGGTCGCCGTTAAACAGGTAGCCCAGCAGGTGCACGCCGCTCTCGCTCAGCACCTCCAGCCCGTCCCGCACCTGGCGCAGCTTGGTGGCGTCATACCGCACCACATACAGGGCTGCATCGGCACTGCGGGCCAGAACCGCCGCATCCGCCAGCACCCCCGCCGGGGCGGTGTCCAGAATCACCACGTCCGCCGCCTCCCGCAGTTTGGCGATCAGTTCTTCCATGCGGGCGGTGCACAGCAGCGGCTCAGCCTCCTTGCTGCCGTGCAGCACCAGCAGGCTGCCCGGCTGGGCGGCCTGCACCGGCTGCAGAGCCTCTTGGGCCGCGGCCCGGCCCTCCAGCACGTCCGCCAGCGCAGGCCCGACCGGGGCGGTGCCCAGCACCCGGCCCACACCGCTGCTGCGGGGGTCGCAGTCCACCAAAATCACCCGCTTGCCCTGCTGCGCCATGGAGACTGCCAGGTTCACCGCCACGGTGGTTTTGCCCTCGCCCGCAAGCGAGCTGGTGACCAGCAGCACCCGCTGGCCGCCCTCTTCCAGCGCGGCCATGATTTTAATGCAGGCCTTGCGCAGGGCTTCCAGATAGCCCTGGGGCACGCTGCGGCTGTTCAGCAGGCAGATCTCCTGCCGGGGGACGCTTTTTTTGCGCCGCTTTTTGGGCACCAGCGGCAGGCTGCCGCAGTCGGTCAGGTTCAGGGCCTCCTTCAGCTCCCGGCGGGACTTCACCGTGCGCCGGGTGAGCACATACACCGCCATCAAAGCCACGCCCAGGGCTGCGCCCTTCAGCGCCCCCTGCCGGGCCGAGCCGCGCACCGCGTAGGCCTTGCCGGTATCGCTGGGCACGCCGGTCTCATCCAGCACATCCAGGCTGGTGGGGCCAAGCACGATCTCCGCCACCTGGGGGTAGGTTTCCAGCACCACCTGCAGTTCATCGTACACGGCCTGGGCGTCCAACCCGGTGACTGAGATGGTCAGCAGGTTCATGCCGTCCTCAGCCGTCACCGAAATGCTTCCGGGCAGGCTGTCCACCTCCATGGCCTGGGCCACCGTGTCCTGCAGCAGGCCGCTGGTCATGATGTAGGGAAAGATCTGGGCCATCTGCTGGGCCGTCTGGTTGTTGATGTAGTCAGCGTCCTCGCTGGCCGCCGAGGTGACCGCCGCCGTGGCCGAGGCCACATACCGGGGCTGGTAGCCCCGGCTGACGGTCAGCCAGTTTTTGGCGGCAAACAGCACCGCCAGCAGCACCACCAGCCACCACAGCTTTTTCACGCCCTGCATCCCGTCCTGCACAAGGCCGGTCAGGTCGATTTTTTCCAGCTGGTCCTCCCGGCTTTTGGAATATTCCGCCATGGTGTTCACCCCCTTGCGTCTCCGCGTTCATGCCGGCCGTACCCGGCCCGGCCTGCGCCGGGCAGCTGTTCCAGCAGGCGGTCAAAGCTCATCTCGCCGTTCAGCACCACGCCCAGCACGTTGGCGCGGTTGTCGGCAAAGTCGTCCAGCACCTCGTTGATGTCCTCGGCCAGCATATAGTTCTGGCGGGCCGTCAGAATCACCCCGTCCGCATACTGGCTGAACACCTGCGCGTCGCCGATGAGGCCCACCGGCGGGGTATCAATGAGGATAAAGTCCACCAGCTGGCGGCACTGATCCAGCAGATTGGGCAGCCGCTGGGAGCGCAGAAGCTCGGTGGAAGAAGAATAGCAGCCCCGCCCGCCCAAAAAGAACAGCCGCGGCCGGTCGGTGGGCAGGATTACATCGGTGGGGGTGCCGCTGCCCTTGAGGTATTCGCCCAGCTCGTTTTTCTCCTGCACGTCCACCCCGAGAATCAGGAACTGGGCCGGGCGGCGGATGTCGCCGTCCACCAGCAGCACCCGCTTGCCCCGGGCCGCCAGCGTAATGGCCAGATTGGCCGCCAGCGTGGACTTGCCCTCGTTTTCGCTCACGCTGGTGATTACCAGCACCTTGCCGCCGCTGCGGCCCAGGCGGTATTCCACCCGGGCGGCCAGGCGCTTGTAGTCCTCGGCAAAGCGCTGGCTGGCCAGGGGGCTGTCCGCCAGAAGGGCGGCCTTGCTGCGGTGCAGCAGCTCCCGCGGGGTTTTGTATTTGCGCTCGTAGCCAATGGCCCCCAGGCTGCGGGCGTCCAGCTTCTTTTCAATGTCGCTCTCCCGCTTCAGGGCGCTGCACCAGTAGGAAAGCGCCAGCACCGTCGCGCAGCACAGGCCCGCCCCGGCGGCAAAGCCCTTTTGGGCGGCCGCGCCCCGGTTTAAGGGGTTGTCCGGCGCAAGGGGCACCTCCGGCTCCTCCAGCAGGGTCATCACGGTGCGGCCCACGGTGTAGTAGGCCACCTCGGAATAGTGGTCCATCACCGCGCGGATCACGTCCGTCACCTGCCGGGGCGATGCGCCGGTCACCGAAAGTTCCAGCAGGTTGGTGTTTTCGATCACCCGGGCGCTGATCTGGGCGTCCAGCTCCTCGTCCCCCAGCGTTTCCTCAATGGTTCGGGTCATCAGGCTGCTCTGCAGGATCTTGCCGAAGGTCTGGGCCATCTGGTTGGCGGCCGAGAGGTTGCTGAAGGCGTTTGCCCCCTGTTTGGAGGCCACGGCATAGGTGGCCCGTGCGGTGTAGCGGGGGGTGTAGCGCGCCCCGGCCGCCACCGTAGCCAGCATCAGCCCGGCCAGCCCCGCCAGCAGAATGACCCACCAGTTCATCACCAGATCCTGCAGCAGGGTAAACGGCTCCGGGCGCTCGCCCCACAGCGGTTCGCGGTTTGTCTCCTTCATCGGCTCACTCCTCCACAACCACATACAGTTTCGTTTCGGCCTCCACCGTCTGAGCGGCGGTGCCCGTGCCGCTCAGGTAGCGGTAGCCCACCTGCACGGTGTACAGGCCGGGGGCGGTGTAATCCGGCTCGCCGGTCACCGTCACGCTCTGGCGCAGCCGGGCCAGCACCTGGGCCGAATCCGGCGCTTCGCCCGAGGCCACCAGGGCGCTGGGGTACGAGGCCACGCCGTTGAAGGGCTTGGTCAGGTCGTACTGGTTTCCGTTCTGCTCCACCCCGATCACATCCCCCAGAATGTCCGCCGGCTGGCCCTTTGGGGTGTACAGAATGTACTCGCTCAGCAGTGGGTAGGCCCGAAGCCGCTCGGCGGAATCGGCGCTGTCCACCACATCGGCGGGCAGGGCCAGGCTTCGGGTATCGCCCGCGCTGTTGCTCACCTGCAGCGTATAGGTGTGGGTGCCGATCTCCCGGGAGTACAGCCCGTCCTCCGCGCTGTACTTCACCTGGGCCGTCAGGTCGCCCTCCAGGCAGTCCTCCGCGGCGGTCAGTACGGTCAGGCCGTCGCTGCCGGTCTGGCTGCCGCTGGCAAAGCGCAGGGCCTGCCGCAGGTAGATGCGGGGCGGGGTGTAATCGGTGTAGGTCAGGGTGCGCTGGGCCTGGCCCGGCTGGCCCGCCGCGTCAAACACCACGTAGTTCACGGTGCGCTGCCGCTGGGCGTTGAACCGGGAGAGCGACGCCACCCGGATCTCCCCGGTCAAATCGCCGTCCCGGTCGTCCCAGGCGGTCAGGCCCTGAAGCAGGGCGTCGCTGCCGTCCTCCACGCTCACGGTCAGCTCATCGGTCTCACAGGTGATGACCGGGGGCGTGGTGTCCAGCAGCAGCTTCTGGCGCACGGTGTACCCGGCAAAGATCACCGCCGACAGTATGAACACCGCCAAAACGCTCAATCGTAACTTTCCCATTGCCTGTCCTCCTTGTCTGGCTGCCGGGGCGGCAGCGCCTGCCCGCGGCAGATGGCCCCCGGCCCGGTCTCGAATAAAAAGCGGGCGGCCCCCTGCCCCAACTGTTCGGCCACGGCCTCGTAGGCCTCGGCCAGCCAGGGGGTGCGCCGGTCGGGCCGGTGGGCGTCGCTGGCCACGGCGGCCACAGCGCGCTGCCTCAGCAGCTGCCAGGCCGTGGTTTGGGCCTCGGGCCCGAAGCGGCCCAGCAGGCTGCCCTTGTTCACCTGCAGCAGGCAGCCCGCCGCCTGCCACCGGGCGGCGACGGCCGGGCTTTGCTGTACAAATTCGTACCGCTCCGGGTGGGCCACCACCGGCGTCAGCCCAAGGGCCTGCACCTCGCCCAGCATCCGGGCGGCAAAGGCCGGGTCCTCGCCGAAGTCAAACTCCATCAGCAGGTAGCGGCTGCCGTTCAGCGGCACCACCAGCCCCTCCTCGATCAGCCCCGGCAGGTCGGCGGTGCAGTACACCTCCATGCCCGGCCACAGCCGCAGAGGGATGCCCTCCTCCTCAATGGCCCGGGCGGCGGCCTCAAAGGCGGCCTGATAGGCCCCGTTGTAATAGTTCTCGTACAAATACGGCAGGTTGCAGTGGGGCGTGGCGATCAGGTCGGTGGTGCCGCTGCGCACTGCCAGGTCCGCCATGGCCAGGGTGTCGTACAGATCCCGCGCGCCGTCGTCCAGCCCCGGCAATATGTGCGTGTGCAGGTCGGTCAAGGCGGCCCCTCCTTTCGTTTGAAGGCCCCGTACAGGGTGCTCAAAGCCCCGCGCAGCGGGCCGAGGTTCGGCCAGACGCGGGCAAAAAACTCCCACCAGAAACTGCCGGGGCCGAGCCACCGGCCCTTGCGCCGGGCCTTTACGGCCAGCGCCCGCACCGCCTGCGGCGGCACCGGGCCTTCCTGCTGCTGCTGGCCGTCGCCCATAAAATACAGGCCCTCAGGCGCGGTGCGGCACACCCGGTGCAGCACATACTGGCCGTTTGGCCGCTCAAACAGCGCCACGTCGCCCGGTTTCAGCGGGCGGTTCACCGGCGCAAGCAGCACCGCGTCCCGCCCGTGGATGAGAAACGGGGCCATGCTGCTGCCCCACACGGCCAGGCTCACCGGCCGATCGGGGCGCATCAGCTCCAAAAGAAGGTTCACGTACTGGCGGGTATCCAACCGGGGCATGGGCGTTCTCCTTTCCGTACCGGGTCATTCCTCCCGGGCCAATGCCCGGACTTCCTCTGCATTCAGCAGGCGAAGCTGCCCGTCCTTGATCTGATACACCCGCTGGCACAGCTCCAGCACGCTGGGCCGGTGGGTGGAGACGATGCAGGTGCGCCCCGGCCCGCTGTGCACGATGCCCTGAAGCACCCGGCGCTCGGTCTGCACGTCCAGGGCGCTGGTGGCTTCGTCCAGCAGCAGCACCGGCGCGCGGCGCAAAAGCGCCCGGGCAATGGCCACCCGCTGGGCCTGGCCCTCGCTCAGGCCCCGGCCCCGCTCGCCCAGAGGGGCGTTCAGGCCGCCCATGCGGGCCACAAACTCTGCGGCGCAGGCGGTTTCCAGCGCGGCCAGCAGGGCCTCGTCGGTGGCATTTTCATCCGCAAGGCGCAGGTTTTCGGCCACGGTGCCCGAAAGCAGCGTGTTGCCCTGGGGCACCAGCGAAAACATCCGCCGGGTGTCGGCGGTCACGGGGGTTTCCTCGCCGTTTTTGGCCACCAGCACCGCCTGCCCCTGCCCCGGCTGCACCAGCCCCAGCAGCAGCCGAAGCAGCGTGGTTTTGCCCTCGCCGCTGGGGCCGACCAGCGCCACGATCTCCCCCGGGCGGGCGGCAAAGTTCACCTGCCGCACCACCGGCCGGGCTTCGGTGTAGCCAAAGTCCACATTCCGCAGTTCCACGGCCAGCCCGCCGGCGGCCAGCGCTTCCAGCCGGGCAGCGGCGGCGGGGTCGTGCCGCTCCTTGGGCAGCTGCACGATCTGCCGCACCCGGTGGGCCGAAACCGCGCTGTTCAGCATACCCGGCAGAATGCCCACCAGCGAGTTGAAGTTGCTGCTCAGGGCGCTGCGCTGCTGCAAAAACAGGGTCATGGTGCCGTAGGTGATGGCGTCCGTCCACAGGCGGAACAGGCAGTACCCGAAGGCCGCCAGCGACACCAGCGTGCTGAGCAGCGAGGTGGCAATGCCGGTTTTGATGCTGAACAGGTTGTAGTCCAGATTGTACTCTTTGTATTTTTCCTGCCAGCCCGCCAGCTTTTTGCGGTAAAGGTCCGCTGCGCCGAAGCCCTTGATGGTGTCAAAGTTGTAGAAGGTCTCGGTTTCAAAGCTCATCATGCCGCTGTTCAGCTCCAGCACCCGGCGGCGGTACTCCCGGGTGCGGCGCACCAGATACCGGCTGGCCAGCAGCAGAAAGGGCGCACTGGCCAGCGCCAGCAGGGCCATGGTCACATCGTAATACAGCAGCACGCAGAAGGTGGCCGCAAAGGTGTACAGGTTGATCACCAGCCCGGGCAGCCAGTTGACGGCGTTGCTGGCCACGGTGTTCACGTCGCTGTTGAAGCGGTTCAGCAGGTCGCCGTTTTCGTACTGGCTCAGCGCCTGCCACTGGGCGTCCAGAATGCGGGCGAAGATGTCGGCCTGAATGTCGTTGTTCACCCGGATGCTGATCTTGGCGGAAAGCCGGCTGACCAGGCTGGAAAACACCAGGCTGAACACCGTACTGCCCACCATGGCCCCAGCCAGCAGGCCCAACTGCTCAAAGCGCTTGTTCACCACAATGTCCACCAGATATTTGCTGACCACCGAGGCCCCCAGCCCCAATGTGGAGCTGAACAGCCCCAGCACCAGATAGAACAAAATGGCCCCCTTGTAGCGCCGGCTGTAACTGAAGATCCACTTCCAGTCCTCAAAAAATTCCCGCAGGGTGCCGTCGTCCAGCTTGTCCAGAATCGTCTGCACCGCGCGGGACTTCAGCAGCCGGTTCAGCCCGGTGTAGGGGGCGTCAGGGGTTGGGCGTTTCATGGCGCACACCCCCTTCTTCCTCCAGGGCCGCGGCCAGGCAGTCCACGGCGTTTTTTGAGATGGTGCAGCCCAGCTGCCACACCGGCACCCGGCGGCACAGCTGTTCCAGCAGGGCCGCGGCCTGGGCGCAGGCCGTGGGGTTCCACCGGTTGACGGTGATCTGCCCGTACAGCGCCGCAAAGGCCGCCGCCGGGCGCAGGCGCCGGGTGAAGTTCTCGGTTTCCTGGGTGGGCAGCACGATGGCCCGCAGCTTCCGGCGTTGATTGAAACAAATCTCGCTGCTGCCGCACACCGGCCAGCCGCCCGCCGTCCAGCCCTCGGGGCCGGGCAGAAGCAGCGCCCGGTCGCCGTTCAGGATTCTGACGCCCCGGTATTTCTGCCACAAACCCGCCTGGGTGCTTTTGCCGATGCCGGAAGGCCCGCTGAACAGCAGGGCTTCGCCTTCCCAATCCGCAAAGGCACAGTGCAGCACCAGCCCGCCCAGGGGCAGCACCCGCCGCTCCAGCGCCAGCAGGCCGGTGAAGGCCGTGTCCACCCCGGCAAAGCGGGGCCGCCAGCCGGGCGCAAGCACAATGCGGGCCTCCCGGGGCGAGACCTCTTCGTAACAGGCCAGCCAGCCGGGCACCCCTCTGGCCCCCAGCAGCCGGGCCTCCCCCGCCGGGGCGGTGTAAATTTCCGCGTCCTCCCGCCGGGCAAGGCAGTCGCCCGCCGGGCGGGGCAGGGTTTCGGCCTTGGTTATACGGTATGTATAATCCTCCGGCGCGTCCGATGCAAATTTCATCAGGTTGGCGGGGGCCAGCCCATCCGGGCAGCACAGGCGGAAGCAAAACCCGCCCACCTCAAAGCGTTTGTCCATGGTCAGCCTCCCTGCGGCGGGCCTGCCGCTGCTGCAGCAGGCGCAAAAATTCCTCGGCGCTTTGGCAGATGTAGTCCGGCACGCCGTCAAAGCGGCCGGTCTCCAACCGGGCGGCGGCGGCGCAGGTGTTGCACAGGGGCCGCAGGCGGCAGCGGGTGCAGGCTTCGTTCACCCGCTGCAGGCGGGGCACTGCTTCGCTCACCGCCTGCCAGGCGGCCTCAAAGCCCTGCTCAAACACCGGGGCCGTGGGGGCAGTGCTGGCCACACAGGGCCGCAGCATCCCTTGCCAGCTGATGTTGAAGGAGGTGGCCCCACCCTGGCACAGGGGCGTATCCGGCCAGTGCCCGAGGTGCTCGGCCCGGGCCAGCATCTCTTCGGCCCAGGCATCCAGCGCGGCGGGGTCGGTCTCGGCCTCCAGCGCGTGCAGCCGGGCGGCGGCGGCCTGGGCCGGGGCCAGCCGCACCCCCTCGGCGGGGTTTTTGCGGCCCGGGCCGCCGGGCATCATGTAGGCGTCCATGTGCATGGGCACGTCCAATTGGCGGGCAATGGCGTACAGCCGGTCCATCTCCCCGACGTTTTCGGGGGTGACGCTGCCGTTCAGCTTCACGTCCACCCCCCGCGCCCGCAAAAGGCGCACCGCGGCAAGGGCTTTTTCAAACCCGCCCGGGCAGCGGCACAGGGTTTCGTAGGCGGCGTCATCGGCCCCGTAGAGGGTGATGTTCACCCGCCGGGGCTTGTGGCGGGCAAAAAAGTCGGCCCACGGTTCATCCAGCAGGGTGCCGTTGGTGTTCAGGGTAAGCACCATGCCCTCGGCCTTCAGGGCCAGATACAGCTCTTTAAAGCCGGGCACCAGCAGCGGCTCGCCGCCGGTGAGCAGCAGAAACAGCACCCCCGCCCGGGCCATGGGGCGGGCCAGTTCGGCCCACTGCTGGCCGGTGCGCAGGGTACCCGCGGCCCGGGCCTGCCCGGGCGAAAGGCGCACATAGCACATGCGGCAGTTCATATTGCACAGGGGGGTCAGCTCCAGACTGCCGCTGACGGGGCGGCGCAGGGCCGCGGCCCGGGCGATGAGCTGGCGCTCCAGCGTGGTGGTGGGGGTGTGTTCCATGAAAGACAAAGACCTCGCACAGCCCGAAAACGGGTAAAATCAGAAAAGGGGCCGGACGTGTCCGGCCCTTTTGGGGTTTGTTATTTGATTAGGAATGGTTGGGGTGGTCTTTCATGTTTTCCACCGCATAACCATAATGCTGATAAGCACCAG
Organism: uncultured Oscillospiraceae bacterium; assembly: GCA_934513685.1. Taxonomy (GTDB): domain Bacteria; phylum Bacillota; class Clostridia; order Oscillospirales; family Ruminococcaceae; genus SFJ001. The sequence continues at coordinate 24,989 of CAKSWY010000025.1, read as the reverse complement.
TACCATTGGCATCGTTAGAAACCCAGGTAGCATAAAATCCACCCTTAGGGCCTGGAGTGTTACTAATATTCACGCTAGTAGGATCAACCTTCGAGCCCGGCTTACCCACTTCATAAAAAAGTCCCGTTTCCTGATCGTAACTGGAGCCTTCCGCACAGGGTCTGCCGTGTAACTGTCCATCACGTTCAACCCAGATATCGCCCCACGTTAGACTCTCGCCAAAAGTTGCATCTTTTCCGTTATACTTGCCGTAACCGTCACCGGCAATCGCGCAGAACATATCGTAGCACGCCGCTACATATTCATTGGCCTCAAACTCCTGCACCAGGATGCGAGGCGCCTGCCAGGTTTTCTTCATGCTTCGTCTGCCTCCTTCAAAATTTGGCACTCCAGTGCCGCCTGTACAAATCCGCACACCTGAGCGCGGATCATCGCTTCATCGCCTTCGTATTCGTTCAGCGCCAGCTGCACCGCCTGCTCCGCCGTTCGGGGCTGCTCAAAGGTACGCCACAAAAAGGCCGCGGTGTCGTTTGGCTCCAGAATCGCGTTGCCGGCCGGGGCGTTCTCCCCAACGGGAATGATGACCGCCTCACCGGCAATGTCCCGCAGCAGGTACTGGCCGCTGAGTTGGTAGCGTGGTTCGCTCATCATCCATCCTCCGACATTACTGCAACGCTTTTACAAGGATATAATACCACATGCGGTGAAAAATTCAAGCAAAACTTTTCGACTCTGCCTCATTTTTCACCGCTTGTTCCCGCCGGGGCTGCAATTTCCGGCAAGTTTTTTAAGTTTTTGTTTGCCCGCCGCCGGGCGCGGCCCTCAATCGCCGCCGAACAGCTCCTTCAGCGCGGCGGTGTAATCCACCTCCGGCTCCTCGCTCTGGCCCGGAATCATCTGGAAGGGCAGCGCCTCGTCCTCCATGGGGGTGGGGCGGTCCTCCTCGTCCAGCGGCAGGGCCTGGGCAAAATCCTCGGGCGCATCCACGGGCGGGGCCAGGGGCGTCTCCTGCCAGACCGGCTCTTCCTGCCGGGGCTGGGGCGCGGGCTGGCCGAAGGCCTCGTCCATCGCCGCACCTTCCGGCGGTTCGGCGGCCTGCTCACTCTCCGGTGCAGCCGGTTCCACCGGGGCGATCGGCTCGATCGGGTTTTCCGGCTCTTCCCGTTCTTCCGGCGCAATATCCGCCGGGGTGAGCACCACCGGGGGCTGGGCGTCCAGCCAGGCGCGGCTCACCCGCTGCACGGCGGCGCTGTTTTCGGGCAGGTCGGTGAAGGTGCGGCCGTAATGGGCGTACAGCACCCGGCCGCCCTCACCCACCAGCAGGGTAAGGGGCAGGGGCTGGGGGCCTTTTTCTTCCCGGAAGCCCTCCTTTTTGGCGCTGCGCAGAATGCGGGCGCTCTCGCCCGAACGGCCGCGCCAGCCGCTGACCGCCTGCTGGGCGAAATACTCGGCCAGCACGCCCTCGGGGTCGCACAGAATGGTGAAGGGAATGACCCCCTCCGGGATGTTTTTGGCCAGGGTGCCCGGGTCGCTGCGCACCACCACCACCAGCCGGGCGTCCAGCAGCTGGGCATGGTCCTGCGCATAGGCCAGAATGTAATGCCGGGTGATGGGGTGGCCAAAATTGCGCAGAAACACCATGCACACCGGCTGTTCGTCCGAACAGAGACTGTAAAAATCGTTGGCGGGATGATAGGGCGTATCAAACGAAAAGCGCTGGATCACATCCCCCTCGCGAAAACGTTTGCTCATGGTGGTTCCTCCCCCGGCGGCCGGGCCGCGCTGCTGTGTTTCGATCCGGGCCGGGTTTGGCCCGGCACTTAACTACCATTCTACACCCGCGGCCCCCGGTGTCAACCGGCGGGAAGCCGATTTTGGCCGAAACGGGGCGGATGGTGCGTTTTTCCGCCGCTGTGCTATAATAAAGAGGAAGTGCCGGTGGTGTTGCCGGGCCGCCAGCGCCCGCCCCGGCCAAAAGGAGGTAAGAACCATTATGCCCAATCCCCTGGATAAAGTGCTGGAACTGCAGATTCAGCGCACCATGAACGCCCTGGAAGCCAACAACATGGAAGCCCACTATGTGGCGCGTGCCGACCAGGTGAAGGACTTCGTCGCCCAGATGATCCCCGAAGGGGCCACCGTGGCCAACGGCGGCAGCGCCACCCTGGCCGAGACCGGCGTGCTGGACCTGCTGAGCAGCGGCAAGTACAATTTTCTGGACCGGCGCACCGTCACCGGCGAAGCGCTGGACAAGCTGTTCCACGACTGCTTCAACGCCGACTGGTACCTGGCCAGCAGCAACGCCGTGACCGAAAAGGGCGAGCTGTTCAATGTGGACGGCAACTCCAACCGGGTGGCGGCCATCACCTTCGGCCCCAAAAACGTGCTGCTGATCGTGGGCTGCAACAAAATCGTGCCCGACCTGGCCGCCGCCCAGGCCCGGGTGAAAACCATTGCCGCCCCGGCCAACACCATCCGGCTGAACTGCAAGACCCCCTGCGCCGTCACCGGCCAGTGTGCCGACTGCCACAGCCCCGCCCGGGTGTGCTGCACCACCACCATTCACCAGTTCCAGCGCATCAAGGGCCGCATCAAGGTGCTGCTGGTGGGCGAACCTCTGGGCTTCTGAGCAAAAGCGCTGCGGCGAGGGGTTCCGCCCGCGCCGGCTGGCGCTGTTTTCCGCTGTCTGCAATTCTATAAAGTATATAAAAGGATACGGCGCAGCTTCCGCGAAGGGGGCTGCGCCGTATCCTTTGTAATTGTGTGCTGCAAAATGAACGGGCGGCCGGTTTTGCCGCAAACCGGCTGCCGTTGGGAGATGTTGGGCGGGGCCGGCTCAAACCGTCTTTTTGCCGGAGGCGGCCTCGAAGTGATACTTCACGATGCCCAGATCCAGCTTGGTATAAAACCCGCTGCCGCAGGTGGCCTTCACGGTGCCGTCCGCCCGCAGTTCAAAATAGAACTTCTGCTGGTTCATGGCGGTGGGGGCCAGCATGGCGGCCGTCATCCCCTTCTCGAACCACTCCGGCATGGGCTGGGCACAGCGGCAAAGCGCCTGCATGGGCCTGCTCTTGTGCTCCACGCCCTGGGTTTCGCCGTAGCCCAGCGAAATCAGGCAGACCTGCTTTTCGCCCTTGCCCACATTCGCCTGGCTTTTGCCGTGGGTCATGGCCACCCAGCAGGTGTTCAGGCCCAGCGCCTGCGCCTTCAGCACCAGCTGCTCGCCGCAATAGCCCAGAGTTTCTTCCAGCTTGGGCGACTTTTTGCCGATGAGGGCAATGTAGTTGTGCACGCCGCTGAACTTGCCGTAGTGGGCCATAAACGAGTTAAAGCAGTTCGGTTCGTCGTAAACGATCTGAATCGAAAGCTCGGCCTTCTGGTTCAGCTCGCTGCAAAGATCGTTCAGCGCCGCCCGCTTCTCCGGCTCAATGGCGCGGGGCTTGTATTGGCGCACGCTGTGGCGCTGCTTCATCAATTCCAGTGCTTCCATGGGTTTGGTTCCTCCAATTTCGGTGCGGCTGCCGCGCGGCAGGGCATTGCAAATGCGCGAAACGGCCGCAGGCCGGTAAAGCCCGCGGTCGTTTCGCGCATTTCGTGCCATGTTTCAGCCGGGCGGCGCGTTTTTTACGCCGCTTACTTCAGTGCCTTTTCAATGTTGGCGTACACGGTGTCGGAATCCTCGCACATCACCATGACCACCTCGCCGCCGGGCATCACGCCCAGTTTGGCGTTTTTGGCAATGGCGTACTGATCCTCCAGATAATTCTCCTGGCTGGCCTTTTGCTGGTCAATAAACGCCTGCAGGCCGGCCTGCACCGTCTCGGTTTTGCCCTCGGCGGGCTTGACGATGGCTAGGCCGTAGCTCTGCACGTTCATCATGCTGATACTCAGGGCGTAGTCGGTGGCGTCCTCGGCGGAAAAGCCCATCAGTTCCAGCAGCATATCGCCGTAGTCCTTGATATAGTCGGCGCTCATCTCGTCGGCGTGGCCCTGGGTGGCGGCGTAGCCGTTTTCACCGGGGGCCAGAATTTCATAATACTCATTATCTTCGTTGCTGCGGGCCGCCGCCAGAATCTCGGCGTAGTTTTTGGGGGCATTGCTGCCGGACGTGCTGCCGCCGCAGGCGGTGAGCGCAAGGGCCAGCACCAGCAGGGCGGCCAGGGCCTTCAGGGTCTTTTTCATTGGGGTTGTTCCTCCTTGTTGTTCAGGTTGTTTCTCTTAATACGCAGGACGGGGGCAAAAAATTGCACCGGGCCTCAGGGTTTTTGCCAGGCCGCGCGCAGGGCCTCAGCCAGGGCGGGAATGTCCCCGGGCGGCAGGGCGGCATAGCCCACCACCACGGTGTTTTCGGGGCAGTGCTCCGGCCGGGCCAGATAGTAGCCCCGCAGCCCCTCCAGCCGCACCCCGGCCGCCCGGGCCCGATCCACCATGGCCGTCTCGCCGGGGCCGTCTTTTAAGGTGAGCAGCAGGTGCAGGCCGGTGTGGCGGCCCTGCAGCTCCACCCGGCCGGGGAAGGCCGCCTCCAGCGCTTCGGCCAGCGTTTCCATTCGCTGCTTGTACTGGCTGCGCAGCCGGGCCAGATGGCGGGTGAAGTGCCCGTCCCGGATGAAGCGGCCAAGGGTCTCCTGCTCAAACCGGCTGACGGTGCTGGAATAGCTGCCGTACATGGCCTGCCAGCGCCCCAGCAGCGGCCGGGGCAGCACCATGGCCGCCATACGGATGCTGGGGGCCAGGCTTTTGCTGAAGGTGGTCAGGTAGATCACCGGCCCGTCCTCCCCGGCCATGCCCTGCAGGCTGGGCAGCGGCCGGATGTCGAACCGGAATTCGGAATCGTAGTCGTCCTCGATGATCCACCGGTCCGGCGCGGCCATGGCCCATTTCAAAAGCTGGGCCCGCCGGGGCGCAGGCATGGTCACCCCGGTGGGAAACTGGTGGCTTGGCGTAATGCAAGCCACCCGTGCCCCACTGGCCTCCAGCGCGCGGGGGGGCAGGCCGCCCTTGTCAATGTCCACCGGGATGCACTCCACGCCGTTGTTTTCCAGAATTTTTACGGTGCGCCGGTAGCCGGGGTTCTCCACCGCCGCCGCCCCGCCCAGCAGCCGGGCCAGCAGCCCCATCAGGTACTCGATTCCCGCCCCGATGACCACCTGATCCAGCCCGCACTGCACCCCCCGGTAGGCCCGGAGGTAGTCCGCCGCCTGGCGGCGCAGCTCCTCGTCCCCCTGGCGGGGGCCATGGTCCAGCAGCTGGGGAGACGAATACAGCAGCTCCTTCTGGATGCGGCCCCAGGTGCGGAAGGGAAACAAGCCGGTGTCCACGCCGCTGGTGGAAAGGTCGAACCGCCAGGCGGCCTGGGGGGCCGCGGGCGGCTCCGGCAGCGGGGCCGGGGCGGCGGGCAGCGGACCGTCCCACGCCAGCACCCGAAAGCCCGAGCGCTCCCGGCTTTCCAGATAGCCCTCCGCCACCAGCATCTGGTAGGCCGTGTCCACTGTGTTCACCGCCAGGCCCAGGCTGGCCGCCAGGCTGCGCTTGCCGGGCAGGCGGGTGCCCTCGGCCAGCCGCCCGGTGCGGATCTGCCCCGCCAGCGCCCCATACAGCTGTTCGTATAAAGGGGTGTCGGCCCCCGGGTCCAGGTGCAGCGCCAGCTCCACCATGGTGAATTCCTCCCTGCGCGGGCCGTTTGCTTTATTTCGGCAAAACTGACCCCATAAAAAATTCGTTTTCTGACTGTTTTAATGGTGTCAGAAATCGTTATAATGAGCATATACCCACCGAACAGGTTCTGTCAAGGCAGCCTGAACGCGTGCAGGCAGGCACGGCAGGCCGGGCTTCGGGCGGGCAGCTTATTAAATTACGATTCGGCCCCCGCGGGGCGCAAACGGCCCGCCCGGGCATTGGCCGCCGACCGGCGGCATTTGGGGAGGTAGTTATTCATGTCTACAACAGCAATGTGGCTTTTGCTTGCGGTGGTTGCCATTCTGGTTTTGTTCGTTTCGGTTCTGTACAAGAAGAAGTTCTCGGTGCGGGAGATCACCATCATCGGTGTGATGGCGGCGCTTTCCTTCGTGGCCTATGAATTCTTCCGCATTCCCAACGTACTCGGCACCGGCTCTTCGTTCCATCTGGGCAACACCTTCACCGCCCTCACCGCCCTTCTGCTGGACGGCGTGAGCGGCGGCCTGGCGGGCGCCATCGGCCTGGCCCTGGCGGACATCTTCGCCGGTGACCCGGGCTACGCCATCACCACCTTCGTGCTGAAGTTCATCATTGGCGTGATCTGCGGCCTGGTGGCCCACAAGGCCTTCAAGCTGCGGGATCAGAAGCCCTCCGGCCAGGGCCGCTACCTGATCAGCGTCATCGTTTCCGCCGCCTCCGGCCTGCTGGCCAATGTGATCACCGACCCCTTCTTGGGTTACTTCCGCAACATCTACATCTTCGGCCAGGAGGCCACCCTCGCCTCCGCCGTGGCCAAGATCACCAGCGGCGTGACCCTGGTGAACAGTCTGCTTTCCACCGTGTGCGCCGTGGTGCTGTACCTGGCCCTGCGCCCCGCGCTGGATGCCGCCGGCCTGCTGCCCAAGGGTGAGCCGGAACCGGCTGCCAAACACTGACACTTCCAATCTCTTTTCCCTCGCCCTCGCTGAAAGCACGGTCCGCCCCGTGGCTTTCGGCGGGGGCACTTTTTGTGCGGCGCCTGCCCGATAGTATGCCCCGCCCCGCGAGGTTTTACCCGGGCGGGGTATTTGCCGCCGGGGCCGTACTCCCTTTCAAAAGCAAGCGCCGGGCAAGGCGCATTTGCACCCGGGCAGAGGCCGCAAAACCGCGGCCTCTGCCTTTTTCTTTTTGGCAAGACATGCTATAATAAAAAATACGGCGCTTTTTGGGCCTTTCTGCGTTCGCTGCGGGCAGGCGGGTGCAGGCCGCCCTGCGCCGTCGGTTTTGCCGTTTTGCAAAATTTTTGAGCTTTATACAAACCGTATACAGCCCAGTTTCTTGCCTTCCCGGCGTTTCCTGCCCGCAATCATCAAAAAAACGACTTGTAACCGAAGGAGTTCCGCCATGCGCACCATCATCTGGTTCATTTATTTCTGGGGCTACCTGCTCTTTTCCTGGCCCATGCTGCACAAGGGCCTTGCCGCCCAAAAGCGGGGCGACAACGCCGTGGGCGATGCCCTGGCCGCCAAGTATGTGCCCCACTGGGCCGGGCGCCTGCTGGCCATGGCGGGCGTGACCGTCACCGTCACCGGGCGGGAGAACATCCCCGCCGGGCGGCCCTGCGTGTTTGTGGCCAACCACCGCAGCTACTACGACATTCCCCTCATGCTCACCCAGCTGGATGCCCCCCACGCGCTGGTAAGCAAAATCGAGGTGAGCCGCATTCCTCTGGTGCGCGGCTGGATGCGCCTTCTGCACTGCGTGTTTGTGGACCGGGGCGATGCCCGCCAGTCCATCCAGTGCCTGAGCCAGGCCACCGAGAACGTGCGGGCGGGCTACTCCGTGACCATCTTCCCGGAGGGCACCCGCTACAAGGGGGCCGAGGGCGGCCTGGGCGAGTTCAAGGGCGGTGCGTTCCGCATTGCCACCCGGGCCGGCGCGCCGCTGGTGCCGGTGGTCATCCACGGCAGCCGGGCCATCATGGAGGACAACGGCGGCTGGATGAAGCCCGCCCACGTGCGCATTGAGATCCTGCCCCCCATCGAGACCGAAGGGCTGGACCGGCAGGCCCTCAAGGCCCTGCCCGGCCGCACCGAGGCCCTCATCCGCGAAAAGCTGGCGGAGGGCTGAACCATGAGCCGCCAAGCCCCCTATCCGGAAAGCCCCTACCACCGCATCTACACCAAAAACCGCAGCTTTTCGCAGCTGCGCCCCGGCCCCGCTGCCCCACAGGAGGAACCCATGCCCCAAGAAACCGGACCCGTTTACTTTCAGCAGCACCTGGGTATGGTGCTGACCCACACCGAAACCGGCCATGTGCAGGGCCGCTTGGAACTGAAGCCCTGGATGAAAAACCCCATCGGCAGCGTACACGGCGGCGTGCTGTTCAGCTTTGCCGACACCTCTTCCGGTGCGTCTGTGGTTACCTACGGCCACAGCGTCACCACGGTGGACGGCTCCATTGACTATCTGGCCCCGGCCCTGACCAGCACCACCCTGTTCAGCGATGCCCGGGTGGTCAAGCACGGCCGCACCCTGAGCGTGGTGGAGTGCAGCATCACCGATGAAACCGGCAAGCTGCTGGCCCGCACCCACATGACCTTTTACAACCTGACCGAGGCCATGGCCCGGGATGGCAAAACCGCCCCCATTCCCGCTTTGAAGGAGACCATGGAGGGCTGAGCCGCACGTTTTCTCCGCAACAAACACATCCCCCGCAGGAAGCGCCGCGTTTGCGGCTTCTCGCTTCCTGTGGGGGATGTGTCTTATTTTGGGTTCATAGGGCGCTGCTCCGGCATTGCGTTAAGATCAGCTCGGCCGCGTCGGCAATGTAGCCGCCCAGCGGCTTTGCCTCCAGCCCGGCCACCTGCACGCCGCAGCGGCTGACCGGCACCAGCACCTTCTGCGCCGGGCTTTCGGCCACGGCCCGGGCCATGGCGGGGCTGAACTCCCCCATCATGCCGCCGGCCAGCACAATGCCGATGGGCCCGGCCAGCACATCGGCGCGGGCGGCGTTGTACACCACCGCATACTCGCCCGTAGCCCCGGCGCTGGCCCCGGCCTTCACCATGGCCGCGGTGGCCGCCGCATTGGTGCCCACCGCCAGCAGAAAGCCCTCGTATCCGCCGGCCCGCAGCCGCTCGATCAGGGCGCGGCCCACGCCGCCGCCCTGGCCGTCCATCACCACAAGGCGCTGTTCCATCGCCGGTCTCCTCCTTTTTAGCGCGCGTCAGCTGGCCGACGTGCTGTAAACCGCCAGCTCCACCTTCTCGATGAGCACATCCTCGGTGGGCTTGTCGTTTTCGTCGGTGTCCACGGCCGCAATGGCGTCCACCACGTCCATGCCCTCGTACACCTGGCCGAACACGGTGTAGCGGTTGTCCAGATAGGGCAGGCCGCCCGCCTCCTTGTAGGCGTCAATGACCTCCTGGCGCACCCCGGCCTCTTCCATCTGGCTCTGCAGGCTCCGGTCCAGCCCGGGCAGCGCCTGCACAAAGTAGAACTGGGACAGGTTCGAGGCGGCATCCTCCTCGCTGTGGGCCACGCACAGGGCCCCAGCGTAGTGGTGCAGCCGGTCCGAAGGCTCCACGGGGAAGGGATTGTCCCGCCAGATGGTGGCGCCGCCCAGGCCGGTGCCGGTATCATCGCCGCCCTGCACCAGCGCGCCGTACACCACCCGGTGGAAGGTCAGGCCGTTGTAGTAGCCCTGCTCCACCAGGCCGGTGAAGTTCTCCACCGCCATGGGGGCGTCATCCGGATAGAGCACCGCCCGGATCTCCCCTTTGCTGGTGTGGAAGATGGCGATGGGGTCGCCCTCGCTGGGGGCCTGGAACTGCTGTTCCTGGCTTTCCACCGCCGGGCGGTTGACCTTCGCCGATTTTTTGCCGCCGCAGGCAGTGGCGGTCAGTGCCAGAGCCAGGGCCAGAACGGCCGCCAGGGCCGCGATTCGTCTGCGCATACGTAATTCCTCTCCGGCCGGGGTGCCCGCGTTCGGGGCCGCCCGGTATCTTTGTGTGTTTGGGGAATAGATATATTTAGTATAGCACATTCTAAAGGGAAATGGGGCGCTCTTCGCAAGGTTTTGCCGACCTTCCCATGAAAAAGATATGGAAGTGCGAACCCCTCTTGACGGCGGCTGAAAAAGCCGCTAAACTATAACCAGAGCAAAACAAAACCGCTGGGCGGCACCCGCCGTACCGGGCGGAATTTACCGGGCCTTAGGCCGGAAAAGGAGCGCGACATGGCAGAGGAAAAGATCCCTCCCGTTCAGGATGAAGAGGACGAGGGCTACGAGCCCGACCTGATCACCCTGGAGGACGAAGAAGGCAAAGAGCACACCTTTGAGGTGATCGACGCCCTGACCTGGGAAGGCACCTACTATATGGCCCTGGTGCCCTGGGTGGAAGACGAAGCCCAGCTGGCCGAGGCCGACCTGGATCTGGTCATCATGAAGGTTGGCAACGACGACGAAGGCGAGTATATGGACGTGGTGGAAGACGACGAAGAATTCTACCAGGTGAGCAAGCAGTTCGAAGAGCGCCTCAACGACCTGTACGACACTCAGTAAGCAAAAATTTTGAAGGGGTTACTCCTGCCCGGCACGATTTGTTGCGGCTTGATATAATCCTACTAATCAAATTTAGGGAGCTCGTGTTCAACGGCGGATCGCAGACCTCCCGCCTCGGCGGAAGAAGGGAGCGTGATTCCGATGGTAGGGCACCCACCTGCCAATCCGGTAGGTTTTGATTGGTCGCAGACGACCGTGGTGGGACCTCTTTGAAACGAAGTACCGCCCCCGGCGTTCCCGATGGGAACCGCCGAGGGCGGTTTTTTGTGCCTCGCCGTCAAACGCCTTCCCCCTCAAGGGGAAGCCAAAATTTCTCACAAGGGAAGCCAAAACCGCGCCGGTGCCGCTTTCTCCACCCTGCCGGATTTTCCACAATTTCCTTCTCGAATGTGCAAAACCCGGCTGCTCGGTGCGAAAAAAGGGCAGCAAAAAGGCCCGCCTGGCAGCGGGCCTTTTTGCATAGAGGGGTGGGAAAGTATATTAAATGAAAGATGTCAAAATGAAAGCGGCAGGTTCATCGGATGCCGAACCCTTTGCTGTGATTTCAAGTATACTCAGCTTTCTTAAAATGTCAAACGGCGGCCCCGAAAAACACTTTATTTTTCTTCTTTACAATTGGGTTTTGACTTTATATAATTAAAACAGCACCTGCAAAATTTTGCCTCTTGCCGCTTTTGTGCGCATTGTTCAATATTTTGCTTAATTTACAAAAAACTTTTGTCGCATTGCTACAATGCGTTGGTTTGCGGCGGCAAGTTGCCGCCGGAGGGAGGTTTTTTCATGGACGAACTCGATCAGCAGATCCTGGGCCTGCTTGCCAAAAATGCCCGTATGCCCGTCAAAGAGATCGCGCGGGAGGTCTCGCTTACCAGCCCGGCGGTCAGCAGCCGCATTCACCGGCTGGAGCAGGAGGGCGTGATCGGCGGCTACACCGTGCGCATCAACCTGCCGGACAGCCGCACCCGGGTGAACGCCCTCATCAGCCTGTCCATCCCCCCCTCCATGCGGGAATCGTTTTTACAGGAGCTGTCCACCATTCCCGAGGTGCTGCAATGCTTCCACCTCACCGGCAGTTACAGCTTCATCGTTAAGGTGAGCTGCGGCGACATGGAAGCGCTGGAGCGGCTCATCACCCTGTTCCAGAAAGCCGGCCCCACCAGTACCCAGATCATTCTGTCCACCCCGGTGGACCGCAAGCCCTATTGAGAGAGGTGCCTTTATGAAACGCTGCCCCAACTGCGGCCGTGAAACTGGCGACCGCTCCGCCTACTGCCCCGCCTGCGGCGCAGCCCTGCCCCCGGCCGATGACACCCAGCAGCAGCTGGAGCGGCTTCTTGAGGAAGTGCAGACCGGCCTGGCCCGGATGAACCGGAACCCGGACGCTGCGGCCGAGAACGCCCCCGATCCCGCATCTGAGGATGCCCCGGAAACGGCCCAGCCCGCCGCCCTGCCTGCACCGGGCGCAGACGAGGGCGCTGCCCATCCGGCCGATGAGGTCGATGCCGCCCACGAACCAGAACCGGCTGCCAACGGCCCCGCCGGGGTCAACGCGGCGCTGCCTCCCCTGCCCCAGGCCCCGGAGGCCGGCCCCCGCGCCGAATCGGAAGCGGCCCCGCCCCACGGAACGCCCCGCTACACCGCGCCCGCCCAGACGGAAGGCCCTCTTTCCACCGGGCGCTATTTCGGGCTGCTGCTGCTCATGCGGCTGCCGCTCATCGGGCTGGTGTTCTGCCTGGTGTGGGGCTTTGGCCGCCACGTTCCGGCCGAACGGCGCAATCTGGCCCGGGCCTGCCTCATCCACCACGGCCTGTTCCTGCTTCTGGCGGGGCTGCTGCTGGCCCTTGGCCTGGGCACCGGCCTGTTCACCAGCTACGACGATGCCTATTATGACGGCTATATGAGCGGCTATTACGATGGCTATATGCAGTCCAGCCCTTATGGCGACTTCTTCGGCGGCGGCCTCGACGAGTATTTTGGTGACTACGGCGGCTATGACGATTATTACGGCGGCGCCCCCGCAGCGGACAGCCCCCACAAAGCCCTGTAAGCGGGCGGTTTGCCTGCACCTTTGCCTAAAACACAAAAGGCCCGCCCCGGGCGGCCGAACCTTATGGTCGGCGCTTCGGGGCGGGCTTTTTCTTGATTAAAGCAGCGTTTTAACGGTGGAACAGCCGCGTACCCTCGTACTTCGGCTCGCAGGTCAGGTTCACACCCAGGCGGCGGAACATCTCCTCGTCCGCGGCGGAGAGGATAACCGTGGAGTGCATCTCACAGCCGCGCAGTGCGTTCAACTGGTCCAGCGCGGCCTGTGCCTGGGGGTCGCTGGCGGCGCAGACGGACAGCGCCAGCAGCATCTCCTCGGTGTGCAGGCGGGGGTTCTGGCTGCCCAGATGCTTCACCTTCAGCTTCTGGATCGGCTCAATGACCTCGGGGCTGAGCAGGTGGCGCTCGTCCTCAATGCCGGCCAGGGCCTTCAGGGCGTTCATGGTGGCGTTGGCGCAGGCACCCATCAGAGGGCTGGTGCGGCCGGTAAAGATGCGGCCGTCGTTCAGCTCAATGGCCACGGCGGGCGCACCGGTCATCTTCTCACGCTCCAGCGCGGGGGCCACCACAGCGCGGTCGCCGGGCTTCACGCCGGCCTTCTGCATCAGCAGCTCCAGCTTGCGCACGGCCGAGGCCACGGGCTTGCCCTGGGCCAGCTTCTTGGTGGCGTCGTAATAGCGGCGCAGAATCTCCTCGCAGCTGGCCTTTCGGCAGGCCTCGTCGTCCACAATGCAGTTGCCGGCCATGTTCACGCCCATGTCGGTGGGCGACTGGTAGCGGCACTGGCCGTAAATGCGGGTAAAGATGGCGTTCAGCACCGGGAAGGCTTCCACATCCCGGTTGTAGTTCACCGCCAGCTTGTTGTAGGCCTCCATGTGGAAGGGGTCGATCATGTTCACGTCGTTCAGATCGGCGGTGGCGGCCTCATAGGCCAGGTTCACCGGGTGCTTCAGCGGCAGGTTCCAGATGGGGAAGGTCTCAAACTTGGCGTAACCGGCCTGGTTGCCGCGGCGGTTCTCGTTGTACAGCTGGCTCAGGCAGGTGGCCAGCTTGCCGCTGCCGGGGCCGGGGGCCGTAACCACCACCAGGCTGCGGGTGGTTTCGATGTAGTCGTTCTTGCCCAGGCCCTCGTCGCTGACGATCAGGTCCAGGTTGGTGGGGTAGCCGTCGATCAGGTAATGGCGGTAGGTGCGCACGCCCAGGCTGGCCAGATGCTGCTCAAAGGCCATGGCCGCGGGCTGGCCCTTGAACTGGGTGAGCACCACGCTGCCCACATACAGCCCGTAGCTGCGGAACACGTCGATGAGGCGCAGAACGTCCTGCTCATACCGAATGCCCAGATCGCCCCGGGTCTTGGGCTTTTCAATGTCGCCCGCATTGATGGCGATGATGATCTCGGCCTGATCCTTCATCTGAAGCAGCATCCGCATCTTGCTGTCCGGCTCAAAGCCCGGCAGCACACGGCTGGCGTGGTAATCGTCAAACAGCTTGCCGCCGAACTCCAGATACAGCTTGCCGCCGAACTGCTGAATGCGCTGGCGGATCTGCTCCGACTGGGTGCGCAGGTACTGGTCGTTGTCAAAACCGACTTGATACATGAAACATTCCCTCCCATGGACGGGCGGTGGGGCCGCCCGGTTCTCACACCGAAAAACTGCCCGCCTTGATGGGGGCAGCATAACAGTAACATTATAAACACCCTTGCGCCCGGGGGCAAGGGGGAAGCCCGGCTTTTTTCGGGCAAAATCTTCCTTCCTCGTGTGCGGAGGGAAATTGCCGCGCGGCCGAACGTACCGCCGCCGCAAAAAACGCAAAGCCTTCCCTGCACACAAAAAAGCCCCTGCACCAAACGGTGCGGGGACTTTTCTGATGCAATCGAAAAGTTCGTCAGGACTCAGGCGTTGGCCTTGTTGGCACGCTTGGCCATGCGGCTGATCTTGCGGGCAGCAGTGTTCTTGTGCAGGACACCCTTGCTCTTCGCCTTGTCGATGGCGGACACAGCGGCCACCACAACAGCGTCCTTATCAGCAGCGTTCGCAGCGATGGCAGCGTCTGCCTTCTTGACGACTGTTTTCAGGTTAGACTTGATCGCCTTGTTGTGCATGGTCTCCTTCTGAGCCTGCACCACACGGTCCTTCTGGGATTTGATGTTAGGCATTCGTTCCACCTCCTTAATCACCCATAACAGTACATCTTATGTTAGCACATGTTTTGCTTTGGCGCAAGTGTTTTTTTCAAAAAATGGCCGCTCGGGCAGAAAAATCCTCCCCGTTTTCCCCCGTTTTTTTGGGCGGAATTGCCCACAGCGGCGAAAACGGCGCAAAAACGGCACAAACAATTCCGAAATTCGTCTTATTGCGGTACCGATGGGGATGTGTTATCATTGTGTATATATATAAATCCGGTAAATAATTGCGAAGTTTTGACACTATTTTCACGTAAAAGAAAGGATGGCAGCTCCTTTGGAAACAGAAAAGCCACGCGGCATTGCCGCGCTGTTCGGCGGCAGCCCTCAGCAGGTGCTGCGCGCCTTTGACATTGCCTGGCCGGCCGTGCTGGAGAGCGTGTTCGTGGCCCTGGCCGGCCTGATCGACTCGCTGATGGTCAGCACCCTGGGCGCGGCGGCGGTGGCCTCGGTGGGCCTGACCACCCAGCCCAAGTTCATCGCCCTGTCCCTCTTCATTGCGCTGAACGTGTCGGTGTCGGCGCTGGTGGCCCGCCGCAAGGGCCAGAAGGACCGGGACGGCGCCAACCAGGTGCTGATGATGGCGCTGGGCTTTACGCTGGTGATGGGTCTGGTGCTGGGCGCGGTGTGCATCGTCTTTGCCCCCACCTTTATGGATCTGGCCGGTTCCAACGCCGAAACCCACGACAACGCGGTGCTGTACTTCCGCATTGTGGTGGGCGGCATGATCTTCTCGGTGCTCAGCCTGATCATCAACGCGGCCCAGCGGGGCAGCGGCAACACCCGCCTTTCCATGCGGGCCAACGTGGCCTCCAGCCTGGTGAACATCACCTTCAACTGGCTGCTCATCAACGGGCACCTGGGCTTCCCCGCCCTGGGCATGAAGGGCGCGGCCCTGGCCACCGTGCTGGGCACCGTGGTGGCCTGCTGCATGAGCATTTCCAGCATCCTGCGGGAAGACAGCTTCGTGAGCATCCCCTATATGCTGCGCAAAAAGGTTCGCCCGGGCGCTGAAAACGCACTGGTGGTGGTCAAGCTCTGCGCCAGCTGCTTTGTGGAGCAGATCTTCCTGCGCATTGGCTTTATGGCCACCGCCGTGATGGCGGCAGACCTGGGCACCGCCCCCATGGCGGCCCATCAGGTGGGCATGAACTTTCTGTCTCTGTCCTTCGCCTTCGGCGACGGAATGCAGGTGGCGGCCATCACGCTGGTGGGCCAGAGCCTGGGCCAGAAAGACCCCGCCCTGGCCCGCCGCTACGGCCGGGTGTGCCAGCGCATGGGCTTCTGCATCTCGGTAGTGCTGTCCATCATTTTCCTCACCCAGGGCCGCAACATTTATCGCCTGTTCTTCAGCGAAGAGGCCATTGTGGCCGACGGCGTGATGATCATGCGCATGATGACGATCATCACCCTGATGCAGATCGCCCAGGTGGTGTATATGTCCTGTCTGCGAGCGGGCGGCGATGTGCTGTACACCACCATTGCCTCCACCATCAGCGTCACGCTGGTGCGCACGATCGCCTGCTACACCCTGTGCTACATCCTGAACCTGGGCCTGTTCGGCCTGTGGCTGGGCATCAGCAGCGACCAGTTCTCCCGCCTGATCTTCAGCAGCATCCGCTTTGCCAGCGGCCGCTGGACGCAGAAGAAGCTGTAAGCGTTTTCGTCGTGGTATAGTTTCAGGATTATTTAAGCCGATTCCAGAGTTATTTTTGGCGATTTAAAAGCCGCGCCCGGATGGTTTCCCATCCGGGCGCGGCTTTGCTTTGTGTTTGGATGTTTGTTATGTTTTTTGCGGCGGTACTGCTTTCGGCCGAAAGTTACCCTTCCCCCAGCACCACGTTCACCAGATCCTCCGGGGTGTCGGCCAGCACATCTGCACCGGCGGCCAGCAGCTCATCCCGGCCGCGGAAGCCCCACACCGCCCCGCACCCGGGCAGCTTTGCGTTGTGGGCGGTGTAAATGTCCACGTCGCTGTCGCCCACATAGAGGGTGCGGGCCGGGTCGGCCCCCATGGCCTCCATCAGAGCCAGCACCCCGTCCGGGGCGGGCTTCACCGGGCAGCCGGCCACTGCACCCCGCACCCGGGCAAACACCCCCGGGAAGTGATGCTCCACAATGGCCCGAGCCAGATCGTTCTGCTTGTTGGATACCACACCGCACTGCACCCCGGCGTCCAGCAGCCGGCGCAGCGTGGCCTCCATGCCCGGATAGGGGCAGGTCTTGTCCTCCTTGTGGGCGTCGTACCGGGCGGTAAACTGCGCCAGCGTGGCCTTCAGCCGCTCCGGCGTGCGCTGGTCCTCGGGCGAGAACCGCTTCACCAGACGGGGAATGCCGTTGCCCACCATGTGCTTGAACTGCTCCACGGTAAACTCCGGCCAGCCGTTTTGGCGGCAGACCCAGTTGCCCGCGTCCGCCAGATCGTCAATGGTATTCAGCAGCGTGCCGTCCAGATCGAACAAAACAAAGTCATACTTCCTCATGGTTTTTCCCTCCTGCGGGGCGGCCTGCCCCGCGTTTTTGCCCGGCCTGTTACAGAGGAACGTGGCGGGCCGGCCACAGCCTCAGGCTGCGCAGGCGGTACCGGCAGCCGGACACAAACAGCTTAAAATGGCAGCGCCCCTGCTGCATACTGAAGGGCGTTTGATACATCCGGGCACTGCGCTGGGGCGAAAAGATGCACACCAGATACCGGGTGTACCGCTTTGTGAAGCA
The DNA here is from genome assembly GCA_934513685.1 of uncultured Oscillospiraceae bacterium. GTDB lineage: Bacteria > Bacillota > Clostridia > Oscillospirales > Ruminococcaceae > SFJ001. The sequence continues at coordinate 7,824 of CAKSWY010000025.1, read as the reverse complement.
CAGGGTGGGCGGGCCGCCCGGCTCGTGGCGAAGGCCCTCGCAGAAAAAGCCCTCCAGGGCCACCGCCACCAGTCCCAGGCACAGCAAAAGCCCCACGCCCAGCGGCAGACTGGCGGTCGGCAGCCGCCACAACGAGGACAGCCACCCCACCGCCACCACCGCCGTGAGAATGCCCGGCAGGGCCAGAAACGCCGGCAGGCTTCGGCCGGTGAGCGGCTCGGGCCGGGGCGGCGGTAGGCGGAACGAGGGCATCAGCCGCCGAAGCGGCTCCACTCCGTCCTTCATGCGCCACACCATAACGGGGGTGTCGTCGCCGCTGTCGGCCCCGGCGCGCAGGTACACGAGGCACCGGCCCAGAAGCCGCGCCAACGGCGTTATGCGCACCTCGGCGCTGGTCACGCAGCCGGGGCGCACCCGCCGTTCCCGCAAAGTGAGCAGCCCGCCCCGGGCCAGAATCACCGCACGACCCCGGTACACCCGGTACCTGGCCGAGCGAAGAAAGCCCCCTGCAATGCCCACAAACCACACCGCGCCCATCAGAGTGAGCAGCCAGGAAAGGCCCACCGGCAGCACCCGCTGGGCCAGCCGCTCCACCCCAATGAGGCCCTGCATGGCCGCGGCCCACATCCGCTTCAGCTCGGCGGCGGCCAGCTGGTCGCTGCGCTGCACGCTGACAAAGGCCAGCAGGCCCGTCACCAGGCCGTTGGCTGTGAGCAGCACCAGATACAGCCGCCCCGCCCGGGTGGGCACGTACAGCGGCCGCTCCTCCCGCAGAGGGATAAGCGTTTCCGCCAGTTCATGGGCCGCCCGCCGGGGCAGCCACAGGCTCAGGCTCTTCGGTTTCGGCCCGCTCCGGCGGGGGTACAGGGTCATCTGGGCCGCCCCGAACAGGCGGCTGACCGGGTTTTCCCGAATTTCCAGGCTTGCGATCTCCTCCGGGCGCAGGCGCAGGGTTCGCCGCGCCGCCAGCCCCCGGCAGATCACCAGGCTTCCCTGCTCCAGCTTCCACCCGGCCGGCAGCCACAGAAGCACCGCCGCCGCTGCCAGGGCGAGCAGCAGCGCCCCCTCCTGCCAGAGGGCCGCCCGGAAGGCCGCCAGGTCAAAGGCCCGCAGCGCATTGAGGAGGGGCAGCAGGCACACCGCCAGCCAGCGGCGCATCAGCTGCACGGAATAAGCCGGGTGAAACCGGCGCAGCCCCGTCACAGCCCCAGCGCCCGGCACAGGGCGTCCAGATCTTCGGCGGGCAGCAGCGGCAGCAGGCAGGTCTGCCCGCCGGCCCCGTGCACCCAGGCCAGGCACAGCCCGGCCCGACGCAGAACGGGCGTGGTCACCCGCTGCAGGCCGCACACGGTCAGCCGGGGCATCCGGTGCAGAATGGGAAACAGCACCCCCACGCTCACCTCCAGCTCCCGTGGGGTGAGCCGCACCCGCCAGGTGGGCAGCACCGCCAGCCCCAGCCACAGGCCCAGCAGCAGCCACACCGCCGCAAAGGCAATGCCCGCCGTCAGGCTCTGCCAGAAGGCAAAGGCCGCCAGAAATCCCCCCAGCAGAGTGTACCAGAGAGCCGCCGCCCAGATAGCGGCCGGGGTACTTTTCCATTCCATCGGGCGGCCTCCTTTTCCAATTTCTTCAAACTTCGTCCATCGTCGTTTTTACAGCTTCCAGTCCCGCATCAGCTGGCGCAGGCCCTCGTCCCGGGCCAGGCACAGCACCCGGTCGCCGGGCAGCAGCACCGTGCCGCCCCGGGGAATCAGCAGCCGCCCGTTGCGGGTGATGGACACCAGCACCACCTCCGGCGGAATGGGCGCCTGGGTCAGGGTCTGCCCCGCCAGCGCAAAATCCGTGGGCAGCAGCACCTCGGTCAGGTCCGCCTGCCCGCCGGAAAGGCTCATCACATGGCGCAGGGCGCTGGTCTCCACCTCCCGCTCCAGCAGGCGGGTGAGGATCTCGGTGCTGCACATGGTGATGTCCACCCCGAGCTTTTTCAGCGACTCGGTGTTTTTCGGGTTGTTCACCCGGGCTGCGGCGCGGGGCACCTCGAACTGCTTTTTCGCCAGCTGGCAGGCGATCAGGTTCGCCTCGTCCTGCCCGGTCACGGCCACCAGCGCCGCCGCGCCCCGGCAGCCCGCCGTCTCCAGCACCTGGGGCGAGGTTCCGTCGCCGCAGATCACCGGCAGCTCCAGCTGGTTGGCCAGGCGGACGCAGCGGCCCTCGTCCCGCTCGATCAGCACCGGCATCTGGCCCCGCTCCAGCAGAGCCCGGGCCAGATGAAAGCCCACCTTGCCGCCGCCCACAATGCACACCCGCGGCCCCTCCGGCTTTTTCCGGCGGGGCTTTTGGGGCAGGGCGGAGGTTTCTTCGGCGGCGGTCTGCCGCCGGGCGTTCGGGTCGGTTTTTGCCAGAAGGGCGTCCGCCGTCAGCTCGGTGGAGCACACCAGCTCCAGCCCGAAGCGCTCGCCGTACACCTGGCTGCGGGCCGGGTCCACCACCCGGGCAATGGCCTGGGGCACCCCAAACAGCTCTTTGGCCATTTGGGCCACCATCAGGTTTACATCGTCCTGCCCGGTCACGGCCAGCACCGCGCCGCAGCTCTCCACTCCGGCCTGATGCAGGGCGTCTGCATCAATGGCCGGGCCGTGAATGGTCGGCCCGTCAAAGCCCTCCTGCACCAGTTCTTCCAGCGCCTGGGCGTCCCGGTCCAGCACGGCGACCTGATGGCCTCTGGCCCGCAGGGCAGGCACCAGTCGGCGGCCGGTACGGCCGCAGCCCACGATGAGAATGTTCATATGCGTTCCCTTTCCGGCCGCGCAGGGTCGGCCCGGCGCGGCATTCTGCTTCCATTATATCCGATTTGCACCACTTGGCAAGCAAACCGGCCCTTTTGCGCGGGTTCTCCCCCAAAGACCCGGTTTTCTGCCCGGTGCGCCTTTTGTTTTTCAGCGCTTTGTGGTATACTGGGAGTCGTTTTATGAGAATCGGTTTTCATCGGCAGGTTCTTTTCCCGGACGGGCGGCGGTGCTTTTTCGGGCAGCGGTGAATGATTTCCCGCCGCTCTCTCGTATGAATACTGGACCGTTTCCGTTTCATCTTTTGAATCTCCGGCCCCGCGCCGGGAAAGTGAGTGCAGATTTATGGTTGAAATTTTAAAGGCGGTGCTCATGGGCATCGTGGAGGGCATCACCGAATGGCTGCCCATCTCCAGCACCGGCCACATGATCCTGCTGGAGCAGATCGTTCAGTTCCAGCTGAGCGATGCATTTATGAGCATGTTCCGGGTGGTCATCCAGCTGGGTGCCATTCTGGCCGTGGTGGTGCTGTACTTTGACAAACTGTGGCCCTTCTGCAAGCCCCACGAGCCGGCCCCCCAGGGCGCGAACCTGGGCCAGAAGCTGATTCCCTGGCTGCGGCTGGACACCTGGCGGCTTTGGGGGCTGATCCTCATCGCCAGCGTGCCCGCGGCCGTCATCGGCCTGCCGCTGGACGACTGGCTGGATGAGCATCTGTACAACGCCCCCGTGGTGGCCTCCATGCTGATCCTGTACGGCGTGCTGTTCCTGGTGGTGGACAACGGCCGCCGCCCCTCGGTGACCCACATGGACCAGCTGACCTGGAAGCACGCCCTGGTGGTGGGCATTTGGCAGGTGCTGAGCCTGATTCCTGGCACCAGCCGCAGCGGCGCCACCATCGTGGGCGGCCTGCTGCTGGGCCTGAGCCGCCCCGTGGCTGCCCAGTTCACCTTCTACCTGGCCATTCCGGTCATGGCGGGCGCCAGCGGCCTGAAGCTGGTCAAGTACCTGCTGGCCGGCAACGCCTTCACCGGCCTGGAGATCGGCGTGATGCTCACCGGCATGGTGGTGGCCTTTGTGGTCAGCCTGCTGGCCATCGGCTTCCTGATGCGCTACGTCAAGAAGCACAGCTTCCGGCTGTTCGGCTGGTACCGCATCGCCCTGGGCGTGCTGGTGCTGGGCGTATTCTTTGTGCAGGGGCTTCTCGCCTGAGGACGAAAGGTTCACCGTTGCGGTAAACAGCCTTCCCCTGGAGGGGAAGGAGGCGCGGCGTCAGCCGTGACGGCTGAGGTGGGGTGCGAATCCCGCTGCAGCCTTACCTTATCATAAAAGCATAAAACCCAAACGAAAGGCCCCCCTCGGGGGGGCCTTTTTTGCTGTCCGCTGCCCCCGTCCGGCAAAAAATTCCGCCCTCACCCCGCCCAAACTTTACACCGGCCCTTTATTATCCTATAATAGAAGAGATACGGAAATTCGGAGCGCTCCGCCGCACAGACGGCGGCCCCCGTGTAAGAAAAGGAGTAACCCATTATGCAGCGCATCGAAATTGCGAACCTGTACAAGAACCTTCCCCAGGATGGGCAGGCCGTCACACTCTGCGGCTGGGCAAAAACCATTCGGGATTCCAAAAAGATCGGCTTCATTGAGCTGACCGACGGCAGCTGCTTCAAGAGCCTGCAGGTGGTTTTTCAGGCCGACAAGCTGGAAAACTACACCGAGATCGCCAAGGCCGGCACCTACACCAGCCTGGAAGTGAAGGGCCGCATCGTGCTGACCCCCCAGGCCAAGCAGCCCTTTGAGGTCAACGCCGACGAGATCACCATCCTCGGCAGCTGCCCCTCCGACTACCCCCTGCAGAAAAAGCGCCACAGCGTGGAGTTCCTGCGCACCATGCCCCATCTGCGCCCCCGCACCAACACCTTCTCGGCGGCATTTCGGGTGCGCAGTGCCGCAGCCTATGCCATCCACCGCTTCTTCCAGGAGCAGGGCTTCGTCTACGTACACACCCCCATCTTCACCGGCTCTGACTGCGAGGGCGCGGGTGAGATGTTCCGCGTGACCACCCTGGATCTGAACAACGTGCCCAAGACCGAGGACGGTCAGGTGGACTTCAGCCAGGACTTCTTCAAGCGCAGCACCCAGCTCACCGTTTCCGGCCAGCTGGAGGCCGAGGCCATGGCCCTGGCCTTCGGCAAGGTGTACACCTTCGGCCCCACCTTCCGCGCTGAGGAGAGCTACACCCCCCGCCACGCCGCGGAGTTCTGGATGATCGAGCCGGAGATGGCCTTCGCCGACCTGAACGACTACATGAACACCGCCGAGGCCATGACCAAGTACGTCATCCGCTACGTGCTGGACACCTGCCCCGACGAGATGGCCTTCTTCAACCAGTTCTTTGACAAGGGCCTCATCGAACGCCTGGAGCTGGTGGCGAACAGCGACTTCGGCCGCATCACCTACACCGATGCCGTGGAGCTGCTGAAGCAGCACAACGACGAGTTCCAGTACAAGGTGGACTGGGGCACCGACATTCAGACCGAGCACGAGCGCTACATCACCGAGCAGGTGTTCCACAAGCCCGTGTTCGTCACCGATTACCCCAAGGAGATCAAGAGCTTCTATATGCGCGCCAACGAGGACGGCCGCACCGTGGCCGCCGCGGATATGCTGGTTCCCGGCATCGGCGAGCTGATCGGCGGCAGCCAGCGCGAAGAGCGTCTGGACGTGCTGGAGCAGCGCATGGCCGAGATCGGCATGAGCACCGAGGGCTACGAGTGGTATCTGGAGCTGCGCAAGTACGGCACGGCCCAGCACGCGGGCTTTGGCCTGGGCTTCGAGCGCCTGGTGATGTACCTGACCGGCATTCCCAACATCCGCGACGTGCTGCCCTTCCCCCGCACCTGCGGCGGTTTCTGATCGCACCCGCCCACCCTTGACGCCCCTTGACCGGGCATGGAGAAAAACATGGAAGCTGAATTGTTCAAAACCATCGCCCACGTTGCCCCGCCGGAGCAGATTCCCGCAGGCAAGTGGCTGACCACCCTGAATGCCCTGCTGAAGCGGGACATGCAGGGCGGCATGGATTGGCTGAGCCAGTGCAAACAGGCCCTGATCAAGTGGAGCGACCGCCCCCAGATGGAGGGCACCGTGGCCGGGGCCTATCTGTGGGACGGCACCGGCGAAACCCGGCTATATCTGCTGTTTACGGACGGCCAGCGCCAGGGCGGCATGAAAAACCTGTACGCGGCGGTGTGCGCCCCCAGCGAGGGGCTGGTCTGCCGCCCTCTGAGCCAGGAAGAGCACGATTTTGTGCGCCAGCTCATCCGTTTTGAGCTGACCGAGGGCTTTGTGATTCCCCGCATCATTTATGCCTATTCCGACGCAATTCCCCAGGACGTGTGGTTCTGGTGATGTGGGTAGTCTGGTAAAGCGTAAGGTCCCTTGTGGTCGCACCTGCTGTACGCTCCCTATTTGTACATTCACAAATAGGAAATAGACGATAAAAACCGGCAGCTGCCAGAGAGAATTTCTCTCCGCGCAGCTGCCGGTTTTGGTTTGTCATTTTGGCAAATCAAGAGGAAGCCTGTGGTTCGTCAGAATGCAGAACCGCGCAGAAAGGCAAAGTGGAGGATATCTCTGCATCTCCTCCGCAGCCTTTCCCGCAACGGTGGAAATATCTTTAAACATCCTCTCTGTTCCTTTTTCATAACTTGTAGAATTTATATAAAATCGTTAAAATTGAGAAAAGGAGAGATGAAAATGAATGTACAAGCATTTATAAATAACATTAGCTTTCCAAACACATTGGACGAATTTGAATATTTTGCCGATAAATTTAATGTTGAAGAAATTTTGACAGTTGATGAAACTGAGTGGACCGCTCCCAAATGGGTCGTTCCTGGCGATATCGTATTTTTCTTTCATGCAAAAACTGCAATTTCAAGAATAACAAAATTAGAAACAGAACTACGGCATGAAAAGGACTCTTTCCCAGAAGAGGAACACGAATGGCTTTGGAACGCCCTTCAACGAGCAAGAGGGCTCTACAAAAATTATGGTGGAAAAATATTTGCGGTAGGAAAAATCTCCGGACGATCCATCTATGACCTGCAAGAGGGTGATGAGATATTTCATTGGAGCAGCCGTTTCTACGCCCCAATCGATCGCCTTTATGTGTTGGAGCATCCGCTTGACATTTCAGAATTTTCGGATTTCATCTTCTTATCTCGCCAGAGCGCTATCACTCCAGTAATAGGGAGCGATTTTAAGCGCTTAAAAAAGATTATAATGGCAAACAATAAAGTGCCTAATTACTTACGGACAAGCCAAGCGATTCCTCTACCCTTGCAAAAAATCAATGAAGATAACTGGCTGGATATAACTCACGAGTATCGTAGGCGATTCACATTGGAAATCCAATTCCGAAAATTTTATGTAGACTATTTCTTTCGCGTATTAGGGCAACAGAAAAAATTCTTCGCAGAATGTGCGTGCTATCGAGGAGGCACGCGCACTGGCTATGCAGATAATGTGATAAAGCTAGGCGGCAAGTGGTGTTTTGTAGAGGTAAAGCTCAACGTTCATACCGAACAGCATTTACACGACCAATTGAAAAAGTACTGTTATGTAGAACAAGCAAAACTAAGCAAAGACAGAATTTTAAATCAACCTCAAATTTGGCAGAGGGTAATTCTGGTAATCGACACAACAGAACTTTATTATTATGACAGAATAGCCGATCGATTGAGCAGCATTGAAAAGCTTGATAATGTCCTAATTAAAAATGACATTCAAACCTTGCAAAAAAGAATTCTTTCGCTTCTAAATTGATATATAAGAAGAATTTTACGGTCTAAAAGCTCTTTAAAAATGTAAGGTCACAATCAAAGAAGAATCCCTTTATGTTTATGTCAATTTTTCAAAAGCAGTTAAAACAAAAAGAAAAAGCCGTGCAACCTAACGTTGCACGACCTTTATTCTGGTGCACTCTCAGGGACTCGAACCCTGGGCCCGCTGATTAAGAGTCAGCTGCTCTACC
>CAKSWY010000024.1 GCA_934513685.1 uncultured Oscillospiraceae bacterium | reverse complement strand
AAGCAGGATAGTGAGGTGCTGTTCAAAACCACCCGCATGGATTTTGCGGATCTGTACAAGACGGTGCAGCGCATCACGCCGGCCACCGGCCTGGTGGCGGTGTTGGACGTACTGGAAGCCAATGGCACCGTGTATGCAGTGCTGGAGGTTACGCAGGGCATCCCGCTGGAACGTTATCTGGCCCTACGAAGCGGCCCGCTGCTTCCGGAGGAAGCCCGCAGCCTGATGCAGCCGGTGATGGAAGGCGTGGCCGCCCTGCACAAGATCGGATTGGTGCATCGGGGCGTTGCGCCGGATAACATTCGCATTACCGAGGGCGGGCTGGCCCGCCTGGGCGGTTATGCGACACTAGGCCTGCGCAATCTGGGAAGTGAATTGAAAGCCCAGCTGTATGAGGGCTATTCGGCACCGGAACAGTATTTCCCGGAGCAGTTTGAGGGGCGATACACCGATGTTTACAGTGTGGCAGCGGTGTTTTATCGGCTGATCACCGGCCAGGCACCGGTGCCTGCCATTCAGCGCAAGGTGATGGACAGCCTGCCTGCCGCCCGCCAGGTGGAACACAGTGTGCCTGGGTATCTCTCGGCCGTGCTGGGGCGTGCCATGCGGCTGGAGCCTTCGGAGCGCGTGCAGAATATTCCGGAGCTGATGGGGGCGCTGGCTTCACAGAATGCGGCCAATGCCCTGATGGAGCGCGGCCCGAAGGGCAAAGAACCCGCGGAGCGCCGCAGCCCCTGGGGTGCATTGACGGCGGCGCTGCTTGCCATTTGCATTTTGCTGATTTTGCTTGCGTGGAGCATCCTGCGCTTTACAACGGATAAACCGGCTGAGCCAATTCCGGAGAGCAGCTCTTCCGGCACCTCCTCTTCCATTGAAGAGACGCTGTATGTGCCCGGCTTTGTGGGGCAGATGTACACGGATGTGATGAAAAACCAGGATTATCAGGAAGTCTACCGCTTCCGGGCCGTGTATCAGCACAGTTCGGCCGAAGAGGGAACGGTCATCGACCAGCGGCCTGCACAGGGCAGTGTGGTGCAGGAGGGGGATATCATCGAACTGATTGTCAGCCAAGGCAATGTAATGCCGGATATTCTGGGCTTTACGCTGGAGGATGCCGCCCGCGACCTGAATGACCTGAACATTCAATTCAATCTGCTGGAAAAGGTGGTCACGGACGGAAGCGCCGTCAATGGCTGTGTGATCAGCACCGAACCGGTGGCCGGAGAAAAAGTGACCGAAACGGTGAATGTCTACTATGCGCTTACCGTAACCGGGGACGAAGGCACCGATGAGGACGGAAACGGCTGATCTGCGTTTGTGTTGCCAATCGAAAAAGCAAGAAAGCCGCACCGCTGAAAAAATCAGCGATGCGGCATTCTGCTATGGAGCACCTCCTAAAGCAAGGCATAAAATAACCTCTATCGGTTGATAGCGGCTATTTCAGGGTGGCGCTATTCGTTTTTTCAATATCACCTTTTACACAATCAATAATCTCGTTATCCTCGTCCAATTCTACAAGATAATAAGTATCATTTGGGTTTCTTATATCGACAACAACACCGGTTTTCCCTGATGCAATAATTCTAACTTTGTCAAATTCTTTAATCATCATTAGGTATATCCTTGCTTTTAGGGAAAATTATACCCCCGGCTCAGACGAAGCAGTCTGGTTCAGCCGCTGTTCAATGTAATCTTCCACCTGGCTCAGAGGCAGATTGAGCGCAACGGAGAGTTCCTGAAACAGAAGCGTCTGCGCCTGATGAAAAATCCGCTCATCGGTGGAGTTCATTCGCCGGCTGCGCGTTGCGGTGTTCTTTTTTGCGTACAACATTTTCAGCAGGGCGGCAAGGTCAACGGTGCGGTCAAAATGAAACAGTTCGCGATAGCGGCTGTCCAATTCGGTGCTGTTGCGGGCCTCTACGGTGGGGTAGGTCAACTGGGGAATTGCCGCAATCAGTTCGTTGGCCTGCTGGAATGTGATGAGAGGGCGCATGGGAACTTTGGTGTCTACGGGCGTATAAATGATTTCGCCATTAAAGAGGTTCCGCAGCGTGTAGTACTGTTTTTCGGGGGATACGCCGCTCATCTTCAGCGGCCCAATGGCCGTAATCTCACATACACCGGAAGAACCATAACAAACCTGCTGGTCAACCTGAAACATTTTCAATTCCTCCTTTTTCAAAGCCGAAGCCCGGTATGCAAGCTGTACAGAACACTCAAAATGAGATGCGGACAGCAGCGAGCAACGCTCAATGTACGATATTATGTATCTATTTTAACACATTTTGTGAAGCAAATGTAAGCAAAAGTTTTTTGGAATCTGCGATTCTTTCAAAATGTGCCAGAAGAATCCGCCGCGCAAGGGGAAAAAAGATGACTTTTGCCGGGCAGCGTGGTATAATACAAACCAGACATTCTTCCTGCCGCGGCATTAGCTGCGGCGAGAAACTATGCGGAACATACAAACGGTGTTTGCCCCCGAATTCCCGGCGGGCAGCCGAGAAAATGAGGAGACAGTACCATGAAACAGGTGATCCTGACCGGCGACCGCCCCACCGGGCGGCTGCACATCGGCCATTACGTCGGCTCACTGCGCCGCCGCGTTGAGCTTCAGAACAGCGGAAAATTCGATGAAATCTTCATCTTTTTGGCGGATTCTCAGGCACTGACGGACAATGCGGAAAACCCGGAAAAGGTGCGCCAGAATGTCATTGAGGTGGCGCTGGACTATCTGGCCTGCGGCATTGACCCGGCAAAGAGCCATATCTTTATCCAGTCCCAAATTCCGGAACTGTATGAGCTGACCTGCTACTATATGGATTTGGTAACCGTTTCGCGCCTTCAGCGCAACCCCACGGTGAAGTCCGAAATTCAAATGCGCAATTTCGAGGCAAGCATTCCCGTAGGCTTTTTCACCTATCCCATCAGCCAGGCAGCGGACATCACGGCCTTCAAGGCAACGGTGGTGCCGGTGGGCGAGGACCAGCGCCCCATGCTGGAGCAGTGCTCCGAGATCGTGCGCAAGTTTAACAGCGTCTATGGCGAAACTCTGGTGGAGCCGCAGATCTCCCTGCCGGAGAACGAGGCCTGCCTGCGCCTGCCCGGCACCGACGGCAAGGCCAAAATGAGTAAATCTCTGGGCAACTGCATTTATTTGGCGGACAGTGCCGAAGAAGTGTGGAACAAAGTGCGCGGTATGTACACCGATCCCGGCCATTTGAAGGTGTCGGACCCCGGCAAGGTGGAAGGCAACACGGTGTTTACCTATCTGGATGCATTCTGCCGCCCGGAGCATTTCGCCGCCTATCTGCCGGAATATCAGAACCTGGACGAGCTGAAAGACCACTATCGCCGCGGCGGCCTGGGCGATATGAAGGTGAAAAAGTTCCTGAATGCCGTTCTGCAGGAAGAACTGGAACCCATCCGGACCCGCCGCCGTCAGTTCGAGCAGGACATTCCGTATGTCTATCAGGTCCTGCGCGAGGGCAGCGAATATGCCCGCAGCGTAGCGGCGCAGACTCTGCACGAAGTGCGCGATGCAATGAAGCTGAATTACTTTGACGATGCAGAGCTGATCCAGGCGCAGACGGAGCGCTTCCGCCAGGGCTAAGCCCGAGAAGCGGGCGAGACCTTCCATGTGAATGAGATCCGGGCGGCGGAAAGCCGACCCGGATTTTTTGAGTTCGGACGAATGGGAAAACAGCTGAAATTTCCATTTATCCATGCTATAATAAAATTTACTGTGTATTTTGCCTGTTCAGCGGAATTGTGAACAGGCTTCAAAAAAGCGGCCGGGAGGGGAATGCCATGGAGGAAAACCAGAGCCTTGAGGGCGTGGTTGAATATCTGATTTTTGAGAATGAGGATAACGGCTATGTGGTGTTTTCCGTAAACACCGGTTCGGAATTGGTAGAGGCCGCCGGTGTGGTGGGAGAAGTTCACATCGGCGAGACGGTCAAACTGGAAGGCCATTTTGAAACGCACCCAACCTATGGGCGGCAGTTTAAGGCCACCTCCTGTGCCTCTTCCGTTCCGCAGGCGGTGCAGGACATTAAGGCGTATCTGGCCAGCGGTGCGCTGCCTTACATCGGCCCGGCCACGGCGAAAAAAATCGTGGCGATGTTCGGCTCCGATGCCCTGGACGTCATTGCCGAGCACCCGGAACAGCTGACCGCCATTCGGGGGCTGAATGAGGAAAAGGCCAATGCCATTCATCAGGAATTCCGCCGCCAGTTTGGCGCGCGGGAAGTGGTGACCTGGCTTGGAAAGTACGGAATTTCCGCCCCGCGCGCCATGGAGGTGTACCGGGCGTATGGCCCCCATACGCTGCAGGCCCTTACGGAAAACCCCTATCTGCTCTGCGGCGAGCCGCTGCATCTCCGCTTTGCGCAGGTGGATGAGATGGCGGCCGGGCTGCAGCTGCCGCAGGAGAGCCGCCTGCGGGTATGGGCGGCCCTGCTGTATGTGCTGCGGCACAACGCCGGAAATGGCCATACCTGCCTTCCGCTGGCCCGGCTTGTGGCCACGACCTCGGCCTTTATTGGGGTGGAACCGGACAAGGTGCAGGAAGAACTGGATGTGGCGGTGGAGGATGGCGAGCTTCGCCGGTGCGATCTGGCAGGGAGCGAATATGTGTACCTGCCGGATCTGTACAGCGCCGAGGAGGACATTGCATTCCGCCTGGCCGACCTGGCGAAGTACCCGGCACCGCAGCCAAAGGATCTGGAACGGAACATTGACGCGCTGGAGCGGGGGCAGGGCTTTGCCTACGCGCCCTTGCAGCGGCAGGCGATCCGTCAGGCCCTCACCAGCAATGTGCTGGTGCTGACCGGTGGCCCCGGTACGGGCAAAACCACCACGGTGAATGCCATTTTGTCGCTGTTCGAGCATCAGGCGGATCGGGTGGCCCTGTGCGCCCCCACCGGCCGTGCCGCCAAGCGGCTGGCCGAGCTGACCGGACGGAAGGCCTCCACCATCCACCGGCTTCTGGAAGTGGATTACAGCCAGGGGACGGTGCGCTTTATTCACAATGAAAAGAACCTGCTCAAGTGTGACGTCGTCATTCTGGACGAGATGAGTATGGTGGACGTCAAGCTGTTTCAGGGCCTGCTGTGCGCCTTGAAGCATGGCTGCCGCATTATCATGGTGGGAGACGCGGACCAGCTGCCCAGCGTTGGCCCCGGCAACATTTTGGGGGAAGTGATCCGCTCCGGCGTGGTGCCGACCGTTTGCCTGACGGAAATTTTCCGGCAGGCAGCCCAGAGCCGAATCGTTTCCAATGCCCATCGCATTGTCAGCGGGCAGGTGCCGGAAAACGGCGGAAAAACCGACGATTTCTTCTTCATCCGGTCCGCCGGGCAGGCCTGCCAGCAGTTGGTGTGTGAGCTGGTGGCCACCCGCCTGCCGAATACGTACCATTTGGACCCGGTGCGGGACATTCAGGTGCTCTGCCCCACCAAATTAGGCCCTTCCGGAACGCGCCAGCTGAACCCTCGTCTGCAGGAAATGCTGAATCCCCCCGATGCCCGGAAGCCCGAAATTAAAAACAGCGATACCGTGTTCCGCCTGGGAGATAAGGTCATGCAGGTGCGAAACAACTACGACATCCCCTTTGAGCGAGACGGCGGGGAGGCCGGTGTGGGCGCTTATAACGGAGACATCGGCGTGGTGATTGCGGTGGACCCGGCCCAGCGCACCTTGAAGGTGCAGATGGATGACCGGAAGCTGCTGTATACGGCCGAGCACCTGCCGGAGTTGGAGATCGCCTATGCAGTTACCGTTCACAAGAGCCAGGGCAGCGAATTCCCCGCGGTCGTCATGCCGATCAGCGAAGTTCCGGAAAAGTTGTGCTACCGCAATCTGCTGTATACCGGGCTGACCCGTGCCCGGAAGCTGTGCGTCATGCCGGGGCAGCCGGCCACGGTGGCGGCCATGGTGCGCAATGTGCGCCAGAACCTTCGGTACAGCGGGCTGTGTGAGCTGCTTCGGCAGCAGCGCGGATGAGGCCGCCGATGATGCAGGTGCTGGATGCCCTGCAGGACTTGATCTACCCGGTGCGCTGCCCGTTCTGCGATGAAGTACTGGGCACATTGAGAGAATGCCCCGCCTGCAAAGCCAGTGCGGAAATGCTGTTTCACCGTCCGTTTCGGCTGGCAGAAGCCGAGCACCAGCTGGAACTGGTGGAGGGTGCCGCCAGCCTGTACGAATACGACGGGTGCGTGCAGCAGGCCATTCAGCGCATGAAGTTTTCCGGCCGGCCGGGGTATGCCCGCTGGTTCGCCGATGAAATGGCGGAGAGGCTGTTCGGGTGTACTTTCCGGCAGGGGCGTGCTATAATAAACCTGCCGATCATTGGGCACAGGCGGCATATGCAGGCCGAGGTGCATTCGGTGCGGGCCTATGATGTGATCGTTCCGGTTCCGCCGAGCCGCCCCGGGCAATGGTACAACTCCCCAACGCTGCTGGCAAAGCAATTGGCCCGGCGCATGGAATTGCCCTGTGAGACTGGCTGCCTTTATAAACAGCGCAAAACGCCCAATCAGGTGGGCCTGAGCGCAGAACAGCGGCTTTCAAACCTGCAGGGTGCGTTTGGTGTGCATGATTCACAGCGGATCGAAGGAAAACGGGTTCTGCTTGTGGACGATGTGATCACCACCGGCGCGACTTTGCATGCCTGCGCGCAGGCGCTGCTGCAAAATGGAGTGGAGAGCGTATTCGCGGTGAGCATTGCCGCATCGGAGCTTCATGAGGTGCCCTCGGCAGAAAATTCAGAAAACAAAGAATCAGAATAAAGCAAAGGAGACGTTCCCATGGCAAATTATGACATTGGTATTGACCTTGGCACCACCTCCATCATTGTGGCGGTGGCCGGCCAGGGCGTGGTTCTGAGCGAATCCAGCGTGGTGGCGGTGGATACGCGCAAGAACAAGGTGCTGGCAGTGGGCGATGAGGCCCTGGCGATGGTAGGGCGTACCCCGAATTATATCTCGGCCATTCGCCCTTTGAAGGATGGCGTGATTTCCAACCATACACTGACCAAGGAGCTGATTTGCCGCTTTGTCAACAAAGCGTATGACGGCCGCCTGGTAAAGCCGCGGGTGGCGGTTTGTGTTCCTGCCGCCATTACCGGCATTGAGAGCGACGCCGTGGTGGAAGCGGTTGTGGCGGCCGGTGCCCGCCAGGTATATCTGATCGATGAGCCCATTGCCGCCGCACTAGGGTCGGACGTGGACATTCTGCAGCCGGAGGGCCGCATGATCGTGGACATCGGCGGCGGCACCACCGACATTGCGGTGATCAGCCTGGGCGGTAAGGTACGGGCGACCAGCGTAAATGTGGCGGGCAATACGTTTGATGAAGAACTGCTGAAGTATGTGCGCCTGACGTTTAACGTGGCCATTGGCCAGCGCACAGTGGAAAACCTGAAAAAGGAAGTGGCCTGCTGCAAGCAGAAGGACTTTTCCGCCAGCATGGAGATCAAGGGCCGCAGCCTGACCACCGGTTTGCCCCAGCGGGTAACAGTGACCACGCAGGACTTGTATGAGCCGGTGATGATGCTGGCGGAGCAAATTGCTGCTGCTGCCCATCAGGTGTTGGAAAAGACCCCGCCCGAGCTGGCAGGCGATATTTACCGCAACGGCATTATGCTGACCGGCGGCGGCTCGCTGCTTCAGGGGCTGCCGGAGTTCCTGAGCGAGAAGCTGAAGGTGAGCGTGTACCGCTCTCCGGACCCAATCAACTGTGTGGCGCTGGGCACCGCAAAAAGCCTGACTATGGGCAACGAGCTGGAAACCGGCTTTGTGAACGCAACCCCGCGCATTGGGCACTGACCCGCGAGGTGCATGATGGCTGCTGATCTGCATACGCACTCCACGTTTTCGGATGGCTCCAACCCGGCGGAATTGCTGCCCTGGCTGGCAGCCCGTGCCGGGCTGACGGCGCTGGCGATTTCGGATCATGATGATTTGCACGGGGTGCGCTTCGCCTATGAACACCCCACGATGGAGGGTGTTGAGCTGATTCCGGCGACGGAATTGACCGCCATTGACCCGAAACGAGGGCGGCGCGTGCATCTTTTGTGCTATTGGCCGGATGACTGTGCGGCGTTGGAGAAGCATTGCCGCACGATGGGTACCCGCCGTATGGAATGCTGCACCCAGAGCGCGCAGGAGCTGGAAGCGATTTATCCGCAATTCCGCAAAGAGATGGCCTTGGCCTATGCGAAGGACAGCGGCGTACTGTATAAAGCGGGAATTATGCGGGCGCTGATGGATCTCGGAATGGCATCTTCTTTGTATGGGGAAGAATATCGCCGCCTGTTCGGCAGCCGGCATGCGCCCGGGCCGGTGCTGCACAGTCCTGCCTATGAGACGGTTGACGATGTGCTGAAGCTGGTTCAGCTTTGCCGCGGTGTGGTGGTGTTTGCCCACCCGAGCGTGTATCACAGCATGGAGCTTGTGCGCGAATTGGCCGAGCAAGGCCGCATTGACGGCGTGGAAATTGAACACCCGCGCAATACCCCGGAAGATAAGGCAGAACTGCGCCAGTTGGCGCAGACTTATGGTCTGATCGTCACCGGCGGAACGGACTATCACGGGATGAACACGGGAAAGCCGCATCCCCTTGGAACGTGTACGACCGAACCGGAGCAGTTGGAACGAATTCGGGCGCTGGCCCAACAGCGCAAGGAACACTGAAGGAAAAACGAAAAGCCCAAATACGCGGCAAAAAGGAGAAAAAATCATGACCTATACTCGCAGAAATAAAGGAACCTGCTCCATGCAGACCACAGTGGAGCTGGGGCCGGATGGCACCATTCTGGATGTGAATGTTCAGGGCGGATGCAACGGCAATCTGAAGGGAATCACCAGCCTGCTGAAGGGTATGAAGGCCCAGGATGCCATTGAGCGGATGGAGGGCCTTACCTGCGGCCCCCGCCCGACTTCCTGCCCGGATCAGGTGGCGCAGTGCCTGAAAGAGGCGCTGGAGCAGCTGTGATCTAAGAAACATACAAAAGCCGATGATACTGTTTGCATGAAAGCAGTACCATCGGCTTTTTTGCGTACCGGAAAAGCGTGAAAGGTAGAACGGAACGATTGCCGGAACCCAAAGCCGCCCATACTGAAGAAGCATCATCTCACAGGAGGAGAACGATATGCTTCACTTCAAAGGGTTTTCCCGCACGGCGGGCCGTACATTGGCGCAGGCGCTTCGTTTGGCGGGCAAGCAGGGGCAGCCAAAAGCCAGCACCGGGCATCTGCTCATGGCCATTTTAATGCAGACATCTGACCCGGCGGCAAGCTTTTTGCGTGCGCGGCGCATCACGGCGGCGCAGGTGGAACTGCGGCTGCAGGGGCTTGGGCAGGGCAGGTCGCTGCACCTGAAAGCAGGCGACCTTCTTCCGGAGACACAAAAGGCATTGGATTATGCACTGCTGGGCGCGAGAGCCGCCCAACGCAAAGAGGCAGACAACGAGCACCTGCTCTGTGCCATGTTGGAAGACCCGGCCTGCACGGCCAGCGTCTGGCTGCGGGAATTGGGGCTTGAACTGACGGAAACGGCACGGGATTGCCGGCGGATGAGCGGCCAGCTGGTGCTTCCGGCTTCGCCGCGCCCGCTGGGATACAACACCAGAAGCGCTCGTTCCAGCGATAAATACGGGCGTGATCTGACCAGGCTGGCCGCGGAGCACCGTTTGGATCCGGTGCTCTGCCGGGAAAGAGAACTGGATCGGATGATTCAGATCCTTTGCCGGAGACAGAAAAACAATCCGTGCCTGATTGGAGAACCGGGGGTTGGCAAAACCGCATTGGCGGAGGCCCTGGCCCAGCGCATTGCCGAGGGCAAAGTGCCGCAGAATTTGCAGGGCAAACGCTTGCTCAGCCTGGATATGGCGCTGATGGTGGCAGGCACAAAATACCGCGGCGACTTTGAAGAACGCTTTCGGAATCTTTTGGAGGAGCTGATACGGGAACAGAACACCATCCTGTTTATTGATGAAATTCATGTGGTCGTGGGGGCAGGGGCTGCCGAAGGGGCGATTGATGCCGCCAGCATTTTAAAGCCGCTGCTGGCCCGGGGAGAGCTGCAGCTGATTGGCGCCACCACGCAGGAGGAATATCGCCGCTGCATTCAGAAGGACGCGGCACTGGAACGCCGCTTTGGAAAGGTTACGGTGGAAGAGCCGACCCCTTCAAATGCAGTAAAAATTTTGCAGGGGCTGGCCGCAAACTATGAGCGCTACCACGGGGTAACGCTACCGCCCCAGACCATTCAGGCAGCAGTGGAGTTGAGCGTGCGATATCTGCCCGGCCGGTTCCTTCCGGACAAGGCGGTGGATCTATTGGACGAAGCCTCGGCCGGGGTGCGCATTCGGGCCGGAACGGACCGAAGCCGGCCGCAAATCGTTGCCCCGGAGGATGTGGCAGAGGTGGTCAGCCGGGCGAGTGGGGTGCCGGTCAGCCGGGTAAATGAGGAGCAGCGAGAGCGTTTGGTGCGGCTGGAACAGCGGATGGCGGAGCGTGTGGTGGGCCAAAGCCAGGCAGTTCAGGCAGTTGCCGGTGCGGTGCGCCGCAGCCGTACCGGCTTGAGAGCCGAGGGGTGCCCGATGGGGGCCATGCTGTTTCTTGGCCCAACCGGAGTGGGAAAAACGCATCTGGCACGGGTTTTGGCCGAGAGCTGGTTTGGAAGCCCACGTGCACTGCTGCGCTTTGACATGAGTGAGTATATGGAAGCCCACACGGTGGCCAGACTGATCGGAGCACCGCCCGGCTATGTGGGCCACGAGGAAGGCGGGCAGCTGACAGAAGCCGTGCGCCGCCGCCCATACAGCGTGGTATTGTTCGATGAAATTGAGAAGGCACACAGCGACCTGCAGAATATTTTGCTTCAGATTTTGGAGGATGGTCAGCTGACGGATGCAGCCGGACGAAAGACAAATTTTTCAAACTGCATCATTCTGCTTACCTCCAATTTGGGCGCGCGGCAATTGACGGGGCAGGGGGCACCTCTGGGGTTTGGCCGGCAGGAAGCTGCCCTTGAACGGCAAAAACAATTGGCCATTGCGGAGGCCAAGGCCTACTTCCGGCCGGAGCTGCTTGGCCGGTTGGATGAGGTGGTGGTATTTCATCCGCTGGAGCAAAAGGACCTGACAGCGATTGCAGAGCAGCTCTTGAATCAGCTGGAGCAGCGTGCCGCAAAAAATGGCTATTGCCTGCATCACGCCCCGGAACTTCCGGCGGCATTGGCAAAGCAGGCAAAGTCGCCCTATGGTGCGCGTGAGCTGCGCCGCACCGTGGTTCGTGCCGTGGAGCAGGCCCTGGCGGACCGTATTGCCAGCGGCGAGGCCATGCCAGGCGCAAGCTTTACGGCCTGCCTGCAAAACGAGCAGGTCGTGTTGGAAGCGGACAACACCGTCACACTGCATTGAAAACGAAGGACAAATGAAAAGCAGGCCGTGCACCAGAGGAGACCAGCGCACGACCTGCTTTTCGCCTGGCGGAAAGAACCAGGCAAGAAGGGGTAGAGAATGTCATAATGAATTGATTGACTTGCCTGGGCAGCATGGAACCGCCGCAAGGGCTTGCAATCATCGAAAAGCAGCAGCCTGAAAGGCCGAATGCTTTGTTGAATGCTTATAAAACCGTAAAAACTGCATTAAGAATTGGATGATGCATACACCACGAAAAACCGACTGATTTTTTGCCGTAAAGTCAATTAGCTTTACATGGCTAAAAACGCGAATTATCGACTTTTGCGAATTTCTGCGAATTTCGTGGAATTGGGAAGCAAAACGCCCAGTTTATAATTTGTGCCCTTCTCCGGCCTGGCGCACGGCAGCCAAAATCTGTTCCACCGATTGCCCCATGGCACTGGAGATTGCGGCCACAATGGCACCTTCAACCAGAGGGCCATCCGCCATTTGAATGTTCATGCCCTCAAATTGCTCCAAAACCATCTCCGTGGTCATAATGGCGCTACCCATATCAAACAGGATCACGGCACCATCTGGCCCGGTGACGGATTCAACCGCAGCATAAATACGCTCGAAATCCGTACCGATTCCACCGTCCGGCAAACCGCCTGCTGCAGCAACCGGCGCAGAAGGGGCCATTTGAAGGGCCAGCTCGGCAGCACCTTCCGCCGCTTTGCAGCTGTGCGAAACGATTACAATGCCTACCATGTCAGCCCTCCTGTACCTGCTGAGCGATCACACCCAGCAGCAGGGTGAACGAAGTGGCACCGGGGTCCTGATGGCCAATGCTGCGTTCGCCAAGGTAGCTGGCGCGGCCTTTGGTGGCAACCATGGGAATGGTGGCCTTCATGCCCTCCTGCGCGGCGGTCAGACCTGCCGCCAGCGCCTGTGCCGGAGACTGCCCTGCGGCAGCCTTCATGGCTTCAAGGGCGGGCACCATGGCGTCCAGCATGGTTTGCTCGCCCACCGTGGCTTTGCCGCGCATTTTTACGCCTTCAATGGCGGCGTCCATCATATCCAGAAAGTCGTTCAGCTCTAGGCTGGATTTCCCGGCTGCTTTTCCGGATGCTCTCAGAAATGCCGTGCCATACAGGGGGCCGGAGGCGCCGCCGACGGTAGAGACCAGGGTCATACCAACGGTCTTTAAAATTGTTCCGATGTCCTTATCCGCGACGGTGGGCAGCTTTGCCGTTACAGCCTGGAATCCACGGGTAAGATTGATGCCATGGTCACTGTCGCCGATGGGCATATCCAATTCGGTGAGGTAATCTTTGTTTTCCTGAATGACCTGCGCCATCTTTTCCAGAATTTGAATGACCTGTGCTGTTGTAACCATTCGGGTTTCACTCCTTTTTATTCAATGCGGAGACCGGGTATTGCTGCTCCCGGCCTCCGGCATATCCGGTCTGGTTAAGCTTTATACGCAGGGGTGTCTGCAGGGGCATCCAGCAGGGCCTTCATCTCGTCATCCAGGCGCAGCAGGCTCAGCGAGAATCCTGCCATTTCAATGGACGTCATGTAATTGCCGACCAACGTCTTATAAACCTTGATGCCTTTCGCGGCCAGTACATCGGCTACGTGGTTGTTGATGATGTACAGTTCCATCAGGGGGGTAGCGCCGGAGCCGTTGACCAGAACCGCCACTTCATGGCCGGTGTAATCAATGTCCGCCAGGATCTTATCCAGCAGGTGGTCCACGATTTCATTGGCCGTGACCATTTTCTCGCGATGGGTGCCCGGCTCGCCATGAATGCCGATGCCGACTTCCATCTCGTCCTCGGCAAGCTCAAAACCCGGTTTCCCGGCAGCGGGCACCGTGCAGGGCGAAATGGCCGCACCCATCGTGCGCACATTATCGATGACTTTCTGTGCAACGCGCTGAACTTCTTCCAGGCTGGCCCCTTCTTCGGCTTTGGCACCGGCGATCTTATGTACAAAGATGGTGCCGGCCACACCGCGGCGGCCCGTGGTATACAGGGAGTCCTGTACAGCCACGTCATCGTTGGTGACAACCTGCGCGCACTTGATGCCGTCCATCTCCGCCATTTCCGCGGCCATCTCGAAGTTCATTACATCGCCGGTGTAGTTTTTGACGACCAGCAGAACACCCGCCGGGGTGGCAACTTCGCGAATGGCGGCCTCGACCTGATCTGGGGTGGGGGAGGTGAACACAGCGCCGGCCACTGCAGCGTCCAGCATACCCTTGCCGACAAAGCCGCCATGGGCAGGCTCATGGCCGGAACCGCCGCCGGAAACCAGTGCGACCTTATCGGTTTTCTTTTCGGCACGGACCAGTACGTTGAAGTCCGGCAGTTTCTTCAGTTGCTGAGGATGTGCCTTGGCGATGCCCTCCAGCATTTCCAGCTCGACGTTTTCGACCTTGTTGATGAACTTTTTCATAGTGCATTCCTCCTTGAACTGTAATTTTTCTGCCTGCGCATCCCGGCAGACATGGGGGAATACCAACGGAGTCGGCATTCCATTTGCCTACATTATAACCGAAATGCGGACAAAATTATATATACAAATATGAAAATTGTACAATTGAGAAGTTCCGTCTTCGATTGAATTTGTGCAGAATATGCCTTATAATAAAAACGAAACCGGACAGCCTCTGAACCGCAGGTTCGGCAAGGCGTTTCCGGCAGAATCAAGCAAAGAAAAGCAGACGCAAGTGCGATTTGTGTGTTGATTGTAAGGAGGGCGGACGGATGTATTCTAAAGAAGTTACGGTTATGAACGCAAGTGGGCTCCATGCGCGGCCTGCCTCCAACCTGGTGCAGTTCTGCGCAAAATACCCCTGCAAGCTTACCATGACGGGCGGGCGCAGCCCGGTGGACCTCAAGAGCATTTTTGCAGTGCTTTCTGCTGCGGTCAAGGCCGGTACAACGGTAACCGTCACGGGCGATGGTGCAGATGAGCAGCAGGCGGTAGAGGAGGTTTGCCGGTTTATCGAACAGCTGGAGGGCTGATCAATGGCTGTAACAGGAATCGCGGCCAGCGGCGGCAAGGCGCTGGCAACTGTATTTGTATACGTTCCCCCGAAAATGGCAGCGGAGAAAGAACAGGCTGAAGGTTTGACCGCTGAGCAGGTGATGGCCCAGGTAAACGCTGCAATTGAATGGGTAGACCAGGCCATGGCCCAGAAGATCGAACATGCAAAGGGCCAGGGCCGCGAGATTCTGGAAATGCAGCGGGTGATGCTGAACGATTCCATGCTGCTTTCGGGCATTGAGGAAGCGGCGCAGGAAGGCAAAAGTGCTGCTGCAGCGGTAGCGGTTTCCACAAAGAAGCTGATTGCCATGCTGGAAAGCCTGAATGATCCGCTGTTTACCATGCGCATTCCGGACACACGGGATGTGGGGCTGCGGTTGACCTGCCGCCTGACCGGGCAAAACTACCCGGATCTGGCGCAGGTAGAAGGCCAGGTGATTTTGACCGGCGAAGATCTTCCGCCCTCTCTGCTTGCTGGTGCAGACAGCGAAAAGATCGCCGGCGTGGTCATGGGCAGCGGCAATAAAACCTGCCATGCAGCCATTCTTTGCAGCGCACTGGGTGTTCCCGCCTTGATGGGCGCCGCGGGCTGGCAGCAGCTGCCCGGCGGGCAGCTGGCTTATCTGGATGGCGACGTAGGCCAGGCAGAGCTGGTACCATGTGAGCGGAAGGCGGAGTATGAATGCCGCTTGGCGAAGTGGAAGCAGGAGCAGACCGCACTGGAAGCCTACCGTGAGAGACCAACAATCACGGCGGAAGGCCATGCGGTAGGGCTGTACTGCAATATTTTCAGCACCGATACCGCAAAAAAGGCACAGGAATTGGGCGCGGATGGAGCAGGGCTGTTCCGCACGGAGTTTTTGTACACAGGGCGGCCGGATCTTCCCGGAGAGGAAGAGCAGTTTGCCGTGTACAAAGCGGCCTTGGAAGCCATGCCGGGCAAGGCAATTACATTCCGCACCATGGACATCGGCGGCGACAAACCGGTAGAAGCCCTGGGCCTGGAGCAGGAGCAGAATGCTTTTTTGGGCTATCGCGCGATCCGCATTTGTCTGGATCGGCCGGAGCTGTTTCTTACGCAGCTGCGGGCACTTCTGCGGGCTTCCGCCTTTGGCAAAGTGCAGATCATGTTCCCGATGATCGCAACTCTGGAAGAATTGCGCCGTGCAAAGGAGTATGTTGCACAGGCAAAAGAGCAGCTTGCCCAAAAGGGACAGGCTTTTGACCCGAATACGCCGGTTGGCATGATGGTAGAAGTACCGGCTGCCGCCGTATTGGCCCGGCAGTTTGCCCGCGAAGCGGATTTCTTCTCCATTGGAAGCAACGACCTTACCCAGTACACCATGGCGGCGGACCGGATGAACCCGAAGGTGGAGCACCTGTCAAACCCGATGGACCCAGCGGTTTTGACGCTGATTGCACAGACCATCCAGGCAGCAAAGCAGGCCGGGATTCCCTGTTCGGTGTGCGGGGAGCTGGCCGGAATGGCGGAAGCGGTTCCGGTGCTTCTCGGCCTTGGCCTGGAGAAGTTTTCGGTCAGCCCCGGAAAACTGCTGGCAGTACGCCGTGCTATCGCAGAATGCAGTGCGGAAGAAGCACAGCAGGCCGCTCGGCGGGCTTTAAGCTGAAGCATTGTAGAAGAAAAGCCATCTGTACATACAGATGGCTTTTCTTTTTTGATAATAACTCAGATGTTTCAGCCGACATTCTGCTGCGGAAGCAGGGAAGCAAGATCGTCGGAAGCACCCATGGAAATCCAATGGTCATTGGCGTAGATTTGAACGTCCGCACCCTCGAAGCACATCAGACAGCCGCCGGAAGAGATGATCCGATCAATGGTCAGCATATCCGTGTAGAAATTCACCGGGAACCAGGGAACCGTGGGTGCCGTCCGGAAGCTCGTTACCATTTCCTGCACAGCGGCGGTTTCCTTCGCCGTGCAGCCTGCCTGTGCCACAAAGAAGAGCAATCCGCTTTCATACTCTTCGGATTCGCCGCAATATTCTTCCTTTAGCAGTTCCCGCACATCCGCCGCACTGCTGTACGGCAGATACAGAGCGCGGGGGCTGCCCTGTTCGGCCAGAGCACGCAGAGCTTCCTGCCATTGTTCTGGAATGGCACGGACGAGGGTAAGCAAATTGGTGCATTCGCTGATCTGTTCCAGAATGGGAATCGTCAAGGTTTCCGGTGAGAGCAGAAGCGAAAACGCACAGTCCGGATGGGCTTCGATCACTTCAAACACGGCAGAGAGGGGCGTGCCCTCTTCCGCAATCAACGCGTAGGAGAAAACCCCGAGCGCCTGCCCCTGCTGCACCAGCGAGCTGAGCGAACGCACTGCCTCCTGGCTGTTCAGGCGGCAGGTGATCATCCAGGGAATCTCGCGGCCGCTCTGCGCTTCCTGTTTGCGGATGGATGCAGCGCCGCAGGTCCAGCTATGGAAGCCCAGCGCAATGCCGAAATGTTTCAGCGCATCCCGCCGGGTGGTGCGCACAATGTTTTCGCAAAGGCTGTAGTAGGGGCTGGAATCGTCTGCAAGCATGGTGCTGGCAAGTGACAGGAAATGCCGCTGAAAGCGCCCGCGGGCCAGATGTGCCCCCAAATCCGCGATTTTGCGGATGCTCCGATGGGGATCGTGTTCAATGTCATTCAAGCCGCGCTCCACAAGGGCGTTCAGCAAAGCTTCATTGATGGCATTCCGTTCCATAAAAAGGCCTCCCGCCTTGAAACCGCATGGTAGTAAAAAATACGAAAACAGGCAAGCAATTCATTTCTGTTTCCGAATCTATCATAGCGCAGGAAGCCGTGAGGGGATACGGTCAAATAAAAAAGAGTGTCCGGCGAATTTTTGCGGATTTACAAATTTTGTCGGAAAGTGAACCGAAATAAGGCTTATGGGCATTTTTGAAGGCAAAACGCATCCGGAAAGAAAGTGAGAATTCCCCGATTGAGTTAAATTGATTTTTCTTGCCGGATGGGGTACAATAAAAAAACGTAAATTTGGCGGGAGGATCGTTCATGTTTGACCCTAAGTTGAAAGAAGCGCTGGCCCACGTGCAAAAGCCGGGCCGTTATACCGGCGGCGAACCGGGCAGCGTATATAAAGAGAAGGATAAAGTGGACCTGCGGTTTGCTTTCTGCTTCCCGGATACCTATGAAGTTGGTATGTCCTTCTTGGGCGAAAAAATTCTGTATGAAATTTTGAACAAGCAGGAGAACTGGTGGTGCGAGCGCGCCTTCATGCCCTGGCTTGATATGAAAGCGGAAATGGAGCGGCTGCAGCTGCCGTTGTATACGCTGGAAAGCAAGGATCCGCTTACTGCGTTTGATATTGTCGGGTTTACCCTGCAATATGAGCTTTCCTATACCAACATCCTGGCAATGCTGGATTTGGCCGGCATTCCGTTTTATTCAAAAGACCGGGACGAGCACTGGCCCCTGATTGTCGCCGGCGGGCCTTGCGTCTGCAATGCTGAACCCATCGCAGACTTCTTTGATATGATGATGCTGGGCGAAGGCGAAGTGCAGCTGCCGCAGGTGTGCAAAACTGTGGAGCAGGCCAAAAAAGAAGGCTGGGACAAACACCGGCTGCTGCGTGCCCTGGCGCAGATCGAAGGCTGCTATGTGCCCTCGTTCTATGATGTGACCTATCAGGAGGACGGCCGCATTCAGGCCATTACCCCGAAAGAAAACGCCCCGGCGGTGGTCCATAAGGCCATTATTCGGGATATGAACAGCCAGCCGCTGCCCACGCATTTTGTGGTGCCCATGGTGGGTGCTATACATGACCGCGCGTCCATTGAGGTTCTGCGCGGGTGTGTGCGCGGCTGCCGGTTCTGCCAGGCGGGCTTTTTGTACCGCCCGATGCGCCAGCGCCAGGTGGACCTGCTGGACAAGGCCGCTCAGGAGCTATGCTGCAACACCGGCTACGAAGAAATCAGCCTGACCAGTCTGTCCACCTCGGATCACTCTCAGCTGGAGCAGCTGCTGGATAAGATGGACACCTGGACGGAGAAAGAGCATGTATCCATTTCTCTGCCCAGCCTGCGTGTGGACAATTTCAGCGAGAGCCTGATTCAGAAGACCACGAAGGTCCGCAAAAGCGGTTTGACCTTCGCCCCGGAGGCAGGCACGCAGCGCCTGCGGGATGTGATCAACAAGAACGTTACCTGGGATGAGATCGAAAAGACCTGCAACATCGCATTTAATGCGGGTTATACCTCGGTGAAGCTGTACTTTATGATGGGCCTTCCCACCGAGACCCTGGAGGACATCGAGGGAATTGCCCAGACCGCTCAAAAAATCGTGGAGCTGTTCTACCAGAACCCCCATAAGCCCAAGGGAAAGAGTGTACAGGTGACCATCAGTGTGGCCTGCTTTGTGCCTAAGCCCCACACCCCGTTCCAGTTTGTGCCGCAGGATACGAAAGCACAGCTGGAGGAAAAGCAGCAGCACCTGCTTCACAGTGTACACAGCCGAAAGATCAACGTGAATTATCACGACAGCTCCACCAGCTTCCTGGAAGCGGTGTTCGCAAAGGGCGATCGGCGTCTGGCCCCGGTCATTCTGGCCGCCTACCAGAAGGGGTGCTATTTTGATGGCTGGGATGAATGCTTCAAATACGATGTCTGGATGGAAACCTTCCGGGAATTTGGCCTGGACACGGCGTTCTATGCCAATCGCTACATCGGGCTGGATGAAGTGACCCCTTGGAGCCACTTGGATTATGGCGTGAGCCACGATTTCCTGGTGCGTGAGTACCAGAAGGCGCTGGCGGCAACCACCACAAAACCCTGCAACCGTGCATGCAGCGGCTGCGGCGCCAATAAACTGCTGGGAGGGCCTTGCTTTGAATACGGTACGGATCTGGTTCACTAAAACGGGGGAGGCCTCGTACATTTCGCTGCTGGATCTGCAGCGGGTTATGGGCCGCGCGCTGAAGCGCAGCGGTTTGCCGGTGTGGTACACGCTGGGGTTCAATCCCCATATTTATATGACGTTTACCTGCCCGCTGAGTTTGGGGCAGGAGAGCCTGGTGGAAAGTGTGGACTGCAAAACTGAAGAAGAGGCTCCCGACTATGCGGCGTGGCAGGAAGCGCTCAATCAGGTAATGCCTTC
The DNA here is from genome assembly GCA_934513685.1 of uncultured Oscillospiraceae bacterium. Lineage (GTDB taxonomy): Bacteria > Bacillota > Clostridia > Oscillospirales > Ruminococcaceae > SFJ001. The sequence goes on along the minus strand of CAKSWY010000024.1, from coordinate 16,562 downwards.
CGGCATTCATGTGTTCAAGGTCGGCCCGGTGGTTATGAAGCCCGCCCGCATTGCAAGCGCGGAATATCAGGTGCATTATGAGGACGCAGAGGCGCCGGCAGCCCTGGACGCATACAATGCACTGCCCGGTGCGCCGGTCATTAAAAAGACGAAGCGCGGCGAGAAAACACTGGAACTGAAAGAATACATTCCTACCGTAGAATACGCGGTGGAGGGCAATACAACCTCTTTCACACTGCGGCTCCCGGCGGGCGATGGGCTGAATCTGAACCCCACGCTGCTGACTGGATTTTTAGCCGAAAAGTTTAGTTTGGCCGCCGAAGGGGCCGCCATTCTGCGCACCCGTTTGCTAACCGCAGAGGGTGAGGATTTTCAGTAAATGGATTTCGTTGCTGCACAGAGTTGGAAATGCAAAAAAACAGAAAAGAATGCCAAAAATCGCTTGCATTCGGCGCTTCTTTGTGGTATGATACTGGAGCGTTAGTATAACGCTGGCTCCAACCAGCGGGGTTAATGCAAACAGCATTGAACACAGACGGTCCTCTGCCGAAGGTTCGGGAATGAACGTCGCAAAAATTTGGAGGAATAACCATGGACGCAATGAAGATTATCACCGAGGGCATGGTCAAAGAGAACAAGCCCCAGTTCAACGTGGGCGACACCGTGCGTGTGTCTGTCCGCATCAAGGAAGGCGAGCGCGAGCGCATCCAGGCTTTCGAGGGCACTGTGATTGCCAAGAAGCATGGTGGTGTTGCTGAGACCTTTACCGTGCGCCGTACTTCTTACGGTGTCGGCGTGGAGCGTGTGTTCCCCGTCAACTCTCCCTTCGTTGAGAAGGTTGAGGTTATCCGCAAGGGTAAGGTTCGTCGCGCAAAGCTGTTCTACCTGCGTGGCCGCACCGGCAAGGCCGCCAAGGTCAAGGAAATGCTCTGATAATCACCGAAGAAAAAAGGGACAAGAAATTGTCCCTTTTTTCTTTATAATACCGGGCAGAGTTCAGCTTCTCCGCCCGTTTTTTCGTGGAGGCACGGCAATGAAAAAGGAACGTGAACAGAAAAATCAAAATCTGCTGGAATGGTATGATTCGCTGATTTTTGCGTTGATTGTACTGGTGGTCGTGTTTACCTTTGTGGTTCGCGTTGTGGCGGTCAGCGGCAATTCGATGGTGCCCACCCTGCATTGGGGGGATCGGCTGCTGATTCAGAGCACCTTTTACACCCCGAAAAAGGGGGATGTGGTGGTGCTGGACGGATACACCAATTTGGGCAAACCGCTTGTGAAGCGCATCATCGCCTGTGAGGGCGACACGGTGGAACTGGATACGGAGAAGGGCCTGGTGTATGTGAACGGCCAGGCACTGGAAGAGCCTTATACGGCAGAGTCTACCTATGAAGCTGGGGACATGGCCGGGCAGGTCACCGTGCCGGAAGGCTGTGTGTTTGTGATGGGCGACAATCGCAATCATTCGACCGACAGCCGCTTTTCCGATGTGGGCTTTGTGGACAGCAGGGACATCCTGGGGCGCGTGCTCCTTCGGATTTTCCCGATTGGTCAGTTTGGAGGAATTGCATGAGTCAGGAATTTGTCAATCGTCAGAACATCCAGTGGTTCCCTGGCCACATGGCAAAAACGCTTCGTTTGATGGAAGCGGACATTCGCAACGTGGATGCCGTTCTTCAGCTTCTGGATGCGCGCATTCCGCTCAGCAGCCTGAACCCCGAGATTGAACGGATTACAGCGACAAAGCCGCACCTTTATGTGATGAACAAGGCGGATCTGGCGGACCCGACCATTACGGCCCAGTGGGTAAAATATTTCAAAAGCGCCGGTGCAGGCTGCCTGGCCATCAGCGCCAAGCAGAAAGGCGGAGCGGCGGCCGTAAAGCAGGCGATCGAGCGGGAACTGGAAGACCTGACCCGCCGCCGGGCCAGCCGCGGCATGACAGGCGCCCGCATTCGCGTGATGGTGGTGGGTATTCCCAATGTGGGAAAATCCACGTTCATCAATACATTTGCAGGTTCGGCGCGGGCCAAGGCTGCGGACAAGCCGGGCGTTACCCGCGGCAAACAGTGGGTAACCGTAGATGGTTTTGATCTGCTGGATATGCCCGGCGTGCTGTGGAAAAAGTTTGACACGCTGGAAATTGCCACCAATCTGGCTTTCATCGGTTCTATCAAAGACGACATTTTGGACATCGAAGAGCTGGCAATGGGGCTGCTTTCTCAGGTGCGTGAAATTTACCCGGAAAAGCTGGCCGCCCGCTATAAATTGACCGAGGAGGAACTGGCGCTGGAGCCGTGGCCCCTGCTTGAAGCCATCGGCCGCCGCCGTGGTATGCTGATCAGCGGCGGCGAAGTGAACACCGAGCGGGCCGCCATTATGCTGGTGGACGAGTTCCGCGCCAGCAAGTGGGGACGAATCAGCCTGGAGCGCCCGCCTCGTCGGCAGGCAGAGGAGGATGAAGATGACCTCGACCTGTGATCACTATGCGTTTGACGCGCAGGTGCGCGCAGAACACGGGATTTTCTGCGGCGTGGATGAGGCCGGGCGAGGCCCCCTGTGCGGGCCGGTATGCTGTGCGGCCGTGATTTTGAATCCGGACGATCTCATCGAAGGCATTGACGATTCCAAAAAGCTGAGCGAAAAGAAGCGGGAAGCTCTCTACGATGTGATTTGCGCCCGTGCCTTAGCGTGGAATGTGGTTTTGGTCGGGCCGGATGTGATTGACCGGGACAATATCCTGAACGCAACCATGTCCGGAATGCGCCAGGCGGTGGAAGGGCTGGACATTGTTCCGAATTTTGTCCTGGTGGACGGCAATCGCTGCCCGACCGGATTGACCATGCCCTGCGGCAGCCAGGTGAAGGGAGACGGCGTCAGCGCCAGCATCGGAGCGGCATCCATTCTGGCCAAGGTCACCCGTGACCGGTACATGATCCAGCTGGATCGGGAATATCCGCAATATCAGTTGGCGAAACATAAAGGGTATCCCACAAAGCTGCACTATGAGCTGATTGAAAAGTATGGCATTCAGCCCTTTTACCGCAGAAGCTTTTTGAAAAAGCTGGGGTATTGGCCATGAGCACCCGCGGATTGGGGGTGCAAGGGGAGGCTGTCGCGGCCCGTTACTATCAAAAGCTGGGTTTTCGGCTGTTTGCCCATCATTACGCGACACGTTTGGGCGAACTGGATTTGGTTCTGACCTGCCGGGATCTGGTTGTGATCGCAGAGGTGAAAACGCGCACAAATCCCGCAGCAGCTGCCCCCCGTGAAGCGGTGGATGTGCATAAGCGGCGGCGGATTTTGATGGCGGCACGGCAGTTTTTGACGGAACATCCAGATTTTGCACAGCGGCAGATCCGGTTTGATGTGGTGGAGGTCGTTCCTTGCCCCGGTGGCTGGCAGGTACGCTGCTTTCCCGGGGCATTTGAAGCGGGCGGCTGAGTGGAAAATCCGAGGCTGTATTTGAATAAAGAACAGTTTGGCAATCCTGACGAAAAACAACCGTCCCTCGCGGACACTTTTTTGTACCCTTCCGATTTTCACAGGCCCTTTTTTATTGTATAATAAAGATACTGTTTCGATATGGTAAACGGAATGGATCAGCGCTTTCTGCGCTTTCAAAAATGAGGAATACAGTATGGAATTTTTTAGCACGCGGAATGTGAACGAAAAGGTCAGCGCGTCGCAGACCATTGCTCAGGGCTTGTCGCAGGATGGCGGGCTTTTTGTCCCGGCGTCCTTCCCTAAGGTGGATCTGGAAAAGGTTTGCCAAATGGAGTATGCGCAGCTTGCTTCGCACATTTTGAGCGATTATCTGGAAGATTATGACCCGAGCTTCCTGAAGCAGGCAACTGCTGATACCTACGGTGCAGCGTTCGATGGCAAGGCTGGCCAATTGGAGCATGTGGAAGGCCGTACCTATGCGCTGGAACTGTGGCATGGCCCGACCTGCGCCTTCAAGGATTATGCCCTTCAGTTGATGCCCAAGCTTTTGGTGGAGGCGAAAAAGAATCTGGCCCGCACGGAGCAGACCCTGATTCTGGTGGCCACCTCGGGAGATACGGGAAAAGCCGCCCTGGAAGGCTACAAGGACATTCCCAGCGTGAAAATTCTGGTGTTCTATCCCGACAGCGGGACCAGTGAGATTCAGCGCCTTCAGATGGTCACGCAGCAGGGCGGCAACGTAGGTGTGTACGCCGTGAAGGGCAACTTTGACGATGCACAGACCGGCGTAAAGCGTGTGTTTGCCGACAAACAGCTGGCCGCCGATCTGGCGGAAAAGAATGTTCGCCTTTCCAGTGCCAACTCCATCAACTGGGGCCGTCTGGTTCCCCAGATCGTGTACTACTTTGCCGCGTATGGCCGTCTGGTACGCAATCACGAAATTGAGATGGGTCAGCCGGTTGACTTCTGTGTTCCCACCGGCAACTTCGGTGATATTCTGGCAGGCTACTATGCCAAGCAGATGGGCCTTCCGGTTGGCAAGCTGGTGTGCGCCTCGAACCGCAACAATGTGCTGACGGAATTCTTTGCGACCGGAACCTACAATGCCCGGCGCGAATTTTTTAAGACGACTTCGCCCTCCATGGACATTCTGGTTTCTTCCAATCTGGAGCGGCTGCTGTATCATATTACGGGCAGCGACGCACAGGTGGCAGCCTGGATGGCCGATCTGGCCGAAAAGGGAAGCTATACGGTGGACCAGTCCACGCTGGGAACCATCCGTGCCGATTTTGCCGCCGGATGCGCCAGCGATGAAGAAGTTGCCGAGGAGATCAAGGCCATCTACCAAAAGGTTGGCTACCTGTGTGATCCGCACACCGCGGTTGCCTTTAAAGTGGCCCGGGAATATCAGGCTGCCAGCCAAAGCGGCAACCCTATGGTGGTGCTGAGTACCGCCAGCCCGTACAAGTTCCCGCGCGATGTGCTGGCAGCCCTGGGGGCTGCGGTACCGCAGAGTGATTTTGCTGCGATGGACGGTCTGAAGGAATTGACCAATGTGCCGGTGCCCAACAGTCTGGCTGCTCTGCGTGGGCGTCAGGAGCGATTTAACCAGGTAATTGAGCCTTCGCAGATCGGTGAGATGGCTCAAAAAAGCTGTGAAGCGTAACCACTTTACAGAACGATAATACGCAAAGCAACCGCCGTGTTGCGGGCTTGAACGGCCTGCTTCTGCGCGGCGGCTGTTTTTTTGCTGTTTCATGACGAAATGGCTTTTCCAAAACGGGCAGGAGGGGAGATATGGCACTTTTTGCAATCGGTGATCTTCATTTGTCTTCGGGCGCATCCAAGCCCATGGACATTTTTCCCGGCTGGGAAAACCATGTGGCTCGCCTGGAGGGGCATTGGCGGCGGCTGATCAGCCCGGAAGACACGGTGGTGCTCGCAGGAGACATCAGCTGGGCAATGCGGCTGGAGGATGCGCTGGAGGATTTTGCGTTCATTCACAGTCTGCCCGGCCAGAAGCTGATTTTGAAGGGCAACCATGATTATTGGTGGACGACGGCCAATAAAATGAACACATTTTTTGCCAGCAACGGTTTTGATTCGCTTCACCTGCTCCATAATAACAGCTATACAGTGGAGGGCTACGCCGTGTGCGGAACCAGAAGCTGGCTGTTTGAGGCCGGAGAACCCCATGACGAAAAGATCATGAACCGGGAGCTTGGGCGCCTGCGCGCGAGCCTGGATGCGGCCGGTGAAGGGGAGAAACTGGTGTTTCTTCATTATCCGCCGGTCTACCCGGGCACCAGCGCGCCGGAAGTGATTGCCTTATTAAAGGAATATGGTGTTCGGCGCTGCTATTATGGGCACCTGCATGGGAATTTTATTCGTCATGCGGTGCAGGGCAGCGTGGATGGCATCACATATCGGTTGATTTCAGCGGATGGTTTAAATTTTTGCCCGTTGAAAATTGAAAAACCTATGGAAATCACAAAAAGCCTGTGATATAATACCAAGGAATGGCTGTCAGCGTCGGCCAGGGCCGCGGCGACTTTTTCCGTGCGCCAGGCGCAGGCCGGACGGTTCCAAGGATAATTCTTGTTTGGAGGAAATAGAATGAAACTCATCAAAAGTGAAAAACTCGAAAAGAGCATGTACGAGCTGCAGTTCTCCATCGATGCGGAGGCCCTGTGCGCCGCTGCCGACAAGGCGTTCAAGCGCGAGGGCAAAAAGTATACTGTGCAGGGCTTCCGCAAGGGCCATGCTCCCCGCAAGACCATCGAGAAGATGTACGGCGAGGACATTTTCCTGATGGATGCCATCAACGATCTGTTCCCCGACGAGTATGAGGCTGCCGTGAAGGAAGCAGGCCTGGAGCCTGTGGGCAACCCTCAGCCCGAGGTGGTTTCCTTGTCTGTTGCGGACGGCGCTGTGCTGAAGGCCGTTCTGCCTGTGAAGCCCGAGGTCACTCTGGGCGAGTACATTGGCCTGAAGGCCACCAAGACTGTACATCCCGTGGACGATGCTCAGGTTGAGGAAGAAATCACCCGTATGCGTGAGCGCAATGCCCGCATGATCACCAGCGAAGAGCCTGCTCGTCTGGGCGATACCGCTGATCTCGATTTCGAAGGCTTTGTGGATGGCGTTGCCTTCGAGGGCGGCAAGGCTGAGCATTACAACCTGGAGCTGGGTTCCGGCACCTTCATCCCCGGTTTCGAGGATCAGGTTCAGGGCCATTCTGCCGGTGATGAGTTCGACGTGAACGTCACCTTCCCTGAGGATTATCAGGCTGCTGAGCTGGCCGGCAAGCCCGCCGTGTTCAAGATCAAGCTGCATGAAGTGAAGAGCAAGGAGCTGCCTGAGCTGGACGACGAGTTTGCGAAGGACGTGAGCGAGTTCGACACCATGGACGAACTGCGCGCCAGCATCCGCAAGAACATGGAAGAGGCCGATCAGCAGCAGGCCGACCTGGACGTGGAGAACGCCCTGGTTGATCAGGTGATCGACGGTATGCAGGCTGAGATTCCTCAGGCCATGGTTGACAACTCTGTGGATGAGATGATCCGTGATTTCGGTTATCGTCTGTCTCAGCAGGGCCTGAAGCTGGAAGAGTACCTGAAGTACGTGGGCGAGGATATGGCTGCTTTCCGTGCCAACTTTGCTGAGCGTGCTGAGAAGCAGGTGAAGATCCGTCTGGCTCTGGAGGCTGTGGCTGCCAAGGAGAACATCGTGGCTTCCGACGAGGAGTTCGAGGCTGAGGTCAAGCGCATTGCGGACCAGTACAAGATGGAGCCTGAAAAGGTCAAGGCTGTGGTGGACGCTGAGGCTGTGAAGAAGGATCTGGCCATCAACAAGGCCATTGACTTCATCAAGAGCAAGGCCGAGATCACCGAGGAGACCGCCAAGGCTGCGGACGCTCAGTAATTTTTAACCCCCAAGTGTTTGAATTGACCGGTGCGCAAGGGCGTATCGGTCAATTTTCACAAATCCGAAACAAAAGCATATAGGAGGCGAAACTCATGAGTTTGGTACCTTACGTGGTGGAACAAACCGCTCGCGGTGAGCGTTCCTATGACATTTTTTCCCGTTTGTTGAACGATCGCATCATTATGCTGAGCGACGAAGTAAACGACAGCACCGCCAGCCTGGTGGTAGCCCAGCTGCTGTATCTGGAAGGCCAGGATCCTGACAAGGACATCAGCCTGTATATCAACAGCCCCGGTGGTTCCATTTCTGCCGGTATGGCCATTCACGACACGATGAAATACATCAAGTGCGATGTGTCCACCATTTGTATGGGCATGGCAGCCTCCATGGGTGCGTTCTTGTTGGCCAGCGGCACGAAGGGCAAGCGTCTGGCGCTGCCCAATGCGGAAATCATGATTCACCAGCCTTTGATGCAGGGCCTTCAGGGGCAGGCTACGGACATCAAGATCCATGCCGATCACATTGTTCATCTGAAAAACAAGCTGAACGGGCTGCTGAGTGAGTACACCGGGCAGCCGTTGGAGACCATTCAGATGGATACCGAGCGGGACAATTATCTGACCGCCCAGCAGGCGGCTGAGTATGGCCTGATCGACAAAGTGATTACCAATCGTTAACCCCGTTGCCGAGCATGGTTCGGCGAGTGATCAAATAGGGAGTTTTATGGCTAACAACAATTCCGGAAAAGACAAAACCAAAAGCGCAATCTGCAGCTTCTGCGGCAAAAGCCAGGAGTCTGTGGAGCGCATGGTCATGGGGCCGGGCGTAAACATTTGCAGCGAGTGCATTGAACTGTGCTATTCGATCGTGCATGACGATGATCCCATGCCTCGCGCAGGTGCACGTACCCGCCGCCCCGCCAATTCTCCTGCGATTCCTTCGGTCAACATCATGACCCCGGCTGAAATCAAAGCCGGCCTGGATCAGTATGTGATCGGGCAGGATGACGCGAAAACTGTGCTGTCGGTGGCCGTGTATAACCACTATAAGAGAATCCTCAGCGGGCAGGACAACGATGTGGAGCTTCAGAAGAGCAATGTTCTGCTGTTGGGTCCCTCTGGCGTTGGCAAAACACTGCTGGCCCAGACGTTGGCTAAGATGCTAGGAGTCCCCTTTGCCATTGCCGATGCAACCACACTGACGGAAGCCGGTTATGTGGGTGAGGATGTGGAGAACATCCTGTTGAAACTCATTCAGGCGGCGGACTTTGACATTCCGAAGGCCGAAATCGGTATCATCTACATTGATGAGATTGACAAGATTACCCGCCGCAGCGAAAATCCGTCGATTACGCGCGATGTCGGCGGCGAGGGTGTGCAGCAGGCGCTGCTGAAGATTCTGGAGGGTACCGTCAGTAATGTGCCGCCTCAAGGCGGCCGCAAGCACCCCCAGCAGGAGTTTATCCAGATCAACACCAAGAACATCCTGTTCATCTGCGGCGGTGCGTTTGATGGGCTGGAGAAGCACATTCAGCGCCGTACCGATACCTCGGCGCTGGGCTTCGGCAGCCATCTGCGAGACACCGGCGACAAGGCATCGCGCGAGCTGCTGCGCCAGGTGGAGCCGCATGACCTCGTGAAGTTCGGCTTGATCCCCGAACTGATCGGCCGTGTCCCGGTCATCACTGTTTTGGACGACCTGGATGAAGACGCGCTGGTACGTGTGCTGAAGGAGCCCAAGAACAGCCTGATCAAGCAGTATCAGGCCCTGTTCAAGATGGACAACGTTCAGCTGGAGTTTACCGATAAGGCCCTGCGTGCAATTGCACGCAAGACCATCGAGCGCAAGAGCGGCGCACGCGGACTGCGCAGCGTTGTGGAAAATCTGCTCACCCCAGTGATGTATGAGATTCCCAGCGATCCGACCATCATTCGTGTGGTGGTGGATGAGGACACCGTAAACGGTGAAAAACCTCATTTGGAGTATGGCGCTGCCCGTAAGCGCTACAAGAACCAGTTTCCCGCGGAACAGTAATTGAATCTAGAGAAAAGCAGGCTTTCCGGCAAAGTTCGGAAGGCCTGCTTTGCATTACCATCGGCGAAGTACTCGACAAAATTATGTGCGATATGATATAATTACTATTCAAAGCCCTCGCCCTATTTTTCTTCGAGGGTGAAAGCGGCTGCCCCGCCGCCAGCAAAATTTTGCGGGCAGAATTCGACCAGCCGCTTTCGGGAGGTTTTCAATGTCTGAACGAGTTACCATTAAGGTAGACCACGATGTACTGCGCATGCCGACCATTGCATTGCGCGGGCTGGTGGTTTTCCCGAATAACGTTGTTCATTTTGAGGTGGGCCGCTCCAAATCGGTGGCCGCTGTGGAATGGGCGATGAATAATACAAACGCAGTGTTTTTGACTGCCCAGCGTGAGATGGATACGGAAGAACCCGGCATGGGCGATCTGTACCCCATCGGCGTGGTTGCCGAGGTTCGACAGGTGCTCCGCGTTTCGGATGATCTGGTCAAAGTGCTGGTGGAAGGCAAGTATCGCGCCTGCCTGACGGCTCTGGATACGGAAGGGGATTTCCTGCAGGCAACGGTGAAGCCGGCCCCGGTGCGCGGCTTGAATGACTGCGATGAAATCGAAGTGGACGCTGTGATGCGCAGCATTCGAGAAGCCTTTGAAGAATATCTGAGCCTGAGTCCGCGTTTGGCAAAGGATGTTGTGTACAACATTCTCAGCTGCGAAAACGCGGCGCAGCTGTGCGATTATCTTCCCGCCAATCTTTTGTTCCGGTATCAGGATAAGCAGTCCATTTTGGAGGAAGATACCCTGATGGGCCGCCTGGAGCATATCCTGGCATTGCTGCGCCGCGAGTGCCAGGTTCTTCAGGTGGAAAAGGAAATCGACGACAAAGTCAACGAACAGATGGACAAGAACCAGCGGGATTATTACCTGCGGGAACAGATGCGCGCCATCGCCGATGAGCTGGATGAGACGGAGGATGCCCGCGCTGAGGCGGACACCTACCGCGGCCGGATTCAGTCTTTGCCGCTGCCGGGAGAAGCACATGAAAAGCTCATGAAAGAGACGGACCGGCTGGCCCGTATGCAGGGGAACAGTCAGGAAGCCGCTGTGATTCGGACCTATCTGGACACCTGCCTGGATTTGCCCTGGGGCAAATCCACCGTGGACAATCTGGACATCAAGCGCGCACAGTCGATTCTGGACCGGGATCATTACGGTCTGAAAAAGGTGAAGGACCGAATTCTCGAAATTCTGGCCGTGCGCAAGCTCAGCCCGGACGTTAAGGGTCAGATCATTTGCCTGGTTGGCCCTCCGGGTGTCGGCAAAACGTCCATTGCCCGTTCCATCGCGGAATGCATGGGCCGTACCTATGCCCGCATGAGTTTGGGCGGTGTACGGGATGAGGCCGAGATTCGCGGCCATCGGCGTACATACATCGGGGCGATGCCCGGCAAGATCATGAGTGCATTGAGCACCGCGAAAACGTCCAATCCGCTGCTGCTGCTGGATGAGATTGACAAACTGGCCGGGGACTTCCGTGGCGACCCGGCCGCGGCTTTGCTGGAAGTGCTGGACCCTGAACAGAACAAGACGTTCAAGGACCATTATCTGGACATTCCCTTTGATTTGAGTGACGTGCTGTTCATCACCACGGCCAATGATGCTTCGGCCATTCCCAGCCCGCTGCTGGACCGCATGGATCTGATTGAGCTGCCCAGCTACACGCGTGTGGAGAAGTTCCATATTGCACGGAACCATCTGCTTCCCAAACAGCTGAAAAACAATGGGCTGGAAGGCACCGTTGCACTGACTGATGATGCCATTTACGGCGTGATCGATGGATATACCCGTGAAGCGGGCGTGCGAAATCTGGAGCGCACCCTGGTGGATGTACTGCGCAAGTGCGCCCGGACGATTGCCGCCGGCGATGCAGAGCAAGTAACGGTTTCGGCCGAGGATTTGGAAAATCTGCTTGGCCCGCGCCGCGTGAAGCCGGAATTTCTGAACCGTACTCAGATGGTTGGCGTTGCCAATGGCCTTGCGTGGACCAGCGTGGGCGGCGAGACGCTTCCCATTGAAGTCCAGGTGATCGAAGAGGGAAGCGGAAAGATCGAATTGACCGGCAGCCTGGGCGATGTGATGAAGGAAAGCGCACAGTTGGCGCTTACGTATACCCGCGTTCACGCCAAAGAGTATGGAATTGACGCGGCAAAGCTTAAAACCGTTGACATTCACATCCATGCCCCGGAAGGCGCTGTTCCGAAGGACGGACCCTCGGCCGGTGTGACGCTGACCACGGCGCTGATTTCCTGCCTGTCTGGCCGGCCGGTACGCGGTGATGTGGCGATGACCGGCGAGATCACGCTGCATGGCAATGTGCTGCCCATCGGTGGCCTGCGTGAAAAAAGCATGGCCGCCTATCGTGAAGGTATGAAAACAGTATTGATTCCGCAGGACAATGTGAGCGATCTGTATGATGTGGACCCCGTGGTTAAAAAGGCCATTCATTTTGTGCCGGTGAGCGATCTGTCTCAGGTGCTGAGCGCAGCGCTCGTCTCCGAGACGGTTCTAGACAAGCGCCGCAGAGGCGGAAAACAGTCTCGCGCAAAGAGTGCGCCTTCCATTTTGCCCGCAGATACGGAACCTTCCGGCTCGATCATTCGCCAATAATTGCTTATGGACGGCAGGCCAAACCGGCCTGCCGCCTTTGGCATATAGAAGCGGCTGAAGAACAGATTTACTTCCATTCTGATTCTGCCGCCGAGGGACGGTTGAGCGAATTAAAAGAAAGGAACCCAAATGATGAATTACAACCAGGCCGATTTCAAGGCCTCCTATGGCCTGTTCAGCCAGCTTCCGGACAGTGACCGCCCCGAACTGGTCTTTTCCGGGCGCTCCAATGTGGGAAAATCCAGCTTGATCAACAAGCTTTGCAACCGCAAAAAGCTGGCGCGCGTCAGCTCCACCCCGGGCAAAACCGCGACCATCAACTTTTATGAGGTCGGCAACGTCTATTTTGTAGATTTGCCGGGCTATGGCTACGCCCGCACCTCCGCCAGCGAACGCAAACGCTGGGATGAATTGATCAACGGCTATTTTGAGTCGGACCGGCAGCGCACCGTTGTAGTGCAGCTGCTGGACTGCCGGCATGCCCCCTCGGCTGATGATATGCAGATGATGGAGTACCTGCGCTACCATCAAATGCCCTTTGTTGCCGCGCTGACCAAGGCTGATAAGCTGAAAAAAAGCCAGCTGGCGGCCACCTGCGATGAATTCAAGACCATCTGCGAGCCGTATGGCTGCCAAGGTGTGGTGCTGACCAGTGCGGAAAACGGCTACGGCATTGAGGAATTGAAAACGGTTTTGGAGAGTTTCCTGATTCCGGAGGTATGATCGATGGCCTATAATGAATTTGCGTATTTTTACGATGAATTCAATGGGGAAGCGGACTATGACACCCTGTTTCGATACGTGGATGGGGAATTGCGGCGCCACGAACAGATCCATGGCATCGTACTGGATCTGGGGTGCGGAACCGGGGACCTGACGCTGATGCTGACCCAGGCCGGTTATGACATGATCGGTGTGGATCAGTCGGAAGAGATGTTGGCCGTTCTGCGGGACAAAGCTGACCAGCTTGGCTTGCTGGACCGCCTGCTTCTTCTGAAACAGGACATTCTATCGCTGGATCTGTACGGAACCATCGGGGCAGCCATTTCAACCTTTGACACCTACAATCACATCCCGCCGCAGCAGTTCCAGGCCGCCATTGCCAAGGCCGGCTTCTTTATGGAGAAGGGGGGCGTGTTCGTATTTGATCTGAACACCCCTTACAAGCATCAGAAGATTTTGGCGGATGGGCATTTTTCTGTGGAAACACCAGATGCATGCTGCCAGTGGGACAGCCATTATGACCCGGATGTGGGCCGCGTGGATTTGAACGTGCACATTCATTACGACGAAACGGACGAATCGTTTGAGGAGCATTTCTGCGAATATACCTATTCTCTGCCGCAGGTGCGCAGTGCACTGGAACAGTGCGGCTTTCAGCTGGAACGGGTGCAGGACGGAGAGACCTTCGGCCCTCTGCGGGAGGATTCTCAGCGGATGATTCTTACCGCAGTCAAGCAATATACGCAGTTGCAGTCGGGCAGGCAGTAATGCTGTTTCATCGATTTACAGGAGAATACAACAATGGAAGAAAAGAATATGGTACGCGCTCTGTCTGAAGACGGCGGCGTTGTATTTTGCGGAGTGGACAGCACGGCGCTGGTGCAGCGCATGGAGCAGATTCACCACACCGGAGCGGTGGCAAGCGCGGCGTTGGGCCGCCTGCTGACGGCTGCCAGCATGATGGGCATTATGCTGAAAAGCCCGGAGGATTCCATCACTCTGCGGGTAAAAGGTGACGGCCCTCTTGGAATGCTGATTGCCGTGACCGATGGCATGGGCTGCGTAAAGGGCTGTGTGAGCCATCCGCTGGTGGACCTTCCGCCCCGTGCCGATGGACATCTGGATGTGGGCACTGCCGTTGGTCGAAACGGCACGCTGAGCGTCGTACGGGACCTTGGCCTGCGAGAGCCGTATGTGGGGCAGATTCCGCTGGTTTCCGGTGAAATTGCGGAGGATATTACCTCGTACTATGCCACCAGCGAACAGATCCCCAGCGCCTGCGCCTTGGGCGTTTTGGTCAATCCGGATCTGACCATTGCCTGCGCGGGCGGTTATCTGGTTCAGCTGCTGCCCGGGGCCACGGATGAGGAGATTACCCAGCTGGAGAACAATCTGGCGGCGGCGCCCAGTGTGACAGAAATGCTGCGCCAGGGAATGACGCCGGAAGATATGATGGAACGGGTCATGAAGGGCTTCGGGCCGCAGATTCTGGACACCCACCGGGTGGACTACCGCTGCAATTGCAGCCGGGAACGCACAGAACGCGTGCTGATCAGCCTGGGTCGGGATGAGCTGAAGCGGCTGGAAGAGGAAGAGCCGGACGGCACCGTAGAAGTGCTGTGCCAGTTCTGCGATAAAAAGTATCACATTCCGCTTGCGCCGCTGCTGCGTGAAATTGAGCGCAATGCAAAGGCTTGAACCTTTTTGAACCAGGAATCAGGAAAGAAGGAGAATTATGACCCACGAGCAATTCTCGGAGGGCTTTCGGGACGGGCTGCCCATTGCAATGGGCTACTTTCCGGTCAGTTTTACATTTGGCATGAAGGCGATTGCCTGCGGGCTGACCGCCTGGCAGGCAGGCCTGATTTCCCTGACCAATTTGACGTCGGCCGGGCAGTTTGCCGGGCTGACCATCATTGCCGCTGGCTCTTCACTGACAGAAATGGCTTTGACCCAGCTGGTCATCAACCTGCGCTATGCCCTGATGTCCCTTTCGCTTTCGCAAAAGCTGAGCGCCCGGGTGACGCCGCTTCAGCGCTGCATCATCGCATACGGTAACACGGATGAGATCTTTGCAGTGGCCAGCAACAAGCAGGGGAGTGTCGGGCTTCTTTATATGCTGGGGCTGGCTTTTGGCCCCATTATCGGCTGGGTAAGCGGTACTTTGGTGGGCGCAATCGCGGGGGATGTACTTCCTCTCGTTTTGCAAAGTGCGCTTGGAATTGCCATTTACGGTATGTTCGTGGCCATTGTCGTTCCGCCCATGAGGAAATCACAGCCGGTATGCGCTGTTGTGGCGATCGCGCTGGTCATCAGCTGTTTGTGCCGCTATACGGCACTGGTTCAGTGGATCACCCCCGGCTTTGCAATCATCCTCTCCACCGTGGCTGCCGCGGCGGTCGGTGCCGCAATGTTCCCGTTGAGTGAAGAGGAGGTTACCGCATGATTTACTGGTACATTCTGGTGATGGCGGGCGTGACCTACCTAATTCGTGTGGTGCCGTTGGTACTTTTCCATAAGAAAATCGAAAACCGTTTCGTTCGCTCGTTTCTGTACTATGTTCCGTATGCCTGCCTGACGGCAATGACCATCCCGGATGTGTTTCACTCCACCTCCAACCTGTATTCGGCGCTGACGGGTCTGGTTGTGGCTGTGATTCTGGCATTGCGCCGGAAGAGCCTGCTGATCGTGGCCATTTGGGCGTGCGTTGCGGTATTTGCCGCCGAGCAGATTTTGCCGATCCTTCTGCCTATCTAACGCCGTTTCTAAGCGTCCACAGCCTGGATTGGCTTATAGTATCTAATACTAAAAACAGCAACCCCTTTTCATGAAACTTTGCCGTGAAGTTCCAGAGAAAAGGTGGTTGCTGTTTTTTGTTAGGGGTCAGAGCCAGGGTAGGGGATGGCCTTCATTGCGCCGAATGGGCGGATTCTTCAAAGGATTCCGGATGCGTTTTCACGCGGCACACCAGCGCGTTGGCAAGAATGTAGCAGACGCTGGCGCTGGCGCGATCTCCGATTTTGTCGTAAAGACGACCGGCACTCATGCATTCGCCTTTCACAGTGTATGTGCTGTTGGCTACATATCCGACAAGTCCCAGCCCGGGCAATTCTACGCGAATGGCTTCTTTGTCGTGACGGTTTTCCGGCTCTTTGACCAGCGTTAGCTTTTGACCCTCATGAAACGGGGCAGTGCCGTAATAAGAATTCAACCCGACGATTGTAATAAAAGCCTTCATTGTTTGTTCCTCCTGTTTCTCCTAATCTGCAATCCGCACTATACGGCGTCTTCCTTGCGCTGGTATAAGTATAGCAGATGATTCATCCTATAATCAGGACTTTTAATACATCACTTTGATTTTCTATGCGGCGAATAGAGAAACAAACGAGAAACAGGGGAGAGGGCATACAAAAAAGCGTCCAAAGCTTTTCATAAGCTTTGGACGCTTTCTGGTGCCTCCGATCGGAATCGAACCAATGACACGGGGATTTTCAGTCCCCTGCTCTACCGACTGAGCTACAGAGGCATAATGGCGACCCGGATCAGGCTCGAACTGACGACCTCTAGCGTGACAGGCTAGCGTTCTAACCAACTGAACTACCGGGCCAAATGGTGGGGACTACAGGGCTCGAACCTGTGACCCTCTGCTTGTAAGGCAGATGCTCTCCCAGCTGAGCTAAACCCCCATGTGGAGCGGCTTACGAGGCTCGAACTCGCTACCTCCACCTTGGCAAGGTGGCGCTCTACCAGATGAGCTAAAGCCGCA
>CAKSWY010000023.1 GCA_934513685.1 uncultured Oscillospiraceae bacterium | reverse complement strand
AATTGGCAGACGCGCTAGATTCAGGTTCTAGTGACAGCAATGTCATATGGGTTCAAGTCCCTTCATCCGCACCAAAAAGCCATAGAACGTTTGTTCTATGGCTTTTTTCTATGCCATGCTGCATCGTTTTCGCCTTGCGGCTCGGAACTTGCTGCTGTGGGCAGCCCGTGCAATCGGTGCACAGTGCGGCATTGCCCTGTGTTTTGCGGCGCGTTCGCTTCGCCCGCCCTTCTGCATAAAAATTTGTAAAAAACCGAAAAAAACGCACCAAATTTTTGAATCCATCCGGGCTTCCGCCTCGTTCTAATAGGCGAGACCGGTCGTGCACCGCCTTGAAACCCTTGCGTGGTGTGCCGTAAAATAAGCAGAGTGAAGGAGGTGGCCCCGGTTTTGAACAGCACAGAATTTTCCCAGCTGATGCAGCAATACCAGGGGCTCGTCTACACCGTCTGCTATCAACTGGTGCGGGACCCGGATACGGCCCAGGACCTGGCCCAGGAAACCTTTCTTGCCGCCTGGACCCATCTGGAGCGATGTCCGCCGGGGTGCGAAAAGCAGTGGCTGGCGCGCATTGCCGCCAACAAGGCCAAGGATCACCTGAAAAGCGCCTACCAGCGCCGGGTGAACCTGCCGGGCGATGAGGGAATGCCGGAGCTTCCCTCCCCCGGCGCACCGCCCGGGCCCCCGGGCCCCGAGGACGAGGTGCTGAGCAGCCTTGGCTACAGCGACCTGGCCGCTCTGGTGCACGACCTCCGGGAGCCTTACTTAAAAGTATCGGAACTGTTCTTCCTGCAGGAGCGCACGGTGGACGAAATCGCCCTCGCCCTGCGCCGCCCGGCCAAAACGGTGCGCACCCAGCTGTACCGGGCCAGGCACATTCTGCAGGAACAAATCCAACGAAAGGAGCACGGGAACCATGGAATTATTTGATCGAACCTCCGGCTGCCTGACCGATGAGGGCCTGCAGGCCCTGGCCGACGGCCAGCTGGATGAGCTTTCCCGCCTGGAAGCCGCCGAACATCTCGCCTTCTGCGATGCCTGCCTGGACCGTTATACGGCCCTGCTGGCCGGCCCGATGATCGTGCAGCCCCCGCAGGATCTGCAAAAGCCGGTGTGGCAGCGCATCCGGTCGCAGATGTTCCGCGTGCTCACCAACCGGTACGCCACCGCGGCGGCGGCTGTGGCCATCGCCTTCTGCCTGTGGGGCAGTGGGCTGTTTCAGGGGCTGGTACCCACGGCGGATGCCCAGCTGACCCCGGCCCTGCAGCTTCAGCAGACCGAACAGACGCTGGAGCGCCGCCTGGCCTTCAACGAGGCCGCCCGCTCGGCCAGCCGGTCGCTGAGCAGCCTGTTTGACAGCGTTTCCGATGGCATTTCAAAGGCTGTCACCTCTCCCCGCCTGACCAACGATCCGAAGGAGTGATTTTGAATATGAGAATCAACGGTTTCTTTCTCTTCTGCTGCGCCTGTGTGCCCGGTGCCGGCCAGATGTATCTGGGCTATATGAAGCGTGGGCTGTGCCTGCTCAGCCTATTCTGCCTGAACCTGATGTTCTGCATGATGCTGCCCTTCTTGGGCGTATTTCTGCCGGTCATCTGGATGTACGCCTTCTTTGACAGCTTCAATCTGCGCCGCCAGCTGAGAACCGGCAATTTCCCCATGGACGATTACCTGTTCCACCCGGAGCAGGATCAGACCCTTGCCCGGCTGCTTCACGCGCGCCATCGGCTGGCGGGGTGGGTTCTGGTGGCCATCGGCGCGTATACCTTGTACGAAAACTTCTTCAGTTATATGCTGTGGGACCTGCTGGACGCCCTGCCCCAGCTGATGTTCCTGCGCGGCCTGATGAACAACCTGCCCTCGGTGGTGGTGGCCGTCGCGCTGATTCTGGGAGGTCTGCATCTGGTGCGCGGCAAAAAAGAGCCGCTGCCCCCCGCCGATGAGGATTATCAGGACTACGGCGACCAGAAGTGACCTCACCGGGCCCTTCTTTTCCGAACGTTCGGGCAGCGGTGGCCGATTTCCCTCGCAGCATGCATTCCCGCCTGCGGCACCGTTTCCGGCCCTGCTGCCCTTTTTCTGCCTTTTGAACCATGAAAGGAGCTTTTCATGAACGAAAACGAGATGAACCGCACGGCCGATCTGCCCGGCGCAGACGCAGATGCCGCCGCTTCGGGCGAGGCCGCCCCGCACAGTGAATTTTATCAGGCCCCGGTTTCCAATCCGGGCAAGCGCCCGAACGCCCCCATTCGCCGCCGCACCGGCACCCTCACGCTGGGGCTGGCTCTCATTCTGGTGGGCGGCTGCATTCTGGGCTACTGCTTTGTTCCCGGCTTTGATCTGTTCGCCGCGGCCAAGCTTTCCCCGCTGCTGCTGGTTCTTATGGGATTGGAGATCCTGATCGGCTCCTTCCTCAAAGGGGACGAATACCGGGTCAACTTCGGCAGCGTGCTGCTCTGCCTGATTCTGGTAGGCTGCTCGCTGTGCGCGGCGGTCATCCCGATGTTCTGGGACTATTACGGCCCAGAGGAGGAACAGCGGGAAGCCCGGATCACCTCGGAGCTGAACAGCACCTGCTATGACCAGCTGAAAAACAGCGGCGTGACCTATCTGGACAGTTACCTCGCCAACAGCTACACCCAAGCCGAGCACCTGAACGAACTGACCGCCGCCGATCATCTGTGCGTCAATGTGGACCTGCGCGGCGAATACGCCGACGCGGCCGCCTTTGCCCGCGCCTGCCAGCCGGTGCTGTCGGTTCTTACCCAGGCCGTTCCCTCCGCCGCCCGCCAGAGCGTGCAGCTGGAAGGCACCAACACGCTGGATGGGCAGCCGGATTACTCCGTCTCGCTCAGCGGCCCTTATCAGATGACCGCCGACCTGGACGCCCTCACATCGCTGATTGAGGCGTCCGATTCCGAAGAGGCCGATGCGCTGGCGCAGCGGGAACAGGAGCTGTCCGATCGGCAGGCCTCGCTGGAAGAGTGGGAGAACCGCCTGGCCAATGACGACGAGAGCACGGACGATGAAGCCCTGCAGGCGGCCAGCCTGCGCAAAGCCTACGAGGCGGTGCAGAAGCTGGTGGACAGCGGCCTGCTGGACGACGAAAAGGCCGAAACCGCCCGCCGGTATCTGTACGAAACTTACGGCGATCTGCCGGAGGCCTGAAGCCCTGCGGCCGGTATAATTCCACACCTGGCGGCCCATACTGTGGCTGTACGGCAGGGCGGCTTCGCGGCCGCCCCGCACTGCCAACCACGGCGGCCACCGGCCGCCAGACCGTGAGGAATCTACCATGAACAGCAGCAATCTGTATACGCCCGGCCAGGACAATGCCCCCGCCGGAACCTATCAGGAGGTCGGCCCCCGGGGCGGCAAGGCCGAAAACAGCCGCACCGTCCGCATTTCCCGCGGCGACCGCCTGCCCCCTGTGCAGCAGAGCGGCAACAAGTGGGAAAAGATCTGAGCATTTTCTCTTCGTAAGTTTCTCCTCAAAACAACGGCAGCCGGGCGGCACATCTGCAATGCAGTGTGCCGCCCGGCTGTTTTATTGGTTTCTGCGCCGGTTCTTTCGGTCAGTTTTCCAGCGGAATTTCCTGCCCATTCAGGGTCACGCGGGCCACCTGGGCCGGGTCCATCGGCAGGGTGAAGCTGTTTTTCAGCTCCACATGGTTCTGGCCGTTTTCGCCGATGGTCGCGGAGGTGGAGCAACTGTAAAAGTCCACCGGTTTGCCGCTGGCATCCCAGACCATCAGGTCGATCACCGGGTCGGTGGCCAGCATTTCACCGGTGCCCTCCACCGTTACGCCCAGCGGGGTCAGCTTCAGGCTTTGGGCAACCCAGCCGCCGCAGGTCAGGCTGCAGGTGCCGGTGCGCACCTGCCCGCCCTCATCCAGGTCAAATCGGACGCTCCAGCTGCCCTCCAGATACTGCTCATAGGTGTCCATGCTGTACGCCAGCTCCAGCCGGTTCAGGTCTGCGTCCTCCGGCAGGGCCAGCACATACTCTTTCTGGGTGTGGTAATCCAGCCCGGGGGTCAGGCGGCCGAACTCCTTTCGCCGCCCCAGATCCAGCACGGCAGAATCGCTCTCGGCCGGGGTCCCGTCCTCGGTGATCAGGCTGAGGTGCAGCCGGTCGAACCGGCCCATTTCCTCATCCTGGCTCACCAGAACGTGCAGGCTGCCGTCCACCAGGCCCACCCCCTCGATGGTAAGCCAGGGGGCCGCCTGCGGTATAACGCTCAGATTGGGCTGCAAAAAGCGCATCTGCCCCCGGTCGATCCGGTCCGCCAGCGTTCCGCCGCCCGTCATCCAGCTGTCGCTGGTCACACTGCGCAGCGCCGGAACCGGATTCATCGCCGCCAGGTCGGCCACGGTGTAGCCGGTTCCCTGCAATTCGGTGGAAGCTGCCCCGGTGAGCAGCCCGGCCACCTGCACCCGCATTCGGCGGCCGGGGTCGCCCTCGTCCTCTGCCATGCTTTCCAGCCGCAGGGTGGCCGTCTGGCTGGCCTCGTCGTAGGCCACCACCTCGCTGAAGGCCATACCCTGTGGGCGGCCCGCGCTGCTCACGGCGTAGTCATACAACTGCACGCCGTCGTTGATTCGGCCCAGCCCCTGTGCGTCCTGCACATTCAGGTAGATCACCGCGCGGTCGCCGTCGTTGGCGGCGGCAAGCACCTCCATGCGCAGGCCCTGGTCGGTGCTGGTTTTGTTCACCGGCTGGAACTGGCTGGCCGCATACTCGCTCAGGCCGCCCACCTGGCGGAGCAGCCCCGGGGAAGCCGCCGCCGTGCCCACGCACAGCGTCAGCATCAGGCAGGCCGCGGCGGCCAATGCCACCGCACGGCGCGCCCCGCGCCGCGGTTTGGCTAAAACAAGCTGCGGGCGGCACTGGGCCAGAATTTTCTGTTTCTGCTCATCACGCAAGGCCACGTCCGCCCAGTGGGCGTCGCACGCCTCACGGATCTTCTCCTGTGTGATCTTCACTCTGGTCGCTCCCTCCCAACATGCGGTTGAGCATCTGCCTGGCCCGACGAAGGCGGATGCTCACCGTAGATTGCGGCGCCCGCAGAATTGCTGCGATCTCGCCCACACGGAGCCCCTGATAATAGTGGAGAAGGATGACCTCCCGGTACTTCGGCTTCAGCGCCTGCACGGCCTGATACAGCTCTTCGGCCTCGTCCCGCGGCACCGTCTCCGGCGCGGGCACTTCCGGCAGCTGTTCCATCAGGTTCACGCGCCGCTTCCAGGCGCTGCGCAGATAGTCCTTGCAGGTGTTGATGGCCACCCGCATCACCCAGCTTTTTTCCATCTCCGGTGTTTCAAACGTCTGCGCGTTCCGGTAAATTTTCAAAAAGCTGTCCTGCACCGCGTCCTGCGCCATATGCTCGTCGTTCAGATACATACAGCAAAGCCGAAGCATCCGGTCGCCATACCGGTCCATCAGCCGCTCCATATCCTCCGGCGTGCGCACATCCGCCATCATCCTTCCCCTCCTTTCCAACAAGATTCGGCCTGCAACGCCTGTTCCCATTGTACTATAAGGGGCCTTCTAAAACAATCAACGTACCGCTGCTTTCAGATATTTCATTTTTTCTTAAGAATCTTTTCCATCGCAAAAATCGAGACAATTCTCCGAATTGTGCGGCAGATTCTGCAAAACCGGCCGCCCCTGCGCGCGCAAAAGCGCCGGGCCTCGGCGTATGCCGGCCCGGCGTGGTTCTTATTTTTCTAGCTTTGCAGCCGTTCACGGCTCCTGTTCGCGAATGCGCTTGCGCCGCAGCCGCCGCTCGGTGCCCTGGCGCAGCAGTGCATAGCACACCGAACAGGCCGGGATCATCACCAGCATTCCCAGCACGCCGAACATCCGCCCGCCCAGCGTGACCGCCGCCAGCACCCAGATGGCCGGAAGCCCAACGGAATTGCCCACCACGCGGGGGTAGATGAAGTTCCCCTCGATCTGCTGCAGGCACAAAAACAGTACGATGAACCACAGCGCCTGCCCGGGGTTGACCGTTAAGATCAGCAGCACCCCCACGGCACAGCCCAGAAACGAACCGAAAATGGGGATAAGCGCCGTCACCGCAATGAACAGGCTGATGAGCGGCGCATAGGGCATCCGGCAGATCAGCATACTGAGCGCAAACATACAGCCCAGAATGCAGGCTTCCAGGCATTGGCCGGAAAGGAACGCGGAAAAGGTCTTTTCGGTGAGGACCGCCACCCGCAGAATCCGCCGGGTCCACCGGTCCGGCAGGTAGGCCCGCATCACCCGAAGCAGCTGGCTGCCCAGCCGCTCCTTCTGGCACAGCAGGTAAAACGCAAACACCACGCCCACCACCGTGTCCGCAATGCCGCCCACAAGGCCGCTGGCCGCGTTGGCCGCCCCGCCCACCAGCGCCGTGCCCCGCTCGCCCATCCATGCCAGCAGCTGGCTCAGACCCTTGGTCAGGTCCTGCCCCTGAAAGCTGTTCACCTGGGGCCACAGCTGTTCCAAAAATGGGAATTTCTGCTGCAGCTCCGCCAGCCAGGCCTGGGCCCGCTCCCATGCTGTAGGCATCGCCTCGCTCAGGCTGGTGAACGTGCTGCGCAGGCTGGGAATCAGCAGCAGAACCACCGCCGCCAGCACCCCGACCACCAGCCAGACGGTAACGCCCAGCGCCAGTTTGCGCCGCGCGCCGCCCCAGCGGGCGGGCATACGCCGCTCAATGGCGCGCATGGGCACGTTCAGCACAAAGGCCACCGCCCCGCCCACCAGAAACGGGGTGAGCAGGCTGCCCAGCGTGCCCAGCGCCCCAAAGGCCACCGCCGGGTGCTGCAGCAGCCAGTTCAGGGTGACCACCCCGGCCAGCACCGCCCCCAGCAGCAGAATTTCGTTTTTTCGTTCCTTCATCCGGTTTTCCTCCACCGGCGCGGCCCATTTTATGCCGCCGCGCCATTTTTTCAAAACAGGTTTAGTATAGGATATCCCGCCCGGCGGTTCCAGACGAAACAAATGGGCAAATTGTAAATTTTCTTTGTCAAAGAGCCGTGGCGCAAACCGGCGCTGTGCCCGGCCCCGCCCTGAGGCTTTCCCGGTTTCAGGCTTCTTCCAGCGCGTCCAGCGCCTGCTCCATCAGCGCCAGCGCATTCTCCACCCGGCGGCGAAGCTGCTCCAGCGCCTCCTCACATTCGGTGCAGTCGGCCGCCGGCGGCGCGTCGATGAGCCGGTCCCGGTCCTCCAGAAGAACGGCCCAGAAGGTCTGCTCTTCGTACCGGAAGGTCACCCACACATACCCGTGCCAGGTCCCCTCGCTCAGCTCCAGAGCCGGGTACGTTCCCAGCGGCAGGTAGCCCGCCACATCGTCCACATTGGGGCTGTAAAAATATTCGCACCGGGCGCTGGTCACCTGCAGGGCCTTGCCGCTGAGGGCCTGCATGGCCGGGCGGCTGGTGCCGTAGCCGTTCAGCCCTGCCTCCTGCAAAAGGGGCAGAAAGTTTTTGTAGCTGTAATCCAGATCCACATTGCCCTCAATGCCCGCCACCTGCCCGGCCAAGGAATACTGCCACAGGTCATAGCTGCCGGAGTATCCCACATAGCCCCGGTAATCGGCGATCCACAGCGGGTAAGCCGCCAGCGCCTGGGTGTCCAGATACTGCTGGGCAAAGGCGGTGTAGGTGTAATAGCCGGGTAGCCAGCCGCTCTGGTCCAGAATGTCCATGGCATAGCGCACCAGCTCGGTCAGCGGCTGCCGCCCAAGGCCCGTCAGCTGGTGGGATTCCACATCCACAAACACCGGGTACTCCAACCGCAGGCCGGTCAGGGCGGGCAAAAACGTCTCCAGCTCCGTGTTCACCTGCTCCCGCGTTTTGGCGTAGGTGAAGTAGTAGGCCCCCACCTTCATGCCCGCGTCGTGCGCCCCCTGTACGTTGCGCTGAAAATACGGGTCCACATACGCCGCACCCCCGTTGCTTGAGCCAATGCGCACCATCGCAAACTGAATGCCCGCCCCGGCCACCGCGGGCCAGTTCACCAGCCCCTGATAGCGGGATACGTCGATTCCCCGTTCGTAAACTGCCATCCCACACGCCCCCTCTCCCCGCCAATGTATGCGGCGGCCGACCCCGGCGTGCAAAAAAGCTCCCGGAAGGCAGCCGCCGCATTTGCAGCAGGCCGCCCGCCGGGCGCAGGATTTGCTTCACTTGAGGGTAACGCACGTTCACTCAGTGGGTTTCGGGGCGGCGCGCTGCCTTTTCGGCAAACAGCCCATGCCGGTTGCAGCAAACCGCAATCCGATCGCCCGGGCGCACGCCCGCAAAGCGGATGGCCGGCTCCTGTTCCGGATACAGCTTTACCAGCTGCACCCGGTCAAAGCTTACCAGCGCCGCAAAGCTCACAAAGTGATTCTTCTCCATCGGGTGGGCCAGCGTTACGTACAGTTCGCCGTCCAGCCATTGCTGGTTCAGCGCGTGGGCCTCATCCGGCGCTTCGGCTTCCATGGGCGGCAGGGTGATGCCGCAGCAGCTGTAACTGCCCTTGCCCAGGGCATAAACCACGTTGCCGCACACCGGGCAGACATAGAAGCTGGCCCGTGGTACGCTGCCGCCCCGGTTGCGGTTTTCCACCCACTCGCCCCGCAAAAGCTCCGCCACACTTACTCCCAACTGGGCCGCCAGCGGCTCCAGCAGGCTGATGTCTGGCAAGCCCTTGCCCGTTTCCCATTTGCTTACGGCCTTGTCGCTCACCAACAGGCGCTCGGCCAATTGGCGCTGGGTCAGGCCCTTTTTCTCCCGCAGCGCGCGGATCACGCTGCCCGTCACATACTGTTCCATTTTGCCTCCTGAATTGGCGGCGTCTGCCGCCTGGTTCCTTGTGCTGTTTCAGGGGTTCCCGGGTGCCCCGCTTCGTGTTTCAGCATACCGGACCTTCGGCCAAATGGCAACCTACGGGCCGTAGAGTGGCTCAGCGCAGCGTTTCCTCATCCCGCCGGCAGCGCTGTCGCAGCTGCCACAGGCCCGCCCCGCAGCGAAGCACGATCCAGAGCACAAAGAAGAACAGAATCAGCGTACCCAGCAGAATGCCCCGCTCCACCGGCCGGGCGGGCAGCCCCTCTGCCAGTGCGCAGGCCACCATGGGCACATCGGCGCAGAAGAACAGCAGCAGGATCGGCAGCATCCGGGTGCGGAACACCCGCCCCAGCAGCTCCAGCCGGGAGGCATCACTGCTGAAAATGGCCTCGTCACCGTCCGCCTGGGCCTGCGGCTTGCGGAAGTACCGCCAGCCGTTCATTTCGTTCACGTATTCCCAGCCGCAGTCCGCAAACATCTGCAGATACTGCTCCTTTTCCGTGCCCTGGGTGCTGTTGTAGTCCAGCTGGTAGATCACCTCTTCCGGCTCGCATTCCTCAAAGGTATAGAAGCCGGGCATGGCAGCCGTCACCAGCTTCCAGCCCTCCCGGTGGCGCCGGGCCAGATAGGCCTCTTCCTTTTCATACTCCGCAATGGTGAACAGGCGGAACTCCCGTTTGATCTGCTTTTCGCTCATGACCATTCCTCCCCCCTGCTGTTTTTGTAAAGGCGCTGGATGCGGGCCAGTTCCAACTCCAGAATTTCCTGCCCCAGCGGCGTCTGCCGGTAAAGTTTGCGCTTTTCTTCCTCCCGGGTGCACACGATCAGGCCATCCTTCTCCATTTTGGCAAGGGTGCCGTACATGGTGCCCGCGCTGATCACCACCTGCCCGCCGGTCAGCTGACGCACATACTGAATGATGCTGTACCCGTGCCGCTCCTGCTTCAGGCTGAACAGGATGTAAAACCCGGTTTCCGTCATGGGCACATACACCCGCCGGATCCGATCCTCCATCGCGGCCGCCTCCTTTCTATCTCGTCTCGATCTATCGAGGTTCTATATATCTTGATTCTTAGTATATCGAGGTTCAATATATCTGTCAAGCGGATTTTAAAAAACAGCGCAAAAAAATCAGCCGGAGTAAAGCACCTGCTTTCTTCCGGCTGATGGATATGCGTTTGTTCGGGGAACACCCAGCCCTCAGATCACCAGGCCGCCGTTCTGGCCGATCACCTGCCCGGTGATGTACCCGGCATTTTCGCCCGCAAGGAACACCAGCGTCTGTGCGATCTCCTCCGGGGCGGCCAGGCGGCCCACCGGGGTCTCCTCCGCCAGGGCGGCCTTGTCCTCGGCGGTAAAGCCCGCCATCATGTCGGTTTCCACCACGCCGGGGGCCACGCAGTTCACGGTAATTCCGCTGGGGCCTTCCTCCTTGGCCAGCGCCTTGGTCAGGCCGATCAGCCCCGCCTTGGCGGCGGAGTAGTGCACCTCGCAGCTGCCGCCGGTCTGCCCCCACATACTGCTCACCGTGAGAATGCGGCCCCACTTACGGCGGATCATCCCGGGCAGCGCCCGCCGGCAGCAATAAAACGCCCCGCTCAGGTGCACGCCGATCATCCGCGCCCAGTCCGCATCCGTCAGATCGGTAAAGAGCTTTTGCTGGGCCAGGCCCGCGTTGCACACCAGCACCTCCACCGGGCCGCACAGCGCCTCCGCCTGGCGGAACAGCTCCTCCACCTGGGCGGGGTCGCTCACGTCCGCCTGAACCGGGAACACCTGCCCCGGCCAGGCATCGGCGATGGCCCGGGCCGCCGCCTCGCTTTTGTTGTAGTTCAGAATCACCCGGCAGCCCGCCTGGGCGAAGGCCTGCACCGTTGCGGCGCCAATGCCCCGGCTGCCGCCGGTGACCAAAACGATCTTATTCATGGTGTTGTTCCTCCATTTCCAGGCGGGCCGCCCGCTTTTCTTCCTTCAGCCGCTGGCGCTTTTCCCGCAGGGCCGCAAAAAACTTCTGAAGCTGTTGGGCAGCCTCCTCTTCCAGCAGGCCGCCCTCGATCACCGGATGGTGGTTGAAGGGCAGCGCAAACAGGTCGGTCAGCGAGCCGCAGCACCCGGCCTTCGGGTCCTTTGCGCCATACACCACCCGCTTCAGGCGGCTGTTGATGATGGCCCCGCTGCACATGGGGCAGGGCTCCAGCGTTACAAACAGCTCGCACTGCCACAGCCGCCAGCCGCCCAGCGTCTTGCAGGCCCGGTCAATGGCCAAAAGCTCCGCATGATGGGTGGCGTTTTTCTCGGTCTCCCGGGTGTTGTGGGCCAGGGCGATGGGCTGGCCGTCCTTGGCCACCACCGCGCCCACCGGCACCTCGCCCAAGGCAAAGGCCTTGTCGGCTTCGGCCAGGGCCAGCCGCATCAGTTCTTCATCCGTCACAGTGGTTCTCCTTTTTTATGCGCCATGCGGCAAAATTTCAAAGCAAGATCAGCCGGGCCAGCAGGGCCGCGGCGGCCACCACATAGGCCGGGCACACTGCCAGCTTCCAGGGGGCAACGCCGGGGCGCAGCGGCCGCTCCCAGCCGGGGCGGCGTTTGCGGCGGCACCAAAGCGCCCAAAGCCCCCAGGCCGGGCCGCCCACGGCCAGCACAAGCTCCAGCAGCAGGGCCGCCCCCTCCGGGCCATACTGGTTCATCCACTGGCTGGCAAACGCCAGCAGGTTGTTCACCAGATGCAGCGCCGCGCCGGGGCGGATGCTGCCGGCGCGCCGGGCCAGCAGCCCCAGCACCAGCCCGCACACCAGCGCCGTCAGGCACTGGCCCGGCTCACTGTGCAGCAGGGCAAACAGCACTGCCTGCCCCACAATGGCCGCCCCATCGCCATAGGGGGCCAGCAACCCCTCCATCACCCCGCGGAACAGCCATTCCTCCAGCAGGGCAGGCAGCAGGCAGCTGACCAGGCAGGCCGCTGCCAATGCCGCCCCGCCGGCGGGCAGGGCCGTCACCTCCGGGCTGGTGCCCGCCAGCTGCCGCAGCCCCGCCGCCAGAAGGTTCGCCGCCATCGCGGCCCCAAAAAACAGCGGCAGCCAGGCCCGCACCGCACCCTTGGGGCCGGGGCGTAGGCCGCCGCGAGGAAGGCCGCCGGTTTTGGCCGCCAGAACCCCCGGCAGCAGCAGCGCCAGGCACTGGGCCAGCCCTGCATACAGCACCCCGCCGGTTTCGCCCAGACCGACCGGTGCGGCCAGCGCCATCAGCGCCGCCACAAACAGGTAGCCCACCGCCGCCATGCCGCACAGGCCCGCGGCCCGCGCAAACCCGGCCAGGCTTTTTGTGGAATCGCTTGTTCCCGCCATGGAAGGCTCCTTTCGTTCGTGTGGTACCGCGCCCGCACCTCGCGGAATAAATCTTATTCAGGATAATACTTTTGCGCCCGGTTCGTCAAGAAAATGCCCCCGTCCACGCCGGTTTGCCCGCAAATACGCCGCAGGTTCCGCTTTTGCCCCGGTTTGTGCTACAATAAAATTAACGATAAGGCCCCGGCCTGAAGCCATTCGCCGATTTCCTTCGTGTTATTCACCGGCGGAATCACTTCGCCGATTGCAGAGAACCTGCGCAAAACCCGTTTGAACTTTGGAAAGGAACGTATCGTGCATAAAATTTTTATTGTGGAGGATGACCCGGTCATCGCCCGCCTGGTGGCGGAACAACTGGAACGCTGGGGTTATGAGGCCGTCTGCGCCCGGGACTTTGCCCATGTGCTGGAAGAATTTGTGGCCGCCGCGCCCCATCTGGTGCTGCTGGACATCCGGCTGCCCAGTTACAGCGGCTATCACTGGTGCAGCCAGATTCGCCAGGTGAGCCGGGTTCCGGTGATCTTCCTCTCCTCCGCCGCCGACAATCTGAATCAGGTCATGGCCCTGAGCCTGGGCGCCGATGACTTTATTGCAAAGCCCTTTGACCTGGACCTGCTGCTGGCCAAAATTCAGGCGCTGCTGCGCCGCACCTACGAGTTCGGCGGTGAGGGGCGGCTGATCCAGCACCGGGGCGCCGTGCTGGATCTGGACAGCGCCAGCCTGACCTATGGCGGCCGCCGGGCCGAGCTGACCAAAAACGAATTTGGCATTCTGCGCATTCTCATGGAAAACCGCGGCTGCACCGTGAGCCGGGAGGACCTGATGAGCCGCCTGTGGCAGACCGACTGCTATGTGGACGAAAACACCCTCACGGTAAACGTGGCCCGCCTGCGCCGCAAGCTGGAGGGGCTGGGCCTGGCCGATTTCATCCTGACGAAAAAGGGAATGGGGTATCTGGTGGAATGAATCCGAACCAAGAAAGCATATTTGCTCTGTTTTTGGCCTGGCTGCACACTCAGGCGGCCGCGCTTGGGCTTTTCTTCGGCACACTGGGGCTGTGCGCGGTGTTCTGCTGGCTTTACGCCGCCCCCATCGCCCCTTTGCGAGATGCCGCCCTTCTGTGCCTTGCCTGCCTGATCGGCTGGGGCGCGTTCGGCTTTGCCCGCTTTGTGCGCCGCCACCGGCAGCTGGCGGCCCTTCTTCCGCTGCCCACGCTGGATGCGCAGGACTTTCCCCCGGCCGCCAGCCTGCCCGAGGCCGACTATCAGGCGCTGGCACTGGCACTGGAACAGCGGCGCATTGCCGCCGTGCAGGAAGAGCGCCGCCGTGGCCGCGAGCAGAACGACTACTACCAGCTGTGGGCGCATCAGATCAAAACGCCCATCGCCGCCATGCGGCTTTTGCTGCAAAGCCCCGCCCCGGACCCCGGGGAGGTGGGCGTGCAGCTCACCCGCATTGAGCAGTACGTTCAGATGGCCCTGGCCTGCCAGCGGCTGGGCAGCCCCACCACCGATTACGTCATCCGCCGCTGCCCGCTGGAGCCCATCGCCCGGGCACAGGTGCGCCAGCTGGCCCCGCTGTTTGTGCACAAGCGGCTTTCGCTGGAGTTCGCCATTCCCACCGACGTGACCGTGCTCACCGATGAAAAATGGCTCGGGTTCGTTCTCGGCCAGCTGCTGATGAACGCCCTGCAATACACCCGGGAGGGCGGCGTGCGGCTGTATCTGGAGCCGGACGCCCCGCTTACGCTGGTCATCGCCGACAGCGGCTGCGGCATCCGCCCGGAGGATCTTCCCCGGGTGTTCGAGCAGGGGTACACCGGCCTGGGCGGCCGCCAGAATCAGGGCAGCACCGGCCTTGGGCTTCACCTGTGCCGCCAGATCACCGATCGCCTAGGTCACAGCCTGCGGCTGGAATCGGACGGCCCCGGGCAGGGCACCCGCGCCCTTCTGGGGCTGGCCAGCGCCGTGCTGGAAGTGGAATGACGGTGCTTTTTGATAAAAAAGCCCGGAATCTTACAGAACTGTAAGGTACGCCCCGCCTTTTGTAAGCTGCATCGATGGCAGCGGCACCCCGCCGGATGGTATTCTGTGATCACAGCCAATCACAGGCCGCCGGGCGCGGCCTTGCGCAGCCCGTAGGAGGGGCTTTGCCATGAGCATTTTACAAGTAAACGACCTGCAAAAAGTTTACACCACCCGCTTTGGCGGGGTGCGTGTGCCGGCCCTGACCGGCGTGACCTTTTCGGTAGAGCCGAGCGAATACGTGGCCATCATGGGCGAAAGCGGCGCCGGCAAAACCACGCTGTTGAATCTGCTGGCCGCACTGGACAAGCCCACCGCCGGGCAGATCCTGCTGGACGGCAAGGACCTTTCCGCCGTTCCAGAAGCCCGATTGGCGGCCTTCCGGCGGGAAAACCTCGGGTTTGTCTTTCAGGACTTCAACCTGCTGGACAACTTCACTTTGGAGGACAACATCTATCTGCCGCTGGTGCTCTCCCGCGTGCCCTATGAGGAGATGCACCGCCGCCTGATGCCGCTGGCCAAACTGCTGGCCATTTCTTCCCTGCTGAAAAAGCACCCGTACGAGGTCTCCGGCGGGCAGAAGCAGCGGGCCGCCGTGGCCCGCGCTCTCATCACCCAGCCCCGCCTGATTCTGGCGGACGAGCCCACCGGCGCGCTGGACTCGCACTCCACCGATGAGCTGCTGAACCTGCTGGATCAGGTCAACGCCCAGGGGCAGACCATCCTCATGGTCACCCACAGCGTGAAGGCCGCCAGCCACGCCCGCCGGGTGCTGTTCATCAAGGACGGCAAGCTCTTCCACCAGCTGTACCGCGGCGAGGCCGACCGCGCCGCCTTCTACCAGCGCATTGCGGATACGCTCACCCTGATCGCAACCGGAGGTGAGCAGAATGTCTAACGCCTTCTATCTGCGGCTGGCGGCCCGGAACATCCGAAAAAACCGGCAGCTGTACCTGCCGTATCTTCTCACCTGCATTCTCACCGGTGCCATGTTTTACATCATGGACGCCCTCACCCGCAACGCCGGCAACGATTCCGTGCCCGGCGGCGACATCCTGCACCTCTTTCTGGCGCTGGGCAGCGTCATCATCGGCATTTTTGCGGTGGTGTTTCTGTTTTACACCAACAGCTTTCTGCTGCGCCGCCGCAAGCGGGAGCTGGGGCTGTTCAACGTTCTCGGCCTGGAGAAGCGCCATCTGGCCCGGGTGATGGGCTGGGAAAGCCTGCTGCTTCTGGCCGCCGCCCTGCTGGGCAGCCTGGCGGGCGGCGTTGTGCTGAACCGCCTGGCCTACCTGCTGCTGCTCAAAATCGTCCGGTTCCCCGTCAGCTACTCCCCCGCCGTCTGCGTTCCGGCCCTGGGCAGCACGGCGCTGCTGATGTGCTTCGTGTTTCTGCTCATTCTGGCCTTCAACCTGTTCAGCGTGCTGCGCACAAAGCCCATTGAGCTGCTGAAAAGCGCGCAGGCCGGTGAGCAGGAGCCCCGCACCCGCTGGTTCCTGACCCTTCTCGGTCTGGTGTGCCTTGGCTCCGGCTACGCCATTGCCATTCTGTGCAAGGACCCCATCGCCGCCATTCTGCTGTTTTTTCTGGCCGCGCTGCTGGTGATTCTGGGCACCTACTGCCTGTTCACTGCTGGCAGCGTGGCCCTGCTGAAGGCCCTGCGCCGAAACAAGCGCTATTATTACCAGCCCCAGCACTTCACCGCCGTTTCCGGCCTGCTGTACCGCATGAAGCAGAACGCCGTGGGGCTGGCCAACGTATGCATTCTGTCCACCATGGTGCTGGTGATGCTGGCCGGGACCCTCACACTGTACAGCGGCATGGAGGGCGTTCTGCGCGACCGGTACCCCGCCGATTTCTCCATTTACACCTATGAAAACACGCTGGAAAGCGCCGAGGCCGACGCCCCGGCCAGCGAGGCCATCGCCCGGGAGGACCTGAACCGGCGCGGCCTTGCCCCAGACGTGGTTCAGGCCTACGCCGGGCTGGGCTTCACCGTCATCCAGGAGGGCAGCGCCCTGAACTTTTCCGGCAGCAGCGCCAGCCTGGTGCAGCTGTTCTGCATCACCGCCGAGCAGTACGAGGCCCTCAGTGGCCAGGCCGTGACGCTGCAGCCCGGGCAGGTACTGGCCTACGAGAAAAATTCCACCCTTCCCAAAACCTTCACCCTAGCGGGCCAGACCTGGCAGGTGGTCGATTCAGCCGAAAACTTTACCCCCAGCAAGTACACCACCTATCTAGCCGGCATTGCCGGGCTGGTGGTGCCGGACCAGACTGCATTGGAGCAGCTGTATCAGGCCCAGAATGAGGCCTACGGCGGCGACGCCAGCCAGTACATCAGCTGCGTCACCTTCAATACGCCCGGCATGAGCGAAGAGGATCAGGCCGCCTACGTGACCCAGCTGCTGGACGTTCTGCGCAGCAATCGCCCGGGCGAATCGGTCCGCCTTTCCACAGCCATTCATTTTGGCACAGCCGCCCTCACCGGCGTATGGGTTGACGGCCGCGCCGAGGGACGAAGCAACATCTACACCCTGTACGGCGGGTTCCTCTTCCTGGGGCTGTTCTTGGGCATCCTGTTCCTCACGGCCATGGTGCTCATCATCTACTACAAGCAGGTGAGCGAGGGCTGGGACGACCGCGACCGCTTCCTCATTCTGCAGAAGGTGGGCATGGGCCCCGTCGAGGTACAGGCCACCATCCGCACCCAGACCCGTCTGGTGTTCTTCCTGCCGCTGGCCGCCGCCCTGCTGCACCTTGCGGCCGCCATGCCCATGATGCACCGGCTGCTGAAGGCCCTTTCGCTGAACAACCTGCCCCTGTTTGTTGCCTGCGCCGCTGCGGTGGCTTTAGTATTCACCGTGGTGTATTACCTGATCTACCGGTTCACCGCCCGGGTGTATTACCGCATCGTTCGGCGGTGAGGCGCACCAGCTATAGCTAAGCAAATTGCAGAAAGAAGGCCCCGTGGAAATCCACGGGGCCTTCTGTATTCACGCCCAGAGGCGTGCTCGTTCACTTAGAAAACGTCTGCTCAGATGACGAAATACTTGGCCGCAAACAGAATCGCCAACACGTACATCACGGGGCTGATGGCCTTGCGCTTTTCGGGGCCAGCCAGCACATTGATCACCACGAACGAAATGGTGCCCAGGGCAATGCCCTCGGAAATGCTGTACATGAAGGGCATAGCGATCAGGGTGATGAAGGCGGGAATGCCCTGGCACAGGTCGCTGAAGTCCACCTTCAGCACGCTGCTGATCATCAAAAAGCCCACAACGATCAGGGCAGGCGCAGTGGCGAAGGAAGGAATGGCCAGGAAGATGGGGCTGAGGAACAGCGACAGGCCGAACAGCAGGGCGCTGGTCACGCTGGTCAGGCCGGTGCGGCCGCCCTCGGTCACGCCGGAAGCGCTCTCCACGAAGGTGGTGGTGGTGCTCACGCCCAGGGCAGCGCCGACGGAGGTGCCCACGGCGTCGGCCAGCAGCGCGCCGCTGATGCGGGGCAGCTTGCCCTCTTCATCCAGCATATCGGCCTTGCTGGCCACACCGATCAGGGTGCCCAGCGTGTCGAACATATCCACAAACAGGAACGCGAAGATAACCACCAGGAACTCGCCGCTGAACACCTTGCTGAAGTCCATCTTCAGGAAGGTGGGGGCCAGGCTGGGAATGCCGAAGCCGGAGGAGAAATCCGGCAGCAAGCTGTAGAAGCCGTTGACGGGATCGGGCACATACAGGCCCGCGAACTGGCACAGAATGCCCAGGCCCCAGGTGATGAAGATGCCCAGCAGAATGTTGCCCTTCACCTTTTTCACCATCAGCACGCCGATGATCAGCACGCCGATCAGGGCCAGCAGGGCGGTGATGCCCTGGCTGCGGAAGGTGCCGTTCTTCAGGGAGCCGCTCATGGAGAAGATGGTCACCAGCGTGGAATCGGAGTTCACAGTCAGCTTTGCGTTCTGCAGGCCGATGAAGGCGATGAACAGACCGATGCCCGCGCTCACGGCGTTTTTCAGGCACATGGGAATGGCGTTGAAGATGCCCTCACGCACCTTGGTGAGCGACAGCGCGATGAAGATCAGGCCCTCGATAAACACGGCGGCCAGCGCCATCTCCCAGCTGTAGCCCATGTTGATGACCACGGTGTAGGCAAAGTAGGCGTTCAGGCCCATGCCGGGGGCCAGCACGAAGGGGTAGTTGGCAAACGCCGCCATGCACAGGGTGGCGATCATGGAGGCCAGGGCGGTGGCCGTGAAAATCGCGCCGCTGTCCATCCCTGCCGCACTCATGATGGACGGGTTCACGGCCAGAATGTAGGCCATGGTCATAAAGGTGGTAACACCGGCGATGACCTCGGTCTTTACGTCGGTGTGATTTTCCTTCAGATGGAAAATCTTGTCCAGATTGTTCATGGATTTCCTCCTTGTTCCGGTTTCTTTCCGGTTTGCGGCAGCCGGCCTATTTGGGCAGCCCGGCCGCCAATTCACACAATGGCTAGTATACGCCATCCCCGTCTGCCTGTCAAACCGCAAAACGCCGCTGTGCGACAAAAATCCGCATCCGGTACAAGCGCGTCGCCCCGGGTGCAGGCGGCACCAAAGCTCCGCCGTTCCGGCCGGTGTTTTTCCGAGCCGTATACCCCGTTTAAGCACTTCGGTTTTCGTTGACAAGCGAAGGGTTTTGCCGTACACTACTAAAAGCATTTGCAGAAGCTTTTTGCTTTTTAAATAGGTTTATTATAAGGCCGTTTCAAGCGAAGCGCTTCTGTTCCGCAAACGAGCGCCAGGTGCCCTGCCGCGGTTTGGCCGCCGCAGGGAGAATAGGGAAGCCGGGTGTGATTCCCGCGCGGAGCCGCCGCTGTAAGGGGCCTTGCCCCAAAGCCAGAAGACCTGCCTGCCGCCCCATCGCCCGGCCGCCGCCTGTTTGGCCGGGCCGCTGCCCCCACCGGCGGATTCTGCCGCGCTGCCGTGTTCCGGCAAACGGCGTTCCGGTCAGGGGCGGTGTGCAGGCCGGCAGCCGTTTTTTCCGCTGCCCTGGTTTTGTGTGCCGCTTTCTGCCTCTCCGCCCTGTGCGCGGAGGGGCTTTTTCTTTCCCGCGGCGCACCCATGCGCCCGTTTTCCCGTTTTTTGCCGCAAAGGAGGTGCCCCCATGGCAGAAGTTCTGTTTCAGCATTTTATTCGCAGCGGATCAAAAACTCTGCGCTGCGGTTACACCACCGGCACCTGTGCCGCCCTGGCAGCGGCGGCGGCCACCCGCCTGCTGCTGACGGGCCATGCCCCGGCCACCGAAACGCTGCTGACCCCCGCCGGGCTGGAGGTGACCGCCCCGGTGCAGGCGCTGCCCGGGGGCGAGGGCTTTGCCCTGTGCCAGGTGGAAAAATACGCCGGGGATGACACCGACGCTACCAACGGCCTGCCCATTCAGGCCCGGGTGGCGCGCACCGAGGGCCATGCCATCACGCTGGACGGCGGCGAGGGCGTGGGGCGGGTCACCCTGCCCGGGCTGGAACAGCCGGTGGGGGCTGCCGCCATCAACCAGGTGCCCCGCCGCATGATCGCCGAGTCCGTTCGGGCCGCCGCAAAAGAGGCGGGCTACACCGGCGGGCTGGCCGTGACCATCTGCGTGCCGGGCGGGGCCGAGGCCGCCGCCCACACCTTCAACTCCCGGCTGGGCATTGAGGGGGGCATTTCCATTCTGGGCACCAGCGGCATTGTGGAGCCGCAGAGCCTTGCCGCCCTGGTGGACACCATTGAGGTGGAATGCCGCCAGAAGGCCGCCGCCGGGGCAAACACGCTGGTGCTGACCCCCGGCCATTACGGGGAGGATTTTCTGGCGGCCCACCCCGTCCCCTGGCCGGTGGTCACCTGTTCCAACTTCATCGGCGATGCGCTGGACATCTGCGCGTCCCTTGGGTTTGAGCGGGTGCTGCTTGTGGGCCATGTGGGCAAGCTGTGCAAGCTGGCGGCCGGGGTGATGAACACCCATTCCCGCACGGCAGACGCCCGGGCCGAGGTGTTCGTCACCCACGCGGCGCTGGCCGGGGCCCCGCTGCCGCTGCTGCAGGCCCTCATGGAGGTCCCCACCACCGACGGCTGCCTGGACCTGCTGGATCAGGCAGGCCTGACCGCCCCGGTGCTGCACAGTATACTGGCCCGCATGGGCTTTTATCTGACCCGCCGGGCCGCCGGGAAATTCACCGTTGGTGCCGCCATGTTCAGCCAGAGCCGCGGGCTTCTGGGCTGCACCCCCGGCCTGCAGGAAAACTTTAAGGAGTGGAACCCCGATGAATAAAAAACAGGGCATTTTGTATGGCGTTGGGGTCGGCCCCGGCGACCCGGAACTGCTCACCCTGAAGGCCGTGCGAGTGCTGAAGGCCTGCCCGGTGGTGGCGGCTCCCCGCACCCGAGAGGGCCGCACATTGGCGCTGGACATCGCCCGCGGGGCCATGGACCTCACCGGAAAGGTGCTGCTCTTTCTGGATTTTGCCATGAGCCGAAGCGAGCGCACCCTGGCGGACACCCACCGGCTGGCCGCCCGGCAGGTTCTGGAACAGCTGGCCGCCGGGCTGGATGTGGCCCTGCTCACCCTGGGCGATGTCTCGGTGTATTCCAGCTTCTGCTATGTGATGGACCTTGTTTGCGCCGCCGGGTACGAAACCGTGATGATTCCCGGCGTACCCAGTTTCTGCGCTTCGGCGGCGGCGCTGGGCCGCAGCCTGACTGAGATGAACGAACCCCTTCACATCCTGCCCGCCGGGGGCCGGCTTTTCCTGCCCGAGGCGCTGGCGCTGCCCGGCACCAAGGTGCTGATGAAGGCGGGCCGCCAGCTGCCGCAGGTGGTGGCCGAACTGGAACAGCGGGGCCTTGCCGACACCAGCGCCCTGGTGATGAACTGCGGCCTGCCGGATCAGCGGCTGTGCCCGACCCTGCACGAGTATCAGGGGCAGACCGGCTACTTTGCCACCCTGCTGGTGGGCAGACCTGAGCCGGGCGCGGATTGACCCCGTCCTTCCCGCCTGCCCCAAGCGTGCGCGGAATGCCGTTCAAGCGGGCATCTCTGCACGGTTCTGCTCACAGATTCAAACTTTCATGCGGCACAGAACCTGTAACGCCAGACGGTTACGGTGCCGCCCCATAAAAAACAGGAGAAGCAGTATGGTACACATTGTCGGCGCCGGCAGCGGCGCACCGGACCTGATCACCCTTCGGGGTGCGGAACTTCTGCGCAAGGCGCAGGTGGTCATCTACGCGGGCAGTTTGGTCAACCCCGCCCTGCTGGGGCTGTGCGGGCCGGACTGCCGCCTGTACAACAGCGCCCACATGACGCTGGAAGAGGTGCTGGAGGTCATCCGGCAGGCGACGGAGCAAAAGCAGGATGTGGTGCGCCTGCACACCGGCGACCCCTGCCTGTTCGGGGCCATCCGGGAGCAGACCGACGCGCTGGATGCGATGGGCATTGAGTGGGACGTGACCCCCGGTGTCTCCAGCTTCTGCGGGGCGGCCGCCGCCCTCGGGGCGGAATACACCCTGCCCGGCGTGAGCCAGAGCCTCATCATCACCCGGCTGGCGGGGCGCACCCCCGTGCCCGAGCGGGAACAGCTGGCCGCCATGGCCAGCCACGGGGCCAGCATGGCCATCTTCCTCTCCTCCGGTATGCTGCCGGAGGTTGCCCGCCAGCTGCTGGCGGGCGGCGCCTACACCGCCGACACCCCCGCCGCGCTGGTTTACAAGGCCACCTGGCCGGAAGAGCGCATCTGCCGCTGCACCATCGGCACTCTGGCTCAAAGCGGCGAAGAGGCCGGCATCCACAGCACCGCGCTGGTGCTGGTGGGCGAGTTTCTGCGGCAGGGCAACGCCCATTACGACCGCTCCAAGCTGTACGACCCCTGTTTTACCACCGGCTTCCGGGAGGCCACCCGATGACCATCGCTCTCACCGCCTTCACGGCCCGGGGGCTGGCCCTGGCCCGGCGCCTGGCCGACGGCCTGCGTGCCCAGGGCGATAACGCCGCCGTGACCCCCTGCTTTGGGCCAAGGCACTGCCCGCTGGCCGACTTCACCGCCAGCGCCTTTGCCAATGCGGATGCGCTGGTGTTTGTGGGGGCGGTGGGCATTGCGGTGCGGGCCATTGCCCCCCACCTGAGCAGCAAGGTCCACGACCCTGCCGTTGTGGTGCTGGACGAGACCGGGGCCTTTGCCATTTCGCTTTTGTCCGGCCATCTGGGCGGGGCCAACGCCCTCACCCTGCGGCTGGCCGGGCTGTTCGGGGCGCAGCCGGTCATCACCACCGCCACTGACCGCAGCGGCCTGTGGGCGGCGGACGACTGGGCCCGCAAAAACGGCTGCGCGGTGGCCGAACCGGAGCGCATCAAGCGGGTTTCCGGTGCGCTGCTGGCGGGCGGTTCGCTGGCCCTGTTCAGCGAGTTTCCCATCGGCGGGGTCTGGCCCCGCGGCCTGCACCCCGCCGCCTGTGCCGAAAAGGCTCAGGTCGTGCTCAGCCTAAGCGACGCGGACCCCGCCGGTGCTCATCCGCTGCATCTGGTGCCTCGCATTGCCGTGCTGGGCGTCGGCTGCCGCAAGGGCACCCCCGCCGGGCACATTCTGGAGCTGCTGGCGGACTTTCTCGCCTGGGCGCAGGTCTCCCGCCGGGCGCTGTGCCGGGTGTGCAGCATTGACCTGAAGGCCAATGAGCCGGGCCTTCTCGAGGCCTGCCGGGTGCTGGGGCTGCCCCTCACCACCTACCCGGCCGAGGCGCTGGCCGCCCTGCCCGGCCCCTTTACCCCCTCCGCCTTTGTGCAGAGTGTGACCGGGGTGGACAACGTGTGCGAGCGGGCGGCGGTAAAGGGCAGCGGCGGCGCGCTGCTGGCCCCCAAATACGCAAAAAACGGCGTGACGCTGGCACTGGCTTTGTGCCCCTTTGCACCGGAATTCTGATAAAACTGCGATTCACAGCGGCGGGCCGCCCCGCGCTGTGGCGTTCAACTGTGAGGTGTTTTTATGGCAAAGCTGCTTTATGTGGTGGGCCTTGGCCCCGGCGATCCCACCCTGCTGACCGGGCAGGCCAAAGCCGCGCTGGACGATGCCCAGCTGCTCTGCGGTTACAAGGTCTACATTGATCTGGTCGCGCCCCTCTACCCCGGTAAGCCCACCCTGACCACCGCCATGACCCAGGAAGTGGAGCGCTGCCGCCTGGCGCTGGAAGCCGCCGACCGCGGCCAGACCACCGCCATGGTGTGCAGCGGCGACGCGGGCGTGTACGGAATGGCCGGGCCGATTCTGGAGATGGCCCCCACCTATCCGGAAGTAGAGGTCGTGGTGGTGCCCGGCCTCTCCGCCGCCCTCACCGGGGCCGCCGTGCTGGGCGCGCCCCTGATGCACGATTTCTGCGTGATCAGCCTGTCCGACCGGCTGACCCCCTGGCCGGTGATCGAGGCCCGGCTGGAGGCCGCGGCACGGGCGGATTTCTGCATCTGCCTGTATAACCCCTCCAGCCGGGCCCGGGCCGATTATCTGGCCAAAGCCTGCGCCATTCTGGCCCGCAGCCTGCCGGCCGACCGGGTGTGCGGCTGGGTGAAGAACATCGGCCGCCCGGGGCAGACCAGCTGGACCGGTACCCTGGCCCAGCTGGCCGAGGAGCAGGTGGATATGTTCACCACCGTGTTCATCGGCAACCACGCCACCCGCCTGACCGGGCAGCGCATGGTCACCCCGCGGGGGTACCGCCTGTGACCGGGGTGGTGCTGTTCGGCGGCACGACCGAGGGGCGGCAGCTGGCTCAGGCGCTGGACAGCCTGTGCGCCGCCCGCGGCCTGCCCCTCACCGTATTCGTTGCCACGGAATACGGGCAGGAGGTGCTGCCCGCCCTCACCCACGGGCAGGTACACACCGGGCGGCTGGCCCCGGAGGCCATGGCCGATCAGATGGCCGGCTGCCAGCTGATTATCGACGCGACCCACCCCTATGCGGAAACCGTCAGCGCCAGCCTGCGGGCAGCGGCCAAAGCGGCCGGGGTACCCCTGTGGCGGTGCAGCCGCCCGGCCAGCGCCCTGCCCGAGAGCAGCGTCTGCCTGCCCGATGCACTGGCGGCGGCCGCCTGGCTGGCCCGGCAGGAAGGCCGCATTCTGCTGACCACCGGCGCAAAGGAGCTGCCCGCCTTCGCCGCCCTGCCGCCGGAGCGGCTGTACGCCCGGGTGCTGGCTACCCACGACGGCATTGCCGCCTGCGAACAGGCCGGGCTGGCTCACAGCCACATTCTGGCCATGCAGGGGCCGTTCAGCCAGGCGCTGAACGAGGCCGTGCT
Organism: uncultured Oscillospiraceae bacterium; assembly: GCA_934513685.1. GTDB lineage: Bacteria > Bacillota > Clostridia > Oscillospirales > Ruminococcaceae > SFJ001. The sequence goes on along the minus strand of CAKSWY010000023.1, from coordinate 16,787 downwards.
TCGGCAGTGGAACATCCGCTGGATGGTCACGAAGGACGGTGGCCGCAACGGCGGCTTTGCCGAAAAGCTGGCCGCCGCGCAAAACTGCGGCGTGGGGGTGCTGGTGCTCACCCGCCCGGAGGACCGGGGCGAGACGGTCGAGGCCATTCTCGCCCGCTTTGCCGCCTGGCAGTCCGCCGCCCCGGCTTTATAACCCATTCACGCTTTATTTTAGCCGCATTCATTTGTAGCGGTAAGGAGGCCCCATGGACATCACCCTCATCGGCATCGGCCCCGGCGATTGGCTCAGCCTGACCCAGGCGGCCGCCCGGGCGCTGGAGCAGGCCCCGGTTCTTTTAGGCGCGCCCCGCCTTCTTGAGGGGCTGCCGCCCCAATGCAGCGGGCGGCGCATTCCCTGCCTGCGCACTTCCGAGCTTGTGGGAGCCCTCATCGGGCTTTCCGGCCAGGCTGAGCGGGCCGCCGTGGCCTTCAGCGGCGACATTGGGTTTTACAGCGGGGCCGCCAGCCTGCTGCACACCCTGCAAGCTGCCCTGCCCGAGGCCCGCTGCACCCTGCTGCCCGGGCTTTCCAGCCCGCAGGTGCTGGCCGCCCGTCTGGGCCGCCCCTGGCAGGGCTGGAAGCTGGTAAGCGCCCACGGCGTGGCCTGTGACCCTGCTGCTGCCTGTGCCGGGGGCGGCGACGTGTTCTTTCTCACCGGCGGCAGCTGCACCCCCGCCAGCCTGTGTGCCCGGCTGACCGAAGCCGGGCTGGGCGATTGCCGGGCCACCGCCGCCAGCCGTCTGGGCTACCCGGAGGAGGCCATCGTCACCGGCACCGCGGCCCAGCTGGCCGAACAGACCTTTGCCCCCCTCAGCGTACTGCTGGTGGAGGGCTGCCCCGCCCCCCTGCGGCAAAGCCGGGTGGGCGGCATTCCCGATGAGGAGTTCATCCGCGCCAAGGTGCCCATGACCAAACAGGAGGTGCGGGCCGCCGCGCTGGCGCTGCTGGCCCCCCACCCCGGCGACTGCCTGTGGGATCTGGGCGCAGGCACCGGCAGCGTCTCGGTGGAGCTGGCGCTGGCCGCCCCCGAGGGGCAGGTTTACGCCGTGGAGCGAAACGAGGACGCCCAGGCCCTGATTCTGGAAAACCGCCGCAAATTCGGCCTGCACAACCTGACCCTGATCGCCGGCGCGGCGCCGGAGGCGCTGGCCGGGCTGTCCGCACCGGACCGGGTGTTCGTGGGCGGAACCGGCGGCCATATGGCCGAAACGCTGGCGGCCGTGCGCGCCGCCAACCCCGCCGCGCGGGTGGTGATCTCGGCCATTGCCATTGAGAGCCTTTCCGCCGCGCTGGCCGCCCTGCAGGCGCAGGGGTTTGAGAACATTCAGGTCAGCCAGATCTCCGTCAGCCGTAGCCGCCCCGCCGGGGGGCTGCACCTGATGATGGCCCAGAACCCGGTGTACCTCATCAGCGGAGGTGCGCTGTGAGCCGCCTGATGTTTGCCGCGCTGGCCAGCGGCAGCGGCAAAACCACCGTCACCTGTGCGTTTCTCCGCGCCATGACCCGGCGCGGCCTGGCCCCCGCGGCCTTTAAGGCCGGGCCGGATTACATCGACCCCATGTTCCACCGGCAGGTGCTCGGGGTGCCCTCCTACAATCTTGACCTGTTCTTCAGCGATGAAGAGCAGATTCGTGCCCTGCTGGCCGCCCACAGCGCCGGGCGCAGCCCCGCCGTTCTGGAGGGGGCCATGGGCTACTACGACGGCCTGGGCGGCTGCACCGACACGGCCAGCGCCTGGCACCTGGCTAGGGCCACCGACACCCCGGTGGTGCTGGTGCTTCGGCCCGGCTCTTCCAGCCTGACGCTGGCCGCCCAGGTGAAGGGGCTGCTCGCCTTCCGCGCCCCCTGCCAGATCCGGGGCCTGCTTTTGAACGGCTGCAGCCCCATGCTGGCCCAGACGCTGGCCCCGGCCCTCACCCGGGAAACCGGGCTGCCGGTGTTCGGCTGCCTGCCCAAGGTGGAGGGGGCGGATTTTTCCAGCCGCCATCTGGGGCTGGTGGCCGCCGAGGAAATCCCCGAACTGCAGGCCAAGCTGGACAAACTGGCGGACGCGCTGGAGCAGAGCGCCGATCTGGACGGGCTGCTGGCCCTGGCCGCCAGCGCCCCGCCCCTGCCTGCCGCCCCGCTGCCCGGGGAGGGGCTTGCTCCCGCACGCTGCCGCATTGCCGTGGCCCGGGATGAAGCCTTCTGCTTTTATTACGACGATACGCTGGAGCTGTTCCGCCGCCTGGGGGCCGAGCTGTGCTTTTTCAGTCCCCTGCGGGATACCGCCCTGCCCGATGGCTGCGGCGGCCTGTACCTGGGCGGCGGCTATCCGGAGCTGCACGCCCAGGCCCTTGCCGAAAACCACACCATGCGGCAGGCAGTGCGGAACGCCGTTCAGGCCGGGCTGCCCACGCTGGCCGAGTGCGGGGGCTTTCTCTACCTGCAGCAAACCCTCACCGACCCCGAGGGCCGCGCCTGGCCCATGGCCGGGGTGCTGGAGGGCCGGGGCTTTGGCACCGGCAAGCTGGGCCGCTTCGGCTATGTGACCCTGACCGCCAACCGCCCCACCCTGCTGCTGCGCCCCGGCGAAAGCCTGCCCGCCCACGAGTTCCATTATTGGGACTGCACGGAAAACGGCGACGTTCTCACCGCCAAAAAGCCGGTGGGTCGCCGCAGCTGGCCCTGTGTGGTGGCGGACGGCAACCTTTTTGCCGGTTTCCCCCATCTGTACCTGCCCGCCCGGCCGGAATGCGCCCTGCGCTTTTGCCAGGCTGCGGCCCGGCGGCGCGTGGGCCGCTGAAGCCGCACCGGGCGCGTTTCTTTTCCGTCTCATCCCCTGCCGGAGGTTTTTATGAACCAAGCAATTTTCGATCTATTCCAACTTGAACTGCCCCAGCTGGAGGCCCGCCTCACCCGGCTGCAGGCCGCCATTGCGCCCCCGGACGAGGACGCCCGCGCGGCCTGCAAGGCCCGGTGGGACGCGGTAGGCAAGCCGCTGGGCAGCCTGGGCCTGCTGGAAACCGACACCCAGAAGATCGCCGCCCTTACCGGCAGCGCCGAACTGGACCTCTCGGCCCGCACCCTGCTGGTGTTCTGCGCCGACAATGGTGTGGTCGCCCAGGGGGTCAGCCAATGCGGCAATGAGGTAACCGGCTTTGTGGCCCGGGCGCTGGCCGAAGGCCGCTCCAGCGCCTGCACCATGGCCCGGGTGGCCCGCTGCCGGGTGCAGCCGGTGGACATGGGCGTTCACGGGCTGGGCGGTGAGGAAATTCCCGGCCTGGTGCGCTGCCGGGTGATGGACGGCACCGCCGACTTCACCCAGGGCCCCGCCATGACCCGCGCCCAAACCCTGCAAGCCCTACTGGCCGGGGCCGCTCTGGCCCGGCAGCAGGCCGAAGCCGGCTGCAAGCTGCTTCTGATTGGGGAAATGGGCATTGGCAACACCACCACCAGCAGCGCCGTGGCCGCTGTGCTGCTGGGCTGCCCGCCCGAAACCGTCACCGGCCGGGGGGCCGGGCTTTCCGACGAGGGGCTTGCCCGCAAGCTGGCGGCCATCCGGGCGGGCATTGCCCGGAACTGCCCTGACCCCGCTGACCCGCTGGCCGTGTTGGCCGCTGTGGGCGGGCTGGACATTGCCGCCATGGCCGGGGCCTGCCTGGGCGCGGCGGCGGCCCGGCTGCCGCTGCTGTTGGACGGGTTCATCTCCACGGTGGCAGCCCTGACAGCGGTGCGCCTGTGCCCGGGTGCCGAGGCCGCCCTGCTGGCCAGCCACTGCTCGGCCGAACCGGCCGGGAAGATGCTGCTGGATGCACTGGGGCTTTCGCCCCTGCTGTGTGCCGGGCTTCGGCTGGGCGAGGGCACCGGGGCGCTGGCCGCCCTGCCTCTGTTTGACATGGCCATGGCCATGTACGGCGGGGCGGAGTTCTCCAGCTACGGCATGGACGCCTACACCCCGCAGAATTGACCGTTTCTTTTACAGCGTGCAGAAAGGAGCCGCCATGCTCAGCCTTGTCGTCGGTGCCAGCGCCAGCGGAAAAAGTGAATACGCCGAGGCGCTGACGCTGGCCTTCTCCCCGGCCTGCCCCCGGGTCTATCTGGCCACCATGGAACCGTATGACGCCGAGTCCCGGGTGCGGGTGGCCCGCCACCAGGCGCTGCGGGCCGGCAAGGGCTTTGCCACCGTGGAGCGGCCGCGGGATCTTGCCGGGCTGGATGCTGCTCCTCTGCGCGGCAGCGTGGTGCTGCTGGAATGCCTGGGCACGCTGGCCGCCAACCAGCTGTACGGGCCGGAAGGCCTCATTCCCGGCGCGTATGAGGCCGTGCTGGACGGGGTTCTTCACCTGAACGCCGCCTGCCGGGAGCTGGTGGTTGTGAGCAACGAAGTATTTCTGGGCGGGGCGGATTATGCCGGAGACACCGACGCCTATCTGCGCCTGCTGGCCCGGCTGAACCGCCGCCTGGCGGCCGAGAGCACCCGCGCCGTTCAGGTGGCCGCCGGGCTGCCCGTTTACCGCAGGGGCACGCCGCCCGCTTCCTTGATCGGCTGGCAGTGCCGCCAGATTCCCCTACCGTAAGCGTTTTGCAGGAGTTGTTTCATGGTTCGTCTCATGTTTGAAACCGTTGTTGTCACCTTTGGAATGTTCTCGGCGCTGCCCATGCCCCGGGTGGACTGGACTCCGCGCAGTATGCGCTGGGTGCTGGCTTGCCTGCCGCTGGTGGGCTTTGCCTGCGGCGGTGCGCTGGCCCTGTGGCTGGCGGTGTGCCGCCTGCTGAATCTTTCCGGTCTGCTGCCCGCAGCGGGGGTCTGCCTGTGCCCGCTGCTGGTGACCGGCGGGCTGCATATGGATGGCTTTGCCGACACCTGTGACGCGCTGGCCAGCCACGCTGAGCCTGCCCGCAAGCAGGAAATTCTGAAGGACAGCCACGTGGGCGCTTTCGCCCTCATCCGTGTGTGTATGTATCTGGTGGCCCAGTTGGCCCTGGCCAGCGCACTGGATTGGGACCGCACCGCCGCCCTGTGCCTGGCCCTCGGGTATGTGCTGGAGCGCTGCCTTTCCGGCTGGGCGGTGGCAGCCCTGCCGCTGGCCAAAAACACCGGCCTTGCCCACGCCTTCGCCAGCGCGGCGGACCGGACAGTGACCGCCCGCATTCTGGCCGCCGCCGGGGGGCTTTCGGCGCTGGCGCTGATCGTTATCGGCCGCATTCCGGGCCTTGCCATGGCGGCGGCCGCTCTGGCGGTGCTGGCCTGGTACAGGCGGCTGGCCCTGCGGGAATTCGGCGGGCTTTCGGGCGATCTGGCCGGGTGGTTTGTGCAATGGTGTGAGCTGGCCCAACTGGCGGCCCTGGTGCTCACCCGGGCGCTTCTCGCCCTGCTGTGACTGCTTTAACCTGAAAGGAGCGTCTTTATGGTTTTCATCACCGGGCCGCTGTATGCCGGCAAGCAGACCTTCGCCATGGCCCAGTGGGGGCTTTCGGCGCAGGATTTTTCCGCCGACCCCGCCGCACCCTGCCCCGCTGTGCGGGATGTGCAGGAGCTGGCCGATTCCGCGCCCGACCTAGAGGCACTGGCCGACCAGCTGAGCCGGAAGGCGCTGGTGCTTGCCACCGAACTGGGCGGCGGCGTGGTTCCCATGGACCCCGCCCAGCGCGCCGCCCGGGAAGCGGCCGGCCGCCTGGCCTGCCTGCTGGCCGCCCGGGCCGAAACCGTGGTGCAGATCTGGTGCGGGCTTCCCCTTGTGCTGAAGGGCACCCTGCCCCCGCGCCTGCCCGAGGCACAGCCGAGCTGACCTGCCCGTTTCCGCCTTTTTTGTGCAAGACTTCAGGAGTGTTTCCATGGATATTTTTCTCATCCGCCACGGCATGACCCCCGGCAACCGGGAGCATCGCTACATCGGCCGCACCGACGAACCCCTCAGCGAAGAGGGCCGCGCCGCCCTGCTGCCGCCCGCCTGGGCGGATCAGGTCACGGCCGTCTTTGTCTCGCCCATGCTGCGCGCCCGGCAGACGGCCGCAATTCTGTTTTCCCATGCCCGGCAAATTCCTGTAGAGGGGCTACACGAGATGGATTTTGGCCAGTTCGAGGGCAAAAACTTCGCCCAGCTGGAGCATGACCCCGCTTACCGCGCCTGGGTGGAGGGTGGCTGTGTGGCCGCGGCCCCCGGCGGCGAGGACATGGAAACCCTGAACCGGCGCTGCTGTGCCGCCTTTGCCCCGCTGGTGGCGCAGGCGCTGGCCGAGGGAAAGCCCCGGCTGGTGGTGGTGGCCCACGGCGGCACACTGATGGCCCTGCTGGCCGAGTACGCCCGCCCCCGGCAGGATTATTTTTCCGGCATGACAAAGAACGGCTGCGGCTGGCATTTAACCGCCGACGCCTGGCCGGAGGGCGGCCTGACCCTTGTGGAACCGATCTGCTGTGTGCGCGGCCAGGTGCCGGGCAGCCGAGCATAAGCCGCCGCCAAGGCTGAACTGTTTTACCTCTGCACATCTTTTCGCATTTCACGTTTGTTGTTTACGTTTTCAGATTATTTTCAGGCTTGAAAGGACCCTTCATGACCCCTCTCATTGTTTTCATTGCCGCGTACCTGTTGGATGCCCTTTTGGGTGACCCGGTCTGGCTGCCCCACCCGGTGGTTGCCATGGGCCGCGCCATCTCCGGGCTGGAGCGCCTGCTTCGCCGTCTGTTCCCGAACACGAATTTCGGCCTGCTGGCGGCCGGGTGTGTGCTGGCCGCGCTGCTGCCGGTGGGCAGCTTCTGCGTTGCCGCCGGGGCTCTGTTCCTGGCCGGGCGGGTGCATCCGCTGCTGGCCCTGGCCCTCAACGCCTTTTGGGGCGGGCAGTGCCTGGCCGTGCGGGACCTGCGCAAGGAGGCCATGGCGGTGTACGCCTGCCTGAAGCAGAACGACCTGCCCGCCGCCCGCAAGGCCGTGGGCCGCATCGTAGGGCGCGACACCGCCGCCCTCACGACCGAGGGCGTGACCAAGGCGGCGGTGGAAACCGTGGCCGAGAACTTTTCGGACGGGGTGTTCGCCCCCATGTTCTATCTGGCCATCGGCGGCGCACCGCTGGCCCTGGCCTACAAGGCCGTGAACACCATGGACAGCATGGTGGGCTATAAAAACGACCGCTACCTGTATTTCGGCCGGGCCGCCGCCCATCTGGACGACGCGGCCAACTGGCTGCCCGCCCGCTTGTCCGGCCTGCTGCTGATTCTGGCTGCCCCCCTGTGCGGCCTTTCCGGCAAAGAGGCGTTCCGAATCTGGCGGCGGGACCGGCGCAACCACGCAAGCCCCAACTCCGCTCAGACGGAAGCCGCCTGCGCCGGGGCGCTGCGGGTGCAGCTGGCTGGTGATGCTTACTATTTTGGCAAACTGGTGCACAAGCCCACGCTGGGCGACCCGCTGCGCCCGGTGGAGGCCGAGGACATCCCCCGCGCCTGCCGCCTGATGACCACCGGCAGTCTGCTGGGGCTTATCCTTCTGGCCGGGCTGCTGGAGGTCTGGCTGCTCTGCCGCTGAAGCGACCAATTCTGTACACAAACGCGAGGTTTTTATGACACAACCGCTCATTCACGGCGGCGATTGGGCCGGTTTTGAAGCCCAGTACGGCCGGCCGCCCCTTGATTTTTCCGCCAACGTCTCCCCCCTTGGCCTGCCCGAGGCCGTCCGCCAGGCTGTGGAAGCCTCTCTGCCCCACGCCGACCGCTACCCGGACCCCCTGTGCCGGGCGCTCACCGGCGCGCTGGCCCAGGCGGAAGGCCTGCCCGAAGCCTGGCTGCTGTGCGGGGCCGGTGCGGCGGACCTGATCTACCGGCTGGTGCTGGCCCTGCGCCCGGCCAGAGCGCTGGTGTGCGCCCCCACCTTTGCCGAATATGGCGAGGCGCTGACGCTGGCCGGGTGCGAACTGCTGCGCTGTCCCCTCACTGCGGAACGGGGCTTTGCCGTGACTGAGGCCATTCTGGAGGCCATCACTCCCGGCGTGGAGCTGGTGTTTTTGTGCGAGCCCAACAACCCCACCGGGCGTACCACCCCCCGCCCCCTGCTGGACCGCATTCTGGCGCGCTGCCAACGCATAGGGGCGCGGCTGGTGATCGACGAATGCTTCACCGAATTTCTCGACGACCCCGCCGCCCACACCATGAAGGGCCGTTTGGGTGGGTGTGAAAACCTGCTCATTCTCAACGCCTTCACCAAAATTTACGCCATGGCCGGGCTGCGGCTGGGCTGGTGTGCCTGTTCGGACGAAGCGCTTCTGGCCCGCATGGCAAAGGCCGGGCCGCCCTGGGCGGTGTCCGGCCCGGCCCAGGCCGCCGGGCTGGCGGCGCTGGCCCTCACCGATTATCCGGCGCAGGTTCGTGCGCTGGTGCAGGCGCAGCGGCCCCGGCTGGCGCAGGGGCTTGCCCGGCTGGGCCTGACCGTTTACCCCGGCGAGGCCAACTACCTGCTGCTGCACAGCCCCCACCCGGGCCTGACTGCCGCCATGCGCGGGCAGGGCGTGCTGATCCGGGACTGCGCCAATTACTCCGGTCTCGGCCCCGGCTATTACCGGGTGGCCGTGCGCACCGGGGAGGAAAACGACCGTCTGCTGGCGGCCTTTGCCGCAGTTTTAAGCGCCGCTTGCCGGTAAAGCTTCGCCCGCTGTTTTAAGTTTTGCAAAAGGAGCGTATTTTTATGGCCAGATGCATTATGGTGCAGGGCACCATGTCCAGCGCGGGCAAAAGCCTGCTGGCGGCGGGGCTTTGCCGCATTTTCAAGCAGGACGGCCTGCGCTGTGCCCCCTTCAAAAGCCAGAACATGGCCCTGAACAGCTTCATCACCAAGGACGGCCTGGAGATGGGCCGCGCTCAGGTGATGCAGGCCCAGGCCGCCGGGGTGGAGCCGGACGTGCGCATGAACCCCATTCTGCTCAAGCCCACCGGCGACACCGGCAGCCAGGTCATCGTGAACGGCGAGGTGCTGGGGCAAATGAGCGCCGCCGATTACTTCCGCATGAAAAAAACGCTGATTCCCCACATTCTCAAGGCCTACGACGAGCTGGCCGCCCAATACGACGTAATCGTGCTGGAGGGGGCCGGCAGCCCGGCGGAGATCAACCTGAAGGCCGACGACATTGTGAACATGGGCCTGGCCAAACTGGTCAACGCCCCGGTGCTGCTGGCCGGAGACATTGACCGGGGCGGGGTGTTCGCCCAGCTGTACGGCACCGTCGCCCTGCTGGAGCCGGAGGAGCGTGCCCGGGTCAAGGGGCTGATCCTGAACAAATTCCGCGGGGACGTGGAAATTCTCCGTCCCGGCCTTGCGCAGCTGGAATCCCTCACCGGCGTACCCGTCACCGGCGTGGTGCCCTGGATGGAGCTGGATGTGGACGATGAGGACAGCCTGGCCCCCCGCCTGGGCCGCACCGCCGCCCCCGCCGCCGTGGACGTGGCGGTGATCCGGCTGCCCCACATCTCCAATTTCACCGACTTCTCCCCGCTGGAGCAGCAGCCCGGCCTGGGGGTGCGCTATGTGGCCCACCCCCGCACGCTGGGCGAGCCGGATCTGGTCATTCTGCCCGGCACCAAGAACACGCTGGGCGACCTGGCCTGGCTGCGCCAGTGCGGCATGGAAGCCGCGCTGCTCAAGCTGGCAGGCCGGGGCACCCCCATTCTTGGGGTATGCGGCGGCTACCAGATGCTGGGGCAGACCGTCAGCGACCCCGCCGGGGCCGAGGGCGAAGCCGGGGCCAGCTGCCGGGGATTGGGGCTTTTGCCCACCGCCACGGAATTCGCGGCCGAAAAGCACCGCACCCGGGTCACTGGGCAGATCACCGGGGCCGAGGGGCTGTTTGCCCCCCTGAACGGCGCACACTTTACCGGTTACGAGATTCATATGGGCAGCACCGCCCGGCTGGAAGGGGCCGCCCCGCTGGCCGCCCTCACCGGCGAGGCCCCGGCCCCCTTCACCGCGCAGGACGGCGTTTGCCATAACAACGTGATGGGCCTGTATATTCACGGCCTGTTTGAGGAGGGCGACCTGGCCGCCCGGCTGGCCGCCCTGTTGATGAAGCGCAAGGGTCTTACCCCCGGCCAGGCCCCCGCGCTGAGCTGGGCCGCCTACCGGGAAACCCAGTACGACCGGCTGGCCGACACCATGCGGGCCGCCCTGGACCTGCCCGCCATTTACCGTATGATGGAGGGCAGCGGGCGGAATTAGACCGCCACCCCGCCGAAAACGGATTTGAAAGGAGCGTTTCTATGCAGCCTTCTCCCATTCACCCGGTGCTGCCGGGCGACATTGAGGCCCGCAGCTTTGCCATCATCACCGAAGAGATGGGCCCCACCGATTTCTCCCCGCTGGAGCTGCCGGTGGTCAAGCGGGCCATTCATACCTCGGCCGACTTTGACTATGCCAAAAATCTGCGCTTCACCCCGGGCGCAGTGGAACAGGGGCTTGCGGCCATCCGGGCCGGGGCCGTGATCCTCACCGACACCCAGATGGGCCGCAGCGGGGTAAACAAGCGGGTGCTGGAGAGCTTCGGCGGCCGGGCCGAGTGCTACATGGCCGACCCGGACGTGGCCGAGGCCGCCCGCACCGGCGGCACCACCCGCGCCGTGGCCAGCATGGACAAGGCCGCCCGCACCCTGACCGATGCCCCCCTCATCGTGGCCGTGGGCAACGCCCCCACGGCGCTCATCCGCCTCAGTGAGTTGATGGAGCAGGATGCACACTTCCACCCGGCGCTCATCGTAGGGGTTCCGGTGGGCTTTGTGAACGTGGTGGAGAGCAAGGAGCTGATCTGGCACACCTGCAACAAACTGGGCGTGCCCTGCATCGCGGCCATGGGCCGCAAGGGCGGCAGCAACGTGGCTGCGGCCATCTGCAACGCATTGCTGTATCTGGCCAGCGGGCGCACCCCGATGCCGAAAGCAAAGGAGACGCCATGAAGCACCGCATTCTTGCCCTGGCGATGACGGTTTGCCTGTGCCTTGCGCTCACGCCCACGGCCTTTGCCCAATGGGTCCCGCCCGACGACGCCCCCGAGGCCGCCGCCGTGTATCTGGAAAATCTGGACACCGGCACCGTGCTGTATGAGCGGAACGCCGACGAACAACGGCCCATCGCCAGCCTGACCAAGATGATGACCTGCCTGCTTCTGGCGGAATCCGGCCTGGATCTGGACGAGACCTTCGCCGTGCCCGAAGAACTCAGCCCGGAGTTTGCCCGCATCCGAAGCGAGAACGGGGCCTACATTGACCTGCAGCCCGGCGAGGAGGTCACTCTGCGGGACCTGGCCTACTGCACCATGCTGCCCAGTACCAACGACAGCGCCAGCGCCATCGCCTGGCGGGTGGCTGGCAGCCTGGACGCCTTTGTGGCCCAGATGAACGACCGGGCCGCACAGCTGGGCTGCACGGACACCCGGTACAGCTGCCCCCACGGCCTGTACGACGCCGGAAATTACTCCACCGCGCACGACCTTGCCCGCATTGCCGAAGCCTGCATGAACAACGACGTTCTGCGCACCATCTGCACCACCCGGGAGTGGTGGCTGCCGCTGGACAATGTGCATCAGACGGTGCTCACCCCGGATGCCCCGGCGGGCAAGTACCTGCGCATCGGCACCTCCATTCAGCTGCAGAATCCGGATTCCCCCTTTTACCGCCCCTGGGCCGAAGGGGTGAAAACCGGCTTTACTGACGCCGCCGGGCGCTGTGTGGTAACCACCGCCCACACCGACACCGGGCGCTACCTGCTGGTGCTGCTGGGGGAACCCAACCGCAAGCTGGAAAACGGCAGCCAGCAGATTTATCAGGATGCCGCCGCCCTGCTGGACTGGGCGGTGGGTGCCTTCTCCATCGGCAGCGCGCCGGACACCGAGCAGCCGGCCGCCGCTGTGCCCCTGCGCTGGTGTGAGGAGAGCAGTGAGGTCACCCTCTACCCGGCCGCGGCGCTGGATGGGCTGCTTTTGTGCAGCGATACGCCCTACACGCTGGAAGCCGTGAATCTGCCGGAGCAGCTGGAGGCCCCGGTGGCCGCCGGCCAGCAGGTCGGGCAGGCCAACCTCGTGCAGAACGGTGAGGTGCTGGGCACCGTACCACTGGAGGTACGGCAGGACTATGTCCGAGGCAATCGCCTGTATTACGGCGACCGGCTGGCCCCTTACCGGGGCTGGCTGTGCGCCGCCGGGGCGCTGCTGGTACTCCTGCTGCTTGTGACGGCCGCGCTTGCACTGCGCCGCAAGCGCCATAAGCACCGCCGGGCCGCCCGCCGCAGATGATTTTTTCAAAAGGCCGCACACACCGTGCGGCCTTTTCTATATTTACCGGCAGGCCCATCGCTTTCTCTGGCGATTTTGCGGCCCATATGGTACAATAAGACCTGCATTCTGTAACTTTGCAATTCTGCATTTTGAAAAAGATTTTGGGCACCGCGCACGGGCCGTGCTCTTCCCCATCTCACACGAAAGAGGGTTTTGCCGATGGAAAACGGACTGATTCTGGAATACACCCTGCACCCGGACGGTGCTCATCTGGTCCGCGCCCTGGGCGAAACGCCCTGCCCCGCTCTGCCAGACACGCTGGGTGGGCTGCCGCTGGTGCAGATTGGCGACTACGCCTTTTCCGCCTCTCAGCACAAGGTTCTGCCGAAGGGTGAGGTGCACACGGCCCAAATCGGCACCCCTCCCCCGGCGCCCCAGCCCCTCTGCGGGAATTTTTTGCAGGCCGTGCGCCTACCCCAGCCGCTGCAGGTGCTGGGCAACGCCGCCTTTTACAACTGCCGCAAGCTGGAACAGCTCTCGTTTGGCCCGCAGGTGCGCTCAGTGGGCAGCGACCTGTTCACCAACTGCCACCAGCTGACCCGGTTTGTGATGCGGGCCGCACCGGAGGCCCCCACGGGCCTGCCCCCGCTTCTGGGCGCTTTGCAAACTGACCTGCGCCTGACCTTTGCGCCAAGCGGAACCGTACTGGCCGCCCTGCGCTACCCGGAATACTGGGAAGAGCTGGAGGAGAACGCCCCGGCCCACATCTTCAACCGGGGCATTCACGGCCAAGGCTACCGCTACCGCCAGTGCTTCACCCGCGGCGTGGTGGACTACACCGCCTACGACCGCACCTTTGAAGTGGCGCTGGCCGAAGAGGACCCCACTATGCTGGCCGAGCTGGCCTTTGACCGACTTCGCTGGCCCGTTGCCCTCACCGAAGAGGCCCGCGAGCAATACACGGCCTATCTGGCCGGGCACGCCGACCTGGCGGCCGGGCGGCTCATCCGGGAAGAGGACGATGAAGGGCTTCAGCTTTTGTGCAGCCTTTCGGTGTTCACCGTCGAGAGCCTGGCCCAGGCCCGGCAGCTGGCCCAGCAGCTGGAAAAGCCCCGGGCGGCCGCGCTTCTTCTGGCCCACCAGCGGGCCGCCTTTGCCCCGAAGAAAAAGCGCTATTCCTTCGACTGAACCGAACTCACAGCAGACGCCCCATTGTGCGCGCCGGAAAGGAGGCCCGCAGTGCCCAAAAACGAAACCCAGACCCAATGGCAGGACCGAATGGCCCTGGAAGTGCTGGAGGTGACCCGCAGTGAGCTGTATCTGCACCTGCGCTTTCTCAGCCTGGCCATCGGCGGGCTGGCCCCCACCCCCAGCGCTCAGGTGCGGGGCATGGGCACCGACGGCCTGCGCCTTCTGGCCGAGCCGGAGCGGCTGATTCGGGTGTTCCCCAAAAATCCGGTGCTGCTGAACCGGGAATACCTTCATCAGCTGCTCCACTGCATCTTCCGCCACCCCTTTTTCATTGCGGACCACGACCGGCCGCTGTGGAGCCTTGCCTGTGACATTGCCGCCGAGTGGAGCATCGACCAGCTGGACCTGCCCTGTGTACGGCGCATTGCCGGGTGGGTGCGCACCGAGACCTACCGCCGGTTGGGCGAGGTTTTGCCCGCCATGGCCGCCGAGCCGATCTACCGCCATTTGGAGGAGGCCCATCTGGACGAAAAGCAGCTGCTCATGCTGCAAAAGGAGTTCCGCGCCGATGACCACCGCTTCTGGCCCAAGCCCGGCGACCAAAGCCCCCAGGCGCGCCAGGCCGCCGACCAGTGGAAAAACCTGAGCCAGCAGATGCAGACCGAACTGGAGACCCGCCAGAAGGACCCCGGCCAGGGCGGCGAGGCCCTGGCCATGCAGGTAAAGGCCGCCAACCGAAGCCGCCGCACCTACCGGGATTTTCTGCGCCGGTTCGCGGTACTTCGGGAAGAGCTGAAGGCTAACCCGGACAGCTTTGACCTGGGCTTTTATGCCTACGGGCTTTCGCTGTACGGCAACCTGCCCCTGATCGAGCCGCTGGAAAGCCGGGAGACCATCAAAATCGAGGAATTCGTCATCGTGGTGGACACGTCCCTCTCCTGCTCCGGCGAGCTGGTGAAGAACTTTCTGCGGGAGACCTACGGCATTCTGCGCCAGAGCGAGAGCTTTTTCCGCCGCACCAACATCCGCATTCTGCAATGCGACGACCGGGTGCGCACCGACCGAAAAATCACCGACATGGACCAGCTGGCCGCCTACATGGAGGCCTTCCAGCTGGTGGGCGGCGGCGGCACCGATTTCCGCCCCGCCTTCCGCTATGTGGATGAGCTGATCCGCGCCGGAGAATTCCACCACTTAAAAGGGCTTTTGTACTTCACCGACGGTCTGGGGCGGTTCCCCGCCCGGCGGCCGGCCTATGACGCGGCGTTTCTGTTTCTGGGCAGCCAGTATGAGGACGCCGACCTGCCCCCCTGGGCCATGAAGCTGGTGCTGGATGAGCGGGAGTTTCTCCCGAAGGCCGGTTCCGCCAAGCGCTGATCGTCTTTTTCCCATCTGTTTGAAACCGGGCCGCCCACCCTCGGGCGCTGCCCTTGCCATAAAAGGAGTTGACTGCCTTGAACATCAAGCGTGCCAAACAGGAGATCGCCAACACGGTCCGGGCCTATCTCTGCCGGAACGAGGACGGCGAGTATGCCATTCCCGCCATTCGCCAGCGGCCCATTCTGCTGATGGGCCCGCCAGGCATCGGAAAAACCCAGATCATGGAGCAGGTCGCCCGGGAGCAGGGGGTGGCCCTGGTGGCCTATACCATCACCCACCACACCCGCCAGAGCGCCGTGGGCCTGCCCATGATCCAGCAGCGGCAGTACGGCGGCAAAACCGTGTCCGTCACCGAGTACACCATGAGCGAGATCATCGCCAGCGTGTACCAGCGCATGGAGGACACCGGCCTTTCTCAGGGCATTCTGTTCATTGACGAGATCAACTGCGTCTCCGAGACGCTGGCCCCCACCATGCTGCAATTTTTGCAGTGCAAAACCTTCGGCAACCAGAAAATGCCCGAGGGCTGGGTCATCGCCGCCGCGGGCAACCCGCCCGAGTACAACAAGAGCGTGCGGGAGTTCGACATCGTCACGCTGGACCGGGTCAAGCGCATGGACGTGGAGGCTGACCTGCCCGTCTGGAAGGAATATGCCCGTGCCAACGGAGTTCACCCGGCCATTCTTTCCTATCTGGAGCTGCGGCCCGACCACTTTTACAAGGTGATGGCGGACGTGGACGGCACCCAGTTCGTCACCGCCCGCGGCTGGGAGGACCTCTCCACCCTCATCCGCACCTACGAGCAGCTGGGGCTGGAGGTGGACGAGCCGGTGGTGCGCCAGTACCTGCAGCACGAGGACATTGCGCGGGATTTTGCGGCGTATCTGGCCCTGTACAAGAAATATCAGGACGACTACGGCGTGGAAGCCATTCTGGCCGGGCAGGCCGCGCCCTCGGTGTTTGCCCGTGCCTTTGACGCCGCCTTTGACGAGCGGCTGAGCCTGGTCAGCCTGCTGCTGAGCGGGTTGAACACCCGGTTTGAGGCCGCCCAGTTTCAGGACTCCCTCACCGATGAGGTGTATCAGGAACTGAAGCGCCTGCGCCCCACTCTGGTAAACGGGCAGGAGGCCCCGGCTTCCCTGCTTCGGGCACAGATCGCCGCCCGGCAGGCCCGCTTTGACCAGAAGAAGAAGGCCGACCTTGCCACCGCCGCCGACTCAAAGCTGCACAAACAGGCACAGGCCCGGCTGGAAGAGTATGTCGCCCTGCTGGCCGATGAGCCGTTTCTCACCGGAGAGGACGCCTTCGGCCTGGTGCAGGAGGCCTTCACCCGCCAGGTGGAACAGCGGGAAGCCGCCGCGGCCGAGGCCGGCCGGGCTTTGGAGGCCGCCTTCGACTTTATGGAAAAGGCCTTCGGCCCCGGGCAAGAGATGGTGGTGTTCATCACCGAACTGTCCCTTGGGCCTGCCAGCGGGCCGTTCATCGCCGAAAACGGCTGCGAGCGCTACGACCAGTACAGCCAGAACCTGCTGCTGGACAGCCGCCGCGCCGACCTGGCCCGCCGCCTGGCCAATCAGGCCGCGCAGGACGCCGAGGCCGGGCTGGTGTAACCTCTGCATCGTATGCACCCGGTGGGCTGCACGGGCCTGCTGCCGTGCAGAACCCAACGCCGCAAAAAACGCACGGCCGCTTCATTCATTTTTCCTCATGCAATTTTCAGGGAAGCATTCAAACCTTCATCAAACGGAAAATGGGCAAGCAACAAGGCCCGGTGCCGCAGGCTGAAACAGCTTGCGGCACCGGGCCTTGTTTATTTTCTAATTGCGATTTTTATTTGCAATGCGCGGCCAACCCCGCCTATTGCGCCGAACGTGCTCACACGCCCTTGCCGAAGGGGGAAGCGCCGTCCTCACTCAGGCCGTCCTGGGCCATCATGTTCTGCAAAACGCGAATGT
>CAKSWY010000022.1 GCA_934513685.1 uncultured Oscillospiraceae bacterium | reverse complement strand
TATTTCCAATATGCCAACATGGGACGGAAGTTTCAACTAAGTGGAACCGGAATTATCCCTTGGCAACAAGGGCGCACTTCTATACAGGGGTAAGCCCTGTATGTGCGCTCTGCGAGGCGAACAGCCCGGACACTTGAATGTCCGGGTTGTTTTGCGTCACACCGTTCCGAACAAGGGGCTGCACCCCTTGCTGCTGGACTTATCCGGGGCTGTAGATCGCCTTGACAAACTCCCGCAGCGCATACGGGGTAAGCGGCATCAGGGCATCCGCATTTCCTATGACCTTGTGGGCTTTATCCCCGTGGAAGAACTGCTGAAACAGGAAACGGCGTGACCGAAGCCACGCCGTTTCTTAGAGAATACGATATTACTTTCTTATGACCCCCGCCCATTGGGCCGGGGCGCTTTGCGCTTGCAGGTTCCGTGTGCCTTACTGGGCGGCACGGTTGCTCAGCAGGGCGCTGATCTTCTCATGAGGATCAATGATGCTGCTGACAGACATATTGTGGTTGATGGCGGCGATGAAGTAGGCGATGTACTTGGACACGTCCACCTCAAAGAACCACTCACGAGCGCACAGCTCGGGGTTGCGGTAGGTCAGGTTGGTACCCAGCACCGCGCTGATGGCGCCCTCCTCATAGGCCTTGTCGAACTTCTCCAGACCGGAGGTGAACAGGGCGTAGGTGGCGTTGGCGAAGATGCGGCGGGCACCGCGCTTCTTCAGCTCATAGGCGATGTCCAGCATGCTCTCGCCGGAAGCGATGATGTCGTCGGCAATGAACACGTCCTTGCCTTCCACGGACTCACCCAGGTACTCATGGGCCACGATGGGGTTGCGGCCGTCCACCACGCGGGAATAGTCGCGGCGCTTGTAGAACATGCCCAG
Source organism: uncultured Oscillospiraceae bacterium (assembly GCA_934513685.1). Classification (GTDB taxonomy): domain Bacteria; phylum Bacillota; class Clostridia; order Oscillospirales; family Ruminococcaceae; genus SFJ001. The sequence continues at coordinate 40,939 of CAKSWY010000022.1, read as the reverse complement.
GTTGACGCCCAGCACGCTGGAGTAGTACATGTTGCGCTGCATGGCGCCCTCATCGGGGCTGATGACCATGAAGTGCTCCGCATCCAGCTTCAGGTCGGGCATATGCTTCAGCATGGCCTTCAGCACCTGATAGGTGGGCATCACGTTGTCGAAGCCCATCAGAGGCACCGCGTTCTGCACGCGGGGGTCGTGGGCGTCAAAGGTGATCACGTTGTTCACGCCCATGGCCTGCAGCTCCTGCAGGGCCACAGCGCAATCCAGGCTCTCACGGGCGGTGCGGCGATGCTGACGGCCGCCGTACAGGCTGGGCATGATGACGGTGCAGCGGTAACCCTTACCGGAAGCCGCCTGGATCAGACGCTTCAGGTTGGCGAAATGATCGTCGGGAGACATATGGTTCACGCAGCCGAACAGCTTGTAGGTCAGGCTGTAGTTGCCGGGGTCCACCACAAAATACAGGTCATCGCCGCGCAGACTTTCCTGGATGAGACCCTTTGCGTCACCGGACTGGAAGCGGGGGCAGATGCTGGGGATGATGAAGGTGTCCTTCTTCATTCCCAGTTCGTGTGCCCAGCGCACCAGATGTGCATCAATCTTGTTTGCCAGCTCTTCCGCGCCGGGGACCACGATCAGGCCGATGTCCGCCACCTGAGTCTCAACGCCGAAAAAGTCATTCGCGCTCATTGCCTTAGCCATGTTTCTCATACACTCCTCATTCATTGTGTTTTCGTTTGTCTTTGATGCGCTTCACACACCGTCCGCAAAGCGCCGCCGCCATGCCGTTACTCAAAATGGCATAGCTGTCCTTATATCACAATTACAGTTAGATTCTATCACAGATTGACAAAAAGCAACAGGTTTTTCCGGCCATCGGTACATTTTCTGCGCCTTGTCAAAAAAGCCGCCGATTCTGTCCGCGGTTTACGGGCATTTTACACAAAGCATTCACATTCTCCTTGTTTTTCGGCGGCCCGCAAAACGAGCAAAACCGGGGCCATGCATGGGCGGTGCTCTCAAAAGCATCCCGCACCACGTCGGCCCCGGCTTTGCGTTGTTCTGTTTCAGCGATGCACCCGGTGCCCGTCAGCCCTGTTTTGGGCTGCAGAGCACGGGGAAGTACACCGGAAGTCAGGCCTTTTTGTCGGTCTTTGGCTTCATCATTTCTTTATCCCGCCGCAGCAGGCTGGCCGTCACATAATCCAAACGGCGGCTGCGCTCGTAGTCGTCCAGCAGAGAACTGCTCTCCATGTTGTCGTACACGCCCTCGCCCTTGAACGCTGCCTTCAGCATGATGGGGGTGAAGATGGCGCAGCACACCACCATGATGATAATGGGTCCAAACAGCTCTTCCGAAACCAGCCCCATGGCCGCACCCTTGTTGGCCACGATCAGGGCCACCTCACCACGGCAGGCCATGCCGCAGCCGATCTGCAGGCACTGCCGGCCCTGAAAGCCGCAGATCTTTGCGCCCAGGCCGCAGCCGATGATCTTGGAAAGGATGGCCGCCACCACCAGCAGAACCGTGAACAGCAGCACCACGCCGTCCAGATGGGGCAGCGTTACCTTAATGCCGATGTTGGCGAAGAAGATGGGGGTCAGCAGCAGGTAGGACAGCGGCGAGAACTTGCTCTGGATGTAGCTGCCTTTGGGCGAAGCGGCGATGATCAGGCCGGCTGCAAACGCGCCGATGATGTCGGCCACGCCGAACACCTCTTCCGCCGCCCACGCCATGAACAGGCAGAGCACGAACGCCGACACCGGGAACCGATGCAGATTCCGGTCCTTCACGCGGTGGTCGTACCACACATAAAACTTATGGGTGGCAAAGGCCATCACGCCCGCAAACACAAAGAAGAGTACAATTTTGACCAGCACCATCACAATGTCGGCGTCGCCGCCCGCCATGGAGGTAACAATGGTCAGGCAGACCAGACCCAGCACGTCGTCGATGAGGGCCGCCGCCAGAATGGTATTGCCCGCCTTGGTGGTCAGCTTGCCGATTTCACGCAGCGTCTCCACGGTAATGCTCACGGAGGTGGCGGTCAGCACGGTGCCCAGGAACAGGCCCTGCAGCACGCGGGGGCCGCCGCTGCTCAGCTCGCCGCCGGTGAAGGCGTACATCAGCACGGTGCCCAGCCCCAGAGGGACCAGCACGCCGCACAGCGCCACCAGAAAGCCGGATTTGCCGCTGGCCTTCAGGTCCTGAATGTTGGTGCCCATGCCGGCACTGAACATGATCACGATCACGCCCAGTTCGGCCAGCTGGTTGAGCAGGTCGTTGGGCTGAATGATGCCGAACACCGCAGGCCCCAGCAGCAGGCCCGCCAGCAGCGAGCCAACCACCTGCGGCAACTGAAGCCGCCCGGTGACAAGGCTGAGCACCTTGGTAGACGCCAGAATCAAACACAGCGTCAACAGATACTGATAAGACATTTCGATACGCTCCTTTTCCTTTGCCCCGCCGCTTGCGGGGTGCTGCCGGGTACGCACTTTCCCGGCAGTCTTTTGCGAAAGCACCCATAACTTTACCATGGTGTATCCGTCATTATAGCACCACATCCGGAAAATGGAACTGTTTTTTTCATTTTTCAAACAAAATTCGGGAAGTTCTATGTTCTGCGCAAAGTCTGCGCACTTTATCGCTGAATCTTTTGTGCGTTTCGTTTCTTTTCCACTTTATTGTGCAAAGGTCTTGTATCGTTTATTCGTTCTAGGCGTTTTCCGCAAAAAATGCGCCGTCCGCCTGCCGAACCGGCAGCGCAGACAGCGCATTTTTGATCACAGGGATGGTTTACCGCAGCACGATCTGGCCGTCCTGGGCATCCACGGTCACATCCAGGCCCAGCGCACCATCCACCAGCCGCTCCGCCAGCGGGTCCTCCACCTGCTTGCGGATGGTACGGCGCAGGTCACGGGCACCGAACTTGCCGCCGCTGGCCTTTTCCACCAGCGCCGTCAGGGCCGCCGGCGTGTACTTGAAGGTCACGCCCTTGTCGGCCATGGGCTGGCGGTACTCCTCCAGCATCAGCGCCGCGATCTTTTCCAGTGCGGCGGTGTCCAGCGGGTTGAAGGCGATCACTTCGTCCACACGGCCCAGGAACTCCGGCCGCAGGAACTCGCCCAGGGCCTTCATCACCTTGTCCTTGCTCATCTGGGCCACGGTCTTGTTGAAGCCGGTCTCCCCGCCCCGGTCGGTGCTGCCCGCATTGGAGGTCATACAGATCACCGTGTTGGAGAAATCCACCGTGCGGCCCTGGGCGTCGTTGATCTTGCCCTCGTCCAGAATCTGCAGCAGGATGTTCATCACATCCGGATGGGCCTTCTCGATCTCGTCGAACAGCACCACGCTGTAGGGCTTGCGGCGCACCTTTTCGGTGAGCTGGCCGGCCTCATCGTAGCCCACATAGCCCGGAGGCGAACCGATCAGGCGGCTGACCGCGTGCTTCTCCATGAACTCACTCATGTCCAGACGGATCAGCGGGTCCACCGTGTCAAACAGCTGGTTGGCCAGCTGCTTCACCAGCTCGGTTTTGCCCACGCCGGTGGGGCCGACGAAGATGAAGCTGGCCGGGCGGCGGCGGCCGGTCAGGTCAGCGCGGGTGCGCTTGATGGCCTTGGCCACCAGCTCCACGGCCTCATCCTGGCCGATGATCTTGGCTTTGAGCGCGCCCTCCAGGCCCTGCAGCTTGGTGAACTCGCTCTCCTTGATTTTCACCGCGGGGATGCCGGTCCACAGCTCGATGACCCGGGCCACATCCTCCATGCTCACGGCGATGTTCTGCACCTGAGCCTCCAGCGCCGGCAGTTCGTCCTTCAGGCGGGCCAGCTCGGTGCGCAGGTTGGCCAGCTGCTCATAGTCCAGCGGCTCATCAGTGGGCGTCTGCTCCAGGCTCATCTGCTGCTTTTCCAGCTCGGCCACCTTCTCCTGGGTCTCCTGCCAGCGGGTCAGCTCCGGATGGCGCAGGTTGCAGCAGGCACAGGCCTCGTCCAGCAGGTCAATGGCCTTATCGGGCAGGAAGCGGTCGGTGATGTACCGCTCCGACAGGCTCACCGTCGCGTTCAGCACATCGGCGGGAACCTTCACCTTGTGGTAGCTCTCGTAATAGCCCTTGATGCCCTGCATCAGGGTGATGGTATCGGCAATGCTGGGCTCTTCCACCTTCACAGGCTGGAAGCGGCGCTCCAGAGCCTGATCCTTTTCGATGTACTTGCGGTACTCGGTAAAGGTGGTGGCGCCGATCACCTGAATCTCCCCGCGGGACAGGGCCGGCTTCAGGATGTTGGCGGCGTTCATCGCGCCCTCGGAATCCCCTGCGCCGGTGATGTTGTGAATCTCGTCAATGAACAGGATGATGTTGCCCGCAGCCTTTACTTCGCTGATCAGGCCCTTCACCCGCTGTTCGAACTGGCCGCGGAACTGGGTGCCCGCCACCAGGGCGGTCAGGTCCAGCAGGAACAGCTCCTTATCCCGCAGGCGGGCGGGCACATTGCCGCTGGCAATGCGCTGGGCAATGCCCTCGGCAATGGCCGTTTTGCCCACGCCTGCCTCACCGATGAGGCAGGGGTTGTTCTTCTGGCGGCGGCAGAGGATCTGAATGGTGCGGTAGATCTCCGCGTCCCGGCCGATGATGGCATCCAGCTTGCCTGCCCTGGCCTTGCCGGTCAGGTCCTCGCAGTAGTTGGTGAGGAACTTGCGCTTCTTGGGCTTGCGGTCACCCTTCTTGCCCTTTTCGCCTTCCTCGTCCTCTTTCTTCTGGCGGCTGCCAAAGCCGAAGGGGAACACCGGGCTGCCGCCGGGGGTGAAGCCGTCCTCGCCGTCCTCTTCGTCCCCGTCCGGTGCTTCCATCGGCATGGGGAACATCCCCTCAGGCATCTGGCCGTTCTCGCCCATTTCCTTCATGAAGTCGTTCATGCGCTCCTCCATGCCCTCCAGGTCCTGGTCAGACACGCCGAAGCGCTGCATCATATCGTCCAGAGGCTTGATGTGCAGCTCACGGGCACAGGTGAGGCAATAGCCCTCGTTCTTGGTCTCGTTGCCCTCCATCCGCTGGACGAATACGATCGCCTGTCGTTTTTTGCATCGGGTACACAACATGGAATCCCACTCCTCTCATTGGGGTTGGCGCTGCGGTGCGCCTTCTCTGAAATTTGAGCCATACGGCTCTATGAAAACACGCCCTGCGGCGTGGATTTGACATGGTTCTCACATCATAAAGGGGTTGATGGCGCTGAACAGCCGATAGCCGAAGCTGCCGGCCAGCGTGGCCTCGTTCAGGAAGGGCAGCTGCCCGCTGGTCACGATCATCACCGCCCACACAATGCACATCACCAGGCACACATCCAGCAGGCCGGTGAGCAGACCGAACAGGAAGCCCAGACTGCGGTTGGCCCCGCCCAGCACCGGCAGATGGTTGAAGCCGGTAAACACGGCGGAGAGAAAACTCACCAACAGCTTACACAGGGCAAAGGCAATGAAGAACACCACCACAGCAATGATGGGGGTAAACAGCGGCTCCACCACCTGAGTGACGATGGTCTGGGCCACATCCGGCGCCCCGGTGTCCAGCGTTTGCGACACAGACTGGATGATGCTGTTTTGGATGGACTGGGGCAGGAAGCCCGCATACTTGTCCACCAGAGCGGTCAGGTCCACTACCCCCTGCTGGCTGATGGTGCCCTGCACCCGCGTAACAAAGCTGCGCTCCAGAAAGTTCTCAAACAGATAGGGGGATACCTCCCGGCTGACAAACCAGGCCCCCGCCAGGCTGAACAGCCGACCGGCAAACTGCACAATGGCCGTCAGCAGGCCCTTGTGGTAGCTGGCCATGGCCGAAACCAGCAGCACAGCCAGCAAGATCAGATCGAAAATAAGCGAAGGTTTCAACGTTGCTTCCATGGTTCTCTCTTTTCCGTTTCGCGCCCGGCCGATTTCGCCGGGCGGGGAGATCGCGTTCCCGCTTTGCGGCGCGGGTCAGCCGTTCTGCTCCGGGGCCGTCAGCAGTGCCGCCTCGCTGCCGGTGAACACCAGCAGCTTTTTGGCGCTTACCACCGCCTGCGGCTGCACCCCCAGTTCGGCGCGCCACTTTTCCACCCCTTTCAGGGTCAGGCAGGTCACGCCGCTCTGGTCCAGCCGATAAACAGCGGTGCCAGTTACGGTCACGCCCACCGCGCCGGAGCCGCTCACCTGGGCCAGTTGGTTCAGGTTGGTGCCCAGCGTTACCAGCTGGGTGGCCCCGCCTTTTGTGCCCAGCAGCAGGCCCACATACTTGCCGCTGATCGAAGCGTCCAGCAGGTGGTCGCCATACTCGAAGCGGGCCCGCTCCTTGCCGGTGGCCGCGTCGTACAGGGCCGTGTAATTGTCATACACCGCCAGAAGTTGGGAGGAACCCACCCAGGAGAGCTGCAGCAGCGTGCTTCCCTCCGCCTGAATGTCCGCGCCCACCGCATCCTTGCGGGTATCCAGCAGGTAAATGCCGGTGGTCATCTGGCCTGCGTCGGCCCGCAGGCAGGCCACCGCCAGGCGCTTGTTGTCCGGCGCAAAGGCGATCCGGATGGGGGTGCCCTCATTGTCGGTGGTGTTCCAGCCGTAGCGGTACACAAAGTTCGGGCTGTACACCTTCACCTCTGCGGTGTACCGGTTGGAGCGGGTGGCCACCGCCAGGCTGCCGTTCTGGCTCATGCCACACACCAAAATGGCGTTGTCCAGCGTCTGGGTGTAGAGGTTCTGGCCTCGGCTTTCCACCCGCAGGGCGTACCCGGCCCGGTTGTACACGCAGAACCGATTGCCCCCCACCGCAAGGGCGGGCCGGGCATAGCCGTGCTGAATGGTACGCAGCTTCAGGCCCGAGGCGCTGGCCAGCACCACATCCTTTTCGCCCAGCTCCACAAAGCCGCCCGCCAGCTTTTCCACCTGGTACAGCTGGCCGATGCCGGTTTTTACCGGGTAGCTGCCGCCGGGGGTCAGCCCGATGCGAATGCTGTCGCCCAGGTCCGCCAGGGCCGTTACTGAACTGCGGAACACCCCGGCCAGCGCCGCAACGGCCACTACCACAAGCAGGGCCAGCAGGGCAAGCATCCGGCGCTTTTTGCGCTGGCGGCGCCGCCGCACCTCCGAAAGGCGCACGGCCCGGGCCTGCTGCAGATTCTGCGGCGGCTGATTTTCCGGCTGCGGCGAAGCCGGCGGCGTATACAATTCCATTCCGTGCGCACCTCCTTTTGTGCGGTCTGGTCGCTGTGCGGTTGCTGCCGTCAGCGTTTCAAGCGCAGTTCCGGCGGCGTTTTTTCTTTGCTATATTCTTTGTTGTGAGTTTACTGTAAGAATATTTCTGTGTTTTCATTACTTCCAGTAAGTACTTTTCAGGCGTTTTCCGGCTGCGGATACTCCACCCTCTGCAAAAACAGCCCCTTGGCCGGCAATGTCGGGCCGGCCTTGCTGCGGTCCCGGCCTTCCAGAATGCGGGGGATGTCCTCCGGTTTGAGCCGGTGCTGCCCTACCTCCAGCAGGGTGCCCGCCAGAATGCGCACCATGTTGTACAGGTAACCGTCGGCGGTGACGGTGATGACCACCATCTCCCCCTGCCGCTCTGCGCTGCAGGCCGTGATGGTGCGTACCGTGTCGCCCCGGGCCGCGATCTCGCTTCCGGCGCTGCACAGGGCCGTGAAATCGTGCGTACCCACAAACTGCTCGGCCGCCCGGTCCATGGCCGCGGTGTCCAGTTCCCCCGGCACCCGGTAGTAATACTCCTGGCTGAAGGGGCTGTCAATGGCGCTGTTGCGGATGCGGTAGCAATAGGTTTTGGCGTGGGCCGAGTACCGGGCATGAAACTCCTCCGGCACCTGCCGGGCCTCCAACACCCGCACATCTGCGGGCAGGCGGCTGTTCAGCGCCAGCGGCAGTTTTTCCAGCGGGATTCTGGTCTCGGCGTGGAAGTTCAGGCAGAACGCCGCCGCGTGCACGCCTGCGTCGGTGCGGCTGCACCCCTTTACATCCGGGCGGGTACCCAGCACCGCCTCCAGCGCATCCTGAAACACCTCACAGACGGTCAGGCCGTTTTTCTGCACCTGAAAGCCATGATAGGCCGTGCCCCGGTAGGCAATGGTACACAGGATGTTCATAGGGCGATCCCCTGCCAGATCCACCGGGTGGAGAGCACCACCTCGAAGGCCGCCAGGCACACGGCCAGGCACAGCCAGTCCCGCGCGCCGCAGTGCAGCACCTTCAAGCGGGTGCGGCCCTCGCCGCCCCGGTAGCAACGGCACTCCATGGCCATGGCCAGCTCATCCGCCCGGCGGAACGCCGAGATAAACAGCGGGATGAGCACCGGCACCAGTGCCTGAATGCGCTGCTTCAGGGTGCCGCTGTCCAGCTGAGCGCCGCGGGCCTTCTGGGCGTTCATGATCTTGTCGGTCTCCTCGATCAAGGTGGGGATAAACCGCAGGGCAATGGTCATCATCATGGCCAGCTCGTGCACCGGCAGGTGCAGTTTGGCCAGCGGGTTCAGCACCCGCTCAATGGCGTCGGTCAGCACAATGGGGCTGGTGGTGTAGGTGAGCAGGCTGGTGCCCGCAATGAGCGCCAGCACGCGCACCGCCATCAGAACGGCATAGCGCACACCCTCCGCATAAATTTTGAAGAACCACCAGTGGAACAGCGGCTGCCCCTGGCCGGTGATGAAAAACAGGTTCAGGATCGCCGTAAACAGCACCACCGGCATGATGGGCTTCAGGCTTTTGGTGATGAGCTTCAGGGGAATTTTAGCCGCCACATACAGCAGGGCCAGCAGGCCGATGCTCAGCGCCAGGCCCAGAGGGTTCGAAGCGGCAAACAGCACCACGATGTACAGCACCGTGACCAGCAGCTTCATGCGGGGGTCCATCCGGTGCACCACCGAGTTGCCGGGGAAGTGCTGGCCAATGGTAATGTCTCTCAGCATCCTGCGGCCTCCTTTTTGGCTTCCAGTGCCTTGAGCACGGTTTTCACGGCATAGGGCGTGGTGTACACATCGGTGGGAATGTCCAGCCCCATCTCCCGGAGCTTCAGGAAGATCTTGGTCACCTGCGGCACCGAAAGCCCCAGCTCCAGCAGCTCCGGCGCGCGGGCAAACACCTTTTCCACATCGTCGTACATGGCCACCTTGCGCTGATCCATCACCAGCACCCGGTTGGCGTAGCGGGCAATGTCCTCCATGGAATGGCTCACCAGCAGCACGGTGGTGCCGGTGTCCTGATGATACTGGCGGATCTGGCTCAGGATGGTGTCCCGGCCCTCCGGGTCCAACCCGGCGGCAGGCTCATCCAGCACCAGAATGCGCGGCTCCATGGCCAGAACGCCCGCAATGGCCACCCGGCGCTTCTGCCCGCCGGAAAGCTCAAAGGGGCTGCGGTTCAGATAATCGGCGGACAGGCCGCAAAACTCGGCCGCCCGGTGCACCCGGCGGTCGATCTCCTGCTCCGACAGGCCCATGTTTTTGGGGCCGAAAGCAATGTCCTTATACACGGTCTCTTCAAACAGCTGGTACTCCGGGTACTGCATGACCATGCCCACCAGAAAGCGGAACTTGCGGATCTGCGACGGGTCGGCCCAGATGTCCTCGCCGTCCACCAGAATCTTGCCGCTGGTGGGCTTGAGCAGCCCGTTAAAATGCGAGATCAGGGTGGATTTGCCGCTGCCGGTGGAGCCGATGATGCCCACAAAGTCGCCGGCCTCCACCGAGAAGCTCACGTCCTCCAGGGCCACCGTTGCATCGGGCATACCCGCGCCGTAAATATGGGTCAAATGCTGGGTTTCAATGATTGCAGCCATAGTTTGTCTCGTTCACGTCCTTTGTCCATTCGGCACCGGGCCGGGTCATTTCAGCAGATCGTACAGCGCTTTGGCACAGCTGCCCTCGTCAATGATGCCTTCCGGCATGGGCACACCGGCCTTCACCAGCTCGTCCCGAAGCTCCACGGCCTGCGGCACGTCCAGATGCAGGCTGTGCAGCTTGTCCGCCTGGCTGAACACCTGGCGGGGCGTGCCCTCCATCACCACGCGGCCCTCGCTCATCACCAGCACCCGGTCGGCCTGTGCGGCCTCTTCCATATAGTGGGTGATGGCCACCACCGTAATACCGAAATCCCGGTTCAGGTGGCCGATGGTGCTCATCACCTTTTCCCGGCCGCGGGGGTCCAGCATGGCGGTGGATTCATCCAGCACCAGGCAGTCCGGCCGCATGGCGATGACACCTGCGATGGCCACCCGCTGCTTCTGGCCGCCGCTGAGCTTGTGGGGGCCTTTCAAGCGGTGCTTGTAGATGCCGGTCATCCGCATGGCCTCGTCCACCCGGCGGCGGATCTCCTCCGGCGGCACGCCCAGGTTTTCCAGGGCAAAGGCCACATCCTCTTCCACCACCGTGGCCACGATCTGGTTGTCCGGGTTCTGAAACACCATGCCCACCCGCTGGCGGATGTCATACAGATGCGCCTCATCGGCGGTGGACATCCCCTCCACCGTCACGGTGCCGCTCTCCGGCAGCAGAATGGCGTTGAAGTGCTTGGCCAGCGTGCTTTTGCCGCAGCCATTGGCCCCCAGCACCGCCACAAATTCACCTTTTTTCACGGTCATGCTGGCTCCGTTCACGGCCCAGACGTCCTTCTGGTCATCGTAGCGGAACCGCACCTGATCGGCGCAGATCATCGGGGTATTTTCCATGGTGTTTCCTCGCATCCTTCCCGGGCCGCTTTGCCCGGTGTGCCCCGCAGGGCGCTTTGTTCCCATTCAGCAGGCAGCCCCTCGCTGCCCGTCTCTTCCGTTCAGGCCTCTTCCCAGATGGCCGTGGCGCCGCAGGGCACCACGCCGCCGGTGGCACTCACCGGCAGGCCGATCTCATCGCAGTGGGTCACGCCGCCGTACACCGGCCCCAGCGTGGTTTTGAGGATGTACTCCATCACCGCGGGAGAAAGGCCGGTGGTGTAGCTGTTCACCGCCACAAATAGGGGCTGCTCGCTGAGCACACCCGCGCACAGGGCAATGAGGTCGTAAATGTTGTCCTCCAGCTTCCACACCTCGCCGCCGGGGCCGCGGCCGTAGCTGGGCGGGTCCATGATAATGCCGTCGTACTTCTGGCCGCGGCGAATCTCCCGCGCCACAAACTTGGCGCAGTCGTCCACGATCCAGCGCACGGGCTTTGCTTCCAGATGGCTGGCCTGCGCGTTCTCGCGTGCCCAGGCCACAATGCCCTTGGAGGCATCCACATGGCACACCTGTGCCCCGGCCGCCGCACAGGCCAGCGTGGCACCGCCGGTGTAGCCGAACAGGTTCAGCACCTTGATGGGCCGGCCTGCCGCGGCGATCTTCTTCTTATACCAGGCCCAGTTGACGGCCTGCTCGGGGAACACACCGGTGTGCTTGAAGCCGGTGGGGCTGACCACCATGGTCAGCTCTTCCCAGTGGATCTTCCACTTTTCCGGCAGGCGGCGGCGGTATTCCCACTGGCCGCCGCCCTGGTTGGAGCGGTGGTACACCGCATCTGCCTTGGCCCACAGCTGAGACGTGGGCTCGCTCTTCCACACCACCTGGGGGTCCGGCCGCACCAGCAGTGTGCTGCCCCACCGTTCCAGCCGGTTGCCGCCGGTAGCATCGATCAATTCATAGTCTTTCCAGCTGTCTGCCGGGCGCATGGCCGTTCTCCTCTCTCATACACAAACGCTGTTTTCCTGGGCCGCCGGGCCGGCGGTCTTGTCCGCCCTGGGAACGGCACCGCCGCACCGCAAAACCGCGGCTGTGCCAGCCCCGCCTTCTGCCCCGAAAACAGAGGGTTTTACGTTTGGGCCGACACATCGGCCCGCCGATTTGACCGGGGCCTTTGCACAGCCCCGGCCAATGGTTTTCTTCAAATCTGCTCAGCTGAGCACCCGCTTGGTGATCATATCGGCAATGCGCTGGGCGCTGGCCTCAATGGCCGCCTCGTCCTTGCCTTCCACCATCACGCGGATCTTCGGCTCGGTGCCGGACACACGCACCAGCACACGGCCCATGCCCATCAGGTTCTGCTGCTGGCTCTCAATGAAGCCTGCAATGTACTCATCCTCTTTGTAGGCCGCCTTCTGGGCTGCGTTGGCCACCAGGTTCAGCATGACCTGGGGGAACTTCTCGTATACGTTGTTCAGCTGGCTCATGGGGCACTTGCTGGCAGCCAGCAGCTTCAGCAGCTTGCCGGCGGTCAGCTCACCGTCACCGGTGGTGGAGTGGTGCAGCAGGATCACATGGCCGCTCTGCTCGCCGCCGATGGCGTAGCCCTTCTCCCGCATTTCCTCCAGCACATACCGGTCACCCACGGCGGTGCGGGCGGTGTTGATGCCCTGGCGCTGCATATACTGCATAAAGCCCAGGTTGGACATAACCGTCACCACCGCGGTGTCGCCGTCCAGCCGGCCGCGCTTCTTCATGTCGCAGGCCAGCAGGGCAATGATCTTGTCGCCGTCGATCTCCGCGCCCTTTTCGTCGCAGGCCAGGCAGCGGTCGGCGTCGCCGTCAAAGGCAATGCCGCAGTCAAAGCCGCCCTCCTTCACGAATTTTGCCAGCTTATCCAGATGGGTGCTGCCGCAGCCGTCGTTGATGTTGCAGCCGTCCGGCTCCGCCCCAAGGAAGGTGCAGGCGGCGCCCAGGCGGGGGAACAGTTTGGGCGCTACCTCGGCGGAAGCACCGTTGGCGCAGTCCACCGCGATGTTCAGGCCGGTCAGGTCGGCACCGATGTGCTCGGCCAGGTAATCCACATAGTCGTCCACTGCATTGTCCCGGCGGGTCACACGGCCCACCGCCGCGCCGGTGCATAGGGTCACTTCGGCTTTGCCCAGCACGTAGTCCTCGATCTCGTTTTCCACCTGATCCGGCAGCTTGTAGCCGTCGCCGGAGAAGATCTTGATGCCGTTAAACTCCATGGGGTTGTGGCTGGCGGAGATGACCACACCGGCATCCGCGCCGTACTTGCCCACCAGATGGGCCACCGCGGGGGTGGGAATCACGCCCAGCAGCTCCACGTCTGCGCCCACGCTGCACAGGCCGGCAGCCAGCGCGCACTCCAGCATATCGCCGGAGATGCGGGTGTCCTTGCCGATGAGAATGCGGGGCTTGCGGCCGGTGTTCTGGGTGAGAACGGCAGCCGCACCTCGGCCGATCTTCATGGCCAGCTCACAGCTCAGGTCTTCCCCGGCCACGCCGCGCACGCCGTCGGTACCAAACAATTTGCCCATAAGAAGTTCCTCCCTAGTTTTGAGTTGTCGGAGTTGTATCGGTTGCTTTCTGCTGCTTCGGCTGAAGCAGTTTACATGAAATCAATATTTAAAATGAGCGGTTCTGTTTTCCGCCCGGGTTTCCACACTGCGTTCAAATTATATGCACATTCGTCCCACATTTCCAGAGACAAATTGTGAATAATCGGAACTTTTCCGGTTTTGCCGGGTCCCGGCTTATTCAAACAGGCTCATCTGCCCGTCCGTCTGGCCGTTTTTGCCCTGAGGCGGCTCCGGCGGGGTCATGCCCAGGTGCTGGTAGGCAAGGCGGGTCACACAGCGGCCTCGGGGCGTGCGGGTGAGGAAGCCCATCTGCATCAGGTACGGCTCGCAGATGTCCTCCAGCGTCACCGCCTCTTCGCCCAGCGCCGCCGCCAGCGTATCCAGGCCCACCGGCCCGCCGCCGTACAGCTCGATTACCGCCCGCAGCAGGCTCCGGTCCAGTTCGTCCAGCCCCAGCGCGTCGATGTCCATGCGCTTCAGGGCCAGCTTGGCGGTTTTCTGGTCAATGTTGCCGTCGCCCAGCACCACTGCAAAGTCCCGCACCCGCTTGAGCAGCCGGTTGGCCACACGGGGGGTGCCCCGGCTGCACTTCGCCAGCTCATAGGCCCCCTCGGGGGTGCAGGGCTGGCCGAGAATTCCCGCCGAGCGCTGAATGATGCGCGCCAGCTCTTCCGGGCTGTACAGCTCCAGCTTCAGCAAAACACCGAAGCGGTCCCGCAGAGGGCCGGTCAGCTGGCCCGCCCGCGTGGTGGCGCCCACCAGCGTAAAGCGCGGCAGGTTGATGCGGATGCTCTGGGCCGCCGGGCCTTTGCCGATCATGATGTCCAGCGCGAAATCCTCCAGCGCCGGATAGAGTACCTCCTCCACCTGACGGGACAGACGGTGGATCTCATCAATGAACAGCACGTCGCCCTCCTGCAGGTTGGTCAGCAGGGCCGCCAGGTCGCCGGGCTTTTCAATGGCCGGGCCGCTGGTGATGCGGATCTGCACCCCCATCTCCTGGGCCACAATGCCGGCCAGAGTGGTTTTGCCCAAGCCCGGCGGGCCGTAAAGCAGCACGTGGTCCATGGGTTCGCCCCGACGGCGGGCGGCTTCCAGATAAATGCGAAGGTTCTCCTTCACCTTCTCCTGACCCACATAGTCCTCAAGGGTACGGGGGCGAAGGTTGTTCTCTTCCCCATCGGCGCTGGTTTCCTGCGGGCTTACCAGCCGCTGCTGGGCAATTTCGTAGTCGTCCATCCGTTACCTCCCCGCCGCCATGCCGCGCAGCGCCAGCTTGATCAGTTCTTCCACCGGCAGGCTGGTGTCCAGCTTGGCCACCGCTGCGGCGGCCTCGCTCTGCCCATATCCCAGGCTGACCAGCGCCGCAATGGCTTGGGGTGCGCTGCCTGCCACCCGGGCGGCGGCCACATCCTCCAGTCCAATGCCCTCGGCCAGGCCCTTGCCCACCTTGTCCTTCAGTTCCAGCGTAATGCGCTGGGCCAGCTTGGGGCCAACGCCGTTGGCCGCCGTGAGGGCCTTGTGGTCGCCGGAGGAGATGGCCAGGGCCACCCGCTCCGGGCTGAGCACGTTCAGAATGGCCAGGCCCACCTTTGGCCCCACGCCGGAAACCGCCGTGAGCATCTCAAAGCAGGTCTGCTGCTCTTCGCTGGCAAAGCCATACAGGCTGATGTCGTTTTCCGTGACATTCATCACCGTATACAGGGTGCCTTCGCCGCCCACGCCGGGCAGCGCTCCCGCCACGCTGGCCGGGGTCTGCACCAGATAGCCCACCCCTGCGCAGGAGAGGACCACCCGGTCCAACGATTTTTTCAACACCTTGCCGGTCAAGCTGTAAATCAACGGTCCGTTCCTCCTTTATTTATCGAATGGGCAGCCCCTGAATGCGGCTGCGGCTGCAATGGCAGTGGGTGATGGCCATGGCCAGGGCGTCGGCCGTGTCATCGGGTTTGGGCACCTTGTCCAGATGCAGCAGAATGCGGGTCATCTCCTGCACCTGCTTTTTGTTGGCCATGCCGTAGCCGCTGACCGACTGCTTCACCTGCATGGGGGTGTATTCAAAAATGGGCACGCCCCGCTGGGCTGCCGCCAGCAGAATGACCCCGCGGGCCTCGGCTACCCCGATGACGGTGGTCTGGTTGTGCTGGTAAAACAGCTTTTCGATGGAGAGCGCCTCGGGCCGGTATTGATCAAGCACTTCCGCCACCCCGTCATACACCTGCGCCAGCCGTTGTTCCAGCGGTACCCCAGCCTTTGTGGTCACCGCGCCGAAACCCGCCGGCTGAAACCGGTTGCCCTGATAATCCAGCACGCCCCAACCAACGATGGCGTAGCCGGGGTCAATGCCCAATACCCGCACAAGCACCCTGCCTTTCTCTCACGTTTGCTCGGTTCTTTGTCTGCAAAGCCGCATTTTTTGCCTGCAAACCCATAATAACCGTATTATTATAACACACAAGCCGTTCTTGGGCAACAAAGGCCCCCGGCCGCTCTGCGCAAAAGTTCACAGGGCGGCATTCCGGCACAAAAAAGCGGCCCGGCAGGCGCATTGCGCACCCGCCGGGCCGGCGTTCGTTCTTGCTTTTGGCCGTGCCGATCAATGATCGAACAGGCTCTTTTTGTTGTGCATGTACACGCTGAGCACCAGTCCCACGCACAGATACATCATCAGGGCACTGGTGCCGCCGCCCGAGAAGAAGGGCAGCGTCACGCCGATGACCGGCAGCACCGCCAGGTTCATGCCCAGGTTGATGATGATCTGCCAGGCCATGGCCGCAAACACGCCGGTGCAGATGTATGTGCCCAATTTGTCCTGGCTGCGCAGGCCGGTGGTCAGGGTTTTGATGGCCACGGCAAACAGCGCCCCCAGCACCATCACACAGCCCACAAACCCGATGGATTCGGCGATGTAGCTGAAGATGAAGTCGTTCTCGGCCTTCGGCACATAGTTGTGGTATTCGTTGAACAGCCCGCGGCCGAAAATGCGCCCTGCGCCGATGGAGATCAGACCCTTGTTCTGCTGCAGGGTAATGTCCGCATAGGCGGGGTCTTCCATATGAAACAGCGCCATAATGCGCTGATACTGGTAGTTTTTGAAGATCTTATCTGGGAAGAATCCCACGGCCACCGCCAGCGCGGTGACGCCGGCGCACACGGCCCCGGCGATGTACCGCCAGGAAAGCCCGGCCACAAACATCATCATGCAGCCGATGCAGGCAAACACGATGGCGGTTCCATCATCGCCCTGAATGTGCACCAGCAGCACCGGCACCGCCATATGGGCCAGAAGTTTGGCCAGCGTTTTGGGCTCGTTCAGTTCGTTTTTCACCATGTCCAGATGCATGGCAAAGGTGAGGATGAAGCTGATCTTGGCCAGCTCGGTGGGCTGAAGCGACAGCGGCCCCACCCGAATCCAGCTGTAATTGTCCGTGCTGCCGGGGGCGTAGCCCAGCGAAACTGGCCCCAGATTTACCTTCAAAAAGGTGAGAGCCACCAGGCCCCAGGCGCCCGCCACATGGAAAGGCCAGGCATCCACCATGGCCCGATAGTCAATGCAGCTGAGCAGGATGGCGCACGCCACCCCCAGCAGGCTGGCAATGGCCTGCACCAGCGCCCCGCGGTAACCGCCCAGGCCGGTGATGCTGCCCATATCCGTGTCAAAGCCGCCCAGATTGTAGGTGCCGATGGAGATCAGCGTGAGCACGCTGAGCACCGAGCAGGCCACGCACAGGGCCAGATACACCCAGTCGGTGGCACGGCTGTATTCTTTGATGAGTTTTCCCATAGTTTTCCCCGTATTGGTCGCAGTGTTTTCTGCCGGGGCAAAAGGCCCCGCGTCTTTAATACGAGCCGGGGCCGCCGTTTCTTTCACGCGGCCAGACTTTTCCGGCCTTTTCATTATATCGTCTCCCGGCCGCTTTTGCAAATCACCGCCGCATATGCTATACTAAAACCAAATATGGGCAGTTGCGCCGGGTTTCGACGGCCCCTGCCCGCGCCTTCGGGCGGAAAGGAGCGTTTTGCCCATGGAAACCATTACACACAGCCGGGCCGAAACCGTTGCGCTGGGCAAGCGGATGGCCGCCGTGCTCAGCCCCGGCAGCCTGGTGGCCTTCACCGGCGGGCTGGGCGCGGGCAAAACCGCCTTTTGTGAGGGGCTGGCCCAGGGCTTGGGCTGCACCGATCCGGTGAGCAGCCCCACCTTTGCCATCGTAAACTACTACCGGGGGCCGAAGCCCCTGGCCCATTTTGATTTGTACCGCATCTCCACCGAAGAGGATCTGTGTACCTCCGGCTTCTACGATTATCTGGACGAAGGCGCCATTGTTGCCGCCGAATGGAGCGAGAACCTGGCCGATCTTCTGGCGCTGGAGCATCCCATTCGGGTGGACATTCAGCATCTGGGCGGCGATGACCGAAAAATTACCATTGAGGGGGTAACCTTTTGATTTGTATGGGCATTGATGCAGCCGGCCGCACCGCGGGCGTGGCCCTGACCAAAGACGGCCAGCTGCTTTATGAGTGCTTTGTAAACGGCGGGCTGTCCCACAGCGAGACCCTGATGGGCCTGGTGGACGGGGCTTTCAAGGCCACCGGCCTGGCCCCGACCGACCTGGACCTGTACGGCGTGTGTGCCGGGCCGGGCAGCTTTACCGGCCTGCGCATCGGTTTGGCCACCGTCAAAGGGCTGGCTTTTGTAAACAACACGCCCTGTGCCGGGGTCTCCACGCTGGAAGCCTTGGCCCTGCCCCAACAGGGAGAGGGCACCGTGCTGTGCGCGCTGGATGCGCGCCGCGGCGAGGTATACTGGGCCGCCTTTGATCTGGCCACCCATGCCCGCCTGACCCCGGATGCCGCCCAGCCGGTGGATGCGCTGACGGATTTTGTTTCAAATTGCAAAAAACCTTTGTTTTTTGTTGGTGACGGGGCGCAGCTGTGCTATAATAAGTTCGGCACACAGCCGGGCGTGCTTTCCTGCCCGCCCAGTCTGCAGGCCCCCCGCGCGCTGGGCATCTGCCTGGCCGCCCTGCGGATGCAGGCGGACGGCGAAACCTGCCCCCCGGAAGCTCTGCGCCCGCAGTATCTGCGCTTGAGCCAGGCCGAGCGGGAACGGGCGGAACGCCTGGCCGCCCGGAAGGAATAAGAGGAGGAACATTACCATGAAACCCATCGCCCTTGCCGCCGACCATGGCGGTTTTGAACTGAAGGAAGCCGTGCGCAAGCACCTGGATGAGATTGGTCAGGCTTACACCGATTTCGGCACGCTGGACGGCGCTTCCTGCGATTACCCTGATATGGCCGCCCCCGCCTGCGATGCCGTTGTGGCCGGCGACTGCCGCTGCGCCCTGTTGTTCTGCGGCACCGGCGTGGGCATTTCCATGTCCGCCAATAAGATCCACGGCATCCGCGCCTGCTGCTGCAGCGATTCCTTCAGCGCGGAGTACACCCGCCGCCACAACGATGCCAACGCCCTGTGTCTGGGCGGCCGTGTGGTGGGCCCCGGCCTGGCCATCCAGCTGGTGGACCTGTTTCTGAACACCCCCTTTGAGGGCGGCCGCCATCAGCGCCGCATTGATAAGCTTACCGCACTGGAAGCCCGCGGCTGAACCGTATTTTCTGCCGTTTTGAGCCGGGGGCAGTTCTGCCGTCCGGTTTGTTTGAACCACGCGAAATGAACATTGAGGAGCGTTGAACAAAATGAGCAAACAGCCTATGATTCTCGACCATCCCCTGGTGCAGCACAAGGTCAGCCTGCTGCGCAACAAAGCCACCGGCACCAAGGAATTCAAGGAGCTGGTGAGCGAGCTGGCAACCCTGCTGTGCTACGAAGCCACCCGTGACCTGCCCCTGGAAGAGGTGGAGATCGAGACCCCCATCGCCGTGGCCCACACCAAGGTTCTGTCCGGCCGCAAGCTGGCCCTGGTGCCCATCCTGCGCGCAGGCCTGGGCATGGTGGACGGCATGCTGACCCTGTTGCCCGCCGCCAAGGTCGGCCACATTGGCCTGTACCGCAACGAAGAGACCCTGGAGCCTGTGGAGTACTACTGCAAGCTGCCCAGCGACATTGCCGAGCGTGACGTGATCGTGCTGGATCCCATGCTGGCTACCGGCGGCAGCGCCCGTGACGCCATCACCCAGATCAAGAAGCGCGGTGCCCGCAGCATCAAATTCATCGGCATCATCGCCGCTCCCGAAGGCCTGAAGGCCCTGCATGAGGCCCATCCCGATGTGGACATCTACGTTGCTGCTCTGGATGAGAAGCTGAACGAGAAGGGCTACATCGTTCCCGGTCTGGGCGACGCGGGCGACCGCATCTTCGGCACGAAATAATTCCGGAAAGGACCGCTTCCATGCAAAAAAAGCTCCTGGTTTCTCTGCTGGTCAGCCTTGCGCTGAGTGTACCGGCCGGCTATGCGGTGTATCTGCTCACAGACAGTGACTTTCTCTCCCCTGGCATTCTGCGCCTGATGCAGGCGCTGGCTGTGCTGCTGCTGATTTTCATCTGGGGGGAGTTTGCCCTGCTGGTACGGGATGCCCGCCGCAATGCCCATCAGGCGGCAGAACATCAAAAGGCCCATCGGGATGCGCTGCGTACCCTGGCCGCTGAAGCCGATGAAGAAGACGAGGCCGACCCGCCCTATACCCCGGTGGAGCCGGAGTTTTTCCAGCTGGACGACCCGGAAGCGCAGCCGGAACCGCTGGTTTTTCGTGGGCTTTCGGTTGCGCCCGGGCAGGGCTTTTCTCCCAAAGAAAACGCCGCGCCCAAATCCTGACCGTTCACTTCGATGTTTTTTGTACAAAGCCAAGCGGCACACCGCGCAAAAACCGTTGTTCGGTTTTTGCGCGGTGTGCCGCTTTTATTTTTTCACTGCGTTTGTTTTTACCTGTACCATCTCAGGGGCCGGCTGCCCGCGGCCCTCAGTCTGCACCGAAGATCTTCCGGGCCAGCGCCTGGCCGGTGGGGGTAGCCGCAAGGCCGCCCTGGGCTGTCTCCCGCAAAGAGCAGGGCAGGCTCTCGCCCACCTCCCGCATGGCGCCGACCACCTCATCCACCGGGATCACACTGCGGATGCCCGCCAGCGCCATGTCCGCCGCACACAGGGCGCACATCACGCCGCCTGCGTTTCGCTTGATGCAGGGCACCTCCACCAGCCCCGCCACCGGGTCGCACACCAGCCCCAGCTGGTTTTTAATGGCCATGGCCGCCGCGTTGGCCGCCATCTCCGGTGTACCGCCGTTCAGCTCCACCAGGGCAGCCGCCGCCATGGCCGCCGCACTGCCGCACTCGGCCTGGCAGCCGCCCTCTGCCCCGGCAATGCTGGCCTGCTGGGCCAGCACCAGGCCAATGCCGCCCGCCGCGGCCAGCGCCTCACAGGCCTGCTGGCGGCTGGTTCCGCGCTGCTCCATCATGACCAGCACCGCCCCGGGCAGAATGCCGCAGCTGCCCGCTGTGGGGCTGGCGACGATGCGGCCCATGGCTGCGTTGTACTCCGCCACCGAAATGGCAATGGCCATGGCACAGGTCGCCAGCGGACCGGAAAGCGTCTGCCCTGCCTGGGCATACTGGCTCATGCGCCAGCCATCGCCCCCGGTCAGCCCGCTGTGAGAGTGTACGTCCTTCCGGCCGCCCCGCCGGGCTGCCTGCTCCATCACCGTCAGGTCCTCATCCAGCACGGCCAGCAGCTGCTCTTTGGTGCGGCCCAGCTGTTCGGCCTGCTCTTCCAGCACCAGCTGGCCGATGGTCATCGTTTTGCTGGCCGCCAGGCGGGCCAGCTCTGCAATGGAATCGTATGCAATCCTCATGGTGTTCCCCCCCTTAATTTGCCCGCAGGTAAACCACGCCGGCCACATTGGGCTGCTTTTTCAGCAGCTCCACCACCCCGCTGTCCAGCTGGCCATCCAGCTCAATGGTCATAATGGCCATGTCGCCCTTGATGGGCCGGGTCAGCTTAAAATTGCCGATGTTCACCTTATACAGCGCCAGCGCCTGGGTTACCGTGGCAATCACGCCGGGAGTATCCCGGTGGGGAATGATGAGGGTATCGCACTGGCCGGTGAAGGCGCTTTCCATGCCATTCAGCCGGGTGATCAGGATGTTTCCGCCGCCCACGGAGGCCCCCTCCACCTGCGCCACCGCGCCCTCTTTGCCGGTCAGCTTGATCACCGCCGTGTTGGGGTGGCACTTGGGAAGCTGCACCGTGTGGAAGGAAAAGCGCAGGCCCTGTTCTTTTGCCAGTTCCAGGCTGCGGGGCAGCCGCTCATCGTCCGGCCGCATTCCCAGAATGCCTGCAATCAGCGCCCGGTCGGTGCCGTGGCCCTTATAGGTTTGAGCAAAGCTGCCCGCCAGGCCGATCTCGGCCTCCACCGGTTCCTGGGCCAGAATTTTTCGTGCCACATACCCAATGCGGGCCGCACCGGCGGTATGGCTGCTGGACGGCCCGATCATAACCGGGCCGATGATGTCAAAAATGTTCACCGCTGTACCTCACTTTTCCCCATTTTTTCTAAATCTTACTCTCTTTTCCTGATTTTTGCAATAATTGTACTCACTATACGTACAATCTCGCAGTTCCTATAAAAATACGCCCCTCTGCAGAACCACCATGGCCTGCCGGGGGGCGTATTTTTGTTCAAGTAACTTACAGCAATTTGGAGAGGAAGGCCTTCAGCCGGGGATGCCTGGGGTTCGTGAAGAACTCCTGCGGCGGCTCGTCCTCCTGAATCTTGCCCTCGTCGATGAAGATGACCCGGCTGGCCACCTCACGGGCAAAGCCCATTTCGTGGGTGACCACCACCATGGTCATGCCGTCCTTAGCCAGCTGCTTCATCAGCTCCAGCACCTCGCCCACCATCTCGGGGTCCAGGGCGCTGGTAGGCTCATCAAACAGGATCACGTCCGGGTCCATGGCCAGGGCGCGGGCAATGGCAATGCGCTGCTTCTGGCCGCCGGACAGGCTGTTGGGGTACACATCCGCCTTTTCCGACAAACCCACCCGGGCCAGCAGTTCGTCCGCCCGCTTTTCGGCTTCTTCCTGGGTTTTCAGCTTCAGAAGCACCGGGGCCATGCACAGGTTCTGCTTCACAGTCATGTGGGGGAACAGGTTGAAATGCTGGAACACCATGCCCATCTTGCGGCGGATGCGGTCAATGTCCTTGTCGTTGACCTCCTCGCCCTCAAAGGTTACGGTGCCCTCGGTGGGGATCTCCAGCCGGTTCAGGCAGCGCAGGAAAGTGGACTTGCCGCAGCCGGAAGGGCCGATCAGGCAGATCACATCGCCGCGCTGGATGTCAATATCAATGCCGCGCAACACGTCCAGCTTGGGGGTAAGGCCCTTAATGCCCTTTTTCTTTTCGCCGCCATAGGTCTTTTTCAGCCCGCGGACCTGCAAAATATTATCGGTCACTTGCAGCCAGCCTCCCTTCAATGTTGCCCAGAATCTTCTCCAAAATCAGAACCAGCACCAGATAGATCGCCGCCACCGAAATGTAGGGGAAGAAAGGGAGGTAGGTGCGGCTGCGCACAATGTCACCGGCCTTGGTCAGGTCCTGCAGGGCAATGTAGCCGCTGATGGAGGTTTCCTTCAAAAGCACGATCAGCTCGTTGCCCAGCGAAGGGAACACGTTCTTGATTGTCTGGGGCAGAATGACCCGCCAGGTGGCCTGAGTGTAATTCAGGCCCAGGCTGCGGGCGGCCTCCATCTGGCCGTAGTCAATGCTCATGATGCCGCCGCGGAAGATCTCGGCCACATAGGCACCGCTGTTCATGCCAAACGCCAGCACCGCAACCGGCACCTTGTCGATCTTGACCGAGCCGAAGATGACAAAATACATGATCAGCACCTGAATCATGGTGGGGGTACCGCGGATGACCGTCAGGTACACATTGCACAGAAAGTTCAGGAATTTCAGCAGCGGGCCCCGGCGCAGGGTGCGCTCATAGGTGGTGCGGCAGTACGCAATCAGGAACCCAAGCACGATGCCCAGAAGCGCCGCGCAGAACGTGATGGTCAGCGTAGTTTTCAAACCATTCAGGAACAGCATGTAGCGCTGCTCTGTGATAAAGGTAGCGGTGAACTGCTTCACCAAGTTTTGCCATAGATCCTGCATGGCGGGCATTAGATCCTGCATGACGGGCATCCTCCTTTGTTTTGGGCGGAACCGCGCAAATTTTACCATCCGTATGCGGGAGTCGTTCATCTGCGGCAGTGCCTTTGTGATAAGAACAGAAAAAGGGGCAGAGCGCCGAAAGCGCCCTGGCCCTGTCTCTTTTTAATAAGGTTACTTCCGCACGATGATGCTCTGAACGCCGGTGCAGTAGCTGTCGGTGAAGTTGATGCTCTCGGCACGCTCGGGGGTCACAGTCATGCCGGCCATACCGAAGTCAGCCTTGCCGGACTGCACAGCGGGGATGATGGCGTCAAACTCCATATCCTCCACATGCAGCTTGTAACCCATCTGGTCGCAGATGGCCTTGGCGAAATCCACATCCAGGCCGATGACCTCGCCGTTCTCGATGTACTCGTAGGGCTCGAAGGTGGCGTTGGTGGCCATGGTCAGCTCACCGTTGGGGTACTCGGTGCCCTCGGGGGTAACGTAACCGACTGCACCCTCGGTCTTGTTGATGTACTTATCCAGGATGGCGTCCAGGGTGCCGTTGTTCTTCAGCTCGGCGATGGCCGCATTCATGGCCTCGGTCAGCTGATCGTTGCCCTTAGCAACACAGGCAGCATAGTCCTCGGTGGCGTAGGGGGTGTCCAGAACCACCAGACTGTCCGGGTTGACGGCCACAAAGTTCTTGGCCACCTGGTCGTCGATGCACACGGCGTCGATCTTGCCGCTCAGCAGAGCCTGCACGGCGTCAGCGGCCTTGTTGTACTCTTCCACGCCTGCAATGTTCAGGTCGTCGGCGTTGCCCACGGCGTCGCTCATGTAGATATCGCCGGTGGTGCCCAGCTGCACGCCCACGGTCTTGTCGGCCATGTCGTCCAGGCTGAAGATGGTCTGCTTGCCGGCAGCTTCGGAAGAAGCAGCCTCAGAGGAAGCCGCGGCGCTGGAAGAAGCGCTGCCGCCGCAGGCGGCCAGGCTCAGGGCCATGGTCAGGCCCAGCATCAAAGCAACAAACTTTTTCATAAGTAAAACACTCCTCTTTCTTCTTCGGCGGCTTCGTTTGAAGCAGCGGGCCGCCGAAGCGTGCCCGTTTGCCCTGGCGCCGTCCGATTCTGCCGCTCCCCGCCGGGCCTTTGTGCGCCGAACCCTCATTCGGTGCAGGCCCCGTGTGGAACTGTCTCCTAGTATAGCTGTATATTTATTCTCTGTCAATGAATTTTTATGCTTTTGGTCACAGTTTTCGCGTTTTGCACAAACCGGGCTTCATTGTCTCCCCTGCTTTTGCGCAGTTTTCTTTTTCTCCACGCATTTTCGTCTCTCTCTTTTCAGCGCAAGTGCGTTTTTCCTTTGGTTTTCCTGCGTTGGCCTTCCCGGCCGCCCCCTTTAAAACCGGCAAATGCGGAATCTGGGGGTTCCGGCCGTTACTTTTTGACGTTAAAGAAGCGGTGTACCCACACGGTCAGAATGACTATTTATGCGATTTTCAGCGTGCGCTTGTATATATATTCATTGCAATTGTTTAAATCATTTGCCCTGCCCCGCAAAACCGCCGCTTTCCATCGCTGTTCAGGCCCTGCACCGGGCACAGGCGGTGCTTTGGCAGTCAGCCGGGACGATCTCGCGCCGGAACTTAGCTTCCTAAATCCACACAGTAAAATTCTCTTATGAGCGAAAATGGATTGACAACGCCCCTTTCCACCCGCTACAATATCATTAGACGATATCATGTCACGATATTAGCATTGCGGGAATTGCAATACGAAACCGAAATTCTCTGAAATCCCCCGAAACGGAGGTGATGCCCCTTGCCGAAACAGCCGCTCGTCCTTCTCACCGAGACCATGTTCTATGTGCTGATGGCCTTCACCCAAGGCCCCATGTGCGGGGCCGATGCCGCCGCCTTCATCCATCAGCGCACCGGCGGCCGGGTGCCTATTGGCCCGGCCACACTCTACACCATTCTCGGGAAGTTTGAAAAAGAACAGTACATCACCCAGGTAGAAATGGAAGGTCGGAAGCGCACCTACGCCATCACGGCCAAGGGCCGGGCCGCCTATGAGGCGGAGCTGGCCCGCCTGCGGCAATGCGTTGCCGATGCGGAAGGAGGAACCTCACCATGACAAAGCGCACCGTTTACCGCATTCCCCCCTGCCCCATCTGGGATCTGGAAGCCACCGAAAGCTGGCTGGGCGACCTGGCCAAACAAGGGCTGCACCTGAAGCGAATGCACAGCCTGCTTGACTTCGCCGCTTTTCAGGCAGGCCCGGCCCAGCCAACGCGCTACCGCCTGACGGCGGACAGCCGCCGGGGTGGCCTGACGAACGGCCCGCAGCCGGACCCGGAAGCGGTTCAGCTGGCTCAGGCGCTGGGCTGGCAGTATGTGGACCGCTGCGGCGGGCTGGAGATCTGGCGCACCGACGACCCCGCCGCCCCGGAGCTGAACACCGACCCCGCCCTGCAGGCCCTGACGCTGGCGCGGATGAACCGGCAAACGCTGGGGCAGATGGCGGGCTATCTGGTTCAGCTTCTTCTGAACTCGCTGTTTTTCTTCGGTTCGGCCCTGTTCTGGGTGCAGGGCGGCCCCATTCTTATGCTGGCCGCGCTGGGCCTCTGGGCCGGGCTGCCCATCCTGCTTGGGCTTGCGGTTCTGTGGGCAGACTGCGGCCTGCGACTGTGGGGCCTTGCCCGGCAGCGCCGCAAGCTGGCCCATGGCCGGGAGCTGGATCACAAAAAGAACTGGCGCATCGGAAAGAACCGCTGGTGGGTCTGGCGCGGCACAAGCGCGGTTTTCACCGTTGCCATGCTGGCGTCCATCCTGTGGCTGCAATTGGGTTCTGAGGCTGCCTACACCCGCCCGCTGGAGGAGAGCGCCTTTCCCCTGATGCCCGCTCCGCTGGCGGAGGAACTGGGGGCCGAGCCGAAACTCCGCCCCGAGTACAACACCGACCGGATGACCAGCCACAGCGACCCGCTGTTCACCTACCGGCAGGCCAACCAGTGGGCCGACCTGCGCACCGCTCAGGGCACCATCACCCTGGACTGGGACATTACTTACATCCGCACGGCTACGCCCTGGCTTTCCCATCAAGCTGCCACGGCCCTGCGCCACGCCCGCCGGTTCGGCGCTTTTTCCCGGGCGGAGGTGCAGACGGTCAGCGGCCTTGCCACCGATGAGGCCTTCACCTGGGACAATGGCTTTTCCACGGTTCTGCTGCTTCGCCGCGGCCGAGAAGTCGCCCTGGTGCAGCTGTTCAGCCATTATGCCGGCGACACCGCCGACGCCCTTCCGCTGGACGTGTGGGCTCCGTTGCTGGCGGAGCGCCTGAGCGGATAAGTTCCTGAGAGCGCATTTCAAAGTGCATTCTTTCAACAACGCATTCAACACACCAAAACAAAGCGCTCAAAAGCATTTGCGATTTGTATATTGCGTCATATTTTTTCCAATTGGTTATTTACAAATCATCGTTTCAGCGCAGTATGCAGCGTTTCGCCGGCCAGTCCATCGGAGTTTCTCGGCAAGCGGATCGCTGCCCTGCCGTCAGTGATTTCTGCAAGCAAAAACAGGCGAGGGACCTCCCTAACGGGAAGCCCCTCGCCTGTTTCTGTGGTTTTATTTCGCCTTCTTGGCCTTTTCGGGGTCATCGCAGTGGCTGGCGCAGTGGGAACAATCCCCGCCGCAGCCGCCGCTCTGCCAACCGCCGTTTTTCGAGATCCAGGCAATGGCCAGCACAAAAAATACAACCAGCCCTGCCAGCACCAGAATGCTTTGAATGTTCATTTGCCGTACCCTCTTTTCTGGTCTGCACAGCCTCAGCCGTGCCGGGAACCTTCGGCCCGGCGCTCAGGCCAGGCCCATCAGTGTCCCAACCAATTTTACCACAAAGGCCACCGCCCACGCAATAGTGCATTGCAGCACGCACACCTGCACGGCGGCGCGGCGGGTGCCCGCCTCACGCCGCACGGCGGCAATGGCGGCCACGCAGGGCGTGTACAGCAGGGTAAACACCAGGAACACCAGCGCGCTGAACGGGGTGAACAGGCTGCTCAGGGTCTGGGGCAGGGTGCTGATGGAAGCCCCCGTCAGCACGGCCAGGGTGCTCACCACCGTTTCCTTGGCGGTAAAGCCGGTGATGAGGGCGGTGCTCACCCGCCAGTCGCCAAAGCCCAGCGGGGCCAGGATCGGCGCGATCAGGCCGCCCAGCAGGGCGAGCAGACTCTGGCTGCTGTCCGCCACTACGTTCAGGCGGGTGTCGAAGGTCTGTAAAAACCAGATGACGATGGTGGCCACAAAAATCACGGTGAAGGCGCGGGTCAAAAAGTCCTTAGCCTTTTCCCACATCAGCTGGGCCACGCTGCGGGGCGAGGGCAGCCGGTAATTGGGCAGCTCCATCACAAAGGGCACCGGTTCGCCCTGATACACAGTGTTTTTCAAAAGCAGGCCGAACAGCACGCCCACCGCCATGCCCAGCACATACAGGCCGATCATCGCCTGCGCCCGATGGTGCGGGAAGAACGCCATGGTAAACATACCGTAGATGGGCAGCTTGGCCGAGCAGCTCATGAAGGGGGTGAGCAGGATGGTCATTTTCCGGTCCCGCTCACTGGAAAGGGTGCGGGTGGCCATGATGGCGGGCACACTGCAGCCAAAGCCGATGAGCATGGGCACAAAGCTTCGGCCGGAAAGCCCGATGCGGCGGAGCAGCTTGTCCATCACAAAGGCCACCCGGGCCATATAGCCGGAATCTTCCAGAATGGACAGGAAGAAGAACAGCACCAGAATGACCGGCAGGAAGCTGAGCACGCTGCCCACGCCCGCAAACACGCCGTCGATCACCAGGCTGTGCACCACCGGGTTGATGCCGTAATTGGTCAGGGCCTGATCGGCACAGGCGGTCACCCAGTCAATGCCGGCGCTGAGCAGGTCGCTCAAAAAGGCGCCCACGCTGCCGAAGGTCAGCCAGAACACCAGACCCATGATGCACAAAAACACCGGGATGGCGAAATATTTGCCGGTCAGCACCTTATCAATGGCCACACTGCGGGCGTGCTCCTTGCTCTCGTGGGGCTTCACCACCGTGTCCTCACACAGGTGGCTGATGAAATCGTATCGGGTATCGCACAGGGCGCTCTCCCGGTCGGTTCCGGTCTCTTCCTCCAGCTGCACCAGCGCGTGCTCCAGCAGCTCCTTTTCGTTGTCGGAAAGGCACAGGCTCTCCAGAATGGGGCCATCCCCCTCCACCAGCTTGGCCGCCGCGAACCGCACAGGGATTCCCGCCCGCTTGGCGTGGTCGTCGATCTGGTGCATGATGGCGTGAATGCACCGGTGCACCGCATCGCTGCCGTCGTTGTCGCCGTCCTCCCGGCAGAAATCCGTGCGGGCGGGCTTTTCCTGATAATGGGCCACGTGCAGCGCATGGCGGATCAGCTCATCAATGCCCTCGTTTTTGGCCGCGCTGATGGGAATGACCGGAATGCCCAGCTCCGCCTCCAGCGCGTTGACCATCACGGTGCCGCCGTTGGCCCGCACCTCGTCCATCATGTTCAGGGCCAGCACCATGGGAATGCCCAGCTCCAGCAGCTGCAGGGTCAGGTAGAGGTTGCGCTCGATGTTGGTGGCGTCCACAATGTTGATGATGCCCTGGGGCTTTTCCTTCAGCAGGAAGTCCCGGGTCACGATCTCTTCATTGGAATAGGGCGACAGGCTGTAAATGCCGGGCAGGTCCACCACGGTGGCCTCCATATGGCCGCGGATCTTGCCGTCCTTCCGGTCCACCGTCACGCCGGGGAAGTTGCCCACGTGCTGGTTGGAACCGGTGAGCTGATTGAACAGGGTGGTTTTGCCGCAGTTCTGGTTGCCTGCAAGGGCAAACACCAGCGGGGTTCCGTCCGGAATGGCGGCCCGGCCGTGCTCTTCTTCCCGGTGGCGGGCGTTCATCTCGCCGGCGCCCGGGTGCACCTGCGGCACATGGCGGCCGGGGTGGTGCGGCCGGGCCGGCGGGGCGGGGGCACGTTCATCCGCAATTTCAATGTTCTCGGCGTCGGCCAGGCGCAGGGTCAGCTCGTACCCACGCAGTTCCAGTTCCACCGGGTCCCCCATCGGGGCCGTTTTGCGCAGAGTCACTGCGGTGCCCGGGGTAAGGCCCATATCCAGCAGGTGGCGGCGCAGTGCCCCCGTGCCCCCTACGGCACGGATGGTGGCACAGCGCCCCACCGAAAGTTCATTCAGCTTCATTTTTGTTTCACGTTCCTCATTAAATTGTCTTAGATATGATTTGTTAGCGTCGCCTAACAATACGGCTTTAGTGTAGCATTCCGGCCTATGATTGTCAACACAGGCCAACAAAATTCTCCCCGTTTCTACGCACCGGCCGCCGGCCGCGGAAATATGGACAAAAAGCGGACGAAACCCTCCCCGAGGAATGGGTTCCGTCCGCTTTCTCTTTATCTTTATAACGTGTTCGCAGTCATTCAGCCGCCGGCTGCCATGTTACGTCGGGTCGTTCCGTCCACCGCCCGCTTCCTGCGCTTCCTGCCGCATACTGCGGCGCAGGCGGCTGAGCGTGACCGGCGTAATGCCCAGAAACGAGGCAATGATCTTGCCGCTGACCTGATCGGCCACGCCGGGGTACGTCTGCAAAAACCACTGGTAGCGCTGCGGCGCCGCCCCTTCCAGCAGGGCGTTGCGCGCCTTCAGGTGAATCTCGCCCGCAAGCTTGATCTGTTCCACATACACCTGCATACTCTCGGGCCGGGTGGCCAGCATATCATCCGCCAGCGCCACCGGAATGGCAAACACCTGAGTGTCCGCGGCCGCCGCGCCGATGTTGATGC
The DNA here is from genome assembly GCA_934513685.1 of uncultured Oscillospiraceae bacterium. GTDB lineage: Bacteria > Bacillota > Clostridia > Oscillospirales > Ruminococcaceae > SFJ001. The sequence continues at coordinate 10,729 of CAKSWY010000022.1, read as the reverse complement.
GGGCAGGCTCATGCCAATCGAAGCCGGGCATAAACGACTTACCCGGGGTGCCGGAAATACACTCGGTGATCTCCCGGCCGTTCTCGTCAAAATAGTAGCCGCGCAGCACGCCCTTTTTGAGGAAATACACATCCGTGGGCGATTCGCCGCAGGCCAGCAGCACCTGCCCTTTGCGCAGGTTCCGCACCTGAATGGCGCGGATGCACTGCTGGAGTACATCCGGCTCGGTCACTTTCAAAACCTGGGTACAAAACGTCTGAACGTCCACAGCATCACCTTCTCGCCCGCTCGTTCCGGTCGGGGCCGCTTTCTTCGTTGTTTTATTATAATGTAAAACTGCAGTGTGATTATACCATATTTTCGGCTCAAAAGTATTATTTTACGTTAATTTTTATCATTTTGCCTTTGATTTTTATACAATCACGCCAACAGATCGCAAAAACGCACGAAACATCGCCAATCAGTATGCAAGGCCGCCTTCTTCCATTCCGACACTTACAGCAGCCGCCCTGTGTGGGCCGACCTTTGTGCGTTTCCTTTCTTAAAATTCGATTTTAAGAACTTTTCTTCCTGTAATTATGTATGCAAAGCTCCTATTTGTCAACTCTATCCGGAACTACAATTCCTATATAGAGGCAACAAAGGAGTGGTTTTGTGCTTATTTTTGACCGGCGTACCATCGGCAACCGCTTGTTGGCCATGCGCAAAAAGCGGGGGCTTACCCAGGCTGAGGTGGCGGAACTGGCCGGCCTTTCGGACCGCACCTATGCGGATATTGAACGCGGCACCGTCAACATGCGTTTGGAAACTCTGCTGCACATCTGCCGGGTATACGGTGCCACACCGGATGAAATTCTGGTAAGCGAGTTGGACGCCCCGCTGCCGGAAAGCGAACTGCTGGCCCGGCTGCACCGCTGCACCCCGCAGCAGCAGGCCACGGCGCTGACGCTACTGGCCGTCTATCTCGGCTCTTTGGATTAACGCCCCGCAGCGGGAAGCATTTCTCCGTGCGGCAGATGCGGGCAGCTTCAGCGAGGCCGCCGAAATGCGCCGCATACGCCTACGGCGGTCATCAAGCCGATCATGCGCCGGGAGGTCTCCCTCGGCGTAAAGCGGTTCGGCCGCAGCCGCCGCGGCCCGGTTCTGGCCAAAGCCGGGCTCTCTTTGTATCAGGACGCAGCCCAAATGCTCCGCAAAGAACAGTACGGTTGATGACAACCCAAAGGTATACACTCACAAACAAAGGCCCCCCGGTGTGACAAAGCGTCACGCCGGGGGGCCTAAATTATGCCTTTGCTCATCGCCCGCTCGGGGTTGCCGGGCCGGGCGTTTTGCGCTGCATTTCAGTCTGTTGGGCGATTACAGCTCAGCGAAGTACTTAATGGTGCGAACCATCTGGCTGGTGTAGCTGTTCTCGTTGTCGTACCAGGACACGACCTGCACCTGGAAGGTGTCGTCGTCGATCTTGGTGACCATGGTCTGGGTGGCATCGAACAGGCTGCCGTACTTCATGCCGATCACGTCAGAGGAAACGATCTCCTCCTCGTTGTAGCCGAAGCTCTGGCTCTGAGCGGCCTTCATAGCGGCGTTGATGGACTCCTTGGTCACATCCTTGCCCTTGACAACGGCCACCAGAATGGTGGTGGAGCCGGTGGGAACAGGCACACGCTGAGCAGAACCGATCAGCTTGCCGTTCAGCTCGGGGATGACCAGGCCGATGGCCTTGGCAGCACCGGTGCTGTTGGGAACGATGTTCTGGGCGCCGGCGCGGGCACGACGCTTGTCACCCTTGCGCTGGGGGCCATCCAAGATCATCTGATCGCCGGTGTAAGCATGAACGGTGGTCATGATGCCGGAGACGATGGGATAGGTCTTGTTCAGGGTGTCGGCCATGGGGGCCAGGCAGTTGGTGGTGCAGGAAGCAGCGGAGATGATCTGATCCTCAGCGGTCAGGGTCTTCTCGTTCACGCTGTACACGATGGTCTTCAGATCGTTGCCGGCAGGAGCGGAGATAACGACCTTCTTGGCGCCGGCTTCAATATGAGCCTGAGCCTTGGCCTTGCTGGTGTAGAAGCCGGTGCACTCCAGCACCACGTCCACACCGATCTCGCCCCAAGGCAGCTCGGCAGCGTTGGCCTTGGCATAGATGGTGATCTTCTTGCCGTCAACCACGATGTAATCCTCGCCGGCCTCGACGGTGTGCTTGTTCTCGCCGATCTTGCCCAGGAAGCTGCCCTGAGCGGTGTCGTACTTCAGCAGGTGAGCCAGCATCGCAGGGCTGGTCAGGTCGTTGATGGCCACAACCTCGTAGCCCTCAGCCTCAAACATCTGACGGAAAGCCAGGCGGCCGATGCGGCCGAAACCATTGATCGCAACTTTAACTGCCATTGTTATTTTCCTCCCTGAATGAGTTGTTTTGGTGTGCAGGAGCGCGGCGGCAGGGAAATTGTCATCCGCTCTCTGTGTTTGGGTTTGCACTGACTTTATTGTATCCCAAAAAGCAGCAAACTGCAAGTAGTTGACAAAAATTTAACACAAAAATCCAGAAAGCCCAATGTTTTGCATCCTTTCCACATTTTTTCGTGGATTTTGCACCACTGCGGCAGCACACTAATCCAAACGGGCGCAGCCGTGCGGCCTGCCGTGCCTGGCGAGAGGTGGGATGTCAAAATGGGGCTGAGCGAACCCGCCGCTGCCCTGCGGCAGGCTGCCGCCGAACAGTTCGCCGCCGGGCGCCGCGGGCCGGGGTATCGGCTGCTTCGGGCCGCCTGCACGCTGGAGGCCCTGGCCCGGCTGCACGCCCCCGCCTGCCCCACCGAGCTGGCCCCGGCGTGCTTAGCCTTTGTGGAGCAGCTGCGGCAGGTCAGCCCGCTGCCCCCGGCCGCCGTCTCGCTCTGCCTGCCCGCCGGGCCGCTGGCGGTGCCCCTGCCTGCCGAATGCCTGTGGGCGGCCCTGCTGCACCTCAGCCGCGGGGTTCTGCTGGCCGGCACCGGCGGCCTTGCCCTTTCCGTCCGGCCTCAGGGCCGCGGGGCGGCGCTGTTCCTCCGCTGGCAGCCTCTTCACAAGAACGCCCCGGCAGACCCTCTGCCCCGCGGGGCCGCCTTCTGGCAGCTTACCGCCCGGGCAGGCGACGGGCGGGCATTTTTCGGCCTGGGGGCCGCCAACTGCGCCGGGCTTTGGCTGCCCTGCGCACAGGCACCCGGCCGCTGCCCCGCCCTGCCCGGCGGCCCTTACGGCATGGCGACAGCGCTGCTGTACCCCTGCTGCATTCTGGATGTCTGATCGTTACAGGCATCCAGAACATCCATTATAAATCTGTAAATCGTCAAAAGGAAAAACGCGCCTGGAAACTCTCCGAGCGCGTTTTTGTTTTTCACTTCAATGTGTTTGAGGCTTTGAGAAGCGGCCGCCCGCTCCCGGCTTTTCCGGGCCGCGGCACAGCCTGTCTTGTTTGCAAACATTCCGGCGAAACCGGGCACAACCGCCGTTCTCCCCTGTTTTTTCATCGGGCGGCTGGTACAACCCATCTTACCGGGTCGGATCTTCCTCCGCCGCTTCCGGCTGCTCTTGCGACTTCGGCTGCTCCGGCTGCTCTTCCCCCACAGTGAGCGCCGCACAGCGCAGGCCGATCAGGCCGATCACGCCGAGGGCCAAGCCCTCCGCCAGCTGGGCCAGAGTGTACTGGCCGCCCAGATACAGGCACACCGCCTGGGGCGCTTCCAGGCAGGTGCAGAAGAAGAACGCCAGATAGCCGCGGAAGAACAGCCCCCGCCCAACCGGGAGATGCGGCAGGTAGAACGCCTTGACCGCCCCCTGAAGCAGCACCAGCGCACTGAGCGCACTGAATACCTGCACCGTCGGCACAATGCGCACGATGCCGGAGGGGTTAAAGCAGAACCGCCGAACCGTCAGCAGATAAAACGCAAACGTACCCAGAATCCCGGTCCAGGCGCTCCCGCTGGGGGCCACGGTGCTGCCCGCCACCCGGCTGATGCCCAGCAAAAGCAGCCACAGCGCCGTCAGCAGATACAGCACCGTCTGCGCGGTTTCCAGCACATCCGCCTCTCTGCCCCCCAGCAGGGCCGCCAGCTGCACCCCGGCCAGCGCCGCAAACGCGCCGCCCGCCAGCAGGCACAGCAGCCCAAGGCTCATGCTGCACCGCACCAGGCCGCTGGGCCGCCGGGCCGCCAGAAAGCTGGCCAGCACCCCCAGCGACAGCACCAGTGCCATGCACAGATACCGCGCCCAAACCGGCCCCAGCGTTACAAAGCCGGTGGTCAGGTCGCAAAAGTTCACCAGATCCAGCCAGCGCACCGCACCCGCTGCCACCGGCACCAGCAGAGAAATCCCCGCGGCCAAACGTTTCATGTTGCTTCCTCACTATTTCCGCGCACATTGGCGCTGTTGTTTATCGGACGACTGCCCGGTCATTCGTTTTCATGCCACCCGCCGCCCACCGCAGCGGCCGAGGGGAGACAGATTTTATTGTACCCTTCCCCCGGCAAAATTGCAAGGCGGCCCGTACCCCCGCAGGAAGGAGATTGCCCCATGCGCAGAACGCTGCTTGAACTTGTCCTGTTCGCCCTGCTTTCTTTTTTGATTCCGTTGGCCTGTTTTCTTCTCTCGGACAGCACCCGGCCGGCGGCCGCCGAACCGGCCCCCACCGCCGCGGCGGAACCTGCACCGGAAGCCCCCGCCGGGGAACGGACGGCCGCGCCGGAGCCAACCCCAACCGGGGAAGAGCCGCTTCTGGTGTTGGACACAGGCAGCAACACCGTGCTCACCGTGCCGGTGCGTGACTACGTTCTCGGCTCGGTAGCCAGCGAAATGCCCATTACCTGGCCGGACGAGGCGCTGCAGGCCCAGGCCGTGGCCAGCCACAGCTACGCCCTCTATCAAAAAAGTCACGCGGACCGCAGCAGCCTTTCCGGAGCCTTTCTCTCCGCTGACCCCGCCCGCCGGGAGGGCTTTATGACCGAGGAGGTTCTGCGCAGCTACTGGGGCGATGCCTACAGCGAAAACTATGCCCGCTTGTCTGCTCTGGTGGACGAGGTGCTGGATCAGATTCTGCTGTACGAGGGCGAACCGGCCGCCGCCTGCTATCATGCCATCAGCAACGGCCGCACCGAAGCCAGCCAGAACGTCTGGGAGCAGACCCTTCCCTATCTGCAGGGGGTGGATTCCCACACCGACCGCGCCGACCCGGACTGCGAAGCGCGCTTCAACCTCACCCGTCCCCAGATGGAGCACCTGCTGGCGGTGGCCTTCCCGGATTATGAATTGCCCCAAGACCCGGCAGACTGGTTCGGCGCGCAGGAGTACACCGACGCCGGCTACGTGTCCCGCATTCAGGTGGCCGGGCAGTGGGTGCGGGGCACGGTGCTGCGGCGGGTTCTGGCCCTGCGCAGCGCCTGCTTTTCCATCCAATGGCAGCCCGGGGAAGAGCAGTTCGCCCTGATCACCTGGGGCTATGGCCACGGCGTGGGGCTGAGCCAGTACGGGGCCAGGGCCATGGCCGCCGCCGGTAGCAGCTGGGCCGAGATTCTGGCCCATTACTTCCCCGGCACCGAACCGGGCCGCCCCTGAACCGCGCTGGAACTGCCGCGTACCATGGCCAAAGCACTTTACCCAATTGCTCCATTCCTGTATAATAATAAATATGTCTGCGGCCCGGCCGGTGCACACCGCGCCCACGGCCGCCTCAAATGACGCCCGGGCTTGTACAGCGCCGGACCGCCCATCCCCCTTTGACAAAACAGGAGTGACCCAATTTGAACGTAAAACTGAAAGGCAAACTGCGCTATTTTCTTTCCATCTGTGCCACCTATCTGGAGATTCTTCTCTCGGCCATTCTGGCGGTGGCCCTGCTCATCTGCGCCGTACAGATGATTCCGCCCCTGTTCTCGCTGGAGATCAACGGAGACACCGAAATCTTCCACAATTTTCTGGAGGACATCTTCACCCTCATCCTGGGCGTTGAGGCCCTGAAGATGCTGTGCAAGCATTCCACCGGCGCGGTCATTGAGGTGCTGATGTTCACCATGGCCCGTGAGATGGTGGTGCACGAGACCACCCCCCAGCAGAACCTGCTGGTCATCATCAGCGTGGCTATCCTGTTCTTTGTGCGCAAGTACCTGTTTGTGCCCACCTTCGGGCAGCCCCATGGCCACCACGACCATGACATGGAGGGCACCGGCTACGACGTGCATCTGAGCAGTCAGCGGGCCAGTATGCTGGACCCTGACTCGGAGAGCGGCCTGCACACCCACTACCAGCATCTGGAGGATGAACAGAAGCGCACCGCTGCGCACTGAGCCTTCTTCGGCCGGGGCGCGCAAGGCCCGGCACCTGGCAAACCAACCACACAAAAAGCGCGTTCCCATATACGGGAACGCGCTTTTTACGCTTTATGGGTCACTTGTCATCGGCTTTTTCCGGCGGAATGGCCGGGTTCCGCTTTTCAATACGTATCCAGATCCCGTACTACGCCGGACATACTGAACAGCTTGGCGCTCATCCGGTCCATGTACACCATGCCCAGCTCCAGGCCGCTTTCGGGGTTGTAAATGTCCGCCAGCTGAGGCATTACCTCAAAGGCGCGCTTTTTCGCGGCTTCGGTGTTGTCAAAATCCACGGTGCCCTGAATGCGCAGCCACTCGCCCCGGTCGTTGGCCGTGCAGATCTCGATGTTGGTATTGTCCAGAATCTGCTTATAGGCCGCCTTGTGCTTGCCGATGGCGAAATACAGCCGGCCCTTGTACTCCATGGCAAAGCCAAACGGCCGCACACGGGGCTTGTACCCCTCCACGGTGGCAAAATAGAAGGTGGGATTCTCTTTCAAAAACGCCATGATCTCTTCCATAATAAAACCTCCTTGGTGCTCGCCCCTTACCGGGTACGGAACCGATATTGGGTCGTCTCGTTGTATTCCTCACCCGGGCGCAGAATGGCGCTGGGGAACTGCGGCCGGTTGGGGCTGCAGGGATAGTGCTGCGTTTCCAGGCAGAAGCCCGCCCGCGGGAACATCGGCCGGCCGCCCTTGCCGGGCAGGCCCTCCGGCAGCCAGTTGGCGGTGTAGAACTGCACGCCGGGCTGGGTGGTCAGGCAGTCCATTTCAATGCCGGTTTCCGGGCTGTAAGCCGCCGCCGCCGGGCGCAGGGTTCCGGCCTCGCCGTCCACACACCAGTTGTGGTCGTAGCCTTTTCCCCAGACCAGCTGGTCGTACTCCGCCTCAATGTCCCGGCCCATGGGCTTTTCCACGGTGAAATCCATAGGGGTGCCCGCCACCGGGTCAATGGTGCCGAAGGGGCAGCTGTTTTCATCCGCCCGGGTAAAGTTTTTCGCCCAAAGGCGCAGGGTGTGGTTCAGCACGTCCCCGCTTCCGGCCAGATTGAAGTAGCTGTGGTTGGTCAGGTTGATGGGGGTGGCCGCGTCCGTCACCGCATGGTAGCGGATGGTAAGCGTGTTGTCCTCCTCCAGAATGTACTGCACCTGGGCGTCCACGGTGCCGGGCATATCGTCCTCCCCGGCCGGGCTGTGGTAGCGAAGAATCAGCCGGTCGCCGCCCACGGCCCAATCCGCCTGCATGGGGCGGCTGCCCCACGGGCCGTGGTTGTGGTTCGGGCCATTGTTCACCTGAAGGCGGTGTTCCACCCCATCCAGCGTAAATACGGCGCGCTCAATGCGGTTGGCATACCGGCCCACAAAGGCTCCAATGCTCTGCGTATCCGCCTCATATTCGGCCAGCGCGTCAAAGCCGAGCACCACGTCCACCAGGTGCCCCTCCCGGTCCGGCACACGGATCGACGTGACCCGGCCGCCCCAGTCCAGGCATTTCACCTGCATTCCACGGGCATTTTCCAGGGTGTATTCGGTCACGGCATGGCCATCGGCGGTCACGCCATAAGGGCGGGCAACTACCATATCGCAGCCTCCTGTTCGTTTTGGTATATAGTTCTGCCGCAGCCCGATCGACTGCGGCAGAGGTTCTTTTTCAGATGATTTCTGTGTGCCTTCCGTACTTCGCCGCAGCGTTTACGCCGTCCGGCCCGCAGAACAGCCTCTGAACTTTACTTGTTCAGGCTCAGAATGGCGTTCTTCACACGCTCGGCCGCGATCTTGGTCTTTTCGGCGTTGCCGAACGCGGTCAGGCGGAAGAAGCCCTCGCCGCAGCTGCCAAAGCCCACGCCGGGGGTACCCACCACGCCGGTGGTCTCCAGCAGCCAGTCGAAGAAGGTCCAGCTGTCCATGCCGCCGGGGCACTTCATCCAGATGTAGGGACTGTTCTTGCCGCCGCAGTACCACACGTTGCACTCATCCAGCGCGCCGGCAATTACCTTGGCGTTGGCACGGTAGTAATCCAGGTTGTGCTGGATCTCCGCCATGCCGTCCTCCGTGAACACGGCGGCCGCGCCGCGCTGCACAATGTAGGGCACGCCGTTGAACTTGGTGGTCTGGCGGCGCAGCCACATCTTGTTGGGGCTCATGCCCTCGCGCTCAATGGCCATGGGCACCACGGTGTAGCCGCAGCGGGTACCGGTGAAGCCGGCGATCTTGGAAAAGCTGCAGAACTCAATGGCACACTCCTTGGCACCCTCGATCTCGAAAATGCTGCGGGGCAGGGCGGGGTCGGTCACAAAGCACTCGTAGGCGGCGTCAAACAGCAGAATGGCGTCGTTCTTGCGGGCATAGGCCACCCACTGGGCCAGCTGCTCGCGGGTGTACACCGCGCCGGTGGGGTTGTTGGGGCTGCACAGATAGATGATATCGGCCTTTACGCTGTCATCCGGCATGGGCAAAAAGCCGTTTTCCTCGTTGGCCGGGGCATACAGCACCTTGCGGCCCGCCATCACGTTGGTGTCCACATACACGGGGTAAACAGGGTCGGGCACCAGCACCACATTGTCCTGATCGAACAGGTCCAGAATGTTGCCCAGGTCGCTCTTTGCGCCGTCGCTGACAAAGATTTCATTGGGGTCCAGCTGCACGCCATGGCCGGCGTAGTAGTTGGCAATGGCTTCCTGCAGGAACGCATAGCCCTGCTCGGGGCCGTAGCCGCGGAAGGTCTCGGCCTTGCCCATCTCGTCCACTGCGCCGTGCAGCGCCTTGATGACCGCGCCCGCCAGAGGCAGCGTCACATCGCCGATGCTCAGCTTGATCATCTCCCGGTCGGGGTACTTCTTCTGGAAATCCGCAGCCTTCTTGGCCACGGTGCTGAAGAGGTAGCTCTGGGAGATCTCCTCGTAATGATGGTTCATTTTCATTGGTTGGTTCCTCACTTTCCCAATCATCCTGCGGGGCCTTGCATCGGCAGTGCCGCTTTCCCGTCGGCAGCCGGACAAAACACCAGGAAGCGTTTACCTTTTTAATACCGTATTCAGTATAACACAAAAGTGCCCCTGCAAAAAGCATCTTTTGCCCTTTTGGTCCGTCATACCTCCACGTCGCCCTCGTAGGCGGTTTCGGCCGGGCCGGTCATCAGAATGCCCTCGTCGGTCACACAGATGGTCAGGGTGCCGCCGCGCAGCTGCACCTGCACATTGGTGCCCTTTTCGCACACGCCCAACGCGCACATGGCCGCCACTGCCGCGCAGGTGCCGGTGCCGCAGGCCAGCGTCTCGCCGCTGCCGCGCTCCCACACACGCATACGCAGCCGGGTGGGATTGAGCACCTGAATAAATTCGGTGTTCACCCGGTCCGGAAAGGCGGCATGGTGCTCAAAGCTGGGGCCGATTTTTTCCAGATCCAGGTCGTCCACATTGTCCACCCGGGTCACGCAATGGGGGTTGCCCATGGAAACGCAGGTCACGGTCCAGTCTTTTCCGACCACATTCAGAGTACGGCCCACCACCGGGCCATCGCCCAGCCCTCGGCAGGGAATCTGCTCGGGCAGGAAGCGCGCCTTGCCCATCTCCACCTGCCACCGGCCGTCGCCCTGCCAGCGCAGCAGCTTTACGCCGTCGTCCGTGTCAATGTGCAGCACCTCTTTCTCGCAGCCATGGTCCCGCAGCCATTGGGCCACACACCGAATGCCGTTGCCGCACATAACGCCCCGGCTCCCGTCTGCGTTGAACATCTCCATACGGGCATCCGCGCCGGGGGTAACGGGCGCGCTGATGCAGATCACGCCATCCGCCCCGACCGACAGGTGCCGGCGGGACAGCCGTCTCGCCAGTTCCGGAATATCATCCCGCAGGCCGCCGCGCTGGTCCAGATAAATGTAATCGTTGCCGCAGCCGTGCATTTTTGTAAAGTGCAGTTTCATGGTGTACCTCTTTCGCTCAGTTTGTTGTTTCACAAGCCGCCCGGCCCAAAGCGCGAAGCGCGCAGGGGCGCAGGAAAAGCAAATTTCTCCATATAAGAATAAGATAAAGGCAACCGGCGCCGAAATCAAGCCCTTATGCAAATTTTCGGCTGCGTTTGTGCAAAGCTTTCGCGAGGGCGCGGCCGATAAGCGGCCTTTCCGGCCAGAGCGGTTCTCTATTTTTTGGGGGCAGGGCGGCACCGCTATTTTCTGCCCACACCTAAAATCCTATGCAAACGAAAAAAACCCCTCCAGCATTACTGCGGAAAGGTGGCTTTTTCAACTAGCACAGATGTCATCGTTCTTTTGTGAAAGACTGACCATTCAAAATCAGCCGATTTCTCTTTGTAAACATAAGGTCGTTATGTTCGCGCCCGTCTACATAAGTAGGGCCGTCACTCACATCAACATTCAGGCCATACCGAT